>DBXY01000039.1:0-93002 GCA_002309765.1 Verrucomicrobia bacterium UBA1200
CCGTACCCCAGCGACATGCCGTTGTTGTAGGTGTGGATCATCAGGATGCGGCTGTCGGTGGAGGCGTTTCCGCGCGCGGCCAGCAGGCTGTAGTCCCCGCCGACCTGCGTCCAGACAAGGTCTGCCTCGGCGCGGGTTCCGCTGCGTCCGGTCACGCCGGTGTCGATGTAGGTGTCGCCGACAGCTTCCACACAATCCAGCCAATAGTCCGGCGTGTCGTCACAGGCGATCAAATCCGTTCCGGTGAAGGAGTAGAGGATCGTTTCGGAAACGGCGTCATAGAGGCCGGCGCGTCCGTCCTTGACGCAGGGATAGAGGTCGCGCACCAGTTCGCCATCCTGCCAGAGTTTCAACTTGTAACAGCGCGCTTTGGATGGGTACTGAACGGTGCCTCCGATGTTTCCGGCGAAGAGGTAAAGGTTACGTTCGGCGTCGATCTTCGCGTCCACGGTCTCGTCCGTGATCGTTGCCCCGTCAACTTTCAGGGAACAATTGACCTTGTCGTCATCCGTGACGGCGAATTCGGTCACCACCGTATACCGCCGGCCTAGTTCCCAACGGATGTTGATCCACGCCGAATCGATTTTGGTGGTGTATTTCCAGTAAGCGCCGTATCCGAGCCCGATGATACCGTTTCCGCTGTTGTGGCAGAAGAAGATACGGCTGTCGGTGGAGGTGCTGCCGCGCGCGTCAAGAAAGGCGTCGTCCCCGCCCAGCTCCATCCACTGCATGGATATTTCCGCGCGCATTCCGTACCGTCCAGTGACTCCGACGTCCACCGCCTGCTCACCGGTAGATTCAACGAATCGGACGAACTTGTCAGGCTGCTCCGCGAAAAGTGGAAGGATTATTCCCGCCACCAACAATGTTACGCTCATCCGCAAGGAACGCTGAACGATTGACAGCCATTTGACGAACAAAACCTTCATATCGAAAACTCTCCCAAATTAGGATTTTCTCACCACTGTGTGCCATACGTTATACGCGTCATATTTTCATCCCAATAAGGGGATGCTCATGACCGCATTACACATTTACACAACACAATGTATAATAGCATTTTTCCCGTAACACCGTCAAGCTCTAGACATAATTATTCACGTTTAAAAAAGTGTCATTTGCGATGGTTTTGTGCTTGAAACTCTGAGGTGAATCGGCTAGACTGTTTGGCATAATTCTTGCTATAAAAAGGTTGTTGGAGGTTTTGCTATGACTAATTCGATAATTAGGCTTTTTACAGTGGCGGCGGTGTTTGGCGGCATGGCGACGGTTGCGAATGCGCAGAATGCGTCGAAATTCGCGCAAGAACCGCCGAATCTGGCGCTTAACGGAAGCTTTGACGATGCTGATGATCCGTTAAACCATTGGCTTTACGCATTTGACCATAACAAGCACTACATGAACAACCACAAGTATGTGAAGGTGGTGCCGGACGATGACGGTTTTTCGTCGCGCAAGAATGTGTTGCGCTTGGACGCGACCGACCATGACATTTGCATCAACCAAGGGGTGATGGTTTACACCGCGCCCATACGTTTCAACCCGAAGCGGCTCTACAAGATCTCGATTTCCGCCCGGTCGATCGGCACCAAGGGCGGTCCGGGGCCGAAGTGCCGCATTTATCCCATCGGCTACCGTTGGCACCCCAAAGCGGTAAAAAGCGCCCATCCCGAATTCGCGGATTTGCGGGAGGCGGTGCGTTTCCAGCCGCTGTATTTCGACAACTCCAAGACCGGCCCGCTTTCCAATGTGCAGAAGCAATGGAAGCGGGTGGAACGGGTTATTCCGTCCAATGACCGCAGCGAACTTCAGCAAGGGCATTTGGAAAACTGTGAATGGTTGATGCTGAAAATTTTGGCTATGGACGCCACCGGGGTGGACACTTGCAACGAGGGCTATCTGTACATTGACGATGTGAAAATCCAGGAAATCGGTGACGCCAGTGAGGTGAAGATTGGTCCGGCGTCGCAAACCAAGGGTTTTGACGGCAAGACGTGGGGCACCGGGGCGAAATCCGAATCGCAGCAGAAACTCACCCCCGGCGTGGGCGGTCCGCGTCCGTCGGGAAACCAGAAGAAGCGCACCGAAAGCGCGAAGAAGAAGGCTGCAAATGCAAAGTGATGGTTTGACATTTTTCCCGGAACGGTTGTGGTTGACGGCGCTGGTCGGACTGTTCGCCGTCTTGGCTCTCTCTGCCGCCGAGCGCACCGAACCAGCGGTGTTTTATGTGGACAGCGCCGGCGGTTCGGATATGGCGGACGGTAAGTCTCCCGCTGCCGCGTGGCAAACATTGAATCGGGTAAACCGTGAGCCGTTGTTGCCGGGTGATGCGGTACTGTTTCGGCGGGGCGGGCTATGGCGCGGCCAGCTCTCACCCAGGAGCGGGGAAAAACGGAAGTGCGTCACCTACGGCGCGTACGGGGAAGGCGATAAACCGATAATCCAGCAGTCGGTGGAGAAGAACGCGCCGGAAGATTGGGAAGAGGTAAAGCCCGGAGTTTGGGCCACCCGTTCGTTACCGATACGGGTCGCCGAGCAGCTGTACGATTTGGAAGATTCGCAATGGCGGGTGTGGTGCGAAGGCGGTGCCGAGACCGAGGTGAAGCGGCGCTGCGAGGATGATTTTTGGTTTAACCGGGCCACTTGCGTAAACAGCGGCACCAGTCCCAACCACGTTCAGTTTTGGGGACCGGCCATCGCCAACATGCACCCCTATATGCTGATGCGGATAAAAATCCGTTCTAGCCGTCCTTTCTCGATTCCGGGGTTTAACATTTCCCGCAGTTCCTCCCCTTGGACGACCGCGGCGGACGCGGTTGCGATGGGCGGTGACATTACCATTGGAAGCGAATGGAAGACGTTAGAGTTTTTGGTGATTGAGAGCAGGCAGCTTGACCAACCGCCGAATATCCACATTAGCCTGGGCGGGCGTATTCCGGCCGGAGCGGTACTGGATTTTTCGCCGCTGGGATTGTGGCGGGTGGATCACCGCGAAATGGAACGATCCGGCCCGCTGGGTTGTGACATTGGGATTTTCATTTGCGACCACGGTAAAAACTGGGGCGTGAAAAAATGGAAACCGGAAGATTTGAAGTCGCCTCTGGACTACTGGTATGACCCGGCTAAGAAGCGGGTTTTGGTGGTGGCTGCCGCTAATCCCGCCACGCTGTATAAAAGCATTGAGCTGGCTCAGACGAGACATGTGGTTAATCAGGGTGGTGCGCATGACGTGGTATATGACGGTTTGGCGGTGCGTTACGGTGGTGCGCACGGTTTTGGCGGCGGCGGCACCCGCAATATCACCATCCGTAATTGCGACGTGTATTGGATCGGCGGCGGGCTTCAGTATTGGCGCGAAGAGGGCAAGCCGGTCCGGTACGGTAACGGCATCGAATTTTGGAACGCCGCCAGCGACCATCTGGTTGAGAACAACCGGATATGGGAGATTTATGACGCGGCGCTGACCAATCAGGGGAAGGGTGACGACTCGGTGCAGCGCAATATCGTTTGGCGCAACAACACGATTTGGAACGCGGAATATTCGTATGAGTTTTGGAACCGACCGCAGGATGGCGGGGCCGTAACCGAGAACATTCTGTTCGAGCACAACACTTGCGTCAACGCCGGCGGCGGATGGGCGCACAACCAGCGTCCCGATCCCAACGGCGCGCACCTGATGTTCTATGCTAATTCGGCGCCGACGACGAACGTGGTGGTTCGCAACAATGTGTTCGCGGGATGCAGCGAATACGTCACCCGCATGATGACCGACTGGCGGTCCGGGTTGGATATGCACCATAATCTTTATTTTACCGACCGCCCGATAATGTGGTGGCTGGGCAAAACCAAATACGGGCCTGACGAATTCGCCAAATACCGCGAAGAGTTGGGCATGGACCGGGATTCGGTTTTCGCCAAGCCGGAATTTGTTGATGCCGCAAAACACGATTATCGGTTGAAGCCCGGAACGGCGGGCGCGGGTTTGGCTACGGATGGAGGTCCGGTCGGCGTGTTGGTTCCGGAGGGGAAGTAGCGATGGCCGGAACGGGCATGGGGATGTTTCAGAGCCAACGCCAGTCGATGGCGATGGCTCCGCAGATGCGTCAGGCACTGGAGATGCTCCAGATGCCGCTGTTGGATTTGCACCAGGCGATCTTGCGGGAGATGGAAACCAACCCGGTACTTGACATGAGCGATCCGGTCGAGATTAAGCAATCGGAAGCCGGAGAGATCGGTCCGGCAAACCGCGCCGACACCGAGGAGATGGATTTCGATCCCCGCGAGGACGCATTGTTGCGGCAGGAGGACGAGTGGCGCGACTACTTCATGCAGGGGATGGAAAACGGCGTCGATGTGAATGATCTGGAGGAAAAACGCCGATACCTCTTCGATTCGCTGCGCCAGCCGGAGTCGCTTCAGGGGCATTTGCTGGGACAGCTGGGTACCAGCGGTTTGAATAAAGATGACCGCGAGATCGCCGGACTGCTGATTGGCGATATCGACCCCAACGGTTATTACCGGGGCAGTTTCCCCGATTTAATTATGATTTCTGGCCGTACCGAAGCCCAGTTGTTGCGGTTGCTACGGGTGATTCAAGGTTTCGACCCGCCTGGAATCGGGGCGCGGGATTTGTCGGAATGTCTAACTATCCAACTTAAGCAGATGAAACCAACCCCGGTGGTAAAGGTCGCGCTGAAACTGGCCGGAAAACATTTGGAGGAATTGGCGGCCGGGGACTTCCAGGCGTTGCGCCGGTCGTTGGATGTGGATGAAGATATGCTGAAACGGGCGGTGGTGCTGGTGAAGTCGCTCAACCCGCGACCGGGGGCGGGGTACGCGTCTACCGACGCGGTGTATGTCACTCCTGAAGTTTTCGCCGTGCGCGGGAAGGACGGCAAATATCGTGCCAAGGTCGAAGACCGCCAAATGCCGGATTTGCACATTAGTCCGCGTTATCTGAGGCTGCTTGCCGACCCGAACGTCAACGCCGAGACAAAATCTTTCATTCGCGAGCGGATACGGGCGGCCGAGGCGTTGATGCGCAACATCGAACAGCGCCAGGACACTATCCGTCGGATCGCGCAGGCTATCATTGACGAACAGCCGGGCTTTTTCGAGCGCGGCGAAACCATGCTTCGCCCGATGACTATGGCCGATATTGCGGCGAAGGTCGGGGTACACGAGACCACCGTTAGCCGTACGGTCGCCAATAAATACATTGAAACCCCTCAGGGATTGCGGGAGATGCGCAAGTTCTTCACCCACGGGGTAAAGAACCGTGACGGGGAGAGCGTGTCCGTTGATCGGGTGTTTGAAATGATCAAACAATATTTCGCGAATGAGAAACCCGACAAACCGTTGTCCGACCAGGCGGTATCCGATTTGCTTAAGACCGAAGGTTATGACGTGGCTCGGCGCACGGTGGCGAAATACCGGGATATTCTGGGGATTCCGTCGGTTCGCGACCGCCGCCACTAATCTTTTTGGCGCACCCCGTCCGCTTTTCATTGCCAATCTGACGGCGTTTTGCTACAATTTTAACTTGTTTTTGATTAGGAGCACCAGTTATGACGACTACCGAGTACGATTTTACCGCGATTGAAAAAAAGTGGCAGGCTTATTGGGAGGAGCACAAAACCTTTAAGGTTGACGATTGCGTTCCCGGCAAACCCAAGTTTTACTGTCTGGATATGTTCCCGTATCCGAGCGGTGCGGGTTTGCATGTCGGTCACCCAGAAGGTTACACCGCTACCGACATCACCTGCCGTTACAAGCGGATGCGCGGGTATAATGTGCTTCATCCGATGGGGTGGGATGCCTTCGGACTGCCGGCGGAGCAGTTTGCGGTGGAGACCGGAACCCATCCGGCGGTTACCACAAAAAAGAACGTGGACCGTTTCCGCGAGCAGATCAAGGCATTGGGGTTCAGTTATGACTGGGACCGTGAGGTTAACACTACGGATCCCGGTTACTACAAGTGGACGCAGTGGATCTTCGAGCAGTTGTACAAAAAGGGGCTGGCCTATGTGGCGGAAGTCCCGGTGAACTGGTGCCCGGCTTTGGGTACGGTGTTGGCGAACGAAGAGGTGATTGACGGGCGCAGCGAGCGCGGCAACCATCCGGTGGAACGCCGTCCGATGCGTCAATGGATGCTCCGTATCACCAGTTACGCCGAAAGGTTGCTGGCCGATCTTGAAGAGCTGGACTGGCCGGAAGGCATCAAGGAAATGCAGCGCAACTGGATCGGCAAATCCACCGGCGCGGAGGTAACCTTCACCGCCACCTGTGGCGACGAGATCGTGGTATTCACCACCCGTTGCGACACTTTGTTTGGCGCGACCTACATGGTGATGAGTCCGGAGCATCCGCTGGTCAAGAAGTGGCTGGATTCCGGTCTGATCGCCAATGCCGATGCGGTTCGGGCCTATCAGGCCGAGGCGGCAAAGAAGTCTGATATGGACCGCACCGAGTTGAACAAGGAAAAAACCGGCGTCAGGCTGGAAGGCGTGATGGGCATCAATCCCGTTAACGACACCCAGATTCCTATTTTCATTTCCGACTATGTGTTGGCAACCTACGGGACCGGTGCGATTATGGCGGTTCCGGCTCACGATACCCGCGATTATGATTTTGCCAAGAAATTCGGCATTCCGATGGTTGAGGTGGTGGGTGGCGGCGACATTTCCAAGGAGGCGTTTACCGACTGCGCCACCGGCGTGATGGTCAATTCCGGTTTCATTACCGGGTTGCCGGTGGAGGAAGCCAAACTGAAGATGATCGAATGGCTGGAGGCGAACGGAAAGGGCCACGCCAAAGTCCAGTACAAGCTTCGCGACTGGCTCTTTTCCCGTCAGCGTTATTGGGGAGAGCCTTTCCCGGTCATCCACATGGAAGACGGTACCACCCAGTTGGTGGACGAGAACGATCTTCCGCTGACATTGCCGGAAATGGAGGATTTCAAGCCGACCGGCACTGGCGAACCGCCGTTGTCCAAGGCCAAGGCGTGGCTTGAGTACACCGATCCGGTTACCGGCAAGAAGGGCGTGCGCGAGACCAACACCATGCCCCAGTGGGCAGGGTCGTGCTGGTATTATCTTCGTTATATTGATCCGCACAACGAGCACGCGATGGTAGACTCCGCCAAAGAGAAGTACTGGATGCCGGTTGACCTGTATGTCGGCGGCGCGGAACACGCGGTGCTGCATTTGCTGTACGCCCGTTTCTGGCACAAGGTGCTGTTCGATCTCGGTTATGTCTCCACCAAAGAGCCGTTCCATAAGCTTGTCAACCAGGGCATGATTCTCGGAACGTCTTTCCGCACCTCCCGCGGGGTGTTGGTGCCGATGGACAAGGTGGTTTGGCGTGATGATAAACCGTACGGTTCGGAAGAGGGAGGACCGGAAGAGTTGCTGACGGAAGCGCCGGCTAAGATGTCCAAATCGCTTAAAAACGTGGTGAACCCGGATGACGTAATCCGCGAGTACGGTGCCGACGCGATGCGTTTGTACGAGATGTTCATGGGGCCGCTGGTGGCGGTAAAACCGTGGAACACCAAAGGCGTGGACGGCGTGTTCCGTTTCTTGAAACGGGTTTACCGGATGGTTACTCAGCAACCGATTACCGATGCCCCGATGAGCGCGGAACAGGCGAGGTTGCTGCACGGCACGGTTAAAAAAGTCACCGAAGACCTCGACGAGATGAGCTTCAATACGGCGATTAGTCAAATGATGATTTTCATCAACACCTTCGCCGGTCCCGATAAACCTTTGCCGCGTGAGGCAGCCGAAAAGTTCGTGCTGTGTCTGGCTCCCTTCGCGCCGCATTTGTGCGAGGAGTTGTGGCAGTTCTTGGGGCACGACCAAACACTGGCGTATGAAGCTTGGCCGACCTATGACGAGTCGCAGCTCAAGGTGAATGAGGTCGAGGTGTTGGTGCAGGTGCTTGGCAAGCCGAAAGCGCGTATCATGATGCCGCCGGATGCAGATTCCGAGCAGATGCAGAAACTGGCATTGGCTAACGAGCAAGTCGCGCAGGCTATCTCCGGCAAAACGGTGCGGAAATGCATTTGCGTACCCGGCCGGTTGGTCAACATTGTCGCCAATTGATCCGTCTTTGAGCGGTAAGAGATTCTAACAACTTTCAGGAGATGTGATATGCGTATTTTGGTTACTGGCGGCGCTGGGTTCATTGGCAGCCACACGGTGGTGGAGTTGTTGAATGCCGGGCATGAAGTGGTGGTGGTTGACAACTTGTGCAACAGTTGCGATATTAGCCTGCAACGAGTGGCGCAGATTACTGGCAAAACGCCGAAATTCTACAATCTTGACATTCGCGACGCCGATGGGCTGGACCGGGTGTTCAAGGACAATGCCAAGATTGACGCGGTAATCCATTTCGCGGCGCTTAAGGCTGTAGGCGAATCCACCAAGATTCCGTTGAAATATTACGGCAACAACATCAGCGGTACCATCAACCTTTGCGAGGTGATGGCGGCAAACGGCTGTAAGAATATCGTATTCAGCTCCTCCGCAACCGTTTATGGCGATCCAGCCAGCGTGCCGATCCGGGAAGATTTTCCGACTCCCGGCGCGACCAATCCCTACGGTTGGACGAAGCTTATGATGGAGCAGGTTTTTCGCGATACCCAGAAAGCCGATCCGGAGTGGAACATCATTCTGTTGCGCTATTTCAATCCAATCGGCGCTCACGAGAGCGGATTGATCGGCGAAGATCCCGCCGGCATCCCCAACAACCTGTTGCCGTTTGTGGCTCAGGTGGCGGTGGGCCGTCGTCCTTGCCTTTCGGTATTCGGCAACGATTATCCCACCCGCGATGGTACCGGGGTGCGCGATTACATTCATGTGGTGGATCTGGCGCTTGGTCATCTGAAGGCGATTGATAAGCTCGCCAGCCGTCCCGGTCTGGCGATCTATAATCTCGGCACCGGCAACGGCTACAGTGTGCTTGAGGTGGTGGCGGCCTTTGAAAAAGCTTCCGGCCGTAAGGTGCCTTATGAGATCAAACCCCGCCGTCCCGGCGATATCGCTGAGTGTTGGGCCGATCCCTCCAAGGCGGAGCGCGAGTTGGGCTGGAAGGCAACGCGCAATATCGATAAGATGTGCGAGGATGCTTGGCGCTGGCAGTCCGGCAATCCGAACGGTTTCCGCGGCTGATTGCGGGGTGGTGGATGTCGGACAGTCTGGTTTCGGTACTGGATGATCTTATAGACGCATTGCGGTTGCGGCGCGAGCTTGGCGACCGTGTGGTGGAGATTAATCCGGAGGTGTGGGGCGAATTCCTTTCCGGCCCCACACCGAAACCGGCGCCGGTTTCGGTCGCGTCATCCGCAGTCCGTCAAGTTTCGCCATTGCCGGCTTCTCACGCTGCACGTTCCGCCCCGGTTGCCGCTGCCGATGGAAAACTCAACGACTTGATGTTCATCACCGATCTGCCGTTGAAGGAAAACGAATCTTCGTTGCTGCTGAAAATGATCGTCACCATGGCTCTTGGATACGAGGCGGCGGAGGTGCCGGTGGTCAACGCGCCCGTAATGCCTTCTGACGAAGAATCGGTGCAACGTTGCCGCAGTTTTTTGCGCGAGCAAATTCAGGTGTGCCGTCCTCGGGTTATTGTGCTGTTAGGGGAAGAGCTTGCCCGCGCCATAGTTCCCGGCATACAGTTGGGCGCTTGGGGTGGTTCCGCCAAATACCCGGTGGTCGCGATAAAGCATCCCAGAGAAATTTTGCGTTGGGGGGAAAGCCCCACTGCCCGCCGGTTTAAACGCGATGTGTGTTTGGTTTTCAAGGCGATTCTGATTGCCCTGCACCGACCGATTCCCGATTGCCTGGCCAAGGTGAGATAAGAGGCCGGCGGCGACAGGCATACCACTCAGTTCTTGATCGATTTTAGCCGCAACTGGCCACAGGCGGCGTTTACGTCGCGTCCTTTGGAATAGCGCATGGTGGTGGGGATTTTAGCTTGCAGCAGACGGTCGAGGAAATTGTGGCAATCCTCGGCATCGGGGCGTTTCCCGGAAAATTCCTCCACCGGGCTGAGCGGGATCAAGTTTACCTTGCACGGCAGTTGCCGCAACAGCGAGATCAGCCGTTCGGCATGGTGAGGGCGGTCGTTTAGCTTTTTAATCAAAGTGTATTCAAACGTGATGATGCGGCCGGTTTTTTCCGTGTAGGCTTTGCAAGCGGGAATAAGCTTTTCCAACGGCCATGCGCGGTTGACCGGCATCAGTTGGTCACGCAACAGATTGTCCGGCGCGTGTAACGAAACCGACAGCTCAAATTGCAAACCTTCCCCTGACAAACGTTCGATGCCCGGCACCACGCCGCAGGTGCTGATGGTGATATGCCGCGCCCCGATGGACAATCCTTTTTGGTCATTCAAAACCTTAAGCGCGGTTATTACTTGGTCGTAATTGTCAAACGGTTCGCCCATTCCCATCACCACGATGTTGCCAGGCCGCTGTAACGTTTGTTCTCCGCTGGCGCGGAGGTGGCGGCAGGCTGCCATCACTTGTCCGACAATTTCCCCGGCGGTGAGATTTCGGGTTTTGCCCAATTGTCCGCTGGCGCAGAATGCGCAGTGAAAATTGCAGCCCACTTGAGATGAGACGCATTGTGTGAGACGCTGTTTCGATGGGATAAGCACGGTCTCAATCTTTTCACCGTCTGACGGACATTCCAACAACAGTTTGGTTGAGGCATCATCGGATGAAGATACGGCCACTTCACGCAAAGGTGTTATCGGCATCAGTTCCTGTAACTGGCTTCGCAATTGGTTGGGCAGGGTACTTACATTAACCCAATCCTCGGCGAATCCTTGATAAAGCGCGGTGGCAATCTGATCGCCCCGGAATGCCGGTAATCCAAGCGTTTCTTTGCAAAGCTTTTTCCACTCGGACGGGATTACTCCCCAGGGGTTGAATCTATCGCAAGCGGAATCATTTGCCATCGCTTTCCGGCTCCTTAATGCCCTGGCGGGGTTTTAACAGCGGGTTTTTACCGCGTTTATCATTGTCGGCTTTTGGCTCGTATTTTTTGTCTTCAACATCACTGTTTTTCACCACATACGGCTTTTTCTCTTCCGGTTGATCCCTTGGGTCGGCGGGAATCGAACGCACCGTAGTTTTTTTGTCGTTAGGCACAAAATCTTTGCCTTGTCCGTCATTTTTGCCGACATAAACGGGCAAATCGTCATCGCGATTTGCGGCTGGCCGGTTTTCGTACGGCTTGGCTTGGAAAATCTTCGGCTGGGGAGCCGCAACCTTTTTTGCCGGTTCAAAAGTCTTGCCGCTGTAGTTTTTGACCGCCGCTTGCTTTGAAGGCTGGTACGGTTTGGCATCCAGACGTTTTTCCGGCGCGGATTTCCTGGGCCGGAATCTCACCTCATCGTTGTCATTAGCGCCGGTAGCGGTGACGGAAAACGCCGCTAGGGTAAAAACAACCACGATAGCATGTGTAACTAAAAATCTCATGGCGTTATTGGCGGGGTTGCTCGCGCTGAAGGGAACGGAAATTGCCGATGGCTTCGCTGACGCGGATCGGCCGGTTGTAAAGCCGCACCGCCTTAACCGACGGGGCGACAGTCGCCTGATAGTTGCCGGTGGCGGAATTGAAGTCGCCGGGCAGTCGTCCCCAGCCTTGGGTACGGGTCTCGCCGCCGTCGCAAAAGATGCCGTTGACGATGGACATTACGATGCCTGCCGAGAAATCGCAAACGAAAACCGCGTGGTTTACCGCAGACGCGAGCGCACCCGGATCGGTACACCAGTAAGTGGAACGGAAACCGTCGCTGATTTCAATTTTCATCACCGGTTTGGACGCCAACTCCGCCAAACTGACTCTGACACCCCGTCCGGCATCGTTCATAGTGTTGATAAGAGTTGTACCCGCGCCAATACCGGTGAGGTCGGCTTGCAGTTCGACGCTGAAACCGCCAAATGTGAGCGTGCCGAAATCCTTCTGAACATCGGGGTGGGCCTCCACTCCGCCTAAATCGAGTTTTTCCAGCGACAGGCCGTTGGTGCAAACCGTGTTTAATGTCGCTTGGTTCCACAGACCTTGGAGCAGCGAGGGATCGATGCGGTGAACGCGGGCGATGGACTTTTGGGTTTCGGTGATCCAGTATTGGCCATCTTGTTCGATTAAATCGGGGTAACTGATTCTAATCGCCGGGTTGGGGTCGAAAAGCAATAGTTCCGGTTCCGACCAGCGGATTATGCCATCCTCTCCCAACGTGCCGCCGGATATGAACGCCGGGTTCCGTCCGCTCCAGGATTTTCCGCCGTGATGGTGGTACCATAAGAGGTATTTTCCGCCGGCGGTTTTGAAAAGTTTCGGACAGGCGCGCGGATTTTTTATCACTCTGCCGCCGGGGGTGTAGGTCATGGGTTCTGGTTTGGACCAGTTGACGCCATTATCGCGGCTGTAAGAGACACCCATGGTTCCAGTGGCCGTACGAAATACCGCGGAGAGGGCGTTTCCTCCGGTAGGAACTAAATTGAACTCCTCCTGAACCGAACCAAGGGCGGGGTTCTTGATGCCCTGATCACCTTCCGGAAGCAGATTGAACGCAATTTTATCGGGATCGTTTTCGGTCAACAGATTCTGCGAGGCGATTACCCAACCCTCGCCGTCATCCATGAAAAACTTGCCGAGTTTGGTTATCGCGAGATAAACCGTGCCGTCTTGGACTTTTGGTTTGTCGATACTCCAGAAATGGCAAACCTCGCCGCGCCACGGGTTACGGCGGTCAACGGCGGTGGTACGGATCGGCACCCGGTAACGTTGGGCGGACCAGCTCTTTCCGCCGTCATCCGAATAGCGGAAAACATACCAGCCGTGGGAGTCGGACCGGATCCGGCGTTCGGAATTTGGGAGAGTTACGACCTCTTCGCCGTTGAAAACGTAGAAAACGTAAATACGTCCGCCGGGGGTGATTAACGGGGTAGCCCAGGAAGCTTCGGGCCCTGTGTCAGGCTCGATCGCGACCGGTTCCGACCAGTCTCCGCCTTGGTTCTCGCTGACGGTGGAGATGATGTGCTGGCCGGGTTGTCCTTCCAATCCCTTGCCGGTGGTGGCAACGCAAACCCAGTGGCCTTGGGCATTAACCACCACGTAGGGCTGGTCAACATAATTCAACGCCGGGATGCGCCGACCGTTGGCAATGTTGCGCGGGTCCGCCGCACGAATCGCGTTTATGTCCGCCGTGGCGAACAATACCGGAGTGGCAAGCAACGAAAAAAACAGGGACTTGGTCATGGGTGTTTCTCCTCGTTCAAAAACGTTCATTATGTTATCATGAACTTCTCATGAAGGCAAACCAAAAGGTTGTTGATCATTGTTTGCGATAAGTGCCAATCTCATCGTTTACTCCGGTGTAACTGTATTCGAATACTTCATTCCCGTCAACGTAAGAGAGGGTTGGGGGAATGGTGTTCGGGCCGTTGTGAACCGGTAGGTACTCAACGGAACAGGCGCGGATGGGGCGGTTTAACTCATCGGTATCGGTAACCCGATGCCCGGCGTAAGTAAAACGGTCATCGTGTTTACCGCGAAAGCGGTGCCACCCCAGCGGTTTGCCGTCCTTGGTATAGGAATAAACGTCCTTCCAATTTTTCTCAATGGTCAGGATCGGGTCCGAGTAAACGTGTCGCTGGTTGGTGTAATCAACATATTGAATTTGTCCGTCCGGACGGTATATACGCGATTCTGAGGGTTGGCAGTAAACGCACACCATCGCCGGAATGGAATACCGCTTGCTCCGTTCGGTTTTTACAAAGCATCCGATGTCCACACGTCTGGTTTTGCGATTTTCCGGAGTACCGTCGGTACTCATCGGCTGGTAAAGACCGTGGTAATCGACCTCCAGTTCTGCCCGGTCGCCGGATTCGGTCAACGGTTTTATGCGGACTTTTGCAGGATCGCCGCGAAGCAGTTTCCAGACGAACGTGGCCTTTTCACCGGTGGCACCCCCGAAAGTATGTGCCTGAACGGTCATTTTGCGGGTTTTTGCAGTGTTGCGTACCACCCGGGCAATGCACATAATTGAGTCCATCAGCTTTTCATTGCGGATGTCGAAATAATCCGTGCCGGGGACGGGTTCTGTTTCTTTGACCATACGCAATACCGGCATTGGAACCAAATCGTCTTCGGTCAGCCCGTGTGCCATTTCAGCCATTGCGTCGGCATTCAGATTGCTCGCGTCGAAAACGGCGGGATGCGCGGCTCCGGTCAGGTAATCGTCGTCGTTTTTGAGATTTCGCAGCGTGTGGCGGAAAATCGACTGTAACATCCCTCCGAGAATCATCCGCTTTGCCGCCTGATTTTTCACCGTGGGCGGCATAGCGGCGAGTGCGGCCGCAAAAGCCTCGACAAATGGTTTGTCGGTATACGATGAGCCTTGGCTGATGACCAGGTACGGCAGATTGGCGGGATACAAATCACCGTTATCCGGGTCAAAGTCGTTGTGTTCCGGGAAGAACCAGATTTGATTGTTGATGAACAGCTGACTGCAAACTAGCGCGTTAGCCGGTTCGCTTTCGATCAATCGAGGCAGCGAGCGCCAGTAAGGCCCTTCGGTTACGGACATTGAGCAATTCCCAAGCACGGGTCCGGGCAACAGCATATTGGGAAGCGAGACGTGCTCCCTCGCCTTTTTGGCTTCGGGGCCGAACACAACCGGGGTAAGCCAAGGGAAGTTGGTCACGGCGATTCTGGAATGGCCGTCATCGCGGTTAACATAGATGTCGCCGACATTGGACGCCGCGCTGCCGTCTTTTATCCAACCCCGGATTTTTTCGGCGGCGGGGCCGCAGTAGCGGTCAGCCGTTGCCTTGATTTCGGACGCCACCAGCGGGCGGACGATTTTAAAGGTCGTCTGAAAACAGGAGCTGTCGAAATTCCACACGGTGTTCGACCCGTTGATCTCCACCGGATAGCCGGCGAAACTTTCACTTTTTTGCGCGCGGTTGATGTTTGGCGGCGGATTGGCGGCTACCGCCTTGATTTTTTTAAGAATCAGCGCATAGCGCGGATCGTCGGACAATTGTTGGATGTCCGGGTCGTTGGTTAGCATATCGCGGTTGACAAACCCTAGGTCAACCGCCTGTTCCAGCGCTTCAAAAGCCGCATCTTTGTTTTTGCGGTATGCGAGCGCGCAAGCGAGATTATACCGCCACATCGGGTCGTGTGGCAAAAGCTCGCACCCTTGTCGGCTTACCTCCTCAATTTTAGCATAATCGCCGGATTTTGCCGCCTTAATCAGCTGGATTTGCAACTGCCGATGCCGTTCCTGCTTTTTGGGCATATCAAACACCGACTCTTCGCCGAATGATAATAACTGGGCGAAGAAGGCGGCGGTCAAAAAAAGGATGATTATTCGGGGGGGGCTATAGCTCATTTTTCCGCCGCCTTTTTCTCTCGCTCGGCGGTACCCAACCATTGCAACATTCCCTTTACAACGGCATCGGCGTAGGCTTTGCGCCGGGAGGTGTTATTGAAAATTTCATATTCTCCCTCCGGTTCGTTGATGAAATCAAATTCGATAAGGCAGGACGGTACCGCAGGATTGCGGCAAACCGCGAGACTGTTCGGTCTCACCCCGCGGTCGGACACTCCGCTGACTGCGGCGATGCCGGGATGAAGCGCGGCGGCCAAGCCCAAACCGCGCTCATTCCATCCGAAGGATATGAAGTGGCGCACTTCGCGCGGATCGGTCGAAGCGGCGGTGGCGTTGTGATGGACGGATATGAAAGCGTCGGCGTGATGTTTCACCGCCAGCCGCACCCGTTCGTAAAGACCGACCGCGACATCTTTGGTGCGGGTGTATTCAACCTTGAACCCCGCTTTTTTCAAGGCTTTGCCAATGGCAGTGGCCTGAAGCAGGTTGGCGTCCTTTTCCATTCTTCCGGTGGGACCGATCGCCCCGGTATCCGAACCGCCGTGGCCGGGATCGATTACCACCAGAATGTCGCGGGGCTTTTTGCCGGCTGCGGGGTAGGGGGCAAAACCGGTTGACGGATCGGGGATCTCGTTAACCGCGGGTTTGCCTTCAGCGGTCCGGGTGTAGTCGCGGGCAATCCAATAATCGCGGTCGCCCACGCGGCAGCGGATATGGTTCCCAGAATAACCGGTGGTTTTTAACACTAAACCGGTCTCAGGGAAACCGAGAGTGTCCCCATCGCCGGGAAGCGACCGGAAGCGCACCTCATAGCGAGGGCCGTTGACCTCGCAGTTAGGCCACTCGTTGCGCACCTCAAGCGTACCGGCTTCCGCCGTTTCCAGTCCGTTTCCGTAATATGACACCGGTAGCGGTTTTTCAGTGGTGTTCTTCCAAGCCCGCGACGCGGAATAGGTTCCCGGGTGGTCGGCAGATTCTTGAAGTTGGATCGATTCTTTTCCTACCTTGGCGTACACTTTGCGGCCGGGAAGAGTCAGGCAAACCAGCCGCACGGATTCACCGGTCATAACACCGGTGGGTTCGCGCAGCGTGTACGGGGAGATGGCACTTGCTGCCTTGGGGACGGGAAGTTGCCGTTTGACCGTGCACACGGCGGAAACGTCGCCGGAAACCAATTCGATGCGGTTGACCCCGTATTGGAGTTCACGCATAAACACAAAACCGCCGGTTTTAGGGTGTACTGCTACCGGTTCACCATTGCAGGTAACGGCTGCGCTCGGCGGAATAACATTGCCCATCACGTAAGTTTGGGTTTGTCCGTCCGGGAATGTAGCGCCGTCTTTCGGGAAACGGATAGACACTTTAGGTTTCGCGGCGTTAACGGTCACCGCCGCCAACGCCATTATCGCAAAAGCAATCCTAGAATAAGAACTCATAACCATATCCAATCCAGTTAATAAACATCACATTATACCGCATTTCAGAGTGACAATGCAAGGGCTAGAATGCCTTAAAAATATTATTCGTTATAAACCGCTTTCTGTTTGCCCGAACCGCCCGATTATGTTAAACTAAATAATTTTGTTGGGGATTATCCTTATTTTGAGGCGAATGATGTTTTGGCGTAGTTTATTGATGATTTTTTTTGCGGTTTTTGCGCTTGCCGGTTGTTCCGGTTCCGGCGGTGCCGCTTCGGTTGAGCGGCGTGAGCGCAATTCCTCGCTTTATCGGGCGGCAATCTCTGCCGAGCAATCTGGCGATTTGGACCAGGCAGTGGAGTTGTACACCAAACTGTTGTACGAAGATCCTAAGGCGGTTTCCGCGCATTTCCAGCTGGCGTTGCTGTTGCAGGATCACAAACGGGACTATCTGGGGGCGATACACCATTACCGCACCTATCTGCGGCTGCGGCCGGAGTCCGACAAATCCGGTAATGGCGAGACCGACCGCGAGACGTTGATTGTGCAGCGAATCGCCCGCGCCAAGGCGCAACTTGCCCCGCAGTTGCTGGAGGAACTGGGCGATTCGGTAGACTCGGTCTCCCAGGCCAAACTGATGAAGACCAACGGTGAACTGGAAGACCGGCTTCGGGACGCCGCCACCGCGCAGCAGCGGATAACCCACGAACGGGATGAGGCGTTGGAAAAGATTAAAACGCTTGAGAGCGAGACCGCGCGTCTGCGAAAACTGGTGGAAGATTTGCGCGGCGCTGACGTGGTTGCCGCCGAGCCGTCCGGTCAGCGGGAAAAACTTAAGGCGGAAAAAGTCGAGCCGGCACAGGATCTTGAAGCGAAACGGGCGTTGTTAGACAAATTCCGCCGTGATGCCGAAAACGAAAGTGTCGCATCGAAGAAGGGGGAATCGCTGCGCGAAGTGGCAAAGAAAGAGTCGGAGCCCGATAAGCAGACGGTCGAAAGCGATGCCGCCCGCATTATCCGCGAGGCGTTGGCCGACGGCACGCTTACCCCGGAGCAGGTTAAGTCGGACACCGGAACTGCGAAAGCGGAGCAAGCCAAGCCGACGGTGAAACGCGAAGACACCAAAGAGGCGCTCAACGCGCTTCTGGGCCGGGGCAAAGGGGCAAAAACCGAGAAACATCCCGAGACCAAGGCAGTCAACAAGTTTTATGTAGTGCAACCTGGCGACACACTGTTCCGGGTGGCGGAAAAATTTTACGGCGATTCCGCGCAGTGGAAACGCATCCGTGATGCCAACCGTACCCGGATTGACCCGGACGGGCGGATTCGTGCCGGACAGCGCATTCTAATCCCGTAGGACGGAGATTTAAGATGTCATTGGCAGTTAACGGAAGAAGACTCACGAAAAACGAGGTTTCCACCACTATGTTGCGGCAGATGAGCAGTCCGTCGCAGCGTGCCAATTTCCATTTGGCCGTGAATGACGGGAATGACGACGGATTTTTCCTGAAACGTACGCTCCCGAAACTCGGATACCGGCGGCGCAAGATGATGCATTATCTAGCTGCTGGCGGAACCGATTGGGTGCGGACGGCCGCGGATGATCGCCGTACTTCGTGGCGTCGTAGGCTTAGCGCGTTCTTGGTCGGCATGACGGCTTTATGGCTGGTTTTCTATTTCTGGCAATGTGTATGAGGAGCGTGGTGAGGTAAAATGCGTTTTCCGGTTTTAATTTTATTGGCAATAGCTTTAATGTGCGGTTGTGAAAGCCCGATGTTTAACGGTACGGTTATTCCGAACCGCAAACAGCAGCGGCAGCAGGAACAGTCAAATTTCGAGTCGGCTAAATTGGCGGCACAGGTGCAACAGAACGACATTTCCAACCGTCAGTTGTCGGAACAGCTTGAGGCGATCAACCGCAGTCTAGGATTGTTGGAACAGCGCGTGGAGCGTTTGGAGACCGCCGCCACCCAGCGTCCTGCCGATGTCGGGGTGTCAAAGGACGAGTTGGTCGCGTTGCGCCGGGACATCCAAATGGTCCGCGGCGATCAGGAAAAGATGCGGATGGACATCACCAACGATCTGGCGGGCCGTATTGAAAAGATCGCGGCACGGCAAAGTGCATCGGCCGCGCCTCCCGCTGTTCGTCCTGCCGTAGCCGCCACTCCCGTTAAACCCGCAGGAACCTCAAAGGCGGCGCCGCCCGGTTCCGGTTATGAGCACAAGGTAGAAAAAGGTCAGACGCTTACCGAGATCGCCCGTGAGTACGGCACTACGGTAAAAGCCATTATGAAGGCCAATAATCTGTCCAATGCCTCTTCGATCCGCATCGGCCAGGTGCTGTTCATTCCCGACCCCTGATTGTAAGAAAGAGGTTTTCACATGTTTCCCGAAGTACGTTTGCGCCGTTTGAGAAGAACTCCCGCCATTCGCCGGATGTTTGACGCCCCGTACCCGCCGCCGTGCAAATTCGTTTGGCCCGTGTTTGTGGTCGAAGGCCATGACCGTTGCGAACCTATCGCGTCGATGCCCGGACAATTCCGCTATAGCGTGGACCGGTTGTTGGGGGCGTTGGAGACCGTGGCGGCGCAGGGGATTGGCGGTGTTCTGCTGTTTGGGCAGACCGAAGGCGTCAAAGACGCGATTGGCAGCGGGGCGTTTGCCGAAGACGGTGTGGTGCAGCGCGCCGTGGCTGCGATAAAAAAACATTTTCCCGGTTTGGTGGTGATGACCGATGTGTGTTTGTGCGCATACACGGAACACGGCCATTGCGGGCCGTTGGATCGCCATGGCGGAGTGGACAACGATGCCGCCTGCGAACTGTTGGCCCGGGTGGCGCTCTCGCACGCCGCGGCCGGGGCGGATGTGGTAGCTCCGAGCGCGATGATGGACGGGCAGGTGCAGTTCATCCGCGAGGCGCTGGCGGACCATGATTTCTTCGATACGCTGCTGATGGCGTACTCCAGTAAATTCGCGTCGGCAATGTACGGCCCTTTCCGGGACGCGGAGAACTCATCTCCTGCATCCGGAGACCGGCAGGGATATCAGGCTTCGTACCGCAACCTTCGTGCGGCGCTTCGTGAGAGCGAGTTTGATGAAAACGAGGGCGCGGACATCTTGATGGTGAAGCCGGCGCTGTTCTATCTTGACGTGCTGCAAAAGGTGCGGGAGACCTCCGATCTGCCGGTGGCAGCCTACAATGTCAGCGGCGAGTACAGCATGATCATCGCCGCCGCCGAGCGCGGATGGGGGGATTTGAAGGCGATGGCCCGGGAGTCGCTGGCGGCGATGGATCGGGCCGGTTGCGATTTGTTCATCTCCTACTGGGCAAACCGCTATAACGAAATTTTTGAGCTTTAGGGAGTGATCCGTGATTGAGATTGATGAGGTAACCCAACGGCTGGAGAAACTTCGTTCCGCGCATATCGAGATGCGCGGGTATTTGAAGATGGACGAGCGGCGCGCAATTTTGGCCGACCTGGAGGCGCAGGCGGCTCGCCCGGAGTTTTGGAACGACCAGAACGCCGCCCGCGAGATTATCGCCAAAACCAATGCCCAGCGGGCGTTTGTGCGTCCTTATGATGAGTTGGGCGGGCTGATTGACGAGGTCGGCCTGATGTTGGAGCTGGCTCAGGACGAGAGTGACGAACAACAGCGTCAGCAGGCGCTGGAGGAGGCGGTGAAAACCTGCGATAAGTCTGACGCGTTGTTCGATAAACTGCGCATGCAGTCGCTCCTCAGCGGTAAGTTTGACGCTTGCAATGTGTTCGTGAAACTTCACGCCGGCCAGGGAGGAACCGAATCTTGCGACTGGGTTACCATGCTTTACCGGATGTACCGCCACTATGCAGAAGACCAGGGTTGGAAGGTGGAGGAGTACGATGTTCAGCCCGGCGAAGAGGCGGGGTACAAGGATGTCTATTTCCGCATTGAGGGCAATTACGCTTTTGGCGCGATGAAAGCGGAGCGTGGTATTCACCGGTTGGTCCGGATTTCCCCCTTCGACGCCAACAAACGTCGCCAGACTTCATTCGCTTCCGTTGAGACGGTCGCGGAGATTAACGAGGACATTGAGGTCGAGATTAAGGACGAGGATTTACGCATCGACACCTATCGGTCGGGTGGCGCCGGCGGTCAGCATGTTAACAAGACCGATTCCGCAGTCCGGCTGACCCATCTGCCGACCGGCATTGTGGTGGCCTGCCAGAAAGAGCGTTCGCAGCACATGAACAAAGAGAAGGCGATGAACATGCTGAGGGCGCAGCTTTACGAATACTATGAGGACCAGAAACGTGCCGAGATGGATCGTTTCTACGGCAAAAAATCAGAAAACGGCTGGGGAAGCCAAATCCGCTCCTATGTTTTTTGTCCGTACACCATGGTCAAGGATCTGCGCACCGAGGTGGAAACCTCTAATGTCCAAGCGGTTATGGATGGCAATATCCAACCATTCATCGAGGCGTACCTTAAAATGAACGCCGCCAAGAACCAGGCGTAGTTGTCCGGAGTTTTGGCATGACGGCAGAACCCCTGATATTCCACACCTCCGGAAGCACCGGCCAGGCGAAAACTATCGTCAAGACGGCCGAGTCTCTGGCCGCCGACGCCAGAATGCTTTACGCTACGTTCGGGGAGATTTTTGCCAGTCGCCCGACGGTGGTTTATACCATCGCTTTGGAACACATGTACGGTAAATTGTGGTGCCGGGCTTTGCCGGAGCTGACCGGATGCCCGGTTTTGCCGGAGAATTGGGTACAGTCGCCGGAAGAGTTCTTTGACCGTGTTGAAAAACTCGGTGAAATCGTTTTCATTACTACGCCGTCGTTTCTAGAGAAACTGGTTTGCTATCCGAATTTCCCCAGACTATCAGGACGTTGTTTGGCGGTGTTTACTTCCGGCAGTCTGCTGCGTTCCGAGATTTCGTCGGCCGCCGGCCAATTGCTCGGCGTATCGCCGACCGAGATTTTCGGCAGTACCGAGACCGGCAGCGTGGCGTGGCGGAGACAGTCGGAAGGCCCGGAATGGCGGGTGTTCGAGGGGGTCGATGTCCAAACCGATTCTGCTCGCCGATTGGTGGTTCGGTCGAATTTTTGCGTTGATAATCCTTGGGTTATGGGCGATTTTGCGGAGTTGCTGCCCAACCGCCGTTTCCTGCTCATGGGCCGGGCCGACCGATGCGTAAAAATCCTGGAGCGGATGGTTTCGCTTCCGGAGATTGACGCTGCATTGTCGGCACATCCTTTGGTCGATCAGGCGTATTCCGCCTCGTCACTCGAATCCATTCCTCGGGTTTGGACTTTGTTGACGCTATTCCCGGAAGGCAAGTCGTGGCTTAAACAGCACACCTACCGTGAATTGCGCCAAAGTTTGATTGCCTTCATTGCGCCGAAGGTGGAGAATTTCGCCAGACCGCGCCGGATTCGCGTGGTTGAGGAGTTGCCATACACAGTTCAAGGTAAACTTCCGGAAGCCGCGGTGCGCCCGCTGTTGGCTTCTTGCTGGCAGGAGCCGGTGGTAGAGGTGGTGGAACGCGGCCCGGACAAATACGTGGCAGATTTGACCTTTATACCGGACGCGGTTTACTTTCAGGGCCATTTCCCCGGCCAGCCGATTTTGCCGGGTGTAACGCAACTGATGGTTATTCAACTTATGTTGCGCCGCCATTTCCGAATCGAACCGTCGGCGGGAAATCTCACCCGACTTAAGTTTATGAAAATTATTACGCCGTTGCAACAGGTGCGGCTGAAAATCGTCCGCAGAGCCAACGGTTCGTTTGATTTTTCCATTGATTCTGAAGTCGGCACACACGCTTCAGGGACTTTTACGGAGTGTCGTGAATGAAGGCACTGTGGTTGGTCCCGGTTTATCGCCATTTGCGACAGTTGCCAAAATTGTTGCGCCGGCTTCACGACACCGGGTTGCCGGTGTTGCTAATTGACGATGGTAATCCGGATTGGTCGGATTTTCCCGGCACGCAGGTAATACATCATCCCCAAAATCTCGGTAAAGGCGTGGCTATTGTTTCCGGGTTAAAATGGGCTCAGGAACATGGTTATACCCACGCGGTGCAGATTGACGCCGATGGTCAGCATGACGTGGACGATGCTTTGGGGTTGTTGCGGTTGGCGGAACAGAATCCGTTGGCGTTGGTCTGCGGTTATCCGGTTTTTGGATCCGACGCTCCCGCAGCACGCTCGAATGGTCGAAAGATTACGCGGTTTTTTATTTGGCAGGAAACCGGAATCAAAGGCGAGGACGGTATGTGCGGATGCCGGGTTTACCCGGTGGCGGCGGCGTTGGAAGTGCTGCGCCGCGCGCGTTCGCGGCGAATGGGTTTTGATATTGAGGCGGTGGTTTTGTGGCTGTGGAGCGGACGCCCGTGGTTGAAAGGTTCGGTCCGAGTGGCTTATCCGGATGACGGGTTCTCCAATTTCCGAATGTTGCGCGACAATCTGGGTTTCTTCGCTTTGCACTCCCGGCTCTGTTCAAAGCGTTTGTTCGATTTGGCGGCAGTTCTGCTGACTCTTCCCCTGTGGCTGCCGATTTTGGCGGTTGCCGCCTTGGCGGTGCGGTTCGCGATGGGTGCTCCGGTACTGTTCCGCCAGTTGCGTCCCGGGGTAGGGGGCATACCTTTTGAACTCTGGAAACTTCGTACCATGCGCGACGGGGATGGTAGCGACGCGGAACGGTTGACCGGATTTGGAAAGTTTCTACGTTCTTGCAGTATTGACGAATTGCCGGAACTGCTTCATGTAATTTCCGGTAAGATGTCGCTGGTGGGACCGCGTCCGTTGCTGATGCGCTACCTGCCGCTTTACACGCAGGAACAACGGCGGCGTCACGGTGTTCGCCCCGGCATTACCGGTTGGGCGCAGGTAAACGGGCGCAACACGGTTTCTTGGCACGATAAGTTTGTGTATGACGTTTGGTATGTTGACCACCGGAGTTTGTGGCTGGATATCAAAATCCTCGCCCGCACGGTCTGGATGGTATTGTCCCGGCAGGGCATCAGTGCCGACGGCGAAGCCACCATGGGCGAATTTACGGGCGAGCAGGAGCCGGACCGTTAGCCGTTGTTTTGCTGGAGTTTCAACGGTAGCTCCAAACCATGCCGTTCAAGTAAATCCCGATCGCGCAAAATTTTATCGGGAGAACCGTTGGCCACCAGTTTCCCGCCGTCGATAACGATGACCCTGCTGCAGGCTTCCATTACAAAATCCAAATCGTGGGTGGCGATGAGTTTGGCACATTTCAATCCGTTTAGAACGCGGATTACGTTGCGTCGGTTGCGGGGGTCCAGGGCAAGGGTCGGTTCGTCCAAAAGCAACACTTTGGGACGTAGCGCCAGCACGGTGGCGATAGATGCCAAGCGTTTCTGCCCGCCGCTTAACTTATACACCTGACGGTCGGCGAGATCGGTTATCCCTACGGACTCCAAGGCGTCGGAAACCCGGCTGGCGACTTCCGGTTCCGACAACCCTTCGTTGCGCGGACCGAACGCCACGTCTTCTCGAACATTGGCCAGAAATAACTGGCTCTCCGCATCTTGGAAAACGTATCCTGCGGCCCGGCGAATCTGGGGAAGGTTGTTTTTGCACATCGTCAATCCGTCAACCGTTACGGTACCCCGTTGGGCGGTGAGCAGTCCTACCAATAATTTCAGCAAAGTGGATTTGCCGGCTCCGTTCGCGCCGATTAACGCAACCGATTCGCAATCTTGAACCGTCATCGTGATACCGTCAAGGATGGTGAATTCCGGCTGGTAGGAAAAAGTTACGTCTTGGAGCGACAGCACATCGTTCATTTTAAAATCTCCAACGTGAGTTTTCCGATTGCAAGCATGGGATTGCAATATCGGATGGCGGCAAAACAGCCCGCCCAAAGAACAAAATATATCCAACCGGCGGCGGTACTTTCATCGGCGGGTCGAGGCAGCCGGTATGCACCCGAATAACCCAGAAGATCCATCGCGTCTTTTACCCGGTTTGAGCGGTCGATCGAACGCAACAGCAACAGCCCGGCAAAGGGCCCCCAGGCGGACGGTTTCAGTGCCGAACCGCTAGTGCCGGAACGTAATGTGTAGGCATCGCGCATTCGCATGGTCTCTTTTGCCAAAATCACCAGATAGCGGTGCATGAGCAGAATCGAGAATCCGAACGCTGGCGGAAAACGTAATGACGCGAATGCGCGCGCCATGCCGTCAACTCCGGTAAGCCGCAACAGCGACCATCCCGCCAGTAGCGCTAAGACGCCCTTAAGGAACAGTACCGCAAAGGAAAGCCATCCCCCGGATATTGCGACGGTTCCGATTCTTACGGCAACGGCGCGGTCGAAAAATGGGTTGGCGATACCCAGCAGCGCCACCAGCAGCAGGGCATGACGAAGTTGACGCAGCCCTCGTGCGACAGGAACTTTTTCCGCTAGCGTCAAAGCCAGCGGATAGATGGTCATGCCCAGTACACCGGGAAAATCGTATTTGTCAAAAGAAACCAGGGTGACCAGAAAAGTCAGCGTCACCGCAAAACGAGCCACAGGGGGAATCTTCCCCTGCGGCTGTCCTGATGGCCGCACCCGCTCAATTTCGTGGAATGCGGCAATAACGTTTTCTAACGGCGCCGGACTCACGATGCGGTGGGCTGGCGGTTGCGGCGCAGATTAAGTGCGCCGCAGGCCAGACAGCAGATCGCAAGCACAATGAGCGAGCCGACTACGCCGGACAGAATATTACCGCCGGCGGATTCGGATTCGGGAAGATTGTAGTCGGGCAGCAAAGCGGTTTTTTCTTGCACTGCCGCTGCTTCGGAGTGGAGGTCACCGGATGACTCAAGCTCCGAAGTTCCCGCAACCTTCTCCATTGACCATTCCAGTCCGTCCGGAGAGGACGATGCGGCGAGCGAGAGCAGTCCGCCGACCGCCAGCGCCGCCGCCGTAAAGATTGCCAGCATGGCACTGCGTGAGAACCGCGAGGTCGAGACCGCGGAATTAACCTCCAGCATTTCGGGGCGGGTGTCGTAAACGAAGCTTAGCACCGCGCCGGTGATCAGCCCCTCAACGGTACCGATCGCGAGATGGATGGGAAGCATCGCCAGAACGAACGCCGAGAACGGCAACTTCGTGATTCCGGAAGCAAGCGTTTCCAGCGTCACGGAAAACGCCCCGAGCTGCAGCGCCACGATATTGCCCACGATGCTGGCGGCGAAGATTTTTTTACGGGTCAATTCGCCTTTGGTCATCAACGGCCAAATCACCCCGCCGCCCAGCATGCAGCCATAGAATGCCATGTTCCAAAGGTTGGCTCCATAGGCAAGGATGCCGCCATCGGCAAACAACAGACATTGCACCAGCAAAACCACCGCCATGGTCAGGAATCCGGCGGCTGGTCCCAGCACCGCAGCCAACAGCATACCACCGCAAATGTGTCCGGAGGACCCGGTACCCGGGATTGAGAAGTTGATCATTTGGGCTGCAAAAACGAATGCGCCCATCACTCCCGCTTCAGCCACCTTTACGCTTTGGGGAGATTTGCGGATCTTGGTTACTGCGGCACCAACCGCAATCGCCGAAGCGGCATACATCGTTCCGGCTACAGCTGGCGTTAGCAATGCGTCTGACATGTGCATTCTGATATCCTCCAATGATTGGTAAAAACCGTAGTTTCATTTTTGAAACGTGATAATTTTACCCCATCACTCGCCAGATTGCAACGCTAATTCAGTGCGCGTAAGTAAATTTCGATTGCGGAAAACAAGTGACAAATTGGTCAAAAGGCGGTATCATAATGTTTCAGACAGTGTTGGTGTAAATGCGTTTCGGGTATTGACACTCGGTTGGATACATACAAAGGAGCTTAAATGATGAATGGGTATCGGTTGGCGGTTATGGTTTTTGCGTTCGGGCTAGCAATGGTTTGCGGGGCGGCGGGTCCCAAAATCCCGGCGATCTATACGGTGCCGCATGAGTTGGACATGCTGATTAAGGCCGGACATATCCAAGGCGCATGCTGCTCCGAACAGGGGATTTATTTGTCGCATCAGTTCGGCATCGAAATGATCGGTTGGGACGGTAAGCGGTTGCGCGGTGTGGAGGCGCCGGCGCATTTGGGCGATGTGGCTTTCGCCAACGGGCGGATCTACGGGGCCTTTGTTCTTCGCGGGCTCAAGCCGGGCGAACCGACGGGAATGATCCGCGTTTGGGATGAAAAACTTAATGTGTTGCAGGAACGGCGGGGTTTTGAGGCGTTGGACGGCGCGGTGGTGATTGGCGATACACTCTATTCCGGAATCGACCGGTGGGGTGGTAAAGGCCATCCCGGCGCGGTTATTGCGGCGTTCGATCTCAAGTTAGAGCCGAAAGGGATTAAGGAAGTTGATTTCGGGTATTGGATCCATTTTGGGGTTCAGACGATGGCGACGGAAGGTAAAGACCTTTTCTGCGGTAATTACGGAGTACCGAAGAATCCAACGGAGAACCCGAACGGCTTGAACGTCTCACGTATAACCCTTCAGGATTATACGGTAAGGGAGAGTTGGAGACTCCCGTTCGCCGAGGGGTTCGGTCGAGTCCCGGCTTCAATCGCAAAACGCGACAATCCGGTTTTCTTTGCCGTCCGGGCGATGGGCGGCAATATGCAGGGGTGGCGCAAGGATCCGGTCAACAATCCGCCGCGCATTCGGATTGATTTCTACGAGTATGACGGTAAAGGCCATTTCGAAGACATCACCAGTCGGTGAGTCGGTTGGCCCGCCGCCCGCGCTTCGCACGGGCCACAATTTTTCATTCTTAATTCTTCATTTTTCATTTCCTTCTAATGGTTTTTCGGTTTGCTTTTCCAAGGCGGTTGGTGTAGTATTAAGGACGTGTTTACATTCGGGCGGCGAATTGGAGTAAGGCATGGAAAAGGTTTGCATTATCGGCGGTTGCGGGCACGTGGGTATCCCTTTGGGATTGGCTTTGGCCAGCAGAGGTTTTGACGTGTCGCTGGTGGACGTCAACCCCGGCGCGGTAGAGACGATAAACGCGGCAAAACTCCCCTTCAAAGAAGAGGGCGCTGAGGCATTGCTGGCTGAGCACATCGGTAAAAACCTGCGGGCCACCGTCGATCCGGCGGCGGTTTCCGGGGCGGATGTAGTGGTTTTTGTCACCGGAACGCCGGTGGATGAGCATCTCAACCCGAAAATCCATGATGTGCTGCGGGTGGTGGACAGTTATATCCCGCGACTTAACCCCCGCCAACTGATCGTTTTGCGCAGTACCATCTTTCCCGGGGTGACCCGGATTGTGGAGTCGTTGTTGCGGGAAAAACTGGGCGCAGCCAACCTTGCGTTTTGTCCGGAACGCATTGTGCAGGGCAAGGGTATCGAGGAAATTTTCACATTGCCCCAGCTGGTTTCCGGAGTTGACCGTCAGAGTGAAGACGCGGCGGCGCGGCTGTTCGCCACCATCGCCCCCAAGATTATCCGCATTACCCCGGAGGAGGCCGAGCTGGCCAAGCTGATGACCAACGCCTGGCGTTATTTGGAGTTTGCCATCGCCAATCAGTTTTACATGATGGTGGAGACGCAAGGATTGGATTTCTACCGGATTCTGAACGCGATGAAGGACGGTTATCCGCGCGCGAGCCATTTCGCCCGTGCCGGGTTGGCGGCAGGCCCCTGCCTGTTCAAAGACACCATGCAGCTTTCCGCTTTCCATAACAACGGGTTCTTCCTTGGTCATTCCGCCATGCTGGTGAACGAGGGATTACCGAATTTTCTGGTTTCGCAGCTGGAGGCACGGATGGGCGGATCGCTTCGCGGCAAGAAAATCGGGGTGTTGGGGTTGGCGTTCAAGGCCGACAACGACGACACCCGCGAGTCGCTTTCGTTCAAGCTGATCAAATGTTTGGAGACCAAAATGGCGGTAGTGCTGCGTTCGGACGAGTTTGTGCCGGGAACCATGCCGCTGGACGAGTTCATGCGGCAGGCGGAGGGGATTATACTTGGCGTGCCGCACACCGCCTACAAACAGTTGGAACCGTCGGTGCCGTACGTGGATTGCTGGAATGTTTGGAAACGTTAGTCAGGGGAGGCGTAAATGAGAATTTTGGTTACGGGAAGCGCGGGCTTTATTTGCGGATATTTGGTGGAAGAGTTGCTCAAACACGGCCACGAGGTGGTGGGCATTGACAATTTTTCCAAGTACGGCCCGGTAAAGAAAAGTTATGACAACCATCCCAACTACCACTTCACCCAAGGCGATGTGAAAGATCTTGACCTGATGCGGAGTCTGGTGAAAGATTGCGACCAGGTGTTGGGCGCGGCGGCCATGATTGGCGGCATCTCGTATTTCCACACCTTCGCCTACGATTTACTGGCGGAGAACGAGCGTATCGCCGCCGCGACGTTTGATGCGGCGATTTGGGGCAAGAAACACGGAAAAGTAAAAAAGATCAATGTGCTTTCATCTTCGATGGTTTTTGAAAACACCGATGTTTACCCCACTCCGGAGACTGAGGCCAGAAAGTGCCCGCCTCCGTCGTCCACCTACGGTTTCCAAAAACTTGCCTGCGAGTATTTTGCGCAGGGGGCATGGGAACAGTACGGGTTGCCATATACCG
Organism: Verrucomicrobia bacterium UBA1200; assembly: GCA_002309765.1. Taxonomy (GTDB): domain Bacteria; phylum Verrucomicrobiota; class Kiritimatiellia; order RFP12; family UBA1067; genus UBA1200. The sequence continues at coordinate 29,428 of DBXY01000039.1, forward strand.
TGATCCGCCCCTTCAACTGCGTCGGTACCGGCGAAAAGCGCGCACTGTGCGACACCGAAATTACCAGCGGCAACGTGAAACTGGCGATGAGCCATGTCGTGCCGGACTTGGTTCAAAAGGTGCTTAAGGGGCAAGACCCGCTGCATATTCTTGGCGCCGGCAACCAAATCCGCCATTACACTTACGGCGGAGACCTGGCCCGCGGTATTCGGTTGTGCATCGAAAAACCGGAGTCGGTAAACGAGGATTTCAACCTTTCCACGCCGGTGTCAACCTCGGTGCTGGAGTTGGCGGAAAACATTTGGAACCGCGTACACGACGGTAAGCTCCCGTTCCGGTACGTTTCTGACGAGCCGTTCAAGTACGATGTCCAGAAACGGGTGCCGGCGGTAGAAAAGGCGGAGCGGATGCTGGGGTTCCGCGCGGACACCACGCTTGACCAGATTTTGGATGAAGTGATGCCGTGGATCGAGGAGCAGATCCGCCTCGGCGGGATTTGATTCCAACGCTTTCTTTGCGGGGTTAAAATTGAAAACCACCATTGTCATACCCGTTTACAACGAGGGCGAAAACATCCGCACCACTTTGTCGGAGTTGGACGACAAGGTCAGGGTAGGGGCGGAAACCTGGCTGGTTTATGACCGCGATGAGGACACTACCGTCGCTGCGGCTGAACCGTTGTCGGGTAAGACGCGTATCCCGTTTAAACTGGTGAAAAACAAATACGGGCGCGGTGCGCTGAACGCCATTAAGACCGGTTTGGAAGATGCGCCCGGAGAGTTGGTGGTGGTTACGATGGCCGACTTGTGCGACCCGCCGGAGGTGATAAACGGCTTGGTTGCGGCGGCGGAAGAATTTTCGGCCGACATTGTTTGCGCGTCGCGTTACATGAAAGGCGGCCAACAGTGCGGCGGACCCAGATTCAAAGGTTTTTTATCCCGCACCGCCGGGTGGTTGCTTTACTGGTTTGCCAGATTGCCAACCCATGATCCGACCAACAGTTTTAAGCTTTACCGTAAGTCATTTCTGGATTCGGTGACGGTGGAATCCACCGGTGGCTTTGAATTGGGAATCGAGCTGGTGGTTAAGGCACGGGCTATGGGGCGAAAGGTGGTAGAAATCCCGACCTCATGGCATGACCGGGTGGCCGGTAAAAGCAATTTTAAACTTTGGCGCTGGTTGCCCAATTACCTGCGCTGGTTCTTTTACGCTTTCACCCATCGGTGAAAGAATGCCGCGAAATTGTCTAGAATTGGACAATTCCAAATTGTTTTTTGCCGCAAAGGGCACAAAGACCGCAAAGTTAGAAGTGCATTAAGTTATGAGTCCTGCGTTATAAACGCGGGATGGTTGCGGCGAAATTCGGCTTCGTTGTCTAGGCACGCCGTTACGGCGGTTATGATGTCGGATTCGGATTGGATATCCATCAGATGGCGGCGCAAGTGACCAGATCCCTGTAGACCGTGAAGGTACCGGAACATGTGCAACCTGAAGGCGGCGGCCAACGCTTCGTCCGGTGTGGCATGGGATTCGGGCAGTTGGTATTTGTCCCGGATGCGCACGATTAATTCGCGCTCTAAAGCGAGATGCTCCATTATCCCGGCGCGGATTAAATCGAGCCCACGCCGGGAACGGCCTTGACCGGGCGGGGCTTCCGGCACCGGCGCGGAATCGCCGGACAATCCCCGGTTGATTTCCGAGAAAATCCAAGGATTTCCGATTGCCGCCCTTGCCACCATGATACCGTCGCATCCGGTTGCTTGCCATGCGTCCCACGCGGTGTTCGGGGAATAAATACCGCCGTTGATGATTACCGGTATTTGCGCCCGTTGTTTGACTTCGGCCAAAAGATCGAAGTGAACTGCTCCGCTGTGCCGCTGGGAGGTGAACCTTCCGTGGATGGTAACGGCTTTGGCTCCGGCCGCTTCCGCCGCCGCCAACAATTCGAACGCTGCAATTTTGTCCGGTGCCGGTCCAAGCCGCGTTTTAACCGTGACCGGAAGTTGAGTTGCCTTGACCATCGCCGCCAGAATGTCATGGAAAAGTTCCGGGGTCTTGATTAACGCCGCCCCGGCCCCGCAACCCATCACTTTGTGTACCGGACAACCGGCGTTGAGGTCGATACCGAAAAACCGACCGGTTTCCGCCACCTTGGCGGTGGCTTCGCCCATCACGTCAGGGTGGTTGCCGTAAAGGTGCGCCACTACTTCGCGTTCGTCTTCGAACGTCTCCAACAAGTGCCAGGTTTTTTCCTCCTCGCGCAGCAACCCGTAACCGTTGGTCATCTCGGTGTAGCTCCAAGCGGCTCCGCGTTCGCTGCAAACCTTTCGCATGGCGGCATCGGTATAACCCGCCATCGGGGCCAATGCCACCGGGGGCGGGGATTTATCTTTCCGATTCAAAAACTCATGGTAAGTCATCCGTCTTCACCTTGCGCGGAAAATCATTGCCGGTTTTTGGTTATCCAGCGGGTTAGAAAACATTCGCTGATCAACAGGATAAACAGCAGCATTGCCGGGATCCGCCACAATTCGCGGCCAAAAGATTTTCCCGCCAGCGAGAGTTCCAGTTCCTCGTAACTGTCGGCAAAGGCGATCGGCGCCAGCCGCGTCAGTATAGCCCGCTCATCGTCGGACAAGGGCTCGAAGTTTGATTCTCCAGCGTTTTCCATTACGCAAAGCGGGAAGGAGTCTTTTTCGCCGGTCAGTTGCGGTAGCCATTCCTGAACGGATTCGGGTAGGTTGACGATGTGCAAGCCTTGAAGCAGCGGCTGTTCCACGCGCATCGCAATCCCGTCGGCGTTCTGACGTATCTTGGCGTTGATAACCGAATTGGCGGCATTGGTTATGGTGACGGCAACCGCTTCGCGCCAGGAATCCGTTTTCGTATTGCGGATAGGCAGAAGCCAATTTTCTGGCAACGGGGTGGGGGAAAGGCCGGGACCTTCTACGGTGACGTTAATGAAAGCTTCTCCGCCGTCCTGTTCCAGACTGGCGGAAATCGGATAAACGGTGTCTGCTCGCAGATCGATTTCGCCACTGTCCGATGAGTTGTAAAACTGACTTTTTAGCGACAGTTTATTTCCGATTTCTAGTGATGTCCGGTCGTCACCGGTAAGCGTAAACCTGAATTTTCCGGTGGCGCTTGGGATCAGTGAGCCGCTCCATTCCACACGATAGTTGTCACGCGGGAAATCCTTGTTGGGCGAACGGTTGTTCCAGCGCAGGCACAATCCGGGGTCGATTCGCTTGAACCGGCGGTTTGGATCATCCCGGCGCCGATATTCGCCGGTCAAACCGTGGCCGCCGTTGACCGGCGCGCCCAACCGTATTACGGCGTCAAGCGAGGGCGGCAGGTTTAGGTTGGCGACCATCGGTTGCGCCAGATAAGAGGTTAGCTCATGCACAAGCGGCAGAAACGCTTGGCGCGACACCAACGGCCCGCAGGTGGGGTCGAGCGGGATCATGAGCTGTAATACCAACCCGCGTCCAAATTGATGTTCCGCCAGCATTGGAGCGCCGTTACGCAATGTGGCGAAGATTTTGGCCTTATCTGGGGTTTCGGCGGTACGATAACATTCAATTGGCGTTCCGGAGAGGTCTCCCTGTTTTCGGAATAACGACAGCGCGGGATGGCGGAAAGAAGCTATGTCTATCGTCGGCACGTCACGGCCGGCGGCGATTACGCATTCGCCGAGATGCAGCGGCATGACTGATTCGCCGCCGGATGTCCAGGTGTTGTAAAATTCCGCCGATGATTTTGCCCCGTGCGTCACCAGCAGACGTCCGCCGCCTCGGACGAAATCGGCAATCTTTTGCGCCACTGATTGAGGAAGTGCCGGCACATCCGCCAGTATAATTACAGGCACATCGGGAAATCCGCGCCTTAAGCCCAAATCGGGGGCAGCAATCAACTCCGGACGCATTAGAAGACGGTTGTCGGCCACGCCGGACGTTTCCGCAGCGAACATTGCGGAAAATGGTTGGAGCGCCAGTGAGATGTATCCGCCGTCGCGATCAAGCGGACGGACTTCGCGGCCGTCATCGACCACCAGCACCGGGATCCGGTCAATCACCTGCAAAACCCGCGCGATCCGGTTGTCGGCGGCCAATTCATCGGTAACGGAAACTTTTGCCTGCACCACCTGCGCCCCGGCGGTTTTGAAAGTGTGCGTGAAGGTAACCGAACTTTCGCTTCCCGGCGGCATTTGGGAGACCGACCGGTCGGTCAGCTCTTCACCTTCGGCTACCAGCACCACTTTTTCCGGCGTTACCGCTTCCTGTCCGGTATTAGCCAACGTTACCTCTATTCCCACCGGGCGGTCAGTACCGACCATTGCGCGGGAGAACGAGATGGATTTTATCGCGACATTGCGGATTCCGGGTGGAAGTTTAAAGGTGCGCACTGAGATTTTTGGCGGTTGCGGCAATTGGGCGAAAGCTTGGTCAAGGCACTGCCAGCGTTCGAGTTTTGAGGTCTCCCAACCTACGGCCTGTCCGTCGCCGAACAGTACGATTTGATTGGCGGGGCGGCTGCTTTGCGCCAATGTGGCGGCGGCTGCCGCCAAAGTGTCGGGGACGTTCATCAAGCCGTGGACGGGTATTGCTTCCGACAAGGCATTCAACAGATATTTACGGTCGGATCGCGGGACGGGGATTATTGGTACCGGCACCGCGCCGCTGACGATAATGCTGAAAGCGGTATTGCGCGGCGCAGACTCGATAAGTTTTGCGGCTTCGCGCTTGGCAAGCTCAAAGTTGCTTTCGCCATTTTCCGCGATTTCCATAGAGCTTGACCCGTCAATCACAATCGCCAATTCTTTTTCCGCCACCGAGCTTTTACCTTTCCAGCCAAAAGTTTTTTCCAACCGGGGTGTTAAAGCGCATAAAGCGGCGCAAAGCAATGCCCCATACCAGCAGCCGCGTTTCCAGCGGCGGTGGCGGGTTAGGGCAAAACTGCAACCGAACAGAATTATGGCGGCGACGGATAACGGCATCATCAGCCACCATGGCAGAGCGGAACCGGGCGGTTCAAATGGTCGGGCGATGGCCAATACCGCCGCGCCGACTAACAGGCACCGCGTGGCCAACAGCAGCATTTCCTCAAGCAGCAGATTGCGTCGCCGTTTGAGAAGACTGCCCAACAGGAAACGCATCGCGCCCCAATTAATCTCACGGGCGTGGCGCCGGTTAAAAAGGTGGATGATAACCGGAATCGCCACGCCAGCCAATGCAATCAACAGATATGGGTTTAGAAAATGCATCGGCGGTAAGTTTCAAAATCAGACCGTCATCATGCCGGTCAACTCTTTCGCGCGGGATTTGACGGCGGCGGCGGTGAGTTTCTCAAAACACTCGATACTGAAGCCTTCGACGCCAAACGATGCGACGACCGCGGCGTTTACCAATGCGTGGCGGAGGGTTTTTCTGTCAACCCGTCCCTGCTTGGCCAGATAACCCATCATGGCACCGGCGTATGAATCTCCGGCACCGGTTGGGTCAACCAGTTTTTTCACCGGGAAGGCCGGGACAATGAATATTTCGTCCTGTGAGAACAGCAGCGCGCCATGTTCGCCTTTTTTGATGAGCACATGTTTGGGACCGAATTTATGGATGGCCTTGGCACAGTCCAGCAGATTCCATTTCCCGGTAAGCAGACGCGCTTCGCCGTCGTTTACCGATAGCAAATCCACCCTGCTCATAACCTTCTTAAGCGCGGGCAGCGCGGTCTCGATCCAGAGATTCATCGTGTCCAGGGCGACGAATTTCGCGCCGGAAGCTTGATCCAAAACGTATGACTGGAGTTCCGGCTGGATGTTACCCAACATTACGAACGGCGCATTGCGGTAATTATCCGGAAGCTCTGGTTTAAAATCGGCGAACACTCCCAATTCGGTGCTGAGCGTAGTACGCTCGATCATATTGGCATCGTATTCGCAAGCCCAGCGGAAGGTTTTCCCTTCGGCCCGCTGGATGCCGTCCAAATTGACGCCGAGCCGGTTCAGCCGCCGGTCAAACGCTTTCGGGAAGTCCGATCCCACAACCGCCACCGCCCCGGTTTTGGCGTAAAGCGATGCCGCCGCCACCGCATAGGGAACGGAACCGCCCAGCAAATTCTTGCGCGAAGTTTTGGTGGTTTTGATGTCGTCAATGCCGACCGAGCCGACAATCCATAGGTCGATTTTACGTTTCATTTCACTCCCCAATTTTACGGTTGTTCAAATGCGCCAGCAGGGCGTCAAGCGCCAGTTGGTAGCCGTTGGAACCAAAACCCATGATTTGCCCAACGCATACTGGTGCGGTCAGGCTTTCGTGGCGGAAACTTTCTCGCTTGTGCACGTTTGAAAGATGCACTTCCACTGTCGGCAACCCGCATCCGGCGATGGCATCGCGCACGGCTACGCTGGTGTGGGTGTACGCGGCGGGGTTAATGATGATTCCGTCGAACACGTTCATGGCCGAACCGATGGCGTGTACGATCTCACCCTCGATGTCGCTTTGAAAATCCTGAATTTCTGCCCGGTCGGCAGCGTAGCCGCGCAGACGGGAAATGATTTCGGCCAGAGTTTCGCTACCGTAAATCTCTGGCTCGCGTTTGCCGAGCAAGCCCAGATTAGGGCCGTTTACCACAAGAATTTTCATTGGTCACTCCTTTGGGTCGTCCTCAAACCGGAGGCAGCACTTTAGCCGGCCGCAGCATCCGTTGACGGTGTTGGGGTTGAGGGAAATGTCCTGATGTTTGGCCATCTTCAGGTTAACGTGCAAAAATTTACGCTGCCAGGTGCAACAACAGGCGGGCCGTCCGCAGATACCCATGCAACCGATCATAGCCGCAGCGTCGCGAACGCCGACCTGCCACAGGTCGATTCGGGTATGGTATTCACGTTCGATGGGTTTCAGATACCCCCGGAGGTTGAGCTGGTTTTGGGCGCAATATCGAATGAACAGTCGATTGCGGTTGAGCGAGAATCGGGCATGGATGATTTTGATCTTTTGGCTGTCGGAATTTACCGTATCCAAAAACGCGGTTGCCGCCTTTTGGGCTATGGCCTCGTTGGCCTTCGCCTTGGCCGCGTCCTCGGGGGTCTGTTTGCGCAACACGCGAAATGACGGAAGCCGTCCTTGCGCCATATCCTGCGGACGCAGTTGGGCGATTTCCTGAATCTTGCCGAGGTCGCGCCCGTATTCCAGTTCCACCAGACAATCGTCTCCGGGAGCGAAGGCCCGCTCTTCGGAAATGCGGCAGACGAACACGCCCCGCTCCGGCATCAAAACATGGGCTACGGTCATGTCGCCACCCCGTGGTTTAGCACATCGATGGTATAGGACACTACCGACTCTTCGGGGACATTGAGCTTTAACTTGGCGGTGAACTCCTCCAGCCGGATCATGTTGTCAAGAGCTTGCGCGAGGGTGAGGCGCTGAGCGCGCTCGCGCAGTATCTCCAGATGCGACCGATAGTTGATCAGCGAGTCGTCGCCGCTACTGCGCAGCACCAGCAAGTCCCGGAACCATTGGGTCAAGGTTACGGGCAGGACTTGACGGTGTTCCCGGTACAGCGACTCCACCCGGGCTTCGATTACGTTTTTGCTCTCCTCGATAAGTTTTTCCTGTTCCCGCAACTCCCCTTTGACGGTTTGTTCGGCTTGGATTTTGATTTCTCCCAACACGGACGAAATCAAACCCGCGGAAGCCATGCGTTCGCCGGGAGTTCGGAAATACGGGCCGGAGATGATTTCCAACAGTCGGCTGTGCCAAGGTTCGGCGGGTGTTTGGGGTGCGTTGAGATTGATTCGTTGGCAGCGTGACACAATGGTGGGTAACAGCTCTTGCGGCAAATCGGAGAGCAGCAGAAAAAGGGTTTTCTCGGTTGGCTCTTCGAGCGTTTTTAGAAAAGCGTTGGCCGCGGCAGTGTTGAGACGGTCCGCGCCGGTAATCACGCCGACCTTCCAGCCGCCGCCGAACGAGGTCTGCGACATTTGGGAAACAATGGTGTCGCGAATTTGGTCGACGCTGATTACGCGGGATTTTTTCTCCGGGAAGACCCAGTGGATGTCGGGTTCGGTGCGGTCATGCACGTGGCGGCAGCGAATGCATTCGCCGCACGGCGGGTGTTCGGATTCGCAAAAAAGCAATTGCATGATTTTGATTGCCAGCTCCGTACCCTCGGCTCGTGGCGGGGCGACAATCAGATAACCGTTGGCTAGACGGCCGCGAAAGTAGGCATCCCTTACGCAATCAAAAGCTTCGCCCAGTGTCATGCTTTGAGGTCCTTCAACAACCTTTGTTCAACTTCACGGCGAATGGAACACTGCACTTCGTCGGTGGGTGGGGCGGTGTCGATTACCGCATACCGGGAAGAATCGGCTGAAGCCAGCGAGAGGAAACATTGGCGCAACCGCTCGTGGAACTGTTCCGTTTCGGATTCAAAACGATCGGACTCGGTTGCGGTGGCGTTCTGCCGTTCGGCGAGGCGGCTCCGCCCGCGGACGCGGTCAATGTCCAGCACCAATACCAGGTCGGGCGTGATGCCTTCGGTCGCGAACCGGTTTAGTAGGCGCAGCTGTTCGGACGGAAAACCTCGTCCGGCGCCTTGGTACGCAAAAGTGGAATCCTCGAAACGGTCGGTAAGCACCCACGCCCCGCGCTCCAAGGCGGGACGGATGACTTTGGCTATGTGTTGCGCCCGGCTGGCCAGAAACAGCAGCACCTCGGCGGCTGGCACCGGTGCCTCTTGACGGGTTGACTGCAAAATTTCGCGAACTTGCTCCGCCAACTGGGTTCCGCCGGGTTCGCGGGTGGTTACCACCTCAAAGCCCTTGGAACGCAAAAAGTCGGCCAGCAACGGCAGGTGAGTGGACTTACCGCAACCCTCCGGTCCCTCAAACGCGATGAATTTGCCTTGCATAGTCATTTTTAGGATTAACCTCAAATCGATATCTGCATTAAAGTTTCTGCTCTTCGGTAATCCACACCGAAACCGGGAGGTCAAGCACCTTCATGCGGTCAACAATCTCCTGGAACCGCTCCTCCGGTTTTATGTCGCAGGTTATCACCAGCGCGTCGATGTGGTGTTCCTTAACCAAGTCCTCAAGATCGTTGCTGTCGCCCAGCACTTCGTAGCCTGACACCATGCGTCCGCGAAGCAACGGGTTGTCATCCACAATTCCCACCACCAGCCGATGGTGCCGGGTTTCGCGCTCGATTTTTTCCCGGATGAAACTGCGCAGGGTAAGTCCGCCGCCCAGCACCAGAATGCGTTTGGCTCCGGCTTTTTTATCCCTGAACACTGCAGGTTCAAGGATGTTTACAAGGCCGGAAACAAATTCCCGCCAGCATCGCACTGCGGACAGCAGCAGGTAGCTGGTGGTGGCGAAAAGCGTGACAAAGCGGATTAACGACGCCCGGTGGTTATGCATCAGCCAGATAATCCCGGTGCCAACCGCACATCCGGCGAACACCGTCATGCCGAGGATGATGAAATCCAGCAGACGGCTGCGCGACCACACCCGTTCGTGGATGCGCCCGATTACCATCGCGACCAGTACCGGCACCACCATAAATGGCATGGTCTTGAGCAACAGTTGGCGGGTCGGGATGCTGTTGTAAACGAAAAAGAAGGTGAACATCCAGCATGCCAGCAGGATCGCCGTGTCGATAGTGATACTGATCGGCATTGCCAGCGATTTGCGTAGCAGACGTTTTTTCGGCCGCATCAGCTGTCCGGTGTCCCAAATCTCGACGCAGTTGAAGTAACGCACCACCACGCTGCCCAAAGCGATAAACGCGATCATAAACAGTCCGGTGGCGCGTCCTTTGAGGAATGACATCCCTAAACCGAGCGACACAAAAAGCAGACTGATGGAGTACAGGACGAGCGCGGCTTTGCGCTGGTTGTTGGAGAGCAGCCGCAACAGCCGGTGGTGGAGATGGTCTTTATCCGGTTGCATCACCGCGCCGCCGCCTTGGTTCGGAATTTCGCCGCGATGCGCGTTGGGCAGCAGTGCGCGGACCGAACGCCGCCAGATGGCAAGGAAGGTGTCGAAAATCGGCACACCCATCACCAGCAGCGGCATTCCGAGCGAGACCGCCAGTTCTTGACTGGAACCGGTCAACAGCGGCAGGGTGGAGATGGTCATCCCCAAGAACATACTTCCGGTGTCGCCCAGAAAAACGGAAGCGGGGTTGAAGTTGTAACGCAGGAATCCGAGACAGGCCCCTCCCAGTGCCAGAAACGGTATGGTTTCGCTGATCAGGTTTCGGGAGATCAGCGAAATTGTTAGCCCCAGCGAGGCAATCAGCGCCAGACCGGAAGCTAGTCCGTCCAGCCCGTCGATGAGATTGAATGCGTTGATGGCTCCGACAATCCAGAAAACCGTGAACCCGCAATCCAACCATTTCGGGATGCCGTCGATAATGTTGCCCCAACGGATGCCGTTGTAGAAGAACACCAGCGCCACCACCAGTTGGCCGCCCAGTTTGATCGGGGCGGGCAAACCGCGCTTGTCATCGATAAACCCGACCACCGCCAGCAACGCGGAACAGGCGGTGAAGATAACGAGCAGATGGTTGTCGATCGCGGAGGATACCGCCCGGCTGTCGTTAGCTAATACGCTCAACCACAGCACGATGTTGACCGACAACACGATAGACAGTCCGCCGCCGCGGGGGATGGGTACTTTGTTGATGCGCCGGGGATCGGGTTTGTCAACCATACCGATTTTCCTGGCCAATTCGCGGAAGACCGGGGTAAGCAACAGCGAAATCAGCAAAGCCGCGACGGCATAGCCTACGTATCGGGCACTGCCCTCGTAGAATTTGTTCGCGAACCCGCTCCAACTGTTTAAGAAATGTGACAATGAAGCTAACATAATTTACTTCTCCGGGCGCTTGACGATCACCTTCCCATAGAACTCGGATAAGAACTGTTCCAGCCGACATACCGCCTCATCCGAATCCAGATCGCCATTAAAGCTTATTGAAATCATTACCCAACGGTTGATGCGGTTGCTTATAGAACGGTCCAACACATCGTTCAGGATGCGCACGGTGTGTGAACAACAGCAGTGGTCGGGACTTTCAAACCAGTAAATCAGATTGATCATCTTTCCGCCCGAGCGTTTCGCCTGGATTCGGCGGACTGTAATCTTGGCACCGTCTTTTCCAATTTTCAGCTGGAATTTGCCGGCGTTCTGCATGGAGAACCCCTGCGCGGGCAGACAGAGTTCGGCGCGATGAATACTGTTGCGGCGGCGCCCCCCGATTACCACGCTGACGGAATAGTGCATCCCGTCGAGCGAGCGGTATTCGCGTTTGCGAATTACGGTGTCTTCCGGCAAGTCGGTGAATTCGCCAAGCGAGATGGTTTTCATTTCGCCTTTACAGATCGGGCACGTGAAATGTCCGGGGCTTTGACCGGTGCGGATCAGGTCGGCGTCGGTCGCCACGTTAAGACATTGCGGGTTGTGGCAGAAGTAAGGGATCTCGCCGTTGAATTCGCCAATTTGTTCCGGCAGGGTTTCGGCGACGAAACTGGAGCTGTCGAATTCCGGCGGTGGCATATTGCGGTTGACGCAAAAAACGGTTAGCGCAATGACGGTCAACGATGTGACAATAATCCATCCGACTGCGGTAGGTTGTTTATCCGCATCTTGCGTGGTGGGGATGTTTTCCGTTGCGGAGTTCTCGCGCAGGAATCCCGGCAATTTCGCCTCCAAACGTTTCACCCAAGCCCGGTCGTCCAACGCCGTGCCGACGGTTAGCAGCAGGCCCAGTCCGGCCAGAAACACTATGTATCCTGAATAATCGTGGTAATACCCGGTGGCGACATCCTGACCGAACCAATACGCAACCAGGCAGATGGACATGATGCGGAGCGTGTTGCCGATTACCGCGATGGGGATGGAGCAAAGGAAAACCACCCATTTACGGAACAGGGTTTTCTGGGTGCAGTAGCCGTACGCGGCGGCGAGCGCCATCATCGCGAAGAGCGAACGGATGCCGCTGCAGGGGTCGGCCACATCAACGTTGAATTCCGAACCCGGGACTTTGGAGAAAAGCGCGGTGCCGGAACGCTCCACCAACAGACCGAACCCGTTCAGCAACGCGGTGGCGGTGGTGGATGAGAAAATCCGCAGGTGGATGGTGAAGAAATCGATGAAAGAGGAAACCGGGATGGTGAAACAGAGGTACGCCACCGGAAAAACCAAAAGCCGGGCGACGCTCTTTCCCCAGAAGGCGTAAGGAACGGCGCAGCACATTCCGATAAAGGCAACCTGTTCCATTCGGGATTGCCCTCCGCGTCCGCCGAACCACGCCAAAACCAGCAGGAACAACACCCAAACCGCGCCGGCGATGGACGGAGCGGCGGAAACGCGGCGCAGATCGCGGGACATTTTGAACAACAGGTAGGCGGAGAAGAGCGGAATCACAAAACCGTGCCGCATATCCTCAATCGGTGATTGGAACATAATCGCAGTGAAGGAAAACATGGGCATAAAATTCCATATCGCCACCGCGAAAAACACTGCAAAGGCGATAACCCGAAACCAATCAAACTTTTTCATTGCGATCATAAAAACGCTTCCGTCCCCGAAATCCATGTTATTTAACCAAAAAATCGGAATTTTTGCAATCACAATCCGCATGGTACGACCTGCGGATTTTGATTGTCTTGCCAACGCGGAAATGGTATCATCACACAGTTTTTTTTCAAGGAAGGATAGCCATGTCATTAAGCGTCGGAATTGTAGGGTTGCCAAATGTCGGCAAATCGACCCTGTTTAACGCCCTTACCAAACGTGAGCAGGCGGCGGCCGAGAATTACCCTTTCTGCACTATTGAACCTAACACCGCGATTGTCGAAGTGGAGGATTCCCGCCTCGACCGGTTGGCGGAGATTGTGTCGCCGCAGCAGATTGTCAAGGCGACGGTGAACTTCACCGATATCGCCGGGCTGGTGAAGGGCGCGTCCAAAGGCGAGGGGTTGGGCAACAAGTTTCTGGCCAACATCCGCGAGTCCGATGCTATCCTGCACGTGGTGCGATGCTTTGAGGACAACGATATAATCCATGTTCAGGAGGGCGGAAACAAACCCGCGCCGGTGGACCCGGTGTCGGACGCCGAGATCATTGAGACCGAGCTGGTGCTGGCGGATTACGAGCAGCTGTGCAAACGTATGGACAAGCTGGCTCGCGAGGCGCGGGCCAATCCCAAGCTGCGTCCCGAGGCTGAGGCTTGCGAGGGCCTTAAACTCCATCTGGAGGCGGGAAATCCGGTGCGCACCTTCCCGCGCAGCGAGGGGGATCCGATTCTTGAAGTGCTGCGCGAGTTGAATTTTCTGACCGACAAACCGGTAATCTACTGCGCCAACGTGGGTGAGGACGATGTTACCGGGGAGAGTAATCCGCACGTTCAGGCGCTGAAAAGTTTCGTGGAGCGTCAGGGGTGCGACATGGTGGTGGTCTCGGCAAAAATCGAGGCTGATTTGGCCGGGCTGTCCGATGCCGAGGCTGCGGAATTCTTGGAGTCATACGGGTTGCGGGAGTCGGGACTGACCCGTACCATCCGTTTGGCGTACCACACTCTGGGGTTGGCAAGCTACTTCACGGCCGGGCCGAAAGAGGTCAAGGCGTGGACCTTCCATCGCGGCTGGACCGCGCCGAAATGCGCCGGCGTGATCCATACCGATTTCGAGCGCGGTTTTATCCGCGCCGAGGTGATTTCTTATGACGATTATATTGCCCACCACGGTGAACAGGGCGCTAAAGCGGCCGGAGTGATGCGAGTGGAGGGTAAAGATTATCTGGTGCAGGATGGCGATGTAATGCACTTCCTGTTCAATGTTTAACCTTGGAGAATGCGATGGTAATGAGTCGGGCGGCATTAGAAGCGGAAATCCGTCAGCTGATTTTGGCGTCGGTTGACGTCGAGGGTTTGACCGAGGCTGATTTGGGTTCCGACATTCCGTTGTTTGGCGACGGGGTGGGGCTGGATAGCATTGACGCTTTGGAGATCGGAGCGGCATTGCGCAAGAAATATCAGGTCAAATTCAAGTCCCAGGCCGAGGAGAACCGGGAGTTTTTCCGCACGGTTGGAACGTTGGCGGAGTTTATCGCCCAAAACGCCGGCATAACTTTGGAGTAGTTTAGCATGCACAGTTACGAAGAGATTTACAAGAAGATTTCCGAAATACTGGTGTCTGATTTCGAGATCAAGCCAGAGCAGATCAAGCCGGAAGTAAAACTGTTTGAGGATCTGGATCTGGACAGCATTGACGCGGTTGATTTAATCGTCCGTTTGCAGAAGATTATCAAACGCAAAGTTAACGCGGACGATTTCAAACAGATCCGTACTCTTGACGATGTGGTGAAGGTTGTTGAAAGATTGGTAAATGCGCCGGAGTAAGCCTTGGCCGACCGTCATCCGGGTGGTGGCCGGAGCGGCGGTGGTGTGGGGGATTTACTGCCTGCGCGGCAACATTTGGAGCCGTCTATACCCGGTGGTGGTGACGGCGGCCGTTTTTTCGGTTTTCCTGTTTTCGCTTTGGCGTACCCCGCTGATCGAGGTGTTTGCCCGGCGGATGGGGGAAGAGTTGGATTCCGCCGGAGTAGAATATTGCCGCCGTGCGACCGTGGCGTGGGTAATCTTTCTCGGATGCCATCTGGCAGTCACCGTGGCAACCTTGTGGGCACCGCTTTCCGTTTGGGCATGGTACAACGGCTTTTTTGCCTATATGTTGATTGGCGCAATGTTCTTGGGCGAGTTTCTGGTTCGCAAGCATATAAAATCGTCATCGCGAAAATAATTTTTCATATTGCCACTGTTTCCGCATAATGATATAATCGTTTTGTTTTTAATGTTCTTATCTCTTTTCTTTATGAAGCGTTATTGCATATGAAGCGTTATTGCATTGTATTTTTGTTATCGGCGGCGACATTTTGCGGGGCTGCGGAATTTCCCGATGCCGGCGGGTTCGCCCCGGATGTGCGAGATGCGTGGGATTTGCTGTCCCGCGACATCGGGCAGTGGAAGAACTTGCCTAAAGGGACCAGTGAACAGGCGGTGAATCCGGCTGCGACGGTTCTGCCGTCAGACCGCGATCCGTTGGATGTTATGCTGCGCCGCACCAGGGCCTTGGCGGATGATTTGTCGGCAATGGGGGTGGATGCCGCCTATGCCTACGCCGAGATGGAGGCCATAACTAACGAGGTGTCGCAGGTGGCATTCAATCAGTGGGCGGAGATGCGCTTTCCGTTTTTCTCGCGCCTGATGGCCGTCAACCGCAGGTTGTCGTTGTCCAACCCCTTGCTGAAACCGATCAGGAGATTGGTGTTCGTCGGGCATGAGCCAAAACCGTTCGACGAGTTTAACGGCGGTTCGCACATGTGTGACCAGTATTTCGGTTTCCACGCCACGTTGCGCGGTGCCAGTTTCGGGGATGGCCTTTATGTGCTGGAAGACCCCTTCTCCGAGCATCCGGTGGCGAAAAACCTGTTGGAAGGTCAGACAATAGTTTCCGGCGATTGGCAGGGCAAAAGTCTGGGGCGCGGCGGATATTTGTCTCCGGATGTCGCTTACGACGGAAGCCAGATTCTTTTCGCATACACCCGCGGAAAGCCGGAGATCCGCCAATGGAACGACGACACCGTTTACCACATTTTCCGGTGTAACGCCGACGGTTCCGGGTTGGCGCAACTGACCTCCGGGCCGTTCAACGAATTCGACCCCTGTTGGTTGCCAAACGGTCGGGTGGCGTTCATATCCGAGCGTCGCGGCGGGTTCGGCCGGTGCCACGGTCGGCCGGTGCCGACTTTCACTCTGCACTCGATGTTCCCTGACGGCACAGATATTGTCCGGCTGTCGCCGCATGAGACCAACGAATGGCATCCGAGCGTTAACAACGCCGGCATGATTGTCTATACCCGATGGGACTATGTGGACCGCGGTCACAGTCAGGCGCATCACGCATGGACCACCACGCCCGATGGGCGTGATCCCCGCGAAGTGAACGGCAACACGCGCATGCGCTGGGGTAGCGGTCCGCTGATGGAGATGAATGTGCGGGCCATTCCCGGCACCGAGAAATACGTCGCCACTGCCGCGCCGCACCATGGCTGGGCTTGCGGGGCGCTGATTCTAATCGACCCCACGGTCGTTGATGACGGCGAGATGAGTTGCATTCGACGCATCACGCCGGAACAACCGTTTGCCGAGACCGAGGCGGGTAACGCTCGTTCGAGCGGGGCTTACGCTACCGCTTGGCCGATCAGCGAAAAATATTTTCTGTGCGTTTATGACGGCCGGGCAAACGGCCGATACAATGTGCCCTCGGTACGGCGTTATTCAATCGTGTTGTTGGACGTGTTCGGAAATAAAACCCGGCTTTACACCCATCCCACCATTTCCTGTCTCGATCCGATTCCGCTCGGTCCGCGCCCGGTTCCGCCGCAGTTGACGGAACAGAGTTTGCGCGGCCGCCCGGCGGGTGCGGACGGAAAACGTCCTGAGCCGTTGCCGGATGATCAATTGCCGACCACCGCGACGGTAGGGCTGATAAACGTGTATAACGCCAAAGAGCCATTCCCGGAAGGAACGCATATCGCCGCACTGCGGGTGTGGCAGGTGTTGCCCAAGGTGTCACCCATCAATGGGGAACCGCGTTTGGGCGCGGAGTATTTGCAGGTGGCGCGGCAATGTCTGGGCACCGTGCCGGTGGAGTCGGACGGCAGCGCCTACTTCGAGGCGCCGGTGGACGTGCCGATGTATTTCCAGGCGTTGGATGACGAAGGGCGCTGTGTGCAGAATATGCGCAGCGACACCTATCTCAAACCCGGCGAACGGCTGATGTGCAACGGTTGCCACGAACCTCGGCACAGCCCGTTCAAACCATCAGCCGCGGTGCCGTTGGCCATGCGCCGTTCCCCGAGTAAAATAACTCCTGCGGTGGAAGGGTCTAAACCCTTCTCCTTCCCGCGGTTGGTACAGCCGGTTTTGGATGCCAAATGCGTCACTTGCCATGGCGAAAAACGCAAGGGAAAAATGCCTGATTTGCGGGCCGGAGACTGGCGCAAGAATCATCTCGGTTTGACCACTTCCTACCAGCAGTTGCGGAACCATGTGCACTTTTTTACCCGCGAATATCAGGTGACCCACAAATATCCCGGCGGCGGCGAGGCGTTTCAAGAGCCTTCGTACTCTTTGCCGGGCACTACCGGGGCGCTCGGGTCACCGCTTTACAAAATGTTGAAAGCCGGCCACCACGGTGTGGAGCTGGACACCAATGATTGGGCGCGTTTGGTGTTGTGGATGGATTCCAATGCCCAGTTTATCGGCCACGACCACGATGCCGATGCGCAACGCGACGGCAAGATGGTGGAACCGGTTATGGAGTAAAAGGAGGAGGCGACATGAGCGGCATTTCCAGACGGAAGATTTTGGGCGGTATGGCCGCGGGATTGGTTTTCCCGGCGATGGCGGACACCGACGGCGATCCTGATTACGCTAATTTTGCGCGAAACCTTAACAAAATCGACGCGACCATGACCGATGTGCCGTCGGCTACGATTCGCGACGGGCGGGTTATTCAGCCGGAACGCGAACTTCCGGTGTTCCATACCACCGATGTGGTTGTGGTGGGAGGCGGTCCGGCCGGATTCGCCGCCGCCGTTGCGGCGGCGCGAACCGGGGCCAAGGTGGCTCTGGTCGAGCGTTACGGCAGTCTAGGCGGCCTTTTCACCAACGGCATGGTGCTGATCATTCTCGCCACGGTGGTGAATGAAAACGGCGGGCAGACGCTTTACACCGCCGGACTGTGCAAAGAGTTTATGGATCGGCTGCAAAAGTTGGGGCCGGACGCAATCACCAAGTTTACGCCCGAACGTTACGGTCAGCCCACCGCCGATCCCGAAGCGTCAAAATATCTGATGGACGAGATGATACGCGAGGCGGGGGTGGAGATGTTTTTCCACTCTTGGGGGGTGGACGTGATCCAGACCGGCGATGCGTTGAAAGGGGTGGTTTTCGAGAGCAAGCAGGGCCGGCAGGCGATCCTCGCCAAACAGGTGGTGGACTGTACCGGCGATGGCGACCTAAACTTTCTGGCGGGAGGCGGATACCAGCAGATCACCCATGCGCTGGGCTTTGTTTATCAGGTGGCGAACGTTGACCGTGTTGACCGGGATAAAGATCCGGAAGCGGCGAAAAAGATTTACGCCCGAGGCAACCAGCCGATCAAATCCATGTGTTGGCGGAATTGTTTGGGCAACCGAGGCAACGGTTTGGATGTCCGTCAGCTTTCAAAGGCGGAAATGGAACACCGCAAAGGCGCATGGGAACTGGTTCAACGCCAGAAGAAAACCCCCGGCTTTGAGAAAATTTACGTATCCTCCACCTGTTCGCAACTGGGGGTGCGGGCGTCAAGACTGCTCAAGGGCGTGAAATCCATTTCCAAGAATGACGCAAAGACCGGGTTGCGCGTGGATGACGCAATCGGATATTCCGGCGACGACCGTTCTGGTTTCAAACAAGGGTTTGGTATTCCCTACGGCTGTCTGGTTCCGGAGAAGGTTGACAATCTGCTGGTGGCGGGGCGTTGCGTGTCCTGCGCTCCGGATTTGATCGACCGGTTGCGCCTTATCGGGCCGTGTTTTGTCACCGGACATGCGGCCGGCGTGGCGGCGGCTCTGGCCGCCCGGAACGGTTGCGCGCCGCGCAATCTGGCGGTTGCCGACATTCGTAAGGAATTGAAAAATCAAGGCGCATATTTGGGTTAAACTATACAACGGACGCAGGGTATGAAAAGAATTGCAGTCACGATACTGTTCGCGGCGGCGGCACTTGGAGTGTCGGCGGAGATTAGCGTTGACGCGGTGAATCCGATGGTCGGCGCTATTACCTTGGGCGGATACGGCGGCCACGGGTTGGGAAAATGTTTTCCCGGCGCGGCAACGCCGATGGGCATGATTCAGCTCAGTCCTGACACCATTACCGGCGGCGACAACGGGTGCGGTTATTCTTACCACCACACCACGATCCAGGGCTTCAGTTTCACCCACATGCTTGGGGTGGGGTGGTACGGCGATTTGGGGAATTTTCTGGTAATGCCCGCCACCGGCGACGAACGGGTGCTGGATCGCGACAAAGCCTGTTCTCCCTACTCGCACGACCGGGAATGGGCATCGGCCGGATATTACAAGGTTGAATTGCCGCGTTATCGGGTGACTGCCGAGCTTACCGCCGCGCCGCGCGCGGGAATCATTCGGTTCACTTACCCGAAGTCCGACGTCTCCCGGATTCAAATCGACTTGGGGCGCCGGATCGGTCAAAACGGACGGTGGCTTTCCCACAGCCGTCAGACGGTGCGCGTGGTTGACCGTTTTACCATCGAGGGCAGCATGGAGTGCTCAGAGCGTGACGGTGGCTGGGGACATGGGCAGGGACATGTCAATTACACCCAGCACTTTTGCGCCGTGTTCAGTAAGCCGATTGAAAAATTCGGCGTGTGGGATCGTGACCGCGTGTTGGATGGGCAACGCGAATATTCAGGAAACAACGCCGGCTTCTTTGTCGAGTTTCCGACCGTTGAAAACGAACAGGTGCTGTTGCGAGCCGGTTTTTCGTATGTGGATGTTGACGGGGCGCGAAAGAATCTGGCCCGCGACATTCCAAACTTCGATTTCGACGCGGTGCATTCCAAAGCGCGGGAAATGTGGGCCGACGCATTCAAGACGGTAGATGTCGAGGGCGGGACCGAGGCAGAGCGCAGAATTTTCGCGACCGCGCTGTACCATTGCCTGATCGATCCGCGGACCATCGCGGATTGCGACGGGCGTTACATGGGTGTCAACGGTCAGGTATTGCAGAGCGACCGTTTTGTGGCGCGGACCGTTTTCAGCGGTTGGGATGTGTTTCGCAGCGAATTCCCGTTGCTGACCATTATTCGTCCAGATGTGGTCAACGACACCATCAACTCGCTCATGCAGGTTAAGAAGCTAAGCGGTCGCAAAATGTTGCCGGTTTGGGATCTTTTCGGTTGCAGCTCAATGTGTATGATCGGCAATCCTGCGGTACCGGTCATTTACGATGCCTACTCGAAGGGGATTCGTGACTACGATGTCCAGTTGGCTTACGAACAGTGCCGCGACAGCGTTGAGGTGCGCGGTAACGCACCTTTGGGCTATACGCCCGGCTCGCTGTCCACCACGCTTGAATATGCGTATGACGATTGGTGCGTCTCGCAATTCGCCGGGCGTTTGGGAAATGAGCCGGATGCAAAAAAATATGCCGAACGCGCCCAATGGTACCGGAACTGTTGGAATCCGGAAAACGGATGGATGCAAACCCGGTTGAAGCCGGATATCCCCGGTGAGGTTAAGTGGCTGCCATGGAAAGGTCGTACCACCCACAATCAAGGAACCGTGGAAAGTAACCCTTACCAACAGGGTTGGTTTGTGCCTCACGATGTAAAGGGTTTGGTTTCGCTGATGGGGGGCGCGGACAAATTCGCGGATGAGCTGACGCTCTTCTTCGAACGTACCCCGGCGGATTTCCTATGGAACGATTACTATAACCATCCCAACGAACCTTGCCACCATGTGGCGTATCTTTTCGCCTATGCCGGGAAACCTTGGTTGACCCAGAAATGGACCCGAGAGATTTGCGCGAAAGCCTACCGGGATGATGTTTACGGGCTTTGCGGCAACGAAGATGAGGGTCAAATGTCGGCGTGGTACATTCTTTCGGCGATTGGTCTGCACCCGGTTTGTCCGGGGGACGGGATTTATCTGCTCACTTCGCCGATTTTCCCCAAGGCCACGATTCGGCTCAACCCCAAATACTACAAAGGGGAAAAGTTGACTGTGATCGCGGATGGGGTTTCGGCAGAAAATCGTTACATTCAGTCCGCCACGCTTAACGGCAAACCGCTTAACCGCGCTTGGATAACCTATGCCGAAGTGGCGGACGGCGCGACATTGCGCTATGTGATGGGTGACAAGCCCAATACCGGCTGGGGGCTGGAGTTGCCGCCCGCGATGCGTTAGGAGACAACGGTGGACAATTGGGTTGACATTCAAAAAGATCCCGGCCATGTGGCGCGGGAACGCGCCAAAGCCAAAGAGTTGCGCCAAAGCGAGTGGTGGCGAGAGCAACTGGCGCGCGGGGTTTGCCATTATTGCGGGCGCCAGGTGGGCGCGGAAAATTTGACGATGGATCATGTTATCCCCGTCGCCCGCGGCGGGAAAAGCGTGAGATCGAATGTTGTCCCGGCCTGTGAACAGTGCAACAAAACCAAAAGTTTTCTAACCCCCGCGGAGATCGCGTTGGCCGAACTTGAGGAACAGGGCGCGCTGCCGGAATATGATCCGGATGAACTGATGGAACTTTTTGACGGAAAGGATTTGCCGTGAAGCGTCTTACGGTCGCTAATCCCCACGGTTTTTGTTCCGGTGTCGCCCGCGCGGTGGCTACCGCCCGGAAGGTGCTGTCCGACCATCAGGGCGAGAAAGTTTACTGTCTGCACGAGATAGTTCACAACGGGCAAGTGGTGTCCGAGCTGACTGCGGCGGGGATGGTTTTCGTCCAACAGGTTGATGACGTGCCGCCGGGATCGGTGCTGCTGTTTTCCGCGCATGGTGTCGCCCCGGCGGTGCGAAAGGCCGCCGAAGCCCGAAATCTTAGGGTGGTGGACGCCACCTGTCCTTTTGTGGCTAAAGTTCACGCTACAGTCAGGGAGTTCGCCTCCAAAGGCGTGTATGTTTTCTGCATTGGCCATCACGGACATGACGAGGTGGTGGGGGTAGCGGGTGAAGCCCCGGATTTCGTTCGGGTGGTGGAGGACGAAAACGACGTGCGATCGGTTTCGGTGCCGGATGGTTCCAAGACGGCGGTGGTGACCCAGACCACGCTCTCCGCCGAGAAGGTCGATCGTTTGATTGACGCTTTGCGCCGGCGTTATCCGGCCTTGCGCGTTCCCGGCGGAACCGAGATCTGTTACGCCACCCGCAACCGACAGCGGGCAGTACGGCGTTTGGCTGAGGTATGCGGCAATGTTTTGGTGCTGGGCGCCGCCAATTCATCCAACAGCCGGCGCTTGGCGGAAACCGCCCAATCGGCGGGTGCCAACGCCGCTTTGGTGAGCGAGATGTCGGATCTGGACGGTTCGCCGCTGCTTGACTCCGCGCGGCTCGGCATTACCAGCGGGGCGTCAACGCCAGAGAGTTTTCTGGATGCGGTGGTTAACCGGTTGATGTGCGATTACGGTTTCACGGGATGCGATGTTTTGGAACGCTGACCGGGTTTGGAAAATACGTACTCGACATTTTGCCGCGAAAATAGTACAATTCTTCTCTGTTTTATCGGTTTTCGGAGTTTTTCGGAAAGGTTTTTGTCATGAATCGTGGATTTTATGCTGTTGCGGCTTTTATGGGCTTTGCCGGGACGTTTGTTTTCGGGGCGGGGGATTATCCGTTCCAGCCGGCGGTAATGAATGATGTCCGCATCACCGGCGGTTTCTGGCTACCGCGCTATGAGACGAACCGAATAGTCACGGTTTGGACGGATTTCAAGAAAAGCGAGGAAACCGGGCGCATTGAAAATTTTGCCAAAGCAGGTCGGCGCGAGCAGGGGAAATTCGAGGGGATCCCCTTTAACGATTCCGACGTTTTCAAAATCATTGAGGGCGCGGCTTACACGTTGTCCACCCATCCGGATCCGAAACTGGACAAGTATCTGGACGACCTGATCGCCAAAATCGCCAGTGCGCAAGAGCCGGACGGTTATCTATATTCCGCCCGTACCCAGGGGTTCACCAACGGCATGACCGGTCCGACACGCTGGAGTAATGTTGGTGCCAGCCATGAACTTTACAACATCGGCCACATGTATGAGGCGGCAGCCGCCCATTATACCGTTACCGGAAAGCGTTCGTTTTTGGACGTGGCGATTAAGAGCGCGGATCTGGTTTGCAAAACTTTCGGAATGGGCGAGGGTCAGTTGCGGCTGGTACCTGGCCACGAAGAGATCGAAATCGGGTTGTGCAAGCTGTACCGCGTTACCGGGTACCAGCGGTATCTGGATATGGCGAAGACCTTTTGCGATCTGCGCGGACGTGCGGATTTGCGCGGTAGAGTGTTTGGCGAGTACTGCCAAGACCATCTGCCGTTGACCGAGCAGAAAGAGGCGGTGGGCCACGCAGTGCGCGCGGGGTATATTTACGCCGGTATGGCGGATGTGGCGGCGTTGACCGGGGATCCGTCTTATGTCACCGCGATTGACGCGATTTGGGAGAATGTGGTGGGCAAAAAGCTTCACCTCAACGGCGGTATCGGTGCCCGCCATGCCGGCGAGGCGTTCGGCAAGAACTACGAGTTGCCTAACGAATCCGCCTATCTTGAAACCTGCGCCGCGATTGCCAATGCTTTCTGGAACGAGCGGATGTTCCTGCTTCACGGCGATGCCAAGTACATCGATGTCTTGGAGCGCGTGATCTACAACGGTTTCCTTTCCGGCATCTCTTTGGGTGGCGACGAGTTCTTCTATCCCAACCCGCTGGCCAGTGCTGGCGGCTACAAGCGTTCCAAGTGGTTCGGCTGTTCCTGCTGCCCGGTTAACGTAGTCCGGTTTATTCCGCAGATTTCCTCTTACACCTACGCGAAGCGCGGTGACGCGATCTATTGGAACCTTTTCGTGGCTTGCGATGCGACGCTGACCATTCCCGCCGGCCGTGTCAAGCTGAGCCAGCAGACCGACTATCCGTGGAAGGGCGAATCGGTGATGACCGTCACGCCCGAAACCGCCGGGGCGGAGTTCGCGGTGAATGTCCGTATACCGGGTTGGACGATAGGCCGTCCGGTGCCATCCGACCTTTACACCCAGACCGTTCCCGGCACCATCAAGGATGTCAACGTTACGGTCAACGGCAAAAAGCAGACGATGTCGCTCGTCAACGGGTATCTGCCGATTCTCCGCAAATGGAAAGCCGGCGACCAGATCAAGATTACGATGAACATGCCGGTGCGGCGCATCAAGGCTTGCGACCAGGTCAAGGACGATCTCGGGCGGTTGGCGGTGGAGCGCGGCCCGATCGTTTACTGCGCGGAAGGTATTGACAACGGCGGAGCGGTGCTGAACAAGATCATCGCGCCTGACGCGAAGTTTTCCGATTCAACCTGCGAAGTGGTCGGCAACGTGTTCCCCGCGCTGGAGGTTCCTGCAAAGACCTTTATTCGGAATTTAAGGGGCGATGGAAAAGTCGAGCCGGCCACGCTTAAACTTATCCCGTATTTCGCTTGGTGCCATCGCGACGCCGGCCAGATGCAGACCTGGTTCCCGGTGGATGAGAAATCCGCCCAGTCGGTATCCATGCTGCGGCCCAGCGCGTCCCACTGCTTCGCCTCCGACCGGACCGAGTCGATGTGCGACGGCAGACTGCCCAAAAACTCCAACGACCACGACATTCCTCGCTTCACTTTCTGGGACCACCGCGGCAAAGCAGAGTGGGTGCAGTACTCGCTGCCGGAGCCGGAAACCATTACCGGGGTCGAAGTGTACTGGTTCTGCGACATTCCCAATGGAAGTTGCGATTTGCCGCAGAGCTGGAAAGCGGTTTACCGCGAGACCGCCAACGGCGAGTGGAAAGACATTGAGGCCGCCGCCTTCCCGGTGGAAGGCGACAAGTTCAACAAAGTGATTTTCTCCCATCCCGTGAAGGCGAAGGAAATCCGTTTGAACATTCAGCTCAAGCCGGATAAATCCGGCGGCATTTTGGAATGGAAACTGTTCTAGCCGGAAGCAAGCGATGAAGGTTTACGAGACAATAACGGGCGGCGTTACCGCTGCTCAGGGATTCAAGGCCGCCGGGGTGCCGGCCGGGATTAAAACGCCGGGACGCCGCGATGTGGCGTTGCTGGCGGCGGATTCGCCGGCGGCAGTGGCGGCCGTGTACACCACCAACCAAGTGGCGGCCGCGCCGGTCAAGCTGGACCGCGTCCGGACCGCGGCCGGGCAAGCGCAGGCGGTGCTGATAAACAGCGGGTGCGCCAATGCCTGCACCGGCGAACAGGGAATTCGCGATGCGGAGACCTCCGCTCGGGCGGTGGCGGCGGAACTGGGTATTGACGAGCAGTTGGTGTTGGTCTGCTCCACCGGGGTTATCGGCGCGTTGTTGCCGATGGATCGGCTGTTGGACGGCGCAAAGCGGGCGGCAGCCGCCTTGAGCCGCGATGGCGGCGATGACGCGGCGCATGCGATTATGACCACCGATACGGTTGACAAGCAGTATGCGGTCAAGCTATTGATCGACGGAATTGACGTTCGGATCGGCGGGATGTGCAAAGGCTCCGGAATGATCGAGCCAAACATGGCCACCATGCTGGGGTTTATCACCACTGACGCGTCGATAGGTTCCAAAGCTTTGGATATGGCGTTGCGTGAAGCGGTCGGGGTGAGCTTCAACAAAATCGTGGTTGACGGCGACCGCAGCACCAACGACACGGTTATGCTGTTCGCGAGCGGAGCGGCCGGCAACACCGAGTTGAACCCGGATCATCCGCAGTGGCGGGAGTTTGTCGATGCTCTGACGCAGGTGTGCGTGGAGTTGGCCAAGAAGATGGTGATGGATGGAGAGGGCGCGAGCAAGTTTGTCACCGTCCGAGTCCGGGGGGCACGCAGCGAGCGCGATGCCCAGTTGGCGGCGCGCGCGATCGCGAAATCGCCGCTGGTGAAGACCTCGTGGTTCGGCCTTGATCCGAACTGGGGCAGGGTAATCGCGGCGGCGGGATATTCCGGGGCCGAGGTGGACGACCGGCGGGCTCAGATCTTTTATGGCGACCTGTGCGCTTACGATCAGGGCAAAGTGGCAGACGCTGCACAACTGGCGGCGATGCAGAATGTGATGCGCGAACGGGCGTTTGACGTTACCGTGGATTTGCATCTGGGTACGGGTGAGGATATGCTTTACACATGCGACCTCTCCCACGATTACGTGACAATCAATGCGGAGTACACTACGTAAATGATGGCAACAGCGACGGAAAAAGCGGCGGTGTTGACAGAAGCGTTGCCGTACATTCAGGATTTCCAAGGGTCCGTGGTGCTGATTAAAGTCGGCGGCAGCGTGATGGAGGTTCCGGAGAATCTGGAGGGCCTGCTGACCGATTTGGCCTTTATGAACGCCGTCGGAATCAAAACCGTGTTGGTACACGGCGGCGGTAAGGCCATTTCCCGCGGAATGGCCGAGGCCGGCATTGAACCGCATTTTGTGATGGGGTTGCGGGTGACCACTGATGAAGCCATCAAGGTGGTGGAACGGGTGATCAAGCGGCAGGTGAACGCCAATGTGGTGAAGTTGCTTCAGAAGCACGGAGCCAACGCCCGCCCGTTGCACGGAGACTGGATCTTCACGGTTGAAAAGAAAACCGGAGTGGACGCGGAGAGCGGGCAGCCGGTGGATTGGGGATATGTCGGCAATCCGGTGGAGGTGGACATCCAGCCGGTTGTCGAAATGTTGGACGCCGGGATTGTCCCGGTGGTGACCCCGCTCGGCACCGGGCCGGACGGGAAGTTGTACAATGTGAACGCGGATGTCGCGGCGGCGGCGTTGGCCAAGGCGATGAAAGTGCGCAAGCTGGCGTTCATTTCGGATGTGCCCGGACTCTTGATGCGGATGGACGACCCGTCTAGCCTGCTGGCCACGTTGCGGGTCGGCAGCGTCCAGAAACTCAAGGACACCGGGGTGGTGGGCGGCGGGATGCTGCCCAAATTGGACAGTTGCGTTGAGGCGATTCGCGCCGGCGTCGGCAAGGTTCACTTGATCGACGGTCGGATGCCGCATTCGCTGCTGTTGGAGATTTTCACTAAAAAAGGCGTAGGAACGGAGATTATCGCAGATGAGTAAGAGCGAAGGTATTGTCGAGCTGGTCAAGCAGTATGTCATGAACACGTATGCCCCCGACGTGGCGATTGTAAGCGGGAGCGGTTGTAAAGTCAGAGACCCGGAGGGGCACACTTATTTGGACTTTACCGCCGGTATCGCGGTTCACAACGTTGGCCATTGCCACCCGAAAGTGGTAAAGGCCATCCAGACCCAGGCCGCGACATTGGTTCACTGCTCCAACCTTTTCTACAACGCCAAACAGGCGTTGCTGGCGCAGCGGCTTTCAAAGATTTCGTTGGGCGGAAAGTGCTTTTTCTGCAATTCCGGGGCCGAGGCTAACGAGGCGATGATTAAACTCGCCCGCCTTTGGGGCAGCGAGAAGGGCAAATACGAAATCATCACCATGCAAAACAGCTTCCACGGACGGACGCTGGCAACGTTAACCGCGACGGGGCAGACCAAAGTGCAGAAAGGGTTTGATCCGCTGCCGATCGGTTTCGCCTATGCGGAGTTCAACAATCTTGATTCGGTCAAAGCGGCAATTAACGAAAAAACCGTGGCGATCATGCTGGAGGCGGTGCAGGGCGAGGGTGGGGTGTTGCCCGCAACCGAAGAGTTTATGGTCGGCGTTCGCAAGTTGTGCGATGAAAACGGTCTGCTGATGCTCTGCGACGAAGTCCAGTGCGGTATGGGCCGTACCGGCAAGTGGTTCGGTTGGCAGCATTATCCGGTAAAGCCGGATGCGTTCTCGCTGGCGAAAGCCATCGCCGACGGCGTGCCGATGGGGGCACTGGTGGCTTCGCCCGCGTTGTCGGACGTTTTCAAGCCCGGCAACCACGCCTCCACTTTTGGCGGAAATCCTTTGGCCTGTGCGGCGGCGTTGGCGGTGTTGGACGTTATCGAGTCCGAAAAACTGCTGGAGCAGGCCGAGAAGATGGGCGCGTTGTTTGTCGAGGGCCTGAACGGTTTTGTCGAAAAATACGACCAAGTGCTGGAGGTGCGCGGCAAGGGTTTAATGGTTGGTTTGGTGGTGGAAGGTTCCGCCAAGGAGATTGTCGACGCTTGCCGTGATATGGGACTGCTCTGTTGCGTCGCCGGACCTCATGTGGTGCGCTTTGTCCCGCCGCTGAATATCAAGGAGAGCAACCTTGAAGAGGCGCTGGAGATGATTGGCGATGCGTTGGATGAGCATTTCGGTTCGGACAGCGAATAACGGGCCATTCCATAAAATCGAGGTGTAATATGAAAAACTTGCCGTTATTTCAACTTGCGGCGATGGCAGCGGTGATGTTGTGCGTCTGTGGCGCGTCGGCGGAAATTTCCATCTTGCTGCCCGCCGACAAATCCCAGGTGGTGTTGATTCCGGACAACCAGCGGGAGATGCTGAAGTTGGCTACCCATGAGGAACGGCTGGCCGCGTTGAACGCCGACCAAAAGGAAAAGAAAACCTTCTTTTCTGAGAAGGCGCTTTGGCGCCGTGCCAACGACGTGAAATTCGATTGGGAGTGCACCGCTGAGGAAAAAGGCCCGTTTAAGGTGCTGGTTTCCGAAACTCCGGATTTCGCAAAACCCCAGATTGAGGTAGTCGACCGCAAACATCACGACGGCAAGCCTTACACCCATGTCACGATTGGCGGCTGGCAGACCAACTACAAGGTCGGTCAGACCTACTATTGGAAGGTTACCGGTTACAGTAAGGATGGCAAGACGAAAGTGGAATCGCCGGTCGCGACATTTACCACCGAGGATTTGCCCCCGCGCTGGATCGCCATTGAGGGCCATGTTCGCAATATGCGCGATTTGGGCGGATGGCGGACCGCGGACGGTCGCCGGGTGAAACAGGGAATGGTGTTCCGCGGTCAGGGGTTGAATGACAACAGCAGGGACGGCGAGATTCCGGGGCGCAACCGGCTGACGATTGCGGACCGTGACTATCTGCTAAACGATTTGGGCATTAAGACCGATCTGGAGTTGCGTTCACACCATGAAACCGCAAATATGAAATCGTCCCCTTTGGGCGGTTCCGTACAGTTCATCCATCACTCGTCGAAGGCTTACCGCGACATCTTCTCCTCAACCGGAATGAAGATTATGGCCGATAACATTCGGGTTTTCTGCGATGAGAAAAACTACCCGATCTACTTCCATTGCATTGCGGGGGCGGACCGCACCGGTTCGCTCGCCTTTATGCTGAACGGGTTGCTCGGTGTGCCGTTGCAGTATCTTGGGGTGGATTGGGAGTCCACCTTCTATCCCAACCTGCCGGACAACAAGGACAAGGGCGACCTGTCTTACTGGTGCCTGCTCCAGCATTTCACCAAAGGGCTGGAGAAATACGCCAAAGAGGGCGACACGATTCAAGACCGCGTCGTGGCTTATTTGACGGATTGCGGCATTACGAAGGAAGAGATGGATAAAATCCGCTCGATTATGCTGGAGTAGCACCCAGCGGTTTTCGCGATGAAAATGTTGCCCATCATGCTGTTGATCGGTTGCGCCGGGCTGACGGCAGTTGGCGCCGGCGCGACGGACGGCCAGCCCGGATTGACCGTCGGCGTGTCGATGGGCAACGAAATGGTATTCGCGATGCAGCAGTCGCTGGATTGGCTGGCATCGCAGCAGCGTCCCGATGGCAGTTGGGGCGCGGAAGGCGATGACCGTCTTACCGCGTTAATCGCTTTTACCCTCCAATCGTTGCGCCAACCGGAATCGGACGCCAGCCTGAAGCGGGCCCGCCAATGGTTGGATCGGAAGGCCGTTACCAACCAACCGCCATTGGATGCTTGCGCGTGGCGGTTGCTGCTGGACGGGCAGGAAAATCAGGCATTTCGAAAACAACTGGTTGGGTTTGGTGACAAGGGGTACGCTAAAGCCGAATGGTTTGAACAGCGTTTATGGTTGCAAACCCGAAAAAAACTTTCATTGGCTACGGACAGTTTTACCGCGCCGAAGATTCCGGAGGTCAAATGGCCTTTGGGAAAGGATTTAACATTCCGTGAAGTTTGGGAATTCGCCCGTACTGTAAATCAAGACCGCGAGATCGAGATTTTGGACGACAACGGAAAACCGGTCAACTGGCGGAAGACTATAGTGCAGCGGTTGATTACCACCCAGCGGCGCGATTTCACCGGTACGGGGTCGTATTGGGCGGCGTCCGGCAAAGTGTCGGCTTTGGAACAGACCGCTTTCGCGCTGCTGTTGATGCTTGAACTTTAAAACCGGGGTTTTATGGACACATTTGGCAGCGGTTTGCAAGGCGATATGCGCCGTCACATGTATAAGCACCGATTGTGGAACGGGATTAACCGGCTGGGATTGGCCGTTTCCGGAGGTTCTGATTCGGTGGCGCTGCTATTGCTGATGGCACCGGTTTGCCGCAAGTTGAGCGTAGAGTGCGTGGTGTTGCATTTTAACCACGGGTTGCGCGCGGAAGCCGCCGCGGAAGAGGCGTTTGTGCGAGATCTGGCCTCGCGAGCCGGATTGCCGGTGGTGACGGGTTATGCCCGCCTTGCGGATGAACGTCCGGATGGCGTGTCGTTGGAAATGGCCGCCAGACAAGCCAGGATGGAATTCTTCCGGAAGCAAATCGCGGAACAAAAGTTGGATGCAATCGCGACTGGGCATCAGGCCGACGATTTGGCGGAAACGGTATTGCTCCGGCTCTCCCGCGGCGCGGGATCGTCTGGTCTGTCCGCGCTGCGCCCGGAATCGAACCTAGATGGGATGCGGATTATCCGTCCGCTTCTGCCGTTCAGCAACTCCGCGTTGCGGGAGTGGCTGGCCGGACAAGGGCAACGCTGGTGTGAGGACCAGTCCAACCGGGACTTGCATATCCAACGGAATCTGGTGCGACATCGGGTGTTGCCGTGGCTGGAGGAAAATTTCGACCCCGCGTTGCGCGACCATCTCACGCAATCCGCGACACTGTTGGCCGATGATGATATTTTTTTAGAGGACCTTGCCGCCAAAAAACTTAACGAGATTGACTTCGGGGAACGCATGCCTGGTTCACAGGCTGTAATTTGGATTGGCAATCTGCGGCAAACTCCGGTGGTGCTGATGCGCCGGGTGTTGCGGCAGTGGCTTTTCGCCAACGGTTTTTCTGAGGCGACCGGATATGATTCCATCCGCGGGTTGTGCGAACGGGTGATTGAAGCGCGCAACGGCATTGTGAACCTGCCCGGAAACCTTTCGCTGGAGATTCGCGGTGATATGTTGCTCATCCTTACCGGTCAGGAAATACCGCTTCCGGTAAGATTGAATTTAAACGGCGAAACCGTATGGGGAAAGTGGCGGATTAAGGCCTCGCCCGATCACGGGTGGCGGTCATGTCCCGGCCGGGTGGGAGACCGTCAGGCCACGGCGTGGCTATCCGCCAAAGCTTGTGCAAGCGTGTTTGGGCTGACGGTTCGGAGCCGAATGCCGGGCGACTATATTTCGCCAACCGGACTGCGCGGCACTAGAAAACTTCAGGATGTCTTTACCGATGCCAAGCTCTCCATTATGGAACGGGACCAGATACCCGTTGTGGTGGTGGGCAGCAACAAAGCGGTTTGTCTGCCCGGTTACCGGATTAACGCCGATTTTGCGGTGGAAGGCCCTGACGCGCCGTCAATCCGTCTGGATTTTTGTTATTTTGGCGAAGATTGAGCTTGCCCTTGCGGACCTAAAACGGACGTTGGCGACGGGCGTTTGGGGATATCTGCGGCCATTCATCGCCGCTAACCAAAAAACACGTCCGCGAGTTGATTTTAGGCTGGAATTTTTCCCTCTTTTTTGGCATAATGCATAATTTTGAAGGGGTAGGTTGTACCCTGCGGTTTTTACGAGGTAGAAATGAATCTGATCAGAATGATTTTTGGGACTAAAAACGACCGGGATTTGAAGCGTATCCAGCCGTTGGTTCGCCGTATCAACGAGCTTGAGCAGCAGTACCAAGCGTTGTCCGAGGAGCAGTTGAAGGCAAAAACGCAAGAATTCCGTGATCGTTTGGCATCTGGCAAGGAGACGCTGGACGACATTTTGTGCGAAGCTTATGCCACGGTTAAAAACGCCTGCCGGAGACTTTGCGGAACCACTCGTGAGGTTTGCGGCCACTCGTTGGTTTGGGACATGATACCATTTGACGTTCAGTTGATCGGCGGTATTGTGTTGCATCAGGGCAAGATTGCGGAGATGCAGACCGGCGAGGGCAAGACCCTGGCCGCAACTTTGCCGTTGTATCTCAACGCCCTTTCTGGCAAGAATGTCCAGCTGGTGACGGTGAACGATTATCTGGCCCGCCGCGATGCGCAGTGGATGGGCCATTTGTACGAATACCTTGGATTGACGGTCGGTTGTATCCAGAACCACATGAGTTCCGCCGAGCGGCGCGAGCAGTACAAGTGCGACATCACCTACGGCACCAANNTCGGTTTCGATTACCTGCGTGACAACGGCATGGCGGTCGAGCCGTCGCAGGTGGTGCAGAACGGTCACCATTTCGCGATTGTTGACGAGGTGGACAGCATTTTGATTGACGAGGCCCGCACCCCGCTGATCATCTCTGGCCCGGCAGCGCAATCGTCAACCGCGCAGTACGTTGAATTGAAACCGCTGGTTGAAAAGTTGTACCGGGCGCAGATGGAGATCTGTAACCGTTTCGTTTCCGAAGCCAAGGCGGCGATCGAAAAAGGCGACAACGATACCGCGCTCCGCAAGCTTTACCAGATCTATCACGGGATGCCGAAACACAAGCAGTTCCTGCACATGATTGAGGACGTGTCGGTGCGCAAGCTTCACGAGCAGGTGGAAAACATGATGCTCACCGAGATGCGCAAGGAAGAAGCCCGCGATTTGCTGGAGTCGATGCTTTTCTCGATCGATGAGCGGACCCGCGAGGTGGCGTTGACGGACCGCGGCTGCATGACGCTCAACCCCAATGACCCGGAGATGTTTGTGATGCCGGATCTGGTGAGCGCGTTGTCCGCGCTGGACGGTGACAAGACGTTGACCGACGAAGAACGCGCGTCGCGCCGTCAGCAGATTCAGGCGAATTTCATGATCCGCAGCGAGCGCATCCACAACGTTGACCAGTTGCTTCGTGCCTACTGCCTTTACGAGCGCGACGTTGACTATGTGGTGCAGGAAAACCACGTGTACATCGTGGACGAGTTCACCGGACGCATTCTGCCCGGCCGCCGCTGGAGCGACGGACTGCATCAGGCGGTGGAAGCGAAAGAAGGCGTTGAGATCGAGCATGAGACCCAAACCCTCGCCACAATCACCATTCAGAACTACTTCCGCCTTTACAAGAAACTGGCCGGCATGACCGGTACCGCCGAGACCGAGGCGACGGAATTCCATGACATTTACAAGCTGGATGTGGTGGTGATCCCGACCAATCGTCCGGTTCGCCGCATTGACGGCAACGACCAGATTTACAAGACCCAGCGCGAGAAATACCGCGCCATCATTGCCGAGGTCGAGAAGCGCCACAGCAAAGGTCAGCCGATTTTGCTTGGCACGGTGACGGTGGACACCTCCGAAATTCTTAGCCGTATGCTGCGCATGGCGAAGATTCCTCATAACGTGCTGAACGCCAAGAACCATGCCCGCGAGGCGGAGATCGTGATGATGGCCGGCCAGCCGGGCGCGGTTACGATTGCGACCAACATGGCCGGACGCGGTACCGACATCAAGCTCGGTCCCGGTGTGGTGTGGTTGCCCGAGTCCGACGTCAAATCCGACATCACGTTGGAGGACAAGTACCAGAACGGCCACCAGACGCTGGGCGAACTGTTGCGCGAGCGGCCTTGCGGTCTGCACGTGATCGGTTCGGAACGTCACGAGTCGCGCCGTATCGACCGGCAGTTGCGCGGGCGTTGTTCGCGTCAGGGTGACCCCGGTTCTTCGCAGTTCTACATTTCGCTTGAGGACACTCTGATGCGTCTCTTCGGTTCGGACCGCATTTCCGGCATTATGACCCGGCTGGGAATGAAGGAGGGCGAGGCGTTGGAGCACAAGTGGCTCAACCGTTCGGTCGAGACCGCGCAGCGCCGGGTGGAGCAGCAGAATTTCGCGATCCGCAAGCGCACGCTGGAATATGACGATGTGATGAACAAACAGCGCAGCGTCGTTTACGATCTTCGCGGTGATATTCTCACCTCCGACAGTGCCCACAAGTATATTCTGGACGTTTTTTACGATGTGATCATCGGCCAATGCGAAAAGTTCCTCTCCTCCGCCAAAGATTCCGAGCCGGATTCGTTGGTGGAGTGGATTGGCGACATTTTCCCCGTGGCGGTTCGCGCCGCCGAATTGGAGCCGTTCCGCGGACTTCCCGAAAAGGCGGCGGAATTGCTTTATGACCGGGTGGTGGAAGCCTACGAACTGAAATGCTCGATGGAAGACCAGACGCTGCTGCCGGTAATGGAGCGGTCGGTTTTCCTGAGCTGCATTGACCGTCAGTGGCAGGATTACCTGCGGGCGATGGACGAGTTGCGCCAGAGCGTGAATTTGCGCGCCTACGGTCAGCGCGATCCGTTGGTGGAGTACAAACGCGAGGCGTTCGATATGTTCGGGCAGTTGATGAACAGCATCAAGACCCAAGTCGCGACCTCCGTATTCCGTGCCACTACGGTGGCTAACTTTGAACGGATGTTGCGGCGTATGCAGCCCAAGGTGCGCGAAGTCCACAACGATATTAACGTGTTGGCATCCGCCGAGGCGGAGTTGTCCCGGCAGGGCCAGCAGGCCCAGATGGATTTTGGAGCGGTGCCCGAACCAGAACCTGCCCCGGAAGCCACGCCCAGCGCGGCGGAGCAGGGGTTCGATGCGATGTTGGCGGCAATGGATCGTCCCGCGCCGACTCCTGCGGCTGCTGGCGGAAAATCAATCGGACGCAATGATCCGTGTCCGTGCGGCAGCGGCAAAAAATACAAAAAGTGCTGCGGCAGGGGGTTGTGACCTATGTTAAAGCAGGGTATCGGAATAGGATTGGCGGTTTGTGCGCTCGGTTGGGCCGGGTGTGGCGGCGATTCCGGCATGCGCGATTTGAAAAGCGGCATCGCGGCTTTCCGTGAGAAACGTTACGACGACGCGGTGGTGGCGTTTGAAAAGGCGTCTCGTCGAATCGGTAATTCGACCGAACTCTATTATTACCTTGGTTGCAGCCGACTATTGAAGGGCGAGCTTGATTTGGCTTATGCCGCTTTTAATTCCGCGATTGACGTCAATCCAAACCATGGCGAGTCATTGGCCGGCATGGGCGAGGTGGCATATTTCCGGAATGAATTGCCGAAAGCCCGCGGGTTGTTTTTACAGGCGGTGATGCAGCAAATGGCATCACCGGAGTCAGCCGCGATGGCATATAACGGTCTGTCGATGGTTTACCGTGAGGAGAAAAAGCCGGCGTTGGCCAGACTTAGCCTGCTTAACGCCCAGCGCTGTTGCAAGGATTACGCCCCGACCTATTACAATCTGGCGCAACTTTACGGCGACACCTACCACCTCTATGAAGAGGCGGTCGATCAGTTGGGACTGTATCTTCAGCTGGCCGACAAGTCGGACGCTTATTACGAGAAGGCGAAAAACCACATGAAGCGGTTCGGCGCGGNNCCGCCATTCCGCCGGCGGTTCCGGCAGGAGCTTCGCGCGACGAAGCCGCCGCGCAGCGGTTGCTGGATCAGGCCATGGAGATGCAGGTCGCAAAACGTTACCCGCGCGCAGCCAAGGCATTTCGGGACGCCCTTAACGCCGATCCTAGTAATTTCAATGCCGCCTGGGGCTTGGGGGTGGTTTCCGCCAAGCAGCGGTTGCGGGTTGAGGCGCGGGATGCGTTCAAGCGTGCGTCCGCGTTGCGGCCGGGATTTCTTGACGCATACGTTTCCGCCGCCGAGCAGTCGTTCCAGATGCGCAAGTATGACGAGGCCGAGCAGCTTATCGCCCCGGCCATCGCCCGCAGCCCGTTCTATCTGCCGGCGGTAAAGCTGATGGGGGAAATCTGCAAAGGGCGCAAAGATACAGAGGCGGCACGTATGCACGGGGAATTCTGCCTGTCGCTGTTGAAGGAGAACGACCCGCAGTATGCGGAGTGCAAGGCTTGGTTAGAGTCACTTTGAGCGTCGGGGTAAATTGATGGACTGGCTGCAGAATTGTTCGGTTTTGGATTACATCATTTTGGCGGTCGCGGTGTTCATGGTGATTCGCGGATTTATCCGCGGCTGCTCCGGCGAGTTGGGGCATCTGCTCGGGGTGTTGGCTGCGGTCGTAATTCTGTATTGCGGCAAAGTCCCGACGGCAAATATGCTTCAGCAGCTGGGGATGGTGCAGGAGAGCGAATTCGCGCAGCGGTTAATGGTGCTGGTGGTAATGTTGGCGCTGTGCGTGGCGGCTTGGATATTGGTTTCATGGTCGTGTTCCAAGTTGCTCAAACTGATGTTGCCGCAACCGCTCAACGCGATTTTGGGAGGAGTGATCGGGGTGATTAAAGTCTTCCTCGTGGTGTGCATGCTCAGCACGATGGGACTAATCGCGCCGCGTGGCGAGGCGTCACCCGATGGGGGCAACGACGGATTCTTGGTGAAGTATTCGTCCGTCATCAAGAGTTTTACGCCTTGGATTAAACCGATTTCATCCGAAAAGTGATTCGTGCGGGTTTAACCGTGAGAATGAGAGTTACGTAATGTTAGAGCAGCAACAGTTAATTGAAGAACAGGGATTCACCCTGATTGCGCAATTGTACGAAAGCAGCCGTGTCACTACTTGGAAGGCGGTACAGCGTTCGCTGGACCGCACCGTGTCGTTGTCGGTGCTCAAGGAAGAATCGGCGGCGAACCCGGATGAGGTCCGACATTTCCTCGCAATCTCGCGGATTATTGCCAAGCTCAAAAGCCCGTACGTTTCGTCGGTGTTCGATATCGTGAGCAGCGGCGGCTTGCACTATATCGTGACGGAATACGTTGATGGACCGACCCTTGCGGAGTGCGTGGAAAAGAACGGACCGTTTTCGATAAAGGATTTAATGCGTATCACCTGTTCGATTTGCGACGGCATGGAGGCGTTGTGGAACACTTGCCGGATAGTACACCGAAACATCAAGGGGCGCAATATCCTGCTAGGTCCGCACTGCACGGTGAAGATCACCGATTTCGGCGTGGCGATTCAGGCCCGGGCGGTGGATCACGAAGGTTTGTATTCCGACAGTGGCGTGGTGGTGGGTACGCCGTTCTTCCTTTCGCCGGAACAGGCAACGGGAAGCGCCGATCTTAACACCCAGTCCGATATGTACTCGGTCGGCATGTTGCTTTACTTCCTGGCCACCGGGCGTCGGCCGTTTGATGACGGGCGCGATCTGGTTTCGGTCATCCATGCCCAAGTACACGACAAGTTAGAGCCTCCGCACCGCATCAACCCCAATCTTCCGGTCGCTTTCTCGTGGTTGCTTCACCGGTTGATGATGAAAGACCCCCGCCACCGCTATGCCTCGTGGCGTGACATCAAGGCCGATGCCGAAGCTATTTTAGCGGGCGAAAAACCCTCTTGCATTCGTCCCGACGAAACCGCTTCCAGCACGCTGAATGTGGCGGGTATGGAGACGGAAGACAATGACCGCCAGCGGGTTAAAATCATCCGTCCGCAAGAGGCTAAATCATCGCCCCCGCTTGCCGCCGAAACCGCCAAGCCCAAATCGGAATCGCATCCCGGCGTGGCCTTTCTGCAGTTTTTGATGTGGTTGTTGCTGTTGTGTTGGTTCGCTGCGGTCTATTTCTACCGTACTCTTCCGGGTGACAGTATCGCTGATAAAATCGCCGCATTGATTCCTTCGCGTACCCAAAAATCAGCCGAACCGGTGGCAGTGAATACGCCGCCGGCGCAGGAGTCCGTCCCGAAGGAGTCCGTGCCGGCCGCAGATACAAAACCGGAAGAAAATGTCCCCGATAACGGTGCGGAATTGTTGGCTGCGTTAACGCCCAAGTTGGCAAAGGCTTTTGCCGCCGGAGACATGGCGGCTGCCGCTGCCGCGGTGGAGGAGCTTCCCGAAGCAGTTCCGGAGCGCCTTCGGTTGTCGGGTTTCTTGAAACGGGTCCCCCTCGAGCCCGCGATGGTGATGCGGTTGATGGACAAGAACGTTGGCAAGGAGATTCGCCTTTCGCGCAACGGGCGCACACGGATGGTTACCCTTCGCGCCATTACCGAACAAACGTTGTACATTGAGCTTCATGGCCGGGCCGCCGAGATTTCTATGGACAAACTAACTGCGGACGATTTGCTTCCGCTGATGTCCAAGCCCGAAACCCCGGAAGACGCGCTGGTTTACACCCTTATGTTGTTGCGGTCTTCCCGTTACCGCAACGAAGTGCCCAATTTTGCTGAACAATGCCCGCTTTTCAAACAGGCGTTGCTCGATGCCGACAAACTGCTCCCCGCGCCGTCGGCGCAGGATATACAAGGAGAATGAAGATGTCAAAACTGCTGATTAAAAACGCCCACATTGTCTCGCCCCAGGTTGACATAACTTATGGTTACGTTCTGGTGGAGGACGGTCGGATTTCCCAAGTCGGTAAAGGCGCTTGCCAGCTTGCCGCCGACACCGAATACGATGCCAAAGGCGCTTTGCTGGTGCCAGGAATGATCGACATCCACACCCACGGCGCGGCCGGAATGGATGTGACCGATCCTGATCCGACGGCGGTGGTAGAGGTGGCGAAGGCGAAATTGGCGGAAGGATGCACCTCGTTCGCTCCGACCACGCTCACGCTGGCGGAGGAGACGCTGGCGGATTCGTTACGGGCGGTCGCCGCCTACCGCGCCGACGAACGTTACAGCCAAGTGATTGGCGTCCACCTTGAGGGCCCGTACATCAACCCGGCCTGCCTTGGCGCCCAAAATCCCGCGTTCGTTCGCAAGCCGGATGTCGCGGAGTTGTTGCGGCTGAACGCGATTACGCCGGTTTCGCAAATTACCTTTGCGGTCGAAGTCGATGGCGGGGACGAATTCGCCCGCGCTTGCCTTGACAACGGCATAGTTCCATCCTGCGGCCACTCGAAGGCCACTTACGCCCAGTTTGCCAAGGCGTACGGTTTCGGTTTGCGCCACCTTACCCATTTCTGCAACCAGATGACTCCGTTGCACCACCGTGACATTGGCCTGGTTGGCGCCGGGTTGCTGCACGGCGATGTCCGCACCGAGGTGATTTGCGACAAGATCCACTTGGCTCCGGAGATGATCCGGTTGGTCTTCAGCCGCCGCCCGATTGAGTCGATTGTGATGATTACCGACTCTATGCGCGCCAGCCATTTGCCGGACGGCCCCTCTTCGCTGGGCGGCTTGGACGTAATCGTCAAAGACGGTCAGGCGCGGTTGGCGTCCAACGGCGCGCTGGCGGGCTCCGTGTTGCGGATGAACATCGCGCTCAAAAACGTCCACGAAGTCACCGGGCTTCCGCTCTCTTCGATTATTCAGGCCACTTCGTGGAACCAGGCGGTGGAGCTGGGCCGCGGCAACGAGTTGGGTAAAATCGAGCCGGGTTTTCTGGGCGATCTCACTGTGTTGGAGCCGTCCGATTTCTCGGTCAGTGCCGTGTTTATCAAAGGTTGCCAGCGGCTGTAACCGGGTTTAATCATGACGGAAAAGTCGGGTATATCACACCGGATAATGATTACCGGCGGAAAAGGAATGTTGGGCCGCACGCTGGCGTCAACATTGTCCGCCGCCGGGCACACGGTGGCGGTGGCGGATTTGCCGGAGGTGGACATCACCCGTCCGGAAACTTTGTCCGCCGCCATATCCGGGTCCCGTCCGGACACCTTAATGCATTGCGCGGCGATGACCAAGGTTGACGATTGCGAAAGCAATCGCGATTTGGCGTTTCTGCTCAATGAGACTGGTAGCCGCAATGTGGCGGTAGCCGCCAGATCGGCAGGTGCGCGGTTGATCGGGATTTCTACCGATTATGTGTTCGACGGTAAGAAATCCACTCCTTACCTTGAGACCGATCTTACCGCCCCGTCCACGGTTTACGGCATGAGCAAACTTGCCGGCGAGCGGGCGATCGCCGAGGAATTGCCCGACCAATACACCATTGTTCGGATCGCTTGGCTTTACGGTCAGGGCGGCCCGAGTTTTGTGCACACCATGCTCAAACTCGGCGCGGATTCGCAGGGGGAGCCGTTGAAGGTGGTGGATGACCAGTTGGGAAACCCCACTTCGACTTTGGCGGTTTCCCGTTTGCTCTTGTGGTTGCTGGATCACCCGGTGCCGGGTGTTTTGCACGGCTCTTGCGAGGGGGAGGCGAGCTGGTACGAATTTGCGGGCGAGATTTTCCGGTTGCGCGGTTTGCGGCGAGCCATTCGGCCCTGCCGCACCGAGGAATTTCCCCGTCCTGCTCTGCGGCCGGCCAACTCCCGCTTGGATAAGGCGCGTTTAAGGTCCGTCGGTTACATAATGCCAGACTGGCACCGGGCGCTGGAGGAATTTTTGTCAGGAAAGGAATAGGCTGCATGAAGTTTTTCATTAAGAACGCGTTGGCGATACAGGTGATGGTTTTGATTGCCGCGTACTCGTGGATTCACGGCGGAACGCGGGCGGATTTGCTGTTGCCCGTTATACCGTGGCTGACGCTGATGGTGGTTGAGGTCGCGATATTCTTTCCGCAGTGCAAAAGCACCGAGACGCTCTCCGACGCCAGAGATCGGGTAAAGCGCCATCTGCGCCGCGATCCGTTGTTATACCTTTCCATCGCTTTGACGGTGCTTTTGGTGCTTCCGATGTTCAACGAAACCGGAATACCGGAATTGAACCGGGTGACCGGGGAGTGGATTAACAAGCCGGCTCCGCACAAATGGCTGCCGTCCTGTGTTTCCGCCGTTGACCACGCATCGCTGTTGCTGTGGTTCATTCCGACTCTGGTATCCTTGCTGGCGGTACGGCATGGTCTGCTTAAGCGCGGTAAGCGCGTACTCTTGGAAATGATTTGCTGGAATGGCGCGGCCTTGGCGGTGTTCGGTTTTGTCCAGCAGTTCACCGGGGCCACCAGCGTCTATTGGGGGACGGCAAAGTTCTCCGATTTCTTCTCCACATTCGGTTATCCCAACATTGCCGGCGCGTTCTTCACCCTGCATTTCGCCTTGTCGGCCGGTATGTGGTTCGCACACGTGACCGAAACCAAAATCGGCCCGGCGGTTACTGAAAGTCTGCGCGAGCTGCCGGAGGAAAAACCATTGGCCGCCCAACAGCGCATGCTGCTGCCGGCCGCGCTTAATTTTGCCGCCGCGCTTACCACATTGAGCCGCGCCGCGATTATGCTATCGTTGGCGATATTGTTAGTGTTGTCGATTTACATGGTGGTCGGGGTTTGGCAAAATTCTGAGCGCGGCACCAAAGTCAAGATGTTTGCCACCCTGCAGGCCGTGGTTTTGTTTGTGGCTTTGGCGATGACCGTGTTTGCCCCCAGCGGAATGAAAAACGAATTGAAGACCATTTCGTGGCAGGCGGTTGTCTCCCGTGTCACCGGTGCCGAACAATACCACACCCGGGTTGCTAATGAGATCTTTAAAGATTATAAGCTGTTCGGGGCAGGGGGATGGAGTTACGGCTTCCTTCAGATGCAGTATATGACCCCGCAAGAGCTTAAACACATCCAGGTGGTAGGCGGGGTTAACGTCCACAACGACACGATGCAATTTTTGGCGGAGCAGGGGGTGCTGGGGTTCGGTCTGATGGTGCTTTGCGCCTGGACGCTGGTGATTCCGTTGCTGGTTGCCATGTTTAAGCGGTACCGCGAGTCGAGAGCGTCCCGCCAGCCGGTGCCGTGGCCGCGTTGGGTCTATTGCCACAGTCCGGTCTGCATTGTCGCGCTCGTTGGCCCGATCGCCACCGTTGTCCACTCCTTTGCGGATTTGCCTTTCCGCGATCCCGCCGTGTTGTTGGTTTGGGCCTTGTCATTCGTTTGCGCACTGGGGTATGTTCCTAATCCCAAAGGGCATCACCATCACGAGTAGCTGTCGTTTTCGTGGGGGCAGGTTATACTGAGTTTTGAACTAACCTGCCGATGAGCGCGAGGCATTAAGTTTCGTCTTGATTTTTGGTGTTATTTTTGGTTAAATGGTTTGGATTTTATGAGGGGGATTTTTACGCTTGGGTGACCGATTCAGCGTGGGAAATCCGTGAGTTTTGTTAGGCGGCTTCCATGGTGTGGGGCCGAATAAAAACCGAAAGGAATGATGACAGATGTCTGACAACACGTATATCAGCAATTTAAAGCCCAATTTCAAGCCCCGTGCCTTGGAATTGGGTAAGATTCCGCAATACCAGTATCGCGGCAACCTCAAGAAGGAGTTGGCGGCCGGCACCATTACCGCCGCTCAAGCGGTGGATATCCTTGAGGATATGTTGACGGTGCGCGAGTTTGAAGAGATGATCGTCAAGCTGCGTTCAGGCGCCTATGACGCCTGCAAGGGATTCCAGTATCGCGGGCCGACCCACGTCTCCATCGGCGAAGAGGGTTATGCGGTCGGTTGCTGTTCGGCTATCGCCTACAACGATTTCATCACCTCCACCCACCGCGGCCACGGCCACTCGATTGCCAAAGGTTGCCAGTCCATTCGCGGCATGAGCGTGGCGGAACTTAAGGCGCGGGTGCCGGATTGCGCGTCGGACAAGAAGAAGGATTTGATTGAGGCCGCGTTGGAGAACCACCTGTACCGCGCTTTGGCGGAGCTGTTCGGCAAAGAGGACGGTTACTGCAAGGGGCGCGGCGGCGGAATGCACATTGCCGACTTCAAGGCCGGCCATCTGGGCGCGAACGCGATTGTCGGCGGCGGCGTGCCGATCGCTACCGGTGCCGCAATGAGCTCGCGTTATTTTGACACCGGAAAGGTGATTTGCTGTTTCGCCGGTGACGGCGCGTACGCCAACGGCGTGGTGCTGGAGTCCCTGAACTGGGCGGCGATGGGCCAGTTCACCGATCCCACCTACACCAAACATCCGTTCGGTCTGCCGATCATTTACGTCATCACCAACAACCATTACGGTTTCACCGGGCGTATCGATGGCGAGGTGGCTGGGGTATCCTGCGTTGCCCGCCGTGCCGCCGGTTTTGCCGAGAACAACATGCATGCTGAAGTGGTGAACGGCATGGATTTGCTCGCTTGCCGCGATGCTATCCGCCGCGCCGCCGAGATGTGC
This sequence comes from Verrucomicrobia bacterium UBA1200, assembly GCA_002309765.1. Lineage (GTDB taxonomy): Bacteria > Verrucomicrobiota > Kiritimatiellia > RFP12 > UBA1067 > UBA1200. Next base: position 72,466 of record DBXY01000039.1, read on the forward strand.
CGCAAGGGGCAGGGGCCGGTAATGATTGAGGTTGACACCTACCGCAATTACGGCCATTCGCTGGGCGACCCGCGCACCGAGTACCGCTCCAAAGAGGAAGAGGCCACCTGGAAAGCCATCGACCCGATCGTGACCTTTGAGAAGCAGTTGCTGGATAACGGGTGCATTACTGAGAAGAAGCTCGCCGCCCTCAAGCAGAAGGTGATTGACCGCAACGCCCGTATGGCGGCCAAGGCGGCTTTCTCCGCCGATCCCGATCCTGCCGACGTGATCCGCTATATGTACACCGACACCACCGCCGAGGTGGTTCCGGAAGAGTTCGCGAACGTTAAGCCCGATGCCGATCTGCCGGTGGTTAAGCGTACCGAAGACGGCCAGATCACCTACAAGGACGCGGTTAAGTCGGCGTTGATGGAGGAGATGGTTCGCGATAAGCGCGTGGTCCAGTGGGGCGAGGATATCGCCGAATATGGCGGTGCGTTCAAGGTCACTAAGGGATTGATCGAATCTTTCGGCCGCGACCGCGTTTTCAACTCGCCGATTTCCGAGGCCTGCATTTGCGGCACCGCGGTTGGCGCGTCCATGACCGGTATGCGTCCGGTGGTGGAACTGATGTACATGGACTTCGGTCTGATGGCTTCCGACCAGATCTCCAACCAGGCCGCGAAGTGGCACTACATGTCCGGTGCCAGTATCGAGGTTCCGTTGGTTTACCGTGCGTCGGTCGGCGGCGGCAAGGGTTACGGCGGCCAGCACTCGCAAACGCTGGAGTCGATGTTCGCCCACATTCCGGGCTTGTATGTGGTTTATCCCGCTACCCCGTATGACGCGAAGGGCCTTTTGAAGTCCGCCATCCGCGACAACAATCCGGTGATGTTCGTTGAGTCGCAGATTCTTTACAACACCAAGGGTGTTGTTCCTGAAGAGGAGTACACCATTCCGCTGGGTAAGGCGGACATCAAGCGTGCCGGTGATCAGGTGACTTTGGTTACTTGGGGCCCGATGCTGTTCGATGTGCTGAAGGCGGCGGATCAGCTGGCTTCGGAAGGTATCTCTGCCGAGGTGGTGGATATCCGTTCGCTGGTGCCGCTGGACATGGAAACCATTCTGGCTTCGGTCCGCAAAACCGGTAAGTGTGTGGTGGCCAGCCATTGCGTAAGCATCGGCAGTTTCACCGCCGAGATCGCGTCGCGTATCATGGCCGAGGCGTTTGATTACCTCGACGCTCCGGTGGTCCGCGTCGGCGCTAAGGACGGTATCGCCCCGCAGGCGTATTCTCTGGAACATGCCTTCCTGCCGCATGACACCGATGTGTTGGCCGCGGTTAAGGGATTGTTTTAAGCTATGTCCGAAACTCCGCATTGGTGGGTCCGGAATGATTCGAATTCCTATTTCGGACCGGTAACTTGGGACGGGTTGCTGGAGTGGGTTCGCGACGGACGGCTTGGTCCTGAGAGCGAGATCTCTCAGGATCGGCAGATTTGGTCGCGTGCCGCGCTCAATCCGGATCTCAAGATGGAATGGGTGGCGGAACTGCCCGGCGGCCGTTTTTACGGCCCGATCCACCATGATGCGGTGCAAGAGCTGTTGCAGAACGGCGGTTTGCCGGCCGACACGCCGCTTTACACGCGGTCGCTTTTGAACAGCGACCGCGAGGCCCGTTTCGAAAAAGCGGCGGCGATGTACGCCGAAAAAGAGGGGCGCTGGCTGACCCGGTTGCATGATTTGGATGACAAGCTGGGGCGGATCAGCGCCGCTTTGGAGACGGCTGAACATAAGCAGGCCGCAACGGTCAACGAATACGAAACCATCGTGCGAAACCTTAAAAGCGGTTTCGCGGAACGCGAATTGAAATTTTCCGAGCAGTTGGAAGAACAGTCAACCCGGCTTAAGGAAGCGGAAAACGCGCAGGTTTCGTTGCGGGAACGTTTGGCACGCGAACAGTCTGAAGCTGCGGTGCGGGAAGAGAAGCTTTCCCGCCAGGTGACTGATGCCGAGGCGGTCCGCGACCGCGCGGTAAAGTTGCAGCAGGAAACCCAGGCCAAGTTGCAGGAGTTTGAGCCGGAGGTTTACCGGCTTCGTCATCAGAACGAAGTTGACCAAAGGCGGATTTCCCAGCTCGAAGAGTCGGTCACGCAGTCGCGTGACGAGGCGCAACGTCTGGCCGCGCTGGTCTCTGAACTTCAGGATCAGCTCCAGTCCGCCAAAACGTCATTCCAGGCGCGAACGGTTTCTGAATCCGACATCGAGGTGTTGGAGCCGGAGATTGTCGAAGCGGAACCCGAACCCCGCGCTTCCGGCGGCGGCGACGCTTCCGGCGGCGGTTTCGGTTTCCGTAACGGGGCAGGGGTCTCGATGGCCGCTTTGGAGCAGCAGTTGCAGTGGGAGCTGTCGCAATTGGGCAAGAATAGTCGGGTAAGCGGTGATGGGCAACAATAAGCCGCGGGCGGCGGATTCCGACCAATGGTTTTTGCGTATTGACGGATCGGTTTTCGGTCCGGTCACCCGTGACGGTTTGCTGTTGTGGGCCGAGCAGGGACGGGTGTTGCCTAGCCACGAGGTTTCCCAAGACAAAAAGAAATGGACTGCCGCCGCGCTGGTGGATTTCTTGGAAATGCGGTGGTTTGTGGATGACGGTCAGGGCGAATTGCGCGGACCGCTTAACCGCAAGGCCGCCGAGTTTTTGCTGAAGAGCGGACGGGTAGCGGAAGGCGCACAGATCGTTTCTATGGATGATGTCGAGCCGGTGCCGGAGTCCCGCTCCGCGTCCACGCCGGGCGGATCTTCAACCGGCGAAAATCAAGAGTGCGAGCAGTTGCGTAAGCGGGTTCAGGAACTGGAGGACATGGTCGTCAGCCTGCGCAAGCGCATCAGCAAAATCAATTCCGACCAAGACATGGTTACGCTGTCCAAGGAGCGTGACGAACTGTCGACGGAACTGAAGAACGTTAAACAGCAGAGCGAAACCATGCTTCGCAACGCGGAAAAAGATATCCGCAACCTTAACCGTAAATTGGAAGCCGAGCGTCAGCAGGTGTCAAAACTTGAAGCAAGATTGGAAGACGCTTTCAGGCAGGACAATGAACTGTCGATTTTATCCGAGGCGCAAAAAGCGCTTCAGGCGGAACTGCAGCAATCCCGTCAGCAGCAGGATGCGGCGGAGTCAAAGGCGGCAGCCGCCACCGGCGAGGTAAAACGGTTGTCCGCCGAGTTGGATCGTTTGCGGCAATCGCTTTCGGATAATGAAAGCAAAGTCAACGGTCTGGCGAAGACCAATGCCGAATTGACTCGGCGTCTGGACGAGGCGTTGGCCGGGAAAAAAGAGTTGGAGCAAGCATTCGCCGAGTTGCTTACCGAATCCAACGAACGCGATTGCGAGTATTTGCGTCAGTTGGACGAGTTGCGCCGTGGCAGTGCGCAATAGGATTTGTTTTAATAACGCGGCGTTCTGCCGCGAAATGGGGATGGTTATGAAAAGTGGCATCATATCGCTATGTCTTTCGTTTGCAGCGCTTTCGGTTTTTGCCGGTTCAGGTCTGGAACTATTTTCCGACCGTCCGGCGAACCACTGGGACTCGGAGCGCTATCCGTTGGGAAACGGTCGGATCGGCGCAATGGGCAACGGCGGTGTTACCAATCTTAATGTGCAGGTAAACCTCGATTCGCTATGGACCGGTGATGCCAATCTGAACGGCAGCGCTTCGGATTCGGTGGCCGACAGTAATTACAAAACGATGGGCGAGTACCGCAACTTGGGCGAGTTCTCCATCCGCGTTGATGGTGATGCCGAGCCGGTCGAGGGGTATCGTCGGGTCTTGGATTTGTCCCGCGCCGTGGAAACGGTTAAATACCGCCGTGGCGGTGCGGATGGTGATTACAGCGCCTTTGTTTCGTCGCCGGACCGGGTTTTGGTCTGTCGCGTGAATTTCGGAAAAGCGGTTTCCGGCGAGTTGCGGCTGAACGGCGTAAACGGGGAACGTACGAAATACGAGCGTGGTAACGGGTATTCCGATGCGGAATTTTCCGGCGGCTTCCCCAACCGTTTGAAATATGCCGCTAGACTGCGGCTGGTTGCTTTAACCGGTGACACTGTTGCCGAAGACGGCGGTATCAAGTTTTCTGGTTGTACTGGCTTGCTGGCGCTTTTCACGGCGGATAGCAACTATGACAGCGGCAAGCCGGATTTTATCAATCTTGATTGGAATGGCGATGTGCGGTCATGCCTGTCCGCCGCGCAAAGCAAAGGGTATGACCGTTTGCTGGCCGACCACCAAAAAGCGTATTCGCGTTATTTCGGCCGTTTGCAACTCCGGCTGGACAACACCGATCCGGCTTTGGAAAAATTAACCACGGCGGAACGGGTGGCCCGTTGCCGTCAAGGTCAACGGGATCCGGATTTAGCGCGGCTGCTGTTCCAGTACGGGCGTTATCTGTTGATTTGCAGCAGCTGGCCGGGGTCGCTTCCCGCCAACCTGCAGGGAATCTGGAATAACTCCAACCATCCCGCTTGGCATTGCGACTACCACACCAACATTAATATCCAGATGAATTACTGGGGCGCGGAGACGACCAACCTTTCGGAAATGCATCTTCCGCTTTTCGATTGGATGAAAGCGCTCGCGCCGTTGGCGGAGACGGAGACAAAGAAAGCGTTCCCGGGCAGCCAGGGATTCGCCTACCGTACCAGCGCGAATATTTTTGGCGGCATGGGCTGGCGTTGGAATCTGCCGGGCGCGGCTTGGACCGCGCATCACGCCTACGAGCATTATGCCTTTACGCTGGACGAGGATTTCCTGAAGCAAACCGGCTACCCGCTGTTGAAGGGAGCGGCGCTGTTTTGTCTCACGCACATCAAGGAACGTCCCGACGGGACGATTGTGGTGCCGAACGGCTGGTCGCCGGAACATGGACCGCGTGAGGACGGCGTTGCCCATGACCAGCAGATATACTCCCAGATTTTCGCCGACATCTTGGCCTGCCAGCCGGTGGTAAAAGATTCGGCGAAGTTTGTCGAAGAAGTGCGCCGCGTCAAAGGCAAACTGCTTGGCAATAAGATCGGCAAGTGGGGGCAGTTGCAGGAGTGGGAAACCGACCGGGATGTCAAGGGCGACGCACACCGTCACACCTCGCATCTCTTCGCGGTGTATCCGGGCGATGAGATTACCCTTAACAAAACCCCGGAATTTGCCAAGGCGGCGGCAGTCGCTTTGGAAGGCCGTGCTTTAACCGGCGATGCCCGCCGGTCGTGGACTTGGCCGTGGCGGGCCGCAATGTGGGCGCGGCTTGGAAACGGCGAAAAAGCCGGTCAGATGGTTGAATCGCTGTTGCAATACAACACCATGCCGAATCTTTTCACCACCCATCCGCCGTTCCAAATTGACGGTAATCTTGGAATAGTGGGGGCGGTTGCCGAGTCGCTGGTGCAGTCGCATGAGGGTTTCGTCAATATTTTGCCGGTGGTGATGCCGGGCTGGGAAAACGGTCAGGTGTCCGGTCTGCGGGCGCGTGGCGGCATTACGGTCGATTTCTCCTGGAAAAACGGCAAGGTCACCGATTACCAGTTGCATGGTACCGCCAAGAAGGTTAGGGTGAAGGTAAACGGTGCCATGGCAGACGCCAGTGTAAAAAACTAGACCCGCTGTCATAACTGGATTCCCGGAGATAATCGCTATGCCGCCGCGTACCGCTTTGGTTCTGATAACATCTATCATTGCGACCGGATTGTTTGTTGCGGCGAGCCTCTTATTTCGTAACAAGTTTCGCTTTTCGCGCATGGCTATCGTAGTTGGTGGTATCCATCTCGCCGCAGTGCTGATTGTCGCATGGACGATTGAGGCGGGTATGCTAAAACTCGGACCCAGCGAAGCATTGATGGGCTGGCTCTGGTTCGATATTGCGGATTTGCCCTCGTCGCTCTTGCAACTGCCGGTAATCATGCGGCTACGTTACTTTTTGCTGAGAGAGGTTCTCTTCCCGATTCTGTTCTTCGGTGTCTTGGGCAGTCTTCAATATCTTACGCTTGCGGAAATGATTGTCCGATTCCTTGCCCGCCCATCCCGGTGCCCAGCAAACTGACTTGCCGCGCGTTGCCACAATTCTCCGTGGAATTGCGGAGTTGCGCCCGGTAGGTTGATCGCCTTCACTAAAGCTGGACAAACTGGCATGGATTTTGCTAAAATAGATTGTTCCCGTTTTTCAGTGGGGAAAAGGTTTTTTGGCAAACAAAAAAGAGGGATAAAGATGCTAAAGGTTAAAAACCTGAAGAAGAGCTTCGGTTCTTTCCAGGCCGTTAAGGGTATTTCCTTCGAGGTTGGGAAGGGCGAAGTTTTAGGGTTTCTTGGCCCGAACGGCGCCGGGAAGTCCACTACAATGCGCATGATTACGGGGTTTCTGCCTCCCAGCGACGGCACGGCGGAGATTTGCGGCCATGACATTCTGCTTGATCCGGTCGGGGCAAAGTCCTGTATCGGTTATCTGCCGGAAAATGCGCCAAGTTATCGCACTATGACTGTGACAGATTTTCTCACCTTCATCGCCAAGGTGCGCGGTTTCACTGGCTCGGAGGTTAAGTCCAAGGTCGAAGCGGTGCTGGAAAAGGCCAGATTGACCACAGTGCGCGGCCAAACCATCGAGACGCTTTCCAAAGGTTTCCGTCAGCGCACCTGTTTCGCTCAGGCCATCATTCACGATCCCAAGGTGCTGATCATGGACGAGCCGACGGACGGCTTGGACCCGAACCAGAAATTTGTGGTGCGGGAAATGATTAAGGAAATGGCCGAAGATAAGGCGATCATCGTTTCCACCCACATTTTGGAAGAGGTCGATGCGGTGTGTACCCGCGCGTTGATTATCGCGCACGGTGAAATCAAAGCCGACGGTACTCCGAACGAGTTGCGGTCGAAGGACCCGAGCGGTAAACTGGATGTGGTGTTCCGTAAGCTGACCATGAACGGGGAGGAGGCCGCAAATGTTTAATTGCAAAAATGTGAAGACCATCTTCCAGCGCGAGTTTAAATCCTATTTCGACTCGCCGGTGGCTTATGTGTTTCTGGTCGCGTTTCTGGTGCTGATCGGTTTTCTCACCTTCGGGGTGGCGATGTATTACGAGCGCCGTCAGGCCAATCTGATGCCGTTCTTCTTCTGGCATCCGTGGGTGTACCTCCTGCTGATCCCGGCGGTGACGATGGGGTTGTGGTCGGAAGAGCGCCGCAGCGGCACCATCGAGCTGCTGTTGACGTTGCCGATTACCCTTTCCGAAGCGTTGGTCGGCAAATTCCTTGCCGCATGGGCGTTTATCGGCATCGCTTTAGGACTGACCTTCCCGGTGGTGGCTACCACCGCATGGTTGGGTGATCCTGACGGCGGGGCGGTTTTCTGTGGCTATTTCGGCTCGCTGCTTCTGGCGGGCGCCTGCGTGGCGATCGGAGTTTTCGCCTCCGCGCTTTCGCGCAGCCAGGTGATTGGTTTTGTTATCGCGCTTGCCATCTGTTTCTTCATGCTGATCATCGGTTTCGATCCGGTCATCAACGCGGTGGCGAATTGGGGTGTCCCGTCCAAAATCGTGGATGCCGTGGCGTCTTGCTCGCTGATGCAGCATTACGACGCGATGCGCCGCGGGGTTGTGGATCTGGCGGATATCGGGTATTACGTCGGGGTGATGGTCTTTATGCTGGCTGCGGCCAAGCTGGTTACCGAACGGGGCAAATAAGATGAAGAATCAGAAATTTTTCAATGGCGTGGTTGGCTTGGTGTTGCTGTTGGCGATTATCGCCGCAGTGAACCTGATTCTTTCCAACCTGCGGTTGCGCGGCGATCTTACCGCCGAGAAGCTTTACACGCTTTCGTCCGGTTCAAAGGCGATTCTCGGCAAGTTGGAAAATGACGTCACGCTGAAGTTCTATTGCAGCAACAGTTCTTCGGAAATGCCGATGGGGCTTAAAACCTATGCCACCCAAGTCCAGGACTTGCTGAAAGAGTACGAGTTGGCGGGCAAAGGCCACATCCAGCTTGAGGCGTACGACCCGAAGCCGGATTCGGACGCCGAGGAATGGGCCCAGCGTTACGGCATTGAGCCGCAGCAGGTGAATCCGTTCGGCCAGCCAATCTATTTCGGACTGGTCTCGGTTTGCGGTGAGAACGAGCAGGTCATACCCGGTTTCAACCCGCGCAGCGAGGCGACGCTGGAGTACGACATCACCCGGTTGATTACCCGCGTGGCGTGGCCGGAAAAACCGGTAATCGGATTGATGAGCGGTTTGAACGGCTTGCTCGGTTCTCCGGCCAACCCGATGATGATGCGCCGTCAGCAGCAGGATCAGGGATGGGCGGCTTTCCGCGAGCTGAAGAAGGACTACACGCTCCGGGAAGTCCCGGCTGATGCCGACAAGATTGATGATGACATCAAAACGCTCGTTGTGGTGCATCCGAAAAACTTCTCCGAAACCGCGCTGTTCGCGATTGACCAGTTCGTTGTTCGCGGCGGACGTCTGGTGGTGTGCGTGGATCCGTTCAGCGTGATGGACATGATTTCCAACCAGCAGCAGAACACCATGATGATGGGCGGAAGCGGGGTCGGCCCCTCCACCCTCGGCAAGGTGTTTGACACTTGGGGAATTACGTTTGACACCGGCAAAGTGGTCGCCGACAACAGCGCCGCCACCAAGCTTAACGCCGGCAACGGCAGAGTCGAGGAAAATCCGGCCTTCCTGTCGCTCGGCGCCAGCAACTTGGTTAAAGGCGATCTGTTGACCGCGCAGTTGACGCAGGTTATGTTCCCGTTCGCCGGTTCGCTGGAGTTTAAAGAAGGCACGGAAGGTTTGACCTTTACGCCGGTAATTAGCAGCTCTACCGACAATTCCTGCATGGTTGACCAGATGAACGCGCAGTTCGGCATGAGCGCGATGCGTTCGCAAATGACGCCTGACGGTAAAGCCCGCGTTCTGGCGGCCCGCCTTACCGGTACTTTCAAGACCGCGTTCCCGAACGGCCCGGCGAAGGAAGACGGCGACAGCTCTACCAATGCCGCTCCGGCGGTGGTTGCTTCTGGAAACGGCACGGTGATGATTTTCGCCGATTCCGATTTCCTTGCGGACCAATTCTGCGTTCAGATGGTTAACACGCTGTTTGGACAGATTGCCCAGCCGCTCAACGACAACCTTACATTGTTTGCCAACACCGTCGAACAGTTCGCCGGGCGTGAGGAGTTGATCGGCGTCCGTTCGCGCGGCCAGTCCAATCGTCCGTTCGAGAAGGTCGATGCCCTGGAGGCCAAGGCGCTCGGTAAGTGGCAGAAGAAAGAGTCGGAGTTGGAGGCGGCGTTGCAGGAGACGCAGCAGCGCCTGCAGGAGCTGCAGAAACAGAAGAGCGGCAACGAGCGCGCCCTGCTTTCCAAGGAGCAGCAGGAGGAGATCGCGCAGTTCCGCAAGACTCAGGCCAACACCCGCAAACAGCTCAAGAACGTCCGTAAGGAGCTGACTAGCGAGATCGATCATTTGGGCACCGTTCTCAAGGTGATTAACATCATGCTGGTGCCGCTGCTGGTGATTGTGTTCGGCATTGTCCGCGGCTTGCGCCGTCGCAACCATTAATTCCCAACTTGTTGAAGGAGTTTTTCGAAAGATGAAAAAGTTGTTAACTTTGGCTATTGTGGCCGTCGCGCTCGGTGCCATAGCTTATTTGACCGGCTCCGGGCGGCGGGTTAAGACCCCGTCGTTGGTGGGCAAACCGATTCTGCCGACTTTTGATTTGAGCCGGGTGGCGCGGATTGAGGTGGGCGGTGAGAAGAAATTCGCTGTTGCGAGCACGGATTCCGGATGGGTGATCGAGTCCCTTTACGGTTATCCGGCGGATGTCACCAAGATTCGCGAAAATCTGATGAAGCTTCAGGATCTTAAGGTGGGGCAGGTGGCTAACGGCAAGCAGTTGGCCGCGCCGGTGTTGGTTGACCTTCAGGACGATGCCGGTAAGTCGTTGGCGGCTTTGACGATGGGCGACACCCATCTGCGTCAGCCGTCCGGCGAGATGGCTCAGTTCGGCGGCGGCAGTTATCCTGACGGACGTTATCTTGAATTCAACGGCAAGACCGTGCTGGTGAAAGATCCGTTGGATGCGTTTGGCGGCGACGTCAAGAGTTGGGCGGATACCCAGATTTCCTCGGTGCCGTCAGCTGATGTTACCGCGGTGCAGCTGATCAGCGGTGACAATATGGTTCACCTCACCCGCAAGGACGGCAGTTGGAAGATGGACGGCCTCAATGACAAAGAGGAGTTTGACACTTCCAAATCCTATGGTCTGGATTCGGCGCTTAGTTATCTTAATTTCACTGGTGTGGTCGATCCGGCCAAGACCGAAGCCGAGTTGGGCATCTCCACCGGCGCGGTTTACACCGTGATGTTGAAGAGCGGCCAAACCTATACCGCCAAAATCGGCAACAAGGCTGAAAACGGCACCGATCGGTATTTCAAGATCCGTTCCGCTTTCTCGCCGGTCGGCACCAACGAGGTTGAAAACGCGGCCACCGCCAAAGCGGTTGAGGAGTTCAACGCCAAGGTCTCAAAATGGACTTATACCATCCCGAGTTACTCGGCTGACAACATGAGCAAAACTCGCAGCGATTTGGTGAAGGTCAAAGAAGAACCCAAGCCGGAAGAGCCTAAGAAAGAGTAGGGATCGCTATGGATTTGCAAAAAACCACCAACCAGATTCAGCAGCAGTCGGAAATCCTGGCCAAAATCCGCCAAGAGGTAAACAAGGTGATTGTCGGCCAGGAGAAGCTGATCGACCGGATGCTTATCGCTTTGATTTCAGGCGGGCATATTCTCCTCGAAGGCGTGCCGGGATTGGCGAAGACCACGGCGGTGCGTTCACTCGCCCAAGCGCTTGGTTTGGATTTCAAGCGTATTTCGTTCACCCCGGATCTGTTGCCTGCCGATGTGGTCGGCACTATGATCTATAATCCGAAAGACGCGGTGTTCTATCCCAAACAGGGACCGGTGTTCACCAACCTGCTGTTGGCGGATGAAATCAACCGCGCTCCCGCCAAAGTGCAGAGCGCGTTGCTGGAGGCGATGCAGGAACACCAGGTTACTATCGGTGAAACCACCTACAAGCTGCCGGATCCGTTTTTGGTTATGGCGACCCAAAACCCTATCGAGCAGGAAGGCACTTATCCGTTGCCGGAAGCTCAGGTTGACCGTTTTATGCTTAAATGCATCGTCAACCATCCGTCACGCGATGACGAGCGCCGCATCATGAACCGGTTTACGCAGAAACAGTCGGCTCCGGAGGTTGCCGCCACTGTAACCGCGCAGGATGTTAAAGCGTTGCGCGAAACGTTAGACCAGGTTTATTGCGACGAAAAGGTGGGTGATTACATTCTGGACATCGTTTTTGCGACCCGTGACCCCAAGGCGCACGGATTGCAGGCGTTGGAAGGGCAGATCCAGTTCGGCGCGTCTCCGCGTGCCACGCTCTGCCTGAATCTCGCCTCGCGCGCCAACGCGATGTTGCATGGCCGTGCTTATGCCACGCCGCAAGATGTCAAAGAAATCGCCCCGGACGTGCTGCGCCACCGCATTCTGCTTTCTTACGAGGCCGAGGCGGAAGAGCTGACGCCGGAGAAAGTGATCGCGACCATTCTTTCCACCATCCCGGTTCCGTGATGGATTGCCGCCAAGCCAAGCGTTTACCGCTTGGCTTTTATAACGGGGTCTCCGGATTGCCGGCGGCGTAGCCGCGGTGCCGGAATCCCGCCTGTCGTCAGATTATGCTTTGGCTATATCTGTTGGGCGGTTGGAGGTGTCATTAATGGCGATTGACGTAAAAGAATTGATGGAGAAGGTCGGTAAGATCAGGATTCTTACCAACCGGTTGATTGACGAGCGGTTGTCCGGCGATTACCATTCGGTGTTTAAAGGACAAGGCGTGGAGTTTGACGAGGTTCGCCCCTATGTGGCGGGTGATGACGTTCGGTCAATTGACTGGAACGTTACCGCCAGGACCGGGACTCCGCACATTAAGCGTTACGCCGAAGAGCGCGAATTGACCGTGCTGTTTTTGGTTGACGTGTCCGGCTCCCAGTGCTTCGGTTCAAAATCCAGGTCGAAAAGTGAGCTGGCGGCGGAAATCACCTCTTTGCTGGCGATGACCGCTATCCGCAATCAGGATAAAATCGGTCTGGTGCTGTTCAGCGACCGGATCATAAAATTCATTCCCCCGCGCAAGGGGCGCACATCGGTGATGCGGCTGGTGCGGGAAGTGCTGGCTTGCGAGGAGACCCGGGAGCGCACTGACATTTCCGCCGCGCTGCGGTTTCTGAACAACATTCAAAAGCGCAAGGCGGTAGTGTTTTTGGTAAGCGATTTTCAGGACACGGGTTACGAGCGGGAACTTCGCGTGACGGCTCGTCATCACGATGTTATCGCCTGTTCGGTGGGCGATCCGTGCGAAAACGAGTTGCCCGATGTGGGTTTAATCGAGTTGCAGGATCCGGAAACCGGCGATTTGCTGCTGGTTGACACCAGTGACCGAACGGTGCGGGAACAGTTCCGCGCCAACGCCGCCGATTCGGTGGAGGGGCTGCTGACCTTTCTTCGGCGTAACGGCATCGACCATATCGCCATTCGCACCGATGCGCCGTATATTGACGATGTGCGGGCCTTGTTCCGCCGCCGCGCAAGGAAAAGATAATGAAAAAATGTGCAGCGCTTTTTCTTTTTGTGATTGCGTTCTCTTCGTTTGCGGTTGAGCGGGATTTGTCTAACGGCGAGGTCTCGATAAAGCTGGCCACCGAGCCGGATAAAGTCTCTCCCGCGGAAGATTTGATGCTTACCTTTACCGTCGAGTCGCCCACTTACCTGAAGGTGGGGTTCCCGGATTTGCAGGACCGCTTTTCCGGTTTTTCGCTGGCCGAGGATTTTGCCTCCGAACCGATGGAGGCGAACGGCGTGAGGCGACAGCTTTTCCGTTGGCGTTTGGTTCCGGAACCCGCGGCGGAACGTTACCGGTTGGCCCCGTTTGCGGTCACGGTTGACGATACCCGCGTGACTCCCGCCAAAACCGACAGCTTTGCCACGGTTCCGGTGGTTTTCCCGAACGAGGGTGAACGCCCGGTGGTAACCGGCGAGCCGGAGGTCGATCCCAAACCGGAGTGGATTCCGCCCACCGCGAAAACCGTGACATTGTGGGGTTTGGCGCTGTTGGCGGCTGCCGCCTTGGTGGCGGGGGTGCTTTGGGGATTGACCAAGATTTCGGTGAAGGTCAAGGAAATGCGCATGTCCCCCATAGAACGGGCAATGGCGGAGTTGCGCCGTTTGCTGGACCGCAATCTTCCCTCCAAGGGCTTGTATAAGGAATTTTATGTGGAGTTGACCTTTGTGGTCCGCCGTTACATTGAGCGGCGCCATGGCGTACGCGCCCCGCGCCAAACCACCGAGGAGTTTTTGGCGGCTGCTTCTCACCATCCGGCTTTCACCCCGGAAGCGGTCAGTTCGTTGCGGGTTTTCCTGGAGTCCGCCGATTTGGTTAAATTCGCCGGACAGCAGGCCAGTTCGGAAATGGCGTCTGATGCCACTCGCCGGGCAAGAGATTATTTGGAAACCGATAACCGGATTTCGTCTCCGGACAATGTCCGTTAACGGGGAGAAAATATGAATTTCGCTACGCCTTGGGCATTTTTGTTGGTAATCCCCTGGTTGGCCGCCGCGTGGTTTCTGTACCGTAACGGCAAGCGCGGCGGAACGCTTTTTTCCGCCACCCGGTATCTTCCCGCCAGAACCGCGGGATGGCGGGTTTGGGCGTCACGGCTGGTACCGCCGTTGTTTTTGGCGGGTTCGCTGATGTTGATAGCGGCGGCGGCAAGGCCAAGGTTTACGCTGTCGCGGGAGAGCCGTTCGGTTGACGCCATCGCCATTGGAATGGTCGTCGATGTCTCTGGTTCTATGGAAGGTTTGGACCTGACCCCCGAAGGTTCGAGCAATTATCAAACCCGCCTTGAAGTGGTGAAGGATATGTTCACCGAATTCGTGGGACAGCGTCCCGATGATTTGATTGGGCTGGTAACCTTCGGCGGCTACGCCTCAACCCGTTCCCCGCTGACTGCAGATCACCGCACATTGATTCACGTTTTAAAAGGCGTTGAGATTCCCAGGGCGGACATCAACGGCGACGCGGCGGACGCGGAAGAGACGATGACCGCCATCGGTGACGGTCTGGCTACCGGAATCGCGCGTTTGACGGACGCGGAACCAAAGACCCGTATCATCATTCTGTTGTCGGACGGCGAGTCCAACACCGGCATCATCACCCCTGAACAAGCCGCCGATGCGGCCGCCAAGGTCGGTATCAAGGTTTACGCCATCGGTGTCGGTTCCAATCGTCCGGTGCCGTTTAAAACCCGCGACATGTTTGGCCGCGAAACCATTGGGCATGCGCATGTGACATTTAACGAAGCGCAGTTGAAACAGATCGCGAGCAAAACCGGCGGCCGGTATTTTGGGGTTCGCGACCATGACGGGCTGTCGGCGGCGTTGGAGGAAATCAATCAGCTTGAAACCACAAAAATCGAGCGCGAAATATATGACCGTTACGATGAGCGGTTTGTCGTGCCGTTGGTCTGGGGAGCGGCGCTGGCGGCGTTGGCCGTTACGCTTAACATGGGTTTGACGCGGAGGATTCTGTAACCATGAGATTCGTTTATCCGATGGTACTTCTGTTGCTGGTCCTGTTGCCGCTGGTGGCTTTTGCGTGGTATTGGATGTATCGGCGTTCTTTGCGCAATCTGGCGCGTCTCGTTGCCCCCGCGTTGCAGCGCAAACTGGTGCCGGCTGTTTCCCGCGGGCGTTTTTACTCGCAGCTGGTTTTGATAATGGCCGGCCTTTTGCTGTTGGTGGTGGCGGCGGCCCGTCCCCAGTGGGGGCGCAAAAACGAAAAGGTGATTTCCCGCGGGCGGAACGTGGTGGTGGCGCTGGATGTGTCGCGCTCCATGCTTGCGGCCGATGTACACCCCAATCGGCTGGAACGGGCCAAGACCGACATTATGGATTTGATTGACGACCTCAAGGGTGACCGTGCCGCACTGCTGGCGTTTCGCCAAAAGGGAGTGCTGTTGTGCCCTTTGACCACCGACTACGCCTTCTTGCGCCAACAGTTGGACGGAGCCTCACCCGAATCCGCCCCTCGCGGCGAAACCGATCTTGGCGATGCGATTCGTAAATCGCTTGCCGCCTTAGATCCCGCTTCCGATGAGTACAACGCCATCCTGATGATATCCGATGGTGAAGACCTTAAAGGCGACGCGCTGGAAGCGGCGAAGTTGTCCGCCAAACGCAACATCCCTATTTTCACCGTCGGCATTGGCGACTCTGAAGGGGCGGCGGTTCCGGGCGAGGACGGAAAAGGGACGCTTAAATATAAAGGCACCGAGGTTAAATCTCGCTTGATGGACAAAACTCTCTCCGCGATAGCCGAGGCTTCACATGGCCGTTATATTCCGTTGGGTACCGCGGGAACCGCGCATACCACGCTGGGCGCGATTTACCGCCGCTACCTTACCCAGCTTGCGGCCCGCGAACAGCAGGAGCAGGTGGAGAATCGTTATCAGGAGCGTTTTCAATTTTTCTTGATTCCGGCGTTGCTGTGCATGCTGGCGGTAGCCGCCTTTTCCAAAGGACGTTTGCGCGGTGGCGGAGTCTCGCGGCAAACGAAAGCGTTGGCCGCTTTTGCGGTTTTGCTGCCGTTCTTGCTGTCGGCGCAAACCACATCTTCCGTGCCGGTGTCCGCCTCCTCTCCGGCGGCGGCCGACGATGCCGATGCGACTCCTGCGGCGACTGATACCACCAACGCTCCGCCGCCAATTGTGGTAGCTCCCGGCCGTGCCGGCGCGCGGGAAGCCCAAGGGTATTTGAAACGCGGCCAATACCGCGAGGCGGCCGAGGCGTTCCTTTCCGCATCCCGCGGTGCGGACCGTGATGAGGCCGATCAATACCGTTACAACGCCGCTTACGCCTATTGGAAGGCGGGTAACATTAAAGATGCTTCCGAAACGCTGATTATGCTGCTGGATTCCAAGCGTTACGGCGCCAAGGCCGGCGAGTTGTTGGGTCTGGTCCGGATGGAAGCCGCCAAGGCGGCGGGGGCGGAGAGCCCAGAAGAGAAGCTGGAGGCGCAGGAACTGGCCGCCCGCGGTTTCCAGCGCGCTTTGAGGGATACGCCTAAAGATGAGCGCCGAAACCGGAATTTGACCCGGGCAGTCTCGTCCTTGCCGGAGTTGCGCGAGAATGCGCATGTCGCCAAAGTGATGAAAGAAAAAGGGCAGACTCCGCCGCAACAGCTGATCAGTGAGATGCTGCAGGAGCAACGGAGCATCATGCTCGACGCGACTGGCGTGTTCACCAATTCCGCCGCATCGATGATTGAGAAATCGGAGGCTCTGGCCAAGCGGCAGGAACAGCAGAGCGATTTGTGGATTCCCCTGAAACAGGCTTTGACGCAGGCGGTAACCAACCAGCAGCAATTGGCGCAGGTGTTAAAGCAGGTTGAACTGGTCCGCGACAGTATGAAGGGTTCTGCCGAAGCGTGGCGCGACGTGTTGCCGGAAGCGGAAGGCGAATCCGCCCAATCGGAACCGCCGGTTTATAATTTTTGGAAGATGATGGCTCCGCCGGACGCCGTTCTGGATGAGGATATCATGTGCCAGAGCAACTCCGTGAAATCGCTCGACTTGCCATGGTATGAACGTCGGGATACCCAGCGCGAATCTTTCGATTTGAGCGCGATGTTTCGGGAACGCTTCCCGCAATGGGCCGAGCAGTACCGTCAACAGGCGCAAAGTAACACCAATATGCCGCCGTTTTCGGAAGAAGACCAGTTGAAGGTGGACAAGTTGGTTGAGCATGCCCAAAGTATTCAGAAAGAGTTGGTGGAAAACGTCAATCCCGATGCCAACGAGGAATCGAGACGCAGTCTGCGCGAACAGGCGTTGAACGATTTGCTTGAGGCGCGGTCATTGTTGCCGCGCCAAGCGAATCAGAATCAATGTCAGTCCCAACAACAACAGCAGCAGCAACAGCAGCAGGAACAACAACAGCAAGACCAGCAACAGGAAGAGCAGCAGCAGGAAGAGAAGCCTGAAGAAAAGCAGGAAGAGCAGAAACAGGAACAACCCAAAGATGTCCAGGAGCTGCTTCGCCGCGCATTGGAACGCGAGAAGGAGCACGAGGAAGATAAGAAAGAACGGATGCGTAAGATGCCGATGAAACCCGGCGAGCGCGATTGGTGATACGGTTTTTAGCCGGGGATTGCCGCTTCCATTGCCTGTTTGATGCGCCGGATGTTTTCGGCGTCGGTTTGCCAAAGTTCAAATTCGCTGAATCCGGGCAAACCCATTGGGACGCCTTCGCGCCGGAACACCATGCGGCTTTGCAGTTTGGTTTTCCCCGATGCGTGGTAGCAGGTAATCCCGGTGGCGGCGTACAATTCGGGAATAACCGAAGCGTTGATTCCGGCGCCGCCGAGGATAGTGGCGCGTCCCGCGGCCTGCACATTCAGCCGCCGCAAAAGCGTCGCGCCTTTAATGCAGCTGTCTGCCTGTCCCGAAGTTAAGATGGTGTCGAATCCGGTTTCGATTGCGGATTCAAGCGCTTCATACGGATCTTTACATAGATCGAATGCCCGGTGCAAGGTATGCCCGATATTTGGGGTGGCTTGCACAATTACCCGCATTCTGGCGGTGTCAAGCTCCCCGTCAGGTTTCAGAATGCCCATGACTATACCATCGGCACCGCGTTCCCGCCAAGTTTCCGCTTCTTTAAGCATCACCGCGAATTCGTTTTCCGAATACAGGAAATCGCCGAACCGGGGCCGCACCATTACCCGAATGGGCAGATTAACCCGTTGCCGCACTTCGTCAAACAGCGCCGGGGTGGGGGACAGCCCGCCGATAATCAGCGCCGAACAAAGTTCCAACCGGTCGGCACCGCCGCGTTCGGCGGCGATCGCCGATTCGACCGAATCTACACAGGCTTCGAGCAGCATAACGTTTTCTCCGGTTATTCCAACTTGAGTTCCACCAGTTTTTGTTTGGCTTCGAAAGTGGTGAATCCCGCTTCTTTGAATTTTCCGTCCGGCTGTTTGATCATGATTACGGCCATCGTTTTTTCGGGCTTGATAAAAACCAGATGATCGTTCATGTCATGAGTGTCGTCATAAGTGGTCCCTTCGGCCAGGGTTTTTCCGGTATCGGGCGCGACCAGCCGGATTTGCGCCGGGACGCGTTTCCCGTCAGCGTTGCGCACCACAACCGCGATTCTGGCTTGTGGTAGCGGACTGCGGAACCGGCGGTAGCTTTCGGTCACATCATCGGCCGGTATATCGCTTGGGCGGTTTCCCCCGCGCCAGGTTAGCCAAAAAAATGTTCCCGATTTGCTCCAACGGGTGGCATAGATTTTGGTGCGCAGCTGAGAGCCGTCGGCAACGGCGGCGTACGGGGTGAACCAAGCCTCGTCCAAGGGTAGAAACTTGTCGGGTTCGGCGTCTGAGAAGAAATGCCATTTTCCGTTGTCCCAGAATTCCGGCCAAGAGTGGTTTCCGGGAATCGGGGTCCAGCAGCAACCCGTAAATCTGGCCGGAATGCCGCAAGCGCGGTAGGCGTCGATTTGGATAATCGCCAACCCGGTGCAGGAAGCCATGTGGATACGCATCGAGTGGAACGGCGATTGGTCGGGCTTGTCGCGTTTGGTGCTGTAGTGTACGTCCAACAGGTTCCAGATTTTGGAGTTGATTATCTGCACCGCGTCGGTGGTGGTTTTGCAATCTTTTACCAGCGGCCAAAACTTTTCGCGAAACAGCGGCCGCCAGTCATCGACGTCCTCGCCGATCGACGAGTACGGTAAAATATATTCGCGGAAGATATCGTCCGTCAGTTGCGCTTTCCACGGCGCGGTGTTGCGCGCTTCCTGGGCCAAGGCCGTGTTTTTGCGCAAATACTCTTCGGACACTTTGCCACGGTCCTTTTCCGGCATGTTTGCCACCAGAAATTCGTAATCGCTCATTGCGTTTGCGCTTGCCGCCAACGCAACCAATGCCGTCATAAACAAACACTTCATGATGAATGTCCCCTTCGTCCGACAACCTTCGATAAACAGTAAAATTTTATAACAAATCTGTTGGCAAGGGCAAGCTGAAACGGTGCGCGATATAGCAAAAAAGCCGCCCCAAGATTTCGGGACGGCTTTTTCCGTAATCGTTAACCGATCTTATTTCTTGGCGGCTGAATCCAGTGCCGCGCTGATCTCGGCCAGCTTGTTGCGGAGGGCGGCGGGAACGCGCTTGGCGAGTTTCCGCTTGGTCGGCTTGCTGTCCTTAGAAGGCTTGCTGTCGTACTCGTCGTATGACGCGCCGACGGTGGCGATTTCCTTCTTCCAACCCTCAACGTCCACCGTGATGATTTTCTTGAGCATCTTGGGGTCAACCACGAAGCCCGGCTCGCCCTCGTTGTTCTCCAGCGAGATGTCTTTGAACTTCGGCAGGTTGCCGATCGGGGTGACGTTTGCCTTGACCTTGCCGTCGATACGGTCGCAGATCCACTTAAGGACGCGGCTGTTGTCGCCAAATCCCGGCCACATCCACTCGCCCTTGTCGGTTTTGCGGAACCAGTTAACGAAATAGATGCGCGGCAGCTTGGTGGAATCGGCGGAGGTCTTCTCCATATCCAACCAGTGCTGGAAGTAATCCGTGACGTTGTAGCCGAAGAACGGCAGCATGGCCATCGGGTCGCGGCGGACCTGACCGATCTGGTCGGAGATGATGGCGGCGGTGACTTCCGAACCGGCGGCGGAACCCATGAACACGCCGTGGGTCCAGTCCTTGGCCTCGTTGACCAGCGGGATGGTGCTCGGGCGGCGTCCGCCGAACAGGATCGCGTCAATCGGCACTCCGGTCGCTTTGCCTTCGAAGATACCCTCGAAGCCGTCCTTGTCCAGCACCGGGCAATTTTGCGCCGGGGCGGTGAAGCGGCTGTTCTTGTGCGCGGCGACGTAACCGGCGGCCTTGACTTCGGCCTTGGTCATGCCGGGCTTCGGTCCCATGCGCTTCTTGTCGTCCACGCAGCGGTAGCACTTGTTGCCCTTCCAGTCAATACCCTCTTCCGGGGCATCCACGCCCATGTCTTCCCACCAGATGTCGCCGTCGGGGGTCAGCACCACGTTGGTGAAGATCGTGCCCTTCAGGCAGGATTTGAGGGCGTTGGGGTTGGAGTCCTTCGAGGTGCCGGGGGCGACGCCGAAGAAGCCGTTTTCGGGATTGATCGCATAGAGGCGGCCGTCGTTGCCGGGCTTCAGCCAGGCGATATCGTCGC
This sequence comes from Verrucomicrobia bacterium UBA1200, assembly GCA_002309765.1. GTDB lineage: Bacteria > Verrucomicrobiota > Kiritimatiellia > RFP12 > UBA1067 > UBA1200. The sequence goes on from DBXY01000039.1 coordinate 92,816, forward strand.
CGATGGTCTCCAGCTTCCAGCCGGGAAGCTTGGGCTGCATCATCGCGAGGTTGGTCTTGCCGCAGGCGCTCGGGAACGCCGCCGTGACGTGGTATTTCTTGCCTTCCGGGGAGGTGAGGGTGAGGATGAGCATGTGCTCGGCCATCCAGCCCTCGTCCTTCGCCAGCTTCGAGGCGATGCGGAGCGC
>DBXY01000039.1:93051-133458 GCA_002309765.1 Verrucomicrobia bacterium UBA1200
GGGAACTGGGTGATGTACTTGTCCTCGATGTTCTTGGCGCACGGCCAAGCGACGTCTTTCTGCCCTTTGCGCAGCGGGGCGCCGACCGAATGGATGCAAGGAACAAACGCGCCGTCCGTGCCGAGGTGTTTAAGAACGGCCTTGCCGGTGCGGGTCATGATGTTCATGTTGACCACCACGTACGGGGAGTCGGTGATCTCGATGCCGTACTTGGTGATGGGGTTGCCGATCGGGCCCATCGCGTACGGGATGACGTACATCGTGCGGCCGGCCATGGAGCCGGTGTACGCCTTGGTCATCTTCTCTTTCATCACCACCGGATCCATCCAGTGGTTGGTGGGACCGGCTTCGATCTCGGTCTTGGAGCAAATAAAGGTGCGGCCCTCAACGCGGGCGACGTCAGACTCGTGCGAACGCGCCAGATAGCAGCCGGGGCGCAGCTTCTGGTTCAGTTTCACGAACTGGCCGTTTTTGACCATCATTTCGCAGATGTCTTTGTGCTGTTTCTTTGAGCCGTCAACCCAAACGATGTTGGCCGGTTTGCAGGTGGTGTACCAACGCTTTACCCAATCAATCACCTTCGCGTTCTGGGAGGGACACTCCACTCCGCCAATCTTGACGACTTTCGCAGTTTTCGGCGCCTTAACCGCAGCGCTTTTTACTTTCTTCTGCATAACAGCTTTTCTCCATAGATGGTAGGTTCTCATTCCCGTTAGCCCTAACCGTTGCCACGGGGCAACACGGGCAGGAATTAACTTAATAAGATAGCAAATTCCGTGATGAAACTCAAGCGCAATTACGGGGTAGAAGATTTTTTTTATGCCTTGCATTTGCGGCGCATATAATGGTAAAATTTATACTCATAAGTCGTGTCCGTTCGGGCAATTGGGTAGAGATTGGGTAAAGGAAAATGCGTATGAGCACAAAAACTTCATTGATGATACTGTTTGCAGTTATTTCACTAGGGGTGGCCATTGCGGATGAAATGGATTATGTGACCCTAACCGAAGGCGATGTCAAAGGGAAAAACTCTTTTGTGAACGCTTTGAACTGGTCGGACGGCTTGGCGCCTCACGATGACGCTGATTACTTGGTGGCGCTGGGCGGCGAGACCGATTCCGGTGGCGGGTTGCGAACCCCGGCCAACAGTTCCACTTCCGTCACCTTTGGCGGAAGATCGCTGACCATCGGTATCGCCGGCGGGGCGAAGGGGATGCTTATGCAAAAGGCCGGGAATACCGCCGCCACCATTTATCCGGACTTGCGGTTGGTTAATGGCGACTACAGCCAAGGGACGGAGCATAATTCCAAATCCTCGATTTTGCTCGGAAACTGGACCGTGCTTTCCGGTATGGATAATCCGTTTTCTCTAATCGGTTCCAACGACCGGTATTTTTATCTGGCGGCCTCGTTGCTGGGCGGTGAAAACGCGGCGTTATGCGTAAGGCACTCAGTAAACGAGACGAAAGGATTTTTCACGGTTTCGCTTTATGGTACCAACACCGCGTACAACGGTAAAATCGTGGTTGAGGATCCCGGGGTGTTCCTGCAAGTGTTGGGCGATAATTGTCCGCTTGGCGCCCCGGATTCGCTCAGCAACTCCAGCGCGGTGGTGCTGCGCAACCAAGGCGGCATCCGCTCGGAAACGCTGGACGTTCCCGAAATTGACCCGAACAAAATTTTCTGGGTTGAACAGTCGGGCGGACGCCTGTTCACCGATAGCGGGAATACTGGCGCGTTGGCGGTCAGTTTTGCCGGAGACGGAGAACTGGAAAAGGTCGGCTTAGGACGGATGGTGCTGGGCGGTTCGCTGGCCAATGCAGGTTTAAGGGTCTCCTCCGGACAGTTGGAGCTTTCCGATACGTTGTCGGTTGGAGCAGGATATCCGATTACCGTGGGACGTGTGGCGGGCACGGAAAATTCCAATGCCATTGCCGACCGAGGCGTTCTGACTGGTTCGGAAACGGTTTTGCAAAGAGCTGCGGTGACCGTTGTCGAGGGAGGACTGGTGGTTGCCGATTCGATCGGCTCAACGCTGGCCCTGCACAGCGTTGACTTTACCGGCGGCGGCGTGATGGCGTTGATCGACCCCGCCACCGGCGATTCTTCTTTGGTCGAATTGGATGAAGAGTGCGCCGTGCAATGGCCGCTGGCGCTTTCGCTGTCGGAAAATTTCCCCGGTTCCACCGGCCCGGACAGTTACACCGTGGTTAAAATCCCCGTCACATTAAAAACGGTTACGGCGGATGATTTCGTCAACACCACGCCGGGAAGCGAATCCGGCTTTCCCAAGACAGAGATAACGGTCGAGACGCGCGATGACGGTTTCCAGTACGTGTCGATCCATCGCACGGTATCGGTAATCGAGATGGTGAAGTTCGGCGATACAAATTATTATTTTGCCACCGCTTCGGTATGGAGCGACAACCAACCTGCGCATTCCGACGCGGATTATTTGGTGAATGCGGCGTCCGGAGCCAAAGCGTTGCGCACCGGCGACGCAAATCTCCAGACCGTGTTCTTCCCCGGAACGTCGCTGACCTGCGTCGGCAACAGCGCCGGGGCGGCGAGCCTGATTGTTAAATCCGAAACGCTCACTATAGACGATCTTCGGATGTATGATTACACGAAAATCGGTATTGCCGGCTATAAAAATTCCACTGATTGCACGCAGAACATTCTCGGTCATATTAAGGTTTTCGCGACCAGCCAGGGACCGTTGCAAATCACCAACGAGAAGAACCGCACTTTGGGATTGTATGCCGACCTTGAAGGCGGTGCTGACGCGCGGATCTCGATATATCCTTCCAATAGCGATAATGGCATCCGTCACCACGATTTTTACGGCAACAACACTAACTATTTTGGCGCTATCGCTTTAAACCAGCGCGGCAAGGGAACGCCCAGTCTGACTAAGTATCAGGAAATCTCTATCGCCAACGAAACCAACTTGGGCGGCAACCCTCCGACTTACAATTACGAGTGCTTGCGGTTGTCGTATTACAGTCGGCTGGTGGCCCGCGAATCGCTGGTAATTGACGATCCCAACCGCGGCATCATGTTTGAGGGAGCGTCGCAACTGGCGGTCGGGGAAAATGACACTTTGACCATTTTGTCGCCGCTGAACTTTTTCGGCAAGGTCTATAAACAAGGGCTTGGTTTACTGGCCTTGGGTGCGCCGATACATTTCGGTGAGACCGGCGAGAGCGAAACGCCGTCGGGCGATGACAATCTGCTATTGGTCACCGAAGGCAGTCTTCAGGCGTTGACCGGTAGCGCGTTGTCCGGTTTGTCGGTGGATTTTGACTGGAACACCAAATTGGTCATCGCGCCGGAATCCGGTGACGCGCTGTTGCGGGAAAAGGGCGTGGTTAATTTGGCGGACACTCCGTTCAGCTGGCCGGAAGAAGGTAAACTCAATGTTAAGCTTGATTACGAAACGACCCGGCGCGGCAATTATGACGTTCCGCTTTTAACGGTTACCGCCACTGCCGCGGAAACGCTGCGCGGGAATATCGAGTTGGAAGCATTCCGCCGCAATTTTGCGATTGAATTGATGGATCGGGAAACCGATGACGGTGTGTTGTTCTATGCGCATTACACGGACAACACCGCCACCATGTTATTCATCCATTAAAACACCTCAAGGAGACAATGATGAACGGATTCATTTATCGAAACCCGGTTAAGGTTGTGTTTGGCAACGGCGTTTTGGCGCAGGCGGGAACGGAGGCGGCTATGCTCGGCAAACGCGCGCTGGTTGTTTCCTATACTGACGGAAGCGTTGCCGGCACATTGGCAAAACTCAGAGAGCTGCTGGACGCGTCGGGGGTCGTGAGTGAAGAGTTCCTTGAGGTAACGCCGAATCCGCCGATTGAGATGGTAGCGCGCGGCGTTGAAAAGGCTAAAACGTTTGGCGCCGATTTGGTGATCGGCGTTGGCGGCGGAAGCGCGATGGACGCGGCGAAAGCCATTGCCGCCGGGGTTCTGTACACCCACGGCGATCTTTGGAATATGGTTTACGCCAGTCACTCGAATGTAACGGCGCAACCGCCCGAAGCCGCGCTGCCGCTTCTGCTCATTCCCACGCTACCCGCCACCGGCAGCGAGATGAATATGTGCAGCGTGGTCAGCTCCACAACCCGCGGCCAGAAGAGTTACATCTGGGCGGATTGCCTTTTTGCGAAAACCGCGATTCTCGACCCGGAGTTGACCTACACGCTTCCGCCGTTCCAGACGGCTTGCGGCGCAATCGACGCAATAAGCCACGTATTGGAAATCTACATCAACGGTCAGGACAAGTGCGACCTTCTCCACACCTGGCAGTTGGGCGTAATGCGTACTATCGTGGATAATCTTCCGATTGTCCTCAAAGACCCGACGAATGCCGATGCCCGCGCCGAACTGATGTGGTGCGCAACCTGTTGCATCAACGGATGGGCGTCTCCCGGCGACGCCTGGACTCCCATCCATCAGATCGGCCATGTTTTAACCTCGCGCCACGGTATCAACCACGGCTCGTCGATCGCGATTATGATGCCCCCGTGGATGAGTCATTTCAAAGCACTCAAGCCGGCGCGTTATGCCGCGTTTGCCCGTCAGGTAATGGGAATCGACCCGCCAGGAATGACCGATCTTGAAGTTGCCACCGCCGGCATTGAGGCGTTTCGCGCATTCATCAAAGAGTGCGGCGTTCCGACCACGCTATCCGAAAAAGGCGTGACGGCGGCGGATATTCCCGGCATCGTTGAAGGAGTGAAGACCGTCAGCTTCAATGCGGACGGAGTGCTCTCCTGTAACCCGCCGGTCACGGCCGAAGAGATTACGGAAATCCTTACTGCGGCGTTGTAAAACCAAGGCATTCCAATGACTTCAAAAGAAATTGCAGGCATGATGGACATTAGCGCCGTTCAGGCGCAGTCCACCATAGAAGACATACGGGACGTATGTTCGCTGGCCAAAGAGTTTGGCGTGGCCGCGGTGTTTTGTCTTCCGGCGCATGTGCCGTATATGCGGGAGTGCCTTGGGTGCGGTTCTGGCGTCAAGCTGGCTTCGGTCAGTGGATTCCCGGGCGGCGCCGAGACTACCCGCATCAAGGTAGAGACCGCGAAAGAACTGGTTGGCTTCGGTTGTGACGAGGTGGATATGGTTAACAACCTCGCGTGGCTTAAAGCCCGGTACAAGTCGAGTTATGTCGGCGATGTGCGTTCCGTGGTGGAGGCAGCCGCCGGGCGCCCGGTCAAGGTGATTCTTGAGTGCCACTGGTTAACCGACGAAGAGATCGCCCGCGCCTGCGAATGGTGCGTCGAGGCAGGGGCAAGCTGGGTGAAGACCGGAACCGGCTGGGCGCCGACCGGCGCAACGGTGGAACGTTGCGAATTGATGAAGAAAACGGTTGTAGACCGTTGCGGCGTGAAAGCCGCGGGCGGGGTGCGTACCCTAGAGACGCTGCTCGCCATGTACGCGGTGGGAGTTCGACGTTTCGGCATCGGGGTTAAAACGGCGAGAAACATTCTTGACGAGGCATCGATACAATCATGAGCTGCGTGTTAGCCTACGATTTCGGGACCGGCGGCATCAAGGCTTCTCTCTTTGATGCCCAAGGTAAGGTTTTGGCAAGCGGTTTTGACGCTTATGACACGTTCTATCCCGCCTCCGGGATGCATGAGCAGGCCCCGGCGGATTGGTGGCGCGCGACCGTGGAGTCGACGCGGCGGCTGGCTGCCGAGGCCGGCGCGGAAATAATGTCCGGAATTCGCGCCATCGGCATTTCCGGACATTCGCTGGGCGTGGTTCCGCTTGATGCGGAAGGGCGGTTGTTGCGCGACCGGGTGCCGATCTGGAGCGATTCGCGGGCTGACGCCGAGGCGTGCGAATTCTTCGGCGGCATATCCGAAACCCGTTGGTATGAGACTACTGGCTGCGGTTTTCCGCCGGGATTGTACAGCGTCTTCAAGCTAATGTGGTTCCGGTCGCATGAGCCCGAATGGTTCAACCGGACGGATGTGGTTCTGGGAACCAAGGACTATATCAATTACCGTCTTACCGGGGTCAAGGCGACCGACAACTCCTACGCTTCGGGATCCGGGGTTTATTCGCTGTCCGACCGGTCTTACAATCAAGAGTTCATTGCCGCCAGCGGGTTGCCGTCGTCCATCTTCCCGGTTATTCTTCCCTCCACACGGGTGTTGGGAACACTCACTCCGGAAGCGGCTAAAGAATTGGGGTTGCCGCAGTCGGTGCAGGTGGTGGCCGGCGGCGTGGACAACAGCTGCATGGCGCTTGGGGCTGGGGCGTATCGCGAGGGGCGCGCCTACAACTCGCTCGGTTCTTCAAGTTGGATCGCGGTGTCGAGCGCGAAACCGGTGATTGACGTCGCCACCCGGCCATACGTCTTTGACCATGTGGTTCCGGGGCAGTACGCAAGCGCGCTTGCCATTTTCTCGGCCGGAACGAGCCATACCTGGTTGCGCGATGTTTTGGGCATCGGTTATGCGGAGATGGACGAATTGGCATCGGCGGCGGGAATAGGGGCGCACGGATTGTTCTTCAATCCGTCGCTGGCGGGCGGCAGTTCGCTGGACGCCACACCGCAATTGCGCGGCGCGTTCGCGAATATTGATTTGCGGCACACCCGCGGCGATTTGGTACGCGCCGTGATGGAAGGCGTGGCGTTCGGGTTGCGCGGGGCGCTTGACGCGCTGCGCGCCTTAGTGCCGGTGGCTGAGCCGCTTACGTTGGTTGGCGGCGGGGCGAAGGCAAAGTTGTGGCGTCAGATATATGCCGACGTTTACGGATTGCGGGTGGTGAGAACGGAGATCGGACAGCAGGCGGCGGCGTTTGGCGCAGCGGCTTTGGCCGGAGTGGGCAGCGGATTGTGGCCCGATTTCGGAATCATCGACCGGGTTACCAGGGTGGTTGACGAGCAATCTCCTGATCCCGCCGCGCAAGCGGAATACAACCGGCTTTATGCCCGTTACCGTTCCTTGACGAACCATCTTTCGTCTTGGGCGATGGAGTAGGGGATTATGAGACTTGGGACCACTGTACTTAACGGTAAACTTGCCGGGCTTGCGGCTTTGGCGGTATCGGTTACCCTTCGTGCGGCAAGCATTTATGACGCGGGATTGTATTCGCAGGTTCTTTTGGAAGATGTCTCGGACGCGAACCGTGCCACCTACGTTGCCGATGCCAAGGCGGCTGGCGTCGATGCGGTTTTGCTGTCCGTGGTGGATTTCTTTGTGGAAGCCGATCAGCGTAAGGCCACGCTTGACCATCTGGCCGCTGAGATCAAAAACTTTGAGGCGGCCGGATTCGCGGTGGGCGTTTGGATTAACGGGTTTGGCTATGGCAATGATCGCCCGTTCTTCAAGGATAGCGTAAAGATTACCTCTCTTGAAGGGAAAGCGAGAGGGGGCGCGGTGTGTCCGCTCGATCCGAAATTGCGTCAGGCACTCGCGGACAACGTTCGCGATATCGCCCGGGCGGGCGCGAAGTTCATTCTGATGGACGATGACTACATTCAGTCTGCCCGTGGGCTCATCGGATGTTCGTGCCCGCGCCATCTCGCTCGCGTGGCGGCAAAATGCGGTCGGCAGACTGTTACGCGCGAAGAAGTGAAAGCGGCGTTTACCGGCGGACCGAATGCCGTGCGCACTGCGTATTTAGACGTGGGTGGCGAGGTGGCGATGGAGTTGGCGCGCGAGCTGCGCCGTACAGTTGATAAAGTGAATCCCGACGTCGGCATGGGCCTTTGCGCCAGCTACACGCACTGGGACGTTGAGGGGTGCGACCTGATTGAACTCGTTGCCGCGTTCGCCGGGAGCGGGCGCAAGGTGTTGCGTATAAGCGGTGCGCCGTACTGGCCGAACGCGAAACTGCCCGACACGGGGCTTGCGGACATCATTGAGTTTGTGCGGATGCAGTCGGCTTGGACGCGGGGTAAAAACATGACGGTTTTCGACGAGAACGACCCCTATCCGCGCAAGGTCGCGCAGGTTCCGCCATGGCGGTGCGAGCTGTACGACAAGGCAATCATTGCCGATGGCCATCTTGCCCGCCACAAGTATATGCTCTGCTACGGTCCTGATCGTGCAGAACCGGGTTACTTGAATGCGCACCTTGAGAATATGCCGGACGACGCGGTGTTGCGGCGGATCTTCGCGGGCACGGAACCGTATGGCGTGAAGGTGGAATGTCCGCAGCACCGTCTGCGCACGGCAACGTTGCCGACGCCGTTCGCGGGCGAGGCGCAGATCGCGGCCATTTATTCGCAACCTACTGCGGCGTTCGATCTTCGTCGCAAAGGAATCCCGACCCGGTTCGATGGTCCGTTGGCATCGGACGAGCCGCTAGCGGTGACCGTTCGCGCGATGCCGGATGTGTATCAGATTGTACATTGTGACCGCGCAAAAGGCGAATATGCGGTATTGCTTGAGAACATGGGCAACGTTGCAGTGGATGTAAAGGTCTCCGTGACGGGCGAGGTTCGCGTAATCGAAACTCTACGCGGCAATTTTTCAGTCGGTCCAGACGGACTTTCGCTTGCCCAGTTACCTCCGCATTCATACGCAGCCGTAAGGTTCGCCTCGAACAAGCAAACCCCTTAAATTCTCCCCACTCGTCACTCAAACCCCCCTTGATATCTCGCGTTAAGTTCGCTAAGTTTGTCAATATGGATAACTTTGCGTACGTTGCGGACTTTGCGCGATGCTTAAACGATGGTTTGGCAATTATCTATCACGCAAGCGTGAGCGCGGAGTGTAGGCCCCTCTCCGCGCCTCCGTGTTTCCGCGTGAGATAAAAACTTAGTGCCGTGATGTTTGATGGGAGACTTGAGGCAGGAGACGCGATAGCGATTTTGCGCGGCAATGCTAACCCCTAATCCCTTAATCATTTCACGAAAAACCAGACGAATAACGTCCCGCCGGCTAGCGCCGCGATGGTGAAGGGTACGCTGATGCGCATGAAATCGCCAAACCCGACCGTGTAACCGCGACGGCGCAAGATTCCCAACGCCACCACATTGGCCGATGCCCCGATCGGTGTGATGTTGCCGCCCAGACACGCGCCGACCAACAGCCCGAACATCAGCACCGCCACCGGGGCGTTTAGCGTTTTCGCGAGCTGGTTGACCACCGGAATCATCACCAGCAGGAACGGCACGTTATCGACAAAGCTCGATACCGCTACCGCGACCAAGACCAGCAAAAGGTAAGCCATCAGCACCGAGCCGCCGACGGATTGCGACATCCATTGCGCCAATTTTTCCAGCCAGCCGGAATCGCCAAGCGCGCCCACCAGCACAAAAACCCCGATCAGGAAAAAGGTGGTGTCCCAGTCCAACGATTTCACGAACCTGCCGATTTTTCCCCATTTCGCGATGAAACGGTACCATACCAGCGCTACCACCGCCAAGGCCAGCGTGTAGGATCCGGCAAACCAGCGGAACTCGTGGTCGATGGTGGATGCGAATGATAGTCCCAATACCAGTCCGCACAGCAACCAGGTCGGAACCATTGACCGGATCTTCATCCGGTCAAACCCCTCGCCGGCGGATTTGAATTTCCTAAACGCCCAAAACAAAACCAGCAGCGATAGAATTGCGCCGACTTGGATGGCGAAAAAGATGCTGGGGCGCCCGTGGAAGAAGAAGAAATCCCAGAATCCCATTTTCATCTCGCCCGCCAAAATCATGCTCGGAGGATCACCGACCATGGTGGCCGTGCCTTGGAGGTTACTGCAGATCGCGATACCGATCAGCATCGGTACCGGGCTGATTTTCAACCGGGAGGCGAGACTTAACGCGATTGGCGCGACCAACAGCACCACCGCCACGTTTTCGATAAAGATTGAGATAAAACCGGATAGTGCGCAAAGCGCCAGCATTGACATTCGAACGGACGGCATACGCGACACTACCCAACCCGCCAACACGTCAGGCGCGCGCGACTTGAGGAAAAGGTCGGCCAGCACCAATGTGCCCCAGAAGAGCCCGATCACATTCCAGTTGATTTTTTCCGTTAAAGCGTTTTGCCAAGGCAGAACTCCGGAAAACAAAAGCAGCAAACCGCCGGCACAGGCTACCCATGACCGCCGGTTGGGCAAAAGCACGAACAGCGCATAGCAGACCGCGAAAACTGCCAAACAAATCCAAGCCGTATTCATTCTTTAAAACTATCTGTCAGAACAATTCCAACTGGTCCGCGCCGTCTTTGGGACCGGATTTCGGCGGGTCGCTTTTGGGCGGCGGGGGGTTCGGCTTTGTTGGCGTTTGCGCTCCGCCAAGCAGTTCCATAAATCGCGCCTCGTCAATCACCTGCACGCCGAGGTTCTTGGCCTTGTTGGTTTTGGTTGCCCCGACATTTGCCCCGGCCAGCAGATAATCGGTGTTTTTGGAGACCGATTCCTGCACCGTGCCGCCGGCGTTTTTAATCAGTTCCGCGAATTCGCCGCGCGGACGGGACAACGTGCCGGTGATTACTATCGAAATTCCCTTAAGCGGCCCGTCTGCCGTTATTGCGGTCTTGCGCTTCGGATTGATGCCCAATTCCAAAAGCCGCCGCACGTACTCGCGCCCGTAATCCGAATCAAAGAATTTCTTTAATTCGCGGGCGGATTCCGGTTTGATGGCGCAGACGTATTGAGGCGGCAGCGCGGTGCCCGCCACCCGTGTAGCCCCGCCGAGTTTCACCAACTGGTCGCCCAGTACGCCGATTTCCCCGCAAATCCGATTGAACCGCTGTTGGTGTTCCTGCCGTTCGGCATCGTCTTTGTAGCGGTTTAAGGTCGAGCGGGGATTTTCGGAGGCGGCTGCCGCCGCGAGTTCCGCCAGCCGGACAGTGCCGTTAACCAGCTCCGAATTAGCCAAAGCCGACAAATCCGGGTGCAGCGCTGCGACCTGTTCGGAAATCGTAACGCCAATGTTGGTAATACCGGTGGCAAACAGCCACCGGTGCAGCGGCAGCCCGCGGGCGTTTTGAAGCGCTTCGGCCACCGCTTTCGCGTTGCGCCCGAATTTTCTCATGCCGGACTCCTCGTCCCCGATACGGAATTTTTCGAGCACCTCGGTCGACAGCGAAAAAAGGTCGAGCGGATCCGAAACCAGACCTTGGGTCACCAGCGCATCCGCCACTTTCCCGCCGATGGCCCGGATATCCAGCGCGTCGCGGGAACAAAAGTGTTCCAACCGTCCTACCCGTTGCGCGGGGCAGGCGGGATAAACGCAGCGGAAGGCGACTTCGTCTGGATTGCGCACCACGGGCTGTCCGCAGGCCGGGCAAACATCCGGCATAACGAAAGTCTTTTCGCTGCCGTTGCGTTTTTGGGTAATCACGCTCTCGATCGCCGGTATAACGTCACCGGCCTTGACCAGCCACACGTGGTCCCCGATGCGGATGTCTTTGCGCGCGATGTCGTCGGCGTTGTGCAGCGTGGCTCGAGAAATGGTGGAACCCGCCAGCGGTACCGGGGTTAGTTCCGCCACCGGGGTCAACACCCCGGTTCTGCCCACCTGCACGGTAATTGACTCGATCACGGTTTCGGTGCGTTCGGGCTGATATTTGAACGCCCGCGCCCAACGCGGCGCGTGCGCGGTGGATCCCAGTGCGGAATAGAGGTTGCGCTGGTTGATTTTAACCACGGCCCCGTCGATTTCAAACGGGAAACTGTGGCGAAGCTGTTCCAACTCGCGGATAGCCTCCAGAACTCCTGGCATATCGATGCATAGCCGTTGCCAGGGCGGAATCTTGAACCCCCATTTCGCGAAAGTGCGGATCAGTTCCGTGTGGGTTGCGAATTCAATGCCGTTGATTGCCCCTGCGGCGTAGATCACCATATCCAGCGGTCGTTTGGCAACTTCTCGCGGATCGAGTTGTTTAAGCGAGCCTGCGGCCGCGTTGCGCGGATTTGCGAAGGGTTCGCGCCCCGCCTCTTCCTCTTGGCGGTTGAGCCGGACGAAACCGTCGCGGGTCATGTACACTTCACCGCGCACTTCCAGCAGACTCGGCGCGCCGGTGATTGAGAGCGGAATCGACTTAATGGTGCGGATGTTGGCGGTAACGTCATCGCCGACCTCGCCATTGCCGCGGGTCGCAGCGCGGACCAGTTGACCATTCTCGTACAGCAGCGACATCGACAGCCCGTCAACTTTGGGTTCAACCACGTAATCCCAAACTCGGTTCTCCAGCTGGCGGCGCAGGAAAGCGTCGAAATCCACCAGTTCGCCAAAGGAGTGCGTCTTATCCAGGCTTCGCATCGGCGGATCGTGCCGGACCTGGCGGAAACCGGAAACCGGTTCTCCGCTCACCCGTTGGGTGGGGGAGTCTGGCGTCACCCATTCGGGATGTTCCCGCTCGATCGCCTCCATCTCCCGGTAAAGCGCGTCGTAGTCGGCGTCACCAATTTCCGGGCGCGCCTCCACGTAATAAAGCCGATCGTGGCGGTTGATTTCATCCCGAAGGAATTTTAGCCGCTTTAATTGGTCTTCGTTTTTGGTCCGCATTTGGAAGCCCTTTCTTATTTTTTGGGATCAGGGACGTTTGACAAAGCCCGGCGTTTTTTGACAAACACGGTTCGGGTGTAACCGGCTTTAACGATCAGCTCGGACGAAACTTTTTTCATCAGATTGCGGTCCGGGCGGTCGGGGATAAGCACATTCACTTCTTGCGATTTTTCGAATCCGGCTTTGCGCATGGCTTTGGCCAGATTCTCCAGCGCCACCGGTTCGCCGTTAAGCGTGATAGTACCGAATTCGCTTATTTCCAGTTCCGGCACCCGGGAGTTTTCGATTACCCGGTTGGCCACGCATCCTGCCGTCAGCATCAAAGCCAGCGCGGGTATTAAAAGTTTGACTGCGCTCAATTTCATCGGATGCTCCTAATAGTTGCCGCGGGCAGCCTCGCGCTCCCGTTTGCGTTTAGCCGCTTCCAAAGCTTCCTGCTGGCGGATCCGCTGGCGGCGTTCTTTGAGCATCGGGTAGCTTTGCTTGTTTTTAAATATTACCCGCACCGCCCGCTCATCGAGAAAGTAGATGTTGGCGCGGCGCAGCCGGGCGAAAAGGTCTTCGGCGGAAGTGGCGGCGTACAACGCTTCCGGCAGCACCTCAAGCATTGACCTCGCGGTGCCGTAGTTGCCGTTGATTCGACTGTGCGACGTGCTGAAGAAATAGATGTCATTCTTTGCCAGACGGTTTTCGTAGGTGGCCCGGGCTTTGTCGAGCGCGGCTTTTAGGCGTTCGATCTCGTCTGCGATGTCGCGGGCGGGCGGGGCTGCCGGCGCGGCGTCCGGTTTGGCGGCGGGTTTATTGGCAGGCGGCGGATCGTCGTCTGCAAACAGGTCGTCAAGGTCATCAACCTTGGCCGCCGCGTTCTTTTGCGGCGCGGCGGGGGCGGCGGGCGTTTCGGGAACCTCTTCAAAATCGCCGTTAGCGGGCTTGGCGTTGTCCGCCTTTCCGCCGTTATCGTCCACCTCCTCGAAATCGTCGTCGTCATTTTTTTCACCGGCTTTGGGCGGGTAGAAATGGGTCCACGGCACCGGTTGCTCCACTTGGACGCGATTCACGAATATTCCGTTTCCGATCCGGGATACGGTGTAGGGCGGGGGAAGATACTTGCCGTCAACAAATACAAAACCGGTTAACACCATGCGTCCGGGAGTGGTACCCATGGCCTCTTTTGCCGCGTCGGTGACTTCAGGCAACGGTTTCCCGCAAACCGTCGAAACGGCGGCGAACGCCAGCAGCAAAAACAATTTTAGCCTAAACATTCAGCTCTCCAATCTGAAAAACCTCAAAACGTTTTAAATATAGCAAAAAAATATGGCCATTGCAAAACTATTTGGAAATTTTTGGGTTTTTGTGGGGCTGGCGGCGATGTTTCGAATTGACCGGGCGGCGTTAATGCGTTAACATTTACAGTGTTTATTGGATGGGGCAAGGGGGTATTCGTCGCAAGTTTGCGGCGGTTATCGGTAGGACTTCGGTTTTACGGGTTTTGGTTTACAGGAGGGTTAAGGTGAAGATTCTGGTTTTGTTGTTGGCGGCGGGATGTTCTTGCTTGACGGCATTGGCGGTTGATTTCCGTTTGGGAGTTGGAGCTTTTCAGGGCACGGCGGCGTTTTCGGATTTGCGCGTTACGGATGCCAAAAACGAGGTGGTTTACCAAAACGATTTTAAATCCGTCGACGGCGTGAAGGATTGGGTGACGTTTGGTCCCGGCAAATGGGTTTGCGGTAATGGTGAGCTTGTCCAAACAGCGAATGTGACCGCTAAGGAGGCGGTAGCGCTTACAATACCGCGTACGTTCCGCAACGCCACGCTGACCATGAAGGCAAAACGGTTGTCCGGTCCCGAGGGTTTTATTGTCATGACCGGTACCCCGCACAAAACCGGCGGCGAGTGGGTGATTTTCGGCGGATGGGGCAACACTTACCACGGGGTCGAACAGCCGCCGTTCAAGTACATACGGGTGCCGGCCTCTATCGAGGCGGGGCGCTGGTACGATGTGAAGGTGACGTGCACGGACAAGCGCATACGGGCGTGGCTTGACGGCAAACTTGTGCTGGAAGCCGAATCGGTGGCCGACACCTCCACACAACCCGCTTCACTCGCACCGGTGAAGGATGCCAAGTCCATCACTTATAGCCCGATGATTTTCGGCCATTTTCTGGAGCATTTCGACACTCAGGTTTACGGCGGAATCTTTGATCCCGGCTCGCCGCTTGCGGATGAAGACGGCTTCCGCAAGGACGTGATTGAGGCTCTCCGCGAAATCAAGACCCCGATCGTCCGCTGGCCCGGCGGCTGCTTCGTTTCGGACTACCATTGGAAGTGCGGCGTGGGACCGAAGCGCGAGCCGATGTGGAACAAAGCGTGGGCGGTGGAGGATCCCAACACGTTCGGTACCGACGAATATGTTAAGTGGTGCCGCAAGGTGGGTTGCGAGCCGTACATTTGCACGAACGCTGGCACCGGTACGCCGGAAGAGATGAGCGATTGGGTGGAGTACTGCAACCTCTCCGTGGGCAAGTGGGGACGTTTGCGCATGGCCAACGGTTACGAAAAGCCGCATAACGTGATGTATTGGAGTGTCGGGAACGAGAACTGGGGACGCCACGAAATCGGCGCGAAGACGGTTGAGGAGTGGGGGCCGCTTGTCCGGGAGAGCGCTAAAATGATGCGCGGGGCGGACCGCAGGATCATCCTTTTCGCGGCGGCGCTCGCGAACGAGAATTGGACGCTGCCTCTTCTGAAACATGCCGGATACCTGCTCGACTATGTGAGTGTTCACGGTTATTATGTCTGGGGCGGAGGTTCGAATCCGTATCTGACGTGCATGATGCGTACGGTCAATCCCGAGGCCGATATCATGCGCACGATCAACGTTCTGGAAAAGGCCGGATTCGGCGGCGGAAAAATCGGCATCGCCTTTGACGAGTGGAATTTGCGCGGCTGGTACCATCCCGGGCTGGGCAACTACGGCAAAAACGCGGTGATGGACTATGATGCCCGCCGCAAAAACGATATCGCCGCCACCTACACGATGGCCGACGCGCTTTTCTCCGCCTGTTTTCTCAACACTTGCCTGCGCCACTCGGATGTGGTGAAGATGGCGAACTTCTCGCCGGCGGTCAACACGCGCGGCGCGATTTTCGTCCATCCCAAAGGTATTGTGAAGCGCACCTCTTACCATGTGTTCTGGATGTACACGCATTTGCTTGAAAAGAATATGCTGCCGGTCAGCTTGGAATGCGGTAATCTCTCTAACGGCAATGCTTCGGTGCCGGTGCTGGACGCGGTGCTGACCGTTTCCGACGACGGAAAGCGGCGCGTTCTTGCCATCGTCAACAAGCATCCGGAAAAGGCGGTGCAGTTGGACATCTCGGCGTTCAATCCGGGTTCGGCAGATCTTGAAACGACTGTGCTGGCCGGAGATTCGCCTGACGCTTTCAACGACATCGGTAAAGAAAACCGGGTCGTCCCGGTGAAAACGGCGCTGTCCGTGGCTGACGGAAAAGTGACGCTCGCGCCGCATTCGTTGTCTTGCATTGTGCTTGGGCGGTAACGCCTGCGAGGATTGGTTCAAGAAACAAAGGATGGATATGGAAAAAAACAATGTTGACCCCCGTCCAGATTGGGACAGTTACTTCATGGAGATTGCTCGGGTGGTCTCATCCCGGGCGAATTGTTCCCGTCGCAAAGTGGCGGCGGTGGTCGTAAAAGACCATCAGATCATCTCCACCGGATACAACGGCACCCCGCGCGGCGTAAGAAACTGTTTCGAGGGCGGATGCGCCCGCTGCTCCGGCAAGGCGCCTTCCGGCACCTCTTTGGAAGAGTGCATTTGCGTGCATGCCGAGCAGAACGCGATTTGCCAGGCTGCGTATTACGGTATCCGGCTTGCCGGATCGACGATTTACGTTACCATCAGCCCTTGCCTGACTTGCGCGAAGCTGATTGTCAACGCCGGCATCAAAGAGGTGGTTTACGGCGGCGACTACGCCTTTACCGAACAAACCGAAAAACTCTTCCAAGAGGCCAAGGTGGTGTGCCGGCGTTTCACCCCGCCTTCAAACTGAGGGTTAAGCGATGCTTCTCGAAATCATGTCCGTAGCGTTGGCTTTTTGCGGCGATTTCTCGCCGCAGGAAGGCGTGGTGGCTAAACCGGAAACCGAGTTCCGTCACGAGTTATGCCTTAACGGCGAGTGGCGATTCCAGCCGGTTCCGGTGCCGCACGGTTACGAGTTCGACCGCGGCGTTCTGCCGGAATTGCCGCCTCCCGCCGCGGACAAATGGGAAAACGTGCCGATAAAAATCCCGTCGCCGTGGAATGTCAACCATTGGGGCAACGGACCGAAAGTCGGTCCCGGCACAGACCGCCCGTATACGCCGGATTCGGTTTACTATCCAAGCTATCCGGAAAACTGGATCCATTACCATCAGGCTTGGATGGAACGGACATTCAAGATTCCTGGCAGTTGGCCCAGAAACCACCGCGTGGTGTTGCATTTCGAGAGCGTGGCGGGAATGTGCCGGGTGTTGGTCAACGGAAAACCCGCCGGCAGCCATTTCGACAAGTATCTGCCGTTTGATTTGGACATTACCGGATTGGTCAACCGTGACGGCGAAAACCTGCTTCAGGTCGGGGTTCAAAGTTACCGGCTGCTCGACCGCCGGAACGCCGATTACAAACACATGATTGCCGCTTATCCAACCGGATCCAATACCGACCGGCTTAACGGTATTTGGCAGGATGTGTCATTGCTCGCCTTGCCTTCGGTGCGCGTGGACGGGGTGTTTGTTAAACCTTGGGTTGACCGCGATACGTTGGAGGTGGAGGTGTCGGTGCGTAACGACACCGCGGAGCCGCAGCAGGTTAAATGTTCAATCCGCGCCTACGACTGGGTTAACCTGGCCGGGAACGGAATGCTTGAAGCCCCGGTACCAAATTGGCGGCTGGGGGATGAACGCCTCGCCTTTTCTGGCGAATCGGTTTCCGTACCGGGAACAACTTGTGTGACCAACACATACCGCGTTCAGGTTTACGGGAGGCTGAAACAGTGGACGCCTGACGCGCCAAACCTTTCCGCGCTGTTAATCCGGCTGGATTCCGGTTCCGGTGCGGCGATAGACCGGAAATACCAGCGGTTCGGTTGGCGGCAGTTCACCATTCGGGGACGCGATTTGCTGTTGAACGGCAGAAAGATTCAGCTGAAGGGCGATATCCTGCATCCTTTTGGCGCTTACGCATTTTCACGCCGTTTTGTTTGGGCGTGGTACACCATGATAAAGGATATGTACGGCAACGCGGTGCGGCCGCACGCACAGATTTATCCCCGCTGTTATTTGGATCTGGCGGATGAGATGGGTATTTGCGTGTTGGACGAGACGGCAATCTTTGGCAGTTCCATTCGGTTGGATTTCACCAATCCTGATTTTTGGCGGCGTTACCAAAACCATTTCGACGGATTGGTCCTGCGCGACCGAAACCATCCGTCCGTTATGGGATGGAGTTTCGGCAACGAGATGTTCGCGATTTTCCGGTTGAATAAGGTCGGCAAAGAAGAAGAAGCCCGCTGGCGCGAGCAGTTGGTTAACGTCGGGTTGACCGGGCATAAGTTGGATCCCACCCGACCGTGGCTGTCGTGCGACGGCGATGACGATCTGGACGGCAAGCTCCCGGTTTGGAACCGGCATTACGGGCATGGCCTCGCGGCGTTGGAACGCGATGCCAAAGGTGTCGAGAAACCGCTGATGGTCGGCGAGAACGGCGGCACCTACTACGCCCCTCCGCATTATCTCGCCCAGTTCGCCGGGGAACGCGCCTTCCTCGATTATGCCGGCAGAAACGATGCGTTGGGTGCTGACGTTTACCAGAACATCGTTAAGGTGGCGTTGCCCCACTTGGCGTATTTCTCCGCCAGCGAGACCGCTTGGTTCGGTTTGGCTATGCTGCCGTTTGGATATAGTGATTTTGACCGTTTGCCGGGCCGCCAGGACGGAATCATTTTTCGCGGGGTGCCGCAGGAGGGTAAATTCGGAATGCAGATTGAACGGTTGCCGCCATACGTCGCAACGCTCAATCCAGGATTCGACCCCGCTTTGCCGTTGTACCGTCCGCTGGGGATGTTCGAGGCCCAAAAAGCCGCGCAGTGCCCAAGCGGTCCGCAGCCCTGCCCTTGGGATCACTTGTCGCCTTGGCGGGATCGTCCCAACCCCCCGCCGCCATCCGTTGATCGGGTACAGGCGTTCGGCAGCCAGAAGTTTCTGGATCAGCTGGCGGTTTTCGGGGTTGATGCCGGGACCGAGGCTTCGGCGATGCTGCTGATCGACGCCGCCGCAATCCCGGACGGCGCGGCGGATGCCGTGGAGCGGGTTTTGGCGTCCGGCGGATCGGTGGTGTTCTTCGCAAACCGTCCGCCGAAAGATCTGGCGCGGTTGAACGCGTTGTTGCCGGCATCGGTGCGCTTCACTGACCGCACCGCCACTTCGCTGGAGCGCGGACCGAAAGAGCACGACTGGTCGAATCCGATTTCGTTGGATGATTGCTATTTCCCGGAAGAAGAGCCGCGTGAACAGCGCCGGGTGATCAGTTGCGGCATTGAGGGGCCGTTTGTTGACGGCGGCATGGTGCTGTTGACCGCCAGCCGTACCGATTGGGAGCTGTTCAACCGCAATCCGGAAGAGTCGAAGGTCGGGGCGGTGGCGTGTTACGAAAACCTGCGCAAACCCAGCGGGACGGCCTGGGCGGTATATCCTTGCGGCAAAGGCCGGGTTTCGTTGTGTACGGTCGATTACGAACTCGCCACCCCGCGCGCGGCACGGTTGTTCCGGCTGCTTTTCCGCAGCATCGGGGTGCGGGTAAGCGATAAGCCGGTGAAAAGGGAACAGAAATCCGGGCGCGAACACGATTTGCTTTTGGACGGTCCGATAAAGTAGGGGATTGGTTATGGATTTAAGCGTTAATTTGGGCGGTATCCGGATGCAGAATCCGGTTACGGTGGCGTCTGGAACTTTTGGTTACGGGCAGGAATACGCGCAGTTGATTGATGTCACTAGACTGGGCGCGATTACGGTAAAGGGCATCCGGCTCGATCCGTGGCCGGGCAATCAGTTGCCGCGCCACGTCGAGGTGCCGGGCGGAATGGTAAACGCCATCGGGTTGCAGGGGCCGGGAGTCGAGGCGTTCGCCAGTGACGACATGCCGTTCTTGCGGAGTGTCGGAGTCCCGGTGATCGTCAATATGTGGGGCACCAGTATCGACGAATACGTCGAGGTCGCCCGGAGGCTTTCCGGCATTGAGGGGGTCAGCGGATTGGAGCTTAACATTTCCTGTCCCAACGTTAAGGAGGGCGGACACGCTTTCGGACACGATCCTTCCACCGTCTCCAGACTGGTCGGCGCGGTGCGCAAGGCCACGGCTTTGCCGCTGATGCCCAAGCTCGCTCCCAACGTGCCGGACATCAAGGTCTTCGTCCGGGCGGCGCAGGAGGCGGGCGCGGACGCGATTTCGATGATTAACACCCTTCCGGCGATGGTTATCGACATTGAGCGTCGGCGTCCGGTGCTGGCCAACAAAACCGGCGGGTTGTCGGGCCGCGGCATCCATCCGGTGGCGGTGAAGCTGGTGTGGGACGCCGCCGCGGTGGCGACGGTGCCTATCTTGGCGATGGGCGGGATCTTCGAGCCGGAGGACGCGATTGAGTTTCTGCTGGCCGGGGCAACTGCGGTGGCGGTTGGCACGGCGAATTTCATCGATCCCGCCACGCCGTTGCGCGTGGCGGACGGCATTTCCGATTATTTGCGGCGGCATGGTTTGGAATCGGTCGCTGAACTCAAGCGGGTGGAGTAGGCGATGCGGGTGGGAATGGATGTTTTGCGCCGCGACCCGGCGGTACTGCGCGGCAAACGGGTAGGGTTGTTGAGCCATCAGGCCGCGGTTTGCGCCGACGGGGCCAGTTCCGCCCAGGCGTTGCGCGAGACGCTGGGAGACCGGTTGGTCGCGCTGTTCGGACCGGAACACGGTTTCTTCGGTTTGGCCGGTCCGGGCGAACATACCCATTCCCTCCAGCATCCGGATTGGGGCATACCGGTGTATTCCCTTTACGGGGAGTTGCGGAAACCCTCCGCTGAAATGTTGCGCGGGATTGATACGCTGGTGTTCGATTTGCAGGATCTTGGGATCCGCTGCTACACTTACCTCGGCACCTTAAAATTGGCGATGGAGGCTTGTGCCGAGTGCGCAGTGGAGTTGGTGGTGGCGGACCGTCCGGTGCCGATGCCGGGGTTGGTTGACGGCCCGGTCGCGGAGCCGGAGTACTTTTCTTTTGTTGCTCCGTGCGCGTTGCCCATGGTTTACGGTATGACGCCCGGAGAGACCGCGCAATGGTTGGCGGAGCGAATGGATCGACCGCCGCGGTTGACGGTGGTCCCGTTGGAAGGTGAAGATTTTTCGGATTGGGTTAGGGGTAGTGATTGGCCGGAGTTTATTCCGCCTTCGCCGGGCATTAAGAGCTGGGAGGCCGCCAGAACCTATCCCGCCACCGTTTTTACCGAGGCTTTGACGGCGGTTGATTGCGGTCGCGGCACCAATATGGCTTTCCGGGTGTTGGGAGCGCCTTGGCTGCGGGCGGAGGAGTTTTGCCGTAGGGCGGTTGACCGGTTGGGCGAATTTGGGCTATCGGCGCATCCGTACCGTTACACCCCGGAATCGGGGCAGTATGCGGGACAAGAGCTGGACGGCATCCGTTTGACTATTGTGGATCGCCGTAGTTACCGACCTATTAGCGCGTCGTATGTATTGATGGAACGGTTGGTTGCGGAGTACGGCAAAGAGCGGGTTTTGTCCGGCTGGCGTCCGGAATGGCTGAACAAACTTTATGGTTGCGACGAGGCAAAGAGATTCGAAGTCTGACCAAGAACGTTCGGGAGGATGTGCATGGCTGCGGAACAGTTTTTCCCTTGTTGTTTGACCATCGCGGGTAGCGATTCCGGCGGTAACGCCGGAGTCCAGGCGGACTTGCGGGCGTTCCATTCCTATGGGGTACACGGGTGCACGGTTTTCGCCGCATTGACCGCGCAAAATCCTTTTGGGGTCGCTGCGATCCATCAAGTGCCGGTTGATTTCATCGCATCGCAATTGGACGCGGTGTTGGGCATTTACAACATTGCCGCGCTAAAGACCGGGATGTTGGCGGACACCGCGATAATTGAGTGTGTGGGCGAGAAACTGTCGAAGCGTCGGGAAATCGCCAAGGTTATCGATCCGGTGATGGTAGCCACCAGCGGCGCGAAGTTGATTTCCGATAGCGCCGTGTCCGCGTTAAAGTCCGAGTTGTTTCCGTTGGCGACGGTGATTACCCCGAACCTTCCCGAAGCCGAGGTGTTGGCGGGAAGTCCCATCGCCAACCGTGAAGATGCCCGCGAGGCGGCGAAACGGATCTTTGGCGAGTATGGTTGTTCGGTGCTGGTTAAAGGCGGCCATGCGTTGGATGAATCAACCGCCGTGGACACGCTTTACGATGGCGAAAATTTCCATGATTTCGCATTGCCGAAACTCGACAACCCGGTTTCAACCCACGGCACGGGATGTTCGCTGGCGGCGGCTTTGGCTGCGGAATTGGCATTGGGCCGCGACCTGAGAAACGCTGTTGAAGGCGCTAAATTGTACGTATATAACGCGATAAAAAATTCCTATTTGGTAGGTAAAAATTGTGGGGTTCTGGGCTGGGTGAAACAGTGATCAAATTCCTTCGGAATTTTTTGCGTTGCCGCATTTATGAGTGTGGCGGCAATTCCAATGTTAATTATCTTCCAGATGGAATTTGTAATTCTAATGTGATATCCAGAACCCTTATGCACGGTTATTCAACAGATGAAAGTTGAGACATGCCGATGATGGGAATCCATGGGGCTTCGATAACCAACGGGTTGGATTTCGTTATTATAAACATTGACCTTGACCGCATAAACCGAAGGATTTTTGAATGAGTAAAGTTGCGTTTTTTATAGCGTTATGTGCGAGCTGTTTTTCCACTGTTTTGTCTTATGGTAACGAAGCAAGGCTTACCCATACCCTTTACATTGACTCGGAAACTTATCAAGAATTTTCCTATGACGAGATGGTGGATTGTTTTCGGAATTTCTGCTTACGCCGTGATGGGTTCGGAGACGAATATGCATACCAATGGTTAAAATTGATGAAAATTGACCGCAAAACAATCCATCGCGCTCTGATACAGGTTTATGGTGATATGGATAAAATTATTAAATCGCCGGACTCAAATAAAGGTCATTGTCAGTTCGCGGAAGTTGGGAAAAATCGGATTCTCATGTTTATGTCATTTTGCGCTGATGAAAATGATAAAGAATGGTTAAATGGTGTCTATGCTGACAAAGGCGAAACAAATGAAATCCGTGTGAATGCGTTTTTCGTACTTTTGATGATGTCTGGACGTGATGATGTGACATCGTTAATCTTGAGTGTCGCTAATTTTATTGACCAGCCCGCGAAGATTAGATCTTTTATGTATTCGGGAATAAAAGCGGCAGCAAGCTGGGCACCAGTTGAGAAGCGGACGGCAATGGTCGCCGCATTAAAAGATGTGGCTATGCTGGAAAATTCCAAATTTATGTTTGTTGCCCTTGACGACATTTTTAAATATTTGGATAGCGCTTATGCGAAATCGCAGTTCCGGCGCGACTTTGCTAAACGGTTTAGGGATACCCCGTTGACGGAACGCGAAACCAAGGCATTGCAGCCTGTATTCGATGAAAAGATGAACGAGTGTTTCAACGAGGCCGCTGAGGTAAAGCCCTTACGTTATGTTCCGCCAGACCTTGGTCAGTTTGTCAGCTACGACGAATCTATACTCGGCATTACTCCGCGGCAGCGGCGGATCCGCACGTTGGCAAGGGTTGCGGCGGCATTGTCGGCAGTCGCGGCATTGTCGGCGATGGCGATTTTCTTGAGTAAAAGGAGAAGAAAATGCAGTTAAAGATCTGGGTGGCGGTTTTTATGTCTTTTGTGATTGTCGCAAGCGCGGCGTTGGAATTGGGGCCACTAGAGATTCCTTCAGGCATTCAGGGCGGGGTTACGACCAATGCGCCCATCAGCGTGTGGCATTCGGGTAAGCGTGAGTTTAATCTTTCCCTGTCGTTGAATGCTTCGCCTACCAATAGTGTCGTGGTTTCGCTTGGAAAAGATAAAGATTGCGATGGAAAACTTTCGGCAGCCGAAATTGGGATCGCTTTGGGTTGGGATTGCGGAAAATGGGTTCTGGATCATGCGGGGTTTGACGCATCGCTGGCGGTTGTGGCTGACAATCTGCCGATACGATAATCGTTGTCATTTTCGGTGCAACTTGACTCTTTGGGGAATCCTGTAGGCGTGACGATTGGATCGGATGGAACGGACATTTTCGAAATGGATGGTCAACCGTTACCGCGCTGGATCTTTTCAAAGGATTGGAATATGGCGCGACTGGACACCAGAGGGGTAGAACCGCAAAGCGAACACCTTACGGTTCGGTACTTTAATAACGGATTGCAAGTGCATTTCCGTTAGTAGTTGTGTTTCGAAGATGCAGTAAACCGGCTGGCGGCTTCTTGCGCGGCGGCGATAATTTCCCTTTCATGTTCCACCCGGCGGTGCCGCATCAGAACGCGTCCGTCGCAAATCACCGTGTCAACGCACGAGGTGTCGCAAGAATAGACCACATTGGCCGCCAAATTGTATTCCGGGCACATTTGTACTGCGGAATTGTCCAGCAGCAGCGCGTCTCCGACATAACCTTCGGCAATGACGCCGCCTTTAATTCCGAAGGCGGCGGCGGCATCCGCCGTGGCCATGCGCCAAACGTCCGCCGCCGGGGCGCATGACGGGTCGCCGCTTTCAAGCTTGGCGGACAATGCCGCGAGTTTCATTTCGTCGAACATGGAGAGATTGTTGTTGGAGGCGTTGCCGTCCGTTCCCAGAATAACCCGGCAGCCGCCAAGTTCCTTAACCTTGCGGTAATGGAATTGCCCGGAACACAGTTTGTAGTTGGAACAGGGGTTGTGGACGATGGTGGCGCCGCTTTCGCGGATAAGTTTGATGTCATTATCGTCCAGATGCACCCCGTGCGCCAGAATGGCATTGCGGTTCAAAATTCCGCACCGGTCTAAAAGCGCGATTGGCGAGCATCCGTTGGCCGCAATGCAGTCGGATACTTCTTTGGCGGTTTCGGAAGCGTGGATGTGCACTATTGCGCAATCACGCGCTGCCTGCTCGGATACCCATTCGAGCGATTTCGGTGACACCGTGTAAACGGCGTGCGGGGCGTAGGTAAGACGGAGTCGTCCGGAGTTGCCGCAGGCGGCCAACGCCGCTTCGGTTTGTTTGGCGTTTTCGAGCATATCGGTTCGCAGTTTGCCGTCGTTGCCATCGGTAAAAATTCTGCCGATAGCCGCCCGCACACCCATTTCGTTCGCCGCCTTTACCGTGGCCGGAGCCATCCAGTACATATCGTTGAAAAACACGGTTCCGGTATGGAGCATTTCAATAATCGCCAGTCTGGTGCCGTGGTAAACCAGATCGGGATCCAGTTTCGCTTCGGCTGGCCAAATGCAGTCGTTGAGCCAACTGAACAGCTCCATGTCATCCGCATAGCCGCGCAGCAGGGTCATGGCGGCGTGGGTGTGGCCGTTGTAAAACGCGGGAGCCAGAACCATGCCTCTGGCGTCAATGGTTGGGATGCCGCCGGAGCAGGTTATGCCAGGCGCGATGGTTTTAAAAATCCCGTTTACAATCAGTGCGTCGGTTAACGTTCCGTTGAGTTTCGCGTTTCTGATAAGCAGTGAGTGTGACATTTTTACTTTTTGGGTTTTAATGACAGATTGGCCCAAGCGCTCCAGTCGCCGGTGCTGTCGTCCGAACGACCGGCGTCGGAACAGATGACCAGTCGAATGTGTTGCCCCTTCCACGGCGAAAGGTCGGCGGACAAAGGATACCACTTGTGTTCGGTAACCAGTTGTTCCGCCACTTTTTTGCGCGTTCCGTCGGCAGTTTCAACCAAAACTTGCGTTAAGATGCCGTCACCCAGATCACTGCCGTCTACTTTGCCGACCAGGCAGGAGAATTCTAAGGGCGATTCCGGCAACTCGATCGCAAATTTCAAGAGGGTGTATCCGGTGCCTTTGAAGTAAGGCGGGTGGATGAAATAACCGTAATGGGAAACTCCGCCGCAGGATCTGGCCGCGGCGTAGCCTTGCGCGCCGGAAGTTTGCGAATCGAGTTCCACCTCATCTTGGCCGCGGTATGCGTAGGCGGCGATAAAAGAATCGGGAAATTCCAGCGATTCGACCGCCGCATTTGTTACGGCCGTTGGCTGAATCTGCATTTCCGGGAACGTTGACCGCCGTATAGGGTCTTTCGGCCATAACCGGTAGGATACGGCATCTGCCACCGGAAACACGCGGGTATAACCGTTGGCGTGTTCGATTTTGGCAGGGCCAATGACTTCGCTTTGCATATTGAGCGCCACCGCGTTGGTGGCGGCGTATGGCAGCAGAATGTCTTTTGGTGCCGCCAAGCCCCAGGTTTTATAAACAATCACCTCTTCGGTTCCTGATTTTTCCGGCAACCGCACCATGATGCCGTCACACCCGCCTTCCGGGAACAACGCCAACTGCCCGCGCCCGTTGACATAGGTGTAGTCTTTGGAAACCGCCAACTCCGCGCGGTGGCCGTTCCATTCGCCGCTGAACGCTCCGGCTTGGCCATCACCGCTACGGGCGTAGAATGAATTTGGCGGCAGCAATGTTTGGTGTCCGTTCCAAGTTACAGTGATGGCGTCGCGTTCGTTGCCGTTGGCGATTACGCCGGTTCCGTCGTTGTATTTTACGCAGAGTTGCGATCTCCGGAAACAGCGGTTGGCGATGGCGGCAGTGGTGGGGTGCGGATTGCCGGACTGGTCGAGATAGCGTATAGACTCCACGTCGGCCTGCGTATAGTACGACGCGATACCTTGCAGCAGGAAATAGCTTGGCAGTTCTGACAGCCCGCCGAGCAGGAAACCGGGGTGGCCGAACGCGGCGGTGGCGGCAAGAAAACGGTCGGCGGCGTTTTGGCTGGACTGTTTGTCCCGTTGTCCGGGCATGAACATATCCATATTGCCAATTCCGAAATTGCAGCACAACGGATGCATCCGCAACAAATCGAAATCCACCAACCACGGGCGGACTGAAATGTCGTACGATTGGTCTTGGGCGTAGTTGCCGTCGGTTAACCCGCAGTACATAAAGTGGCTGCCGCCTTCCGAATAGACCGGTCCGTTCCAATTCTTTTTTTGCAACAGCATAATTTCGCCGAACGGGTAGAACACCCCGGCGAAGGTTCCGCCGCCCGGCACCCGCCAGTCATAGTCGGTGCGTTCCCACGGCGCAACGCAGGAGTGCACGTCGCAATATGCGGTGGTGAAATGGAATTTGTTTTGTATTACGGGCGTAAGCCGCTCGCAGTAGGCTACCGCGTAGGCCGGTTTCGGCGCGTAACACCGTTCCCAGGCGTGCTGCAGCTGGTTGTCGGGAGTGCGGGAGATGAGATCGTAGTTCCAATAGCCGTTTACCGGCGCGAAATCGGTGAAGTTATTGTACGGGCCGCACAGGTAACCGAGTTCGTTTTGCAAAATGTCCACATATTTTTTTTCGCTGGCGTCACCGCCGCGCTTGGGCGCGGTGAAGGTCCGGAACGTGAAGCTCTCGTTGTTGTCACGCCAAAGATTTTCGTGGTCAACGATTGCCATATTGGCGATGCCCAACCGCTTGCGGTTGCGCCAAAACTCGGCGGAACGGTCGCGGTCGTACGCGGGATGGGAAACCCAGACATGGGTGCCGGTCTTGGATTTCCACGGCGATGGAGGGTTGGGGATGTTGGGCAGCACTTGGTCGAATTCCGGCGCGAAGGAATATACGAACCGTTCCGTGCAATCGTTGCGTTTACCGTCGGTTTTGGGCAGGTAACGAGTTCCGCCGTTGCTGGCAACTGTTCCGTCCAACCGCTGATTCGGAACCGTAAACGGTTTTGAGGCGTTGGACTGCGTCCAGTCCATGTGGTACATCGCGAAAAACGGGCTGCCGCCAATGGCGGTAGCCACCACGCAAGGACGGTTTGAGTGTCCGGGGAAATGGTAGGAATAGTACGGCACGGGAATTATTAGCGGTTGGTTTAGATTCAGCAGATGGCCGAATCTGATTTCCTCAACGTTGCCGCCGGTGCATTTCAGGTCTGCCGTCAGCGACTTTCCTTCCAAATGGAATTTCAGGAATATTTCTCCCAACGTCTTGCCATGGTCTGCCAATGTGCCGCGGTAAATTACGGCCAGATTGTCGGTGGTGATTTCAACTTGTTCGTTTTCGGGGCGAAAGATTTTTTGGTGGTCGCCGTTCGGTGCGAAATAGATCCCGCCGTCCAATGCCATCGCATACCAACGCGAACCGTTCCAGCGGAAAAACATATCGTCCCAATTGGCGGCTTTGGATGGCAGGGCGATTTCAAGTTTTCCGTCTTCGCCGTCCCGCACCAGATAATAGCGGCCGCTTTCGCCGCGGGCGATCCGGCAGATCGATTGAGCCGGGTCGGGCGGGATTACCGTCAAGATGGAGTTGGGGAAGGGGAGTCGATCCGTACCGGTGTTAAGCCCGGATTGGATTTCGGGAAATAGTGCGAAAGCCCGTTGCGGACGGGGGGGGATCTTCAACGGATTGAATGTCTCGGTAAACACGGCCAGACTGTTGAAATATATGGTGCGGTCCTCGGTGTTTCGTCCGCCGGTGATGGAAAAGTAGCGGAACTCCGAACCTTTGGCCACCCGTGAAATCAGTTCAGGCGAAAGGCGCTTGTGACATAAGAACCACTCTTTAAAACTCACTTTGGCTAATTGGACGGTGAAAGGTTTGCCGTCGGAATCCGCGAAGTGGGCGAATACCGACACCGGCGGAGTCTTGGGGTCGGGGGCGTAACTGTGGTTGTTGCCGTAAATCCAGCAGGATACGGCATCGAAATAGTTGGTGATTTTGACCGGTTCGGGCGGGGAAAGGCGGATAACCGGATTGGCGCCGGTAGCGTGGTGGACGATCTTTATCACTCCGTTTCCAAAGAGCAACACATCATCGGAGGTGGTCACAAGGGCGTCGGAATTGCTCGTTTCGATTTTCCATCCGGCGGAACTGGTCATTGGCAGCAACGGCGGATGGTCGTCCGCCGTGCGTTTGGCGATCACCATTTCATAAGGACGTTCACCGCCCCATACTGCTGCGGCAACGGTCGCCGCCATTACGGCCATCAAGGAAACTCCGCGCATGTCTCAATCTCCAACTTTGTTTGCCTTGTTCTTGGTGGAAGTAAAATGCCATTCGCACGATATAAACCCGCTGGCGACGCCGGTGGCATGGCCGCAAAAGATGGCAGACTCAAGCCGGCGCAGGTCGGCGGATGGTGCGGACAGCGATAACAGATGCTCTACCCGGCCGTCGGCGCCGGTCTCAATCTCAAACCGCGCTGAACCGGAAGGGGATGCAAAATCACCGTTTTTAGGCAGGTCAAATGAGAATCCGGCACTTTCCAAACCCGGTGAAAGGGTTATGTGCAGGGTCTCTTTGATTGGCGGCAGGCTTATGGTGGAATCGGCCGAAGGCAACAGTATCCCGCTGGATTGCGTCTGTAGCGGCGGAATCGGGGCAGGGTGCCACTCGACGGGATAATCGCTGCTGCGGGGCAGTTCCCAAGGGTCTGGTAGGGCGTTGCCGGTTTCGGAGAATTCGATGTCAAATGCGGTTCTGGTCTTTTGGTCGTCCGATGACCAAGAAGAGCGGATCCGGTGGAACGCCTGCGCGGCAAAAGTTTCGTCCAGCACCACGTAAGCGGCGCTGGGAGACGGGGGAACGGACGGAGTCCCCATAGGGTGACGGTCAAGCATTAGACCGAATGGCACTTGCGCCCAAAGCAATCCCAGCACCGTGGCACAGATGCAGAGCGGCCACCAAAACTGGAGTCGTTTGCCGGCCGGGGGGAAGAGTTCTTTTAGTTGGGCGATATCATGCATTCTTCACCGCCGTCATTCGGGCTTTACCGCAACGTTCACCCGTTCTACTCCCGCATCGCGGGCCAAATTGATTATAGAAACCACCTCGCCGTGAGGGACGCGTTTGTCCGCCATCAGCAACAGCACCCGCTCGTTTTGCGCGGTACGTTGGCGCAGCCGCTCCACCAAGGCATCCATTTGGTCGCGGTTTGAGGTGATGAAGCGGTCGTCATCGAAAAACACCAACGTGTCCGGGGCTCCCGCCTCGTTTTCGCCCGCCACGGGAATGAGCATGGCGATCAGCGATGCGGCGGCGCCCTCGCGAATCGGGCTATGCGGCAGGTCGAACAGCAGACCGGCGGTGGCGGTGGTTTTCCCATGCACCAAAACCAGCAGTACGGTCAGCACCACGACATTGATCCAAGGCACCGCCCACAACAGCACCTGCGGCCACGCGCCGCCGAAACGGTAAATGTTCCGGTGTTTGCGGATCAGCTGGCTTGGGGTTTCCTGAAAAACTGATGACATGGCGACTGTTTCCTTTAGCGTTCGGCGGGTTGATGGTGGGCCAAATAAGCCGCAATCTCCGAGCCGCAGGTTTCCATGTCCAAAACTATCCGTTCGATTTGGGCAATGAGGATCGAGTACATCGCGTGGCATTGCACGGCCACGACCAGGCCGGCGATGGTGCAGGAGAACGCTTGGGCCAAGCCGCCAGTGAGATCGGCGTTTTGGATTAGCGGAGTCTGGTTGTGCAGTATGTTGATTATTGAGACCATGGCCAGAAGCGTGCCAATTAATCCAAGCAGCGGAGCGACTTGGCAACACAGCAAAATCGTCGCCAAACGGCGTTCCATGCGCGAAAGCTCGCTGCGCTCGGTGTTCAGCACCGACTGGTTGATTACGTCCGCCGGGTCGGAACGGTGCCGCAACGCGGAGAGGATTACGGCGGCAACCGGGCAATCGGTCTCTTCGCACAAAACCACTGCCTCTTCGGCCCGCGATTTCTCCAACAGGTTGTAAACGCCCTTCAGAAAATCGGCATAGTCGATTTTGGCGCGGCGCAGTCTCAGCAAGCGGCCGAGAAACAGCACGAGCGTCGCCAAGCCCATGCAGACGATAACCCAAAACACCAAACTGCCGTGACCCATCACATGTCTCCCTTTTTGGCCTTGAGCCTTTCAATCCGCGCCCGCGCCTCCTCCGCGCCCGGAACGCCCAGGTTCATCAGACGCTGGAGTATTGAAACCGCCGGTTCGTATTTGTGCTGGCGTTCGTAAATTTCCGCCACGCTGAAAACGGCGCGGATTAAACAGCTGGTGGAGGCGTCGTTGAACCATGTCCCTTTGGCGCGTTCCTCCTGGTAAAACACCACCACGCCGGAATAGTAGCGGTCGATGGCATCGTCGTAGCGTTTTAATTTTTCCAGACATCGCCCGATTTTGAAATTGATTTGCATCAGCATGGCGGGGGTGTTGCCGCCGAGTTTTATCCGATGCTGATAAGCGGAGATCGCATCCTCGTAGCGGGTGTTGTTGTCCGCCCCCATAATGTAAAGACAGTCGCCTTTGCGCAGCCATGCGGCGGCGCACCATTCGCCGTCCGGCGAGAGATTCATCACCCGGTCCAAAATCACCACCGCCTCTTCGAAACGTGCCATTTCCATCAGCGCGTCCGCTTGGAGCAGCGACGCCTCCGGAATCCGTTGGCTTTGCGGGAACTGACGCACCAGCGTGGAAACGGTCTCGACGCATTCGGAAAACTCGTTGCCGAAAAACGCGGCGCGGGCGGCCCAGAGCAACGCCGCATCGGCCCAACGCTCTTCCGGCCAACGGCGGAAATAGCTGGAGAAGGCGTTAAATGCCTCTTTGTACTGCGCTTGGTTGAAGTCGAATTTCCCCAGCCAGAGTGTCATATCCGCCAAACGCGGAGACTCGGGGAAGTCGGCGATGAAAGCCGACGCGGCGGCCCGGGCGTCCTTGTCGCGTCCCACGCCGTAAAGACAGAGCGTGAGCATGTACCGCGCCTCATCGCGATGGTTGGGATCGTTCTCGGCGATGGCGGCAAAATCCTGCATCGCGTCTTGAAACCGGTATGAACGGTAATGGGCCTTGCCGCGGCCTAGAAAGGCTGACATCCGGATTTCCTTGTCCTGATAGCCGGCGAGGATGGCGGAAAAAGTTTGTATGGATTCTTTATACTGTCCGGCTTCGGATTGCAGCGCGGCCAAACGCAGCATCGCCTGCGGGGCCAGCGGATGGTCGGGGTGTTGTCGCGCCACTTCGAGGTAACCCTGTTCGGCGTTTTCACGCCGTCCCGCGCGCTCAAGGGCGTCGGCGCATTGGAACAGCGCCCGGATGGCCAGTTCGTGCTTTGGGTAAGTGTCGACGATCTTTCGGTAGGTTTGCGCGGCGTCGGCATACTGTTTCCCGGCATTCTGGGCGTCTCCGGCCTTGAACAGACACTCCACTTTCGCCTGGTCATTGGTGGCTACTTTCATCGCGGCCAGAAAATCGGCAGCCGCCTCTTGGTGCCGTCCCAACTCCAGCCGTGCCCAACCCCGGCCTTGCAGCACCCGGTAGTCGTTCTCCGCCGCGTTGGGGTAGGTCTCCAGCAAAATGCGGTAAATCGATTCGGCGTGTACGGGATGCCCGGACATCAGCAGGGTGTCGGCAAGTTTTTGCAACGCGGCGCGGGAATCGTCGGCGTCGGGATATTCGCGAACCAACTGTTTTACCAACGCCATGCCTTCAGACATATTGTCCGGCAGCGTCGCCAGCAGGTCTCCGAGCCGGAATCCGGACAACCGTTTGGTTTCTGCTTGGGTGGAACGTTCGTAGGCGGATCGCGCAAAGGCGACGGCGTCATTGGTTTTCCCGGCGTCCCAATTGATCGCGCTCAATTCCAGCGCGGCTTGGACGGCAGCCGGTTCTTCGACGTCGTTGCGTTGCGTTAACTGGGTGAAGATTGCCGTGGCATCGGAAGTCTTGCCTTGCTTGTGCAGGATTCGGGCCCGGAGCAATGCGCCGTCGTCGGAAGCCGCGGTGCGGCAGGGGAGTTCCGACTGGATACGCAACACCTCCAGCGCCGCATCGTCACGCCCGGCGTTGGCCAGCGAAGTCGCCCATTCGAGGGCATTGGCGGCGCGGCTCACCGCGTTGGTGGACCGCTGGTCGAGCGCGGAAAAAATCACCCACGCCGCTTCATTCTTGCCATCGTGCAGACGGGCGCGGGCGGCGATGCGGAGCAGGTCGTCGGACAAAACGCCGCCGGGAATTCCGGAGGCGCGTTCAGCCAATTCCGCCGCTTTTTGGTTCTCCCCGGTTTCCAGCAGCGCCAGCGCGTACCAGTAGGAAATACTAGATTGGACGGCGGGATCGTCAGCGGTTTCCGCCAAACGGGGAGCGGCGAGGTTGGACAGTTCGTCGAATTTCCGTTGTCCGGCCAGAGCCTCCAGCAACAATATCAGCGCGGCGTCACGCGATTGCGCGGTGTCGCCGGACCCCAGTTCGGTCTTGGCGTGACGTTCCGCCACGGCGTAAAGACGGTCTTGCAGCGCGGTCCGGGCGACAGAAAGGTTGTCGCCTTGCGCAAACCGCACAACCATAACGGCGGCGATAATAATAAAACCGAGCGATTTCTGCATTATGGTTTTTGTGCCTGTCCGGGCTATTCCAGTTTAGACTGCTGGCGCGGGTCGAAAGCGTCGCGCAACCCCTCGCCGATCATTACGGTCAGTAGCATCACGGTAAACAGCGCGGCGGCGGGGAAGAGAATCAACCACCAGGCCCAACGGAATTGCTGCGCCTGATGGAGCAGTTCGCCCCAGCTGGGAGTCATCGGCGGCAAACCGAAGCCGAGGAAGTCCAGCGCGGCAAGCGAACCGATCGCTCCCATCAGTTTGAACGGGAAGAGGGTGATCAGCGGGGTCAACCCGTTGGGGAGGATGTGGGAAAAGATGATCCGGCTGGACGACAGTCCCTGGCAACGGGCGGCTTCAACAAATGTCCGCTGGCGCAACCGCAGGAACTCGGCGCGCATATAGTAGGAAATGGTGATCCAGTTGAACAGGCCGTAGCAGATTAGCAGCAGCAGGAAACTGCGGCCGAGCGCCGAGCCGACGAAGATCATCACGTAGAGGAAGGGCAGGGCACTCCAAATTTCCGTCAGCCGCTGTCCGGTGATGTCAACCCAACCGCCGAAGAACCCTTGGATCGATCCGATGGTCACGCCGAAGCACATCGACCACAACGCCAGCGCGATACCGAACAGCAGCGCGATGCGCATTCCGTACAACACCCGGGCGAGAACATCGCGCCCGGCGGAATCGATGCCCATGTAATGGCCTTTGACCGGACGGAAGGGCCACACGATTTCACTGCGTACGCAGGATACTTCGGCGTGTCGGTCTCGCCAGGGGATGACGGTGGTTTCCACCGGGCTTTCAAAGCAGCGGGCCGCCAGATCGGCAATCTCTTTGGCGGCCGGGGCGGGGATCGAAGCGGGGATACCGGCGATCTTTTGGTCCTTACCCCGCCGGAGTTGCAACTGGTAGGGGCTGTCCGGCTTTTCCTTTTGGCGGAAAGAAATCCGTACCAGACACGGCGCGGGACCGGCCGCCGTTTCGGGCATGGTGACCACCGCCGACCCGGTTTTTCCCGTGATGCTGAATTCGCGGGCGGCATCCGCCTTGCCGTTACGGCGCGACTCAATCGCCTGAATCATTTCGGGGGGGAGTTGCCAATAGTCGGCAAGCTTTGCGTTACGTATCTTCGTCCCTTTGGGGAAGAATGGCGAACAGGCCACCGTTATGGCGATTGTCCCGTCAGGCGCCAGGTCGATACGTCCGACATCCGCTTCGGGAACCACCGAAACTCTTACGGTGCGGTACTGGTCGAGGGTTCTGGCATCCACCACCTCGGATGGTCCGAAGGCGATCGGCGCCCAAACGGCGCGGTTGCCGGGGTCGGCCTTGAACTCTGCGGAATCGGTGAGCTGCTTATAATCCACTGGCATCGCCTCGCCCTGTCCGCCGTTGAGGTCGCGCATGGTCAGCGATTGGAGGAAGGGGAAGAACGTTTTTCCCTGATAACGCAGGTACAGCGGATTGCTGTTGCAGATCAGCTCTGAGAACAGGCTCAAAACGAACAGCGACACGAGCAACACAAGCGATGCCACGGCCCGGCGGATCCGCATAAAGTTGCGAAGTCGTTTGATGGTGAGCGGGGAGAGAAAATGGCTGGTAGAAGATTTCATGACTGTCCAAAGTGCATTCGGGGATCAATTACCATGTAGCAGAAGTCGGAGATGAGGTTGCCCGCCAATTGGAGCAGCGAGGTCAGCGACAGCAGCGCCATGAACACCGCGTAGTCGCGTCCGATCAAAGCGTCCCAACTGAGTCGTCCCATGCCGGGAATTTCGAAAATGCTCTCGATAATCACCGAACCGGCGAAAAGCAGCCCGAGGATTGAGCCGAAACCGGTTGCAATCGGGATTAAAGCGTTGCGGAAAGCGTGCAACCAGATGGCCCGCCGACGGGAAGCGCCCTTGGCGAAAACCGTACGCACATAATCGCTGGAAATCTGGTCAAGCAGAGAGTTTTTCATCATCAGCGTCAATATCGCGAAGTTCCCGGACACATAGCAGGCCACCGGCAGCGCCATGTGCCAGATGTGGTCAGCAAGTCGGGTGGTCCAAGGCACGTAACCGGAGAAATCCGACTCAAAGCCGCCGAGCGGGAATATGTCTGCCAGCCCCTCCACGGTTCCGCAAAAGCACATTTTGAGAATCATCGCGAGCGCGAACGACGGGATGGCGTAGCCGATAAACACCACCACGCTGGAAGCGGCGTCGAAAGCGGTGCGGTGTCGCAGGGCTTTAGCGATGCCAAGCGGAATGCAAATGAGGTAACTCAGCAGAAAACTGATCCCGCCGAACCAGATGGAGACCGGGATGCGGGCGGAAATCAGCTGCCACGCGGTTTTGTTCGGGTAGTCGTAGGAGGCGATCCGCATTCCCATCCGTTTGTTGACCAGCCAATCCCAGTATTGCACATAGATCGGTCGGTCGAACCCGAACTGTTTGTTAAGCTCCTGGCGGTACTCCTCGGTTATTTGGGTAACCGCCTTGGAACCAGCCCCTTCCGCGCCGCCGATGGCCCGCATTTTCATCAGCTGGATGTCAACCGGGCCGCCAGGCAGAAGCCGCGTCAGGGCAAAGCAAACCATGGTGATGCCGAGAAAAGTCGGTATCACCAACAACAAGCGTCGAATAATGTAGGAAATGCGATTCATAAGACAATAATTTTATCAGTTATCGGGTACAAAGACAAGCGCAAACAGCCAATAGATTTAGACGTGTCATTCGTCTTTTGCAGTGCCTTTAAGCACGGCGATAAAGGCCGATTGCGGTACGTTTACCTGACCAAACTCCTTCATCCGCTTTTTGCCCTCCTTCTGCTTCTTCAGCAGTTTCTGCTTGCGGGTGACGTCGCCGCCGTACAGTTTGGCCAGGACGTCCTTGCGGAAGGGGCGGATATCTTCGCGGGCGATGATGGTACGCCCGATCGCAGCCTGCACCGGGATCTTGAACATGTGCGGGGGAATGGTGTCGGCCAGCGCCTTGCACATTTGGCGGCCGCGCGCGACGGCCTTGTCCTTGTGCACCATGCAGGAGAACGCGTCAACCACCTCGCCGTTGAGCAGGATGTCCAGTCTCACAATCTGGCTGGGCTGATAACCGTATGGTTCGTAATCCATCGAGGCGTAACCGTGGCTGACGCTTTTGAGCATGTCGTGGAAATCGATCAGAATCTCGTTGAGCGGAATGGTGCAGGTGAGGATCACCCGGATGGAGTCCAGCGATTCCGTGCCGCTTACCACCCCGCGCCGATCCATCACGATCCGCATAATCTCCCCGATGCAATCGCTGGGAGTGATGATGGTGGCCTTGATGATCGGTTCCTCGATTTGCGAGATGTTGGTAACGTCAGGCAGATGGACCGGATTGTCAATGTCCTCAACAGAACCGTCGTTGAGCTTAACTTTGTAAACCACGGCGGGGTGGGTGTTGATGATGTCCAGATCAAACTCCCTGCGGAGCCGTTCCTGCACGATTTCCATGTGGAGCAACCCCAGAAAACCGCAACGGAACCCAAAACCCAACGCGACGGAACTTTCAGGATGGAAGGTGAATGCGGAGTCGTTCAGGTGGAGTTTCTCCAGCCCGGTGCGTACTTTCTCGTACTCGTCGGTGCTGACCGGATAGATGCCGCAAAACACCATCGGGCGGACTTCCTTGAAACCGGGCAACGGCTCGTCGGCCCCGTTTTTGGTGTGGGTCACCGTATCACCGATTTTAATGTCGGCCGGATCTTTGATCGTTCCGACCAGATACCCGACTTGTCCGGCGTAAAGCGCGTCAACCGGTTTCTGGTCCGGGCTGAAAATGCCGACCTCGCGCAGCATGGTGGTTTGCCCGCTGCCGATGAACGATATTTGGTCGCCGGGGCGCAAGGTTCCGTCCACCACGCGGACGTAGGTGATCACGCCGCGGTAAATGTCGAACACCGAATCAAACACCAGCGCGCGAAGCGGGGCGTCCACGCCTTTAGAGGTGGGGGGCGGTATCTTGCTGACGATCGCCTCCAGAACCTCCGGGACGCCGATTCCGGTTTTCGCGCTTATGTGGAGCGGAAGATCCACCGGGATGCCCAGCACGTCCTCGATTTGGTTGGTGACCTCCTCGACGCGGGCACTTGGCAGGTCAACTTTGTTCAAGACCGGGATGATTTCCAGGTTGTTGTCCACGGCCAGATAAGTGTTGGCGACGGTTTGGGCCTCTACTCCTTGGGCGGCATCCACCACCAGCACCGCCCCTTCGCAAGCGCCCATGCTGCGCGAAACTTCGTATGCGAAATCAACGTGTCCGGGGGTATCGATCAGGTTGAACAGATATTGCTCGCCGTTTTTGGCGGTGTAATGCATTGAAACCGGGTGGGACTTGATGGTTATGCCGCGTTCGCGCTCCAGATCCATCGCGTCAAGCGTCTGTTCGCGCAATTCGTGCGGATCAATCGCCTTGGTCAATTCCAGCACCCGGTCGGAGAGCGTGGTTTTGCCGTGGTCGATGTGCGCGATAATGCAGAAATTGCGGATGTGGTCTAAAGTCTGTTCCATACGGTTTCTTCTAGTAAGGGATGTTCCACTCTTTGAACAACGGGCCGATGTCTTCTCCGGCGTACTTGGAAAAGCGTTTTACGAACTGGCTGCGTTTCTCAAGGTCGTTCTTGGGGCGTTCGCTGTTGGGCAGGGTACGGTATTCGGCAAAGGTCTTCTCAAAGGTTTCCCATCCGTATTTCTCGATTAGCCGCACATATAATTCCAGCGCCATGAACGGGTCGCTCTTCCATTTCTCGAAGCTCCGCCCTTCGTCCATCCATTTTTTCACAGACTTCTGGATTCCCTGGCTTCCCATTCTGGTTTGACGCGGCTTTAGCCCGCAAACCTTTTCCATGCAGTACAAGGTGAACAGGTTTACAGTCACTTCTCCGGTACCGTCGAACGTCCAGTCGCTGTTTTGGTGGTTGTGCCCCATTTCGTGGAAGAATCCCCAAACCTGCTCGGCCTTGGAGTTGCGAATGGTATCGACGTTGACCAGGATTATCGCAGTGTCATTTGGGTACATAATCGGGTATCCGGCGTGCATATAACCGGCGCAAAGCTGCACATCTCCGGAATAACGTTCCGGCGAGGCGCGGTTGGGGGAGATGCCGGTAAGTTTGGCGTCAAGATCCAACACTTCCTTCCAGACCTTGAGAAGCGGTGTAGGATCGTCCAACCCGCGGATTTCATTGGCTGGTACCGCCAATACCACCTGCTCGCATTCAATCTCCGCCATCGGCGCGGGATATTGGCGTATCTTGTCCCGCCAGCTTTGCGGGGTGTCGCGCCCGAGTTTGAACCAGGGGGCGGGGCAGGCGGGACCGATTTTAACCTTGATTTCGCCATCCCTTCCATTCGGCACCACGATGTAAACCAATCCTCCGAACGGCGAAGATAGGGTGGTGGAGACGGATTTCAGCGGGAGTTCGAGATCCACCACTGGGGCGCGGACCCATCTGGGGTGCGCGGTGACGCGGCAGGTTGTGGTGCCGATGCGCAGGTTCAGCCCCAGCTTTTCCGCGCCTTCCGGCAGGGTTACGGTGATCGGTTCGCCCGCCACCGCAAATAGCCCGGTGCTGTGCCAACGCGGAACCTTCATGTCCACCGTCAGGTTGCGGGTGACCCGCGGCGCCCCTTCCGGCGGCAGTCCGGGATAGGTGGTGGCGGCGGGGTGGGCGGGCCACACCCGGTAGGGATCGCGCAACCAACGGTCCTGGAACATCGACAACGCCAGCCGTTCGCGGATCATCTGTCCGGTGAACGGGGATTTCGGGGACGGAATCGCCGAGGGGTCGATCTTGCAAAGATTTTCGATTCTTTCGCGCATCTCCCGCTCTTCCGGCGGCAAGACGCGCTGTAGCGCCCCTATGCCCCAGAACGCTCGGTTGGCGGCGGCGGTATCTACCTTTTCGCCGGACTCGGCGATTCTAAGCGCATCGCAAATCCGCATCGCGGGCGGAATCACCCCGCTGATCGGATATCCTTTGGCGTTGATGCGGTCCGACGAGTCGTCGTTGGTGTAAAGCCCGAACGGCCCGAACAGACGGTTGAAGGAATTTTCGGTAATCAGGGATTTCCTGGTAACTTGCGCCCAGCCCCAACCGACGCATGTCGCCAACACCCCGCCGCCGTTGGCGATAAATTCGCGCACCGGTTCAATTTCCGCCGGAGACCAGTCATCGGGATATGTCACGTAAACCGTGCCGGCGGGAAGCTTGTTTAAGTCGCGGGGCGAATCGAGTTTGGTAATTTTAAGCCCCTCGATTCCGGGCAACCCCTTGAGAGCGGCGGAGAACTTCCGGTCAATCGCCACCGGCAGCGGTTCCGTCGCCGCGCTGCCAGACAGCCAAACCAGCGACTGCTTGACCAGTCGTGCGGTCTCGCCGATTTTAAGCGCTTCGGGCGACAAAAAACCGGAATGGCTAAACGCGACTGCCCGGCCCTTGCCGCATACCGCCCCGCAAACCACGGGAATCAAAATCTGGTGCTGTTTTCCCCACGCGATCGGGAAGGTGTTTTCCCCCGCCGGAAGGATGGTGCCGGGCTCGGTGCCAGGTGATGAATTTATGCTGTCAACTCCAGCGGTAATCTGGTCAAAATGCCGTTTTAATTCGGCGTCGTCAGCAAAAACCGTACTGGCGGCTAAACACATCAGCATCAAGGTCAAGGGTTTGTACATAGCGAAAATTCCGGTTTGAACGTTAACGTTGCTGGAAAAGCAAAAACATACGATTAATTATAATTTGGTTTGGCTTGGAAATAAAGGCGAAAATTGGGCTTAACTCAAATTTCTTACCTATTGGGTTGGTTAACCAGCCGCCCGCGCTTTGCACTGGAATGTTCATCTTGTAACTTTAACCATGCAGAACGTGTAGAGCGTGTAAAACTTTGCGTCCTATGCGATCTTTGCGGCTAAAAACCGATGTTGTTATAGGTAAGTTATTTGACAGGATTCACAGAATTATCAAGATTATGGATGAAATTTGCCGTAAGGTGATTGGCTCTGCGGCACAAGCACAAATAACGTGTCTATAGCCAACCACAATCTCTTAATCTTGTAAATTCTGTTAATCCTGTCTGAAGAAAAAAAGGCGGTGTGGGGCTTACGCTCATCGCCTCAACCCTCTTTTTCAGTTCTTTGTTTCTTTCTTTAGGTCAACAAGAAAGTGTCAACCTATCGTAAAACAGG
>DBXY01000039.1:133533-133809 GCA_002309765.1 Verrucomicrobia bacterium UBA1200
GTGTAACCGAGTTTCATAAGGTACTCTTGCGTCTCGCGTTTCGGAAAACCCATGGCATAGATTAACGGATCTGCGCCAATTCCACGGCTTGCCAGGTTCTTTTCCGGGTCGGCCTCCACGTTGGTGTCCCCGACATTGGGGTTTAGATAATACCAGCATCCGTCTAAACCTATGCAATTCAAGATTTTTCCGTACTGCCCCAAAATCTCGCCGCCCGTACCTGTTCGCGATCTGATGCGGATATAAAAGGCGTCGTTCGTCCCGATGTTTGTGGAC
>DBXY01000052.1:0-162093 GCA_002309765.1 Verrucomicrobia bacterium UBA1200
CGCGGCGGCGACCAACGCATGGGTTTCGGGCCGCGCCGCAATGGCTTCAACCGCCCGGGATTCGGTCGCCAGCAAGGCTTCGGGACGCAACGCGGCGGTGACCGGCGCATGGGTTTTGGGCCAC
This sequence comes from Verrucomicrobia bacterium UBA1200, assembly GCA_002309765.1. Lineage (GTDB taxonomy): Bacteria > Verrucomicrobiota > Kiritimatiellia > RFP12 > UBA1067 > UBA1200. The sequence goes on from DBXY01000052.1 coordinate 125, forward strand.
GCCGCAACGGGCAAGGATGTGGTTGCCCACGCTGCGGGAAATCCCAAGACGAATCGATTTGATTTCGACCAAACGATTATCTTTAGTGATTTAAACATTGCGCTAAATGTTTGGCGCTTGGTTTAAGCATCGAACGGCGGCATATCCTCCGGCCGCCGTTCGATATTTTTTGGCTAATCCATACGAGGCCGTACCCGATTGGTGGCTACCGCCTGAGTCGGATCTTCCGGCCAATAATGTTTCGGATAGCGACCGCGCAAGTCTTTGCGAACCAAAGCGTATCCGACCGACCAAAAACTTTTTAAGTCGCTGGTAACCTGTACCGGACGTTGCGCCGGCGAGAGCAAATGCATCACCACCGGAACCTTTCCGTTCGCGACTTTCGGGGTCTCGGACATTCCGAACACTTCCTGAATGCGCACTTCAAGATGTGGCGCTTCACCGCTATAGCGAATCGGGATTCTTGATCCGCTGGGCACGGTTACATGCGTCGGCGCGGCAGCATCAAGTTTGGCCCGGCTCTTGCCGGACGCGTCCAGAACCGCCAGCAGCGAGGCGGTCAAGTCCACTTTTTCCAACTGGCTCCATTTGGTAACACCGAAACAGAACGGCATTAACCAAGATTCCAGATTATCCGCCAGCGCGGCATCGGAAAAATCCGGCCAACCGTCCGCGGGCAACGTCCGGCGCAAAAACTCCACCCGATCCCGTAGCGCCAACGCTCCCTTACTCCACGGCAACTGACCGACACCTTTGCCTCGGATGCCCGCGCAAAGCGCCGCTGCCACCTGTTCGGATTCCGGATGGGGATCGTTCCCTTCACTCAACACCAGGTAGCCGAGACGTTGACGCCGCACTGCCTGAACGGACTGGGTGGAGTTATCCCAAAACACTTCTCGGGTCGACTTGCAGTCGCCGCCGAAATTCTCCAAAACCTCTTCGCGGGTAATCGGAACCGCCAAGCGGATTTTCGCGTCGGCAGAACCGTCCTGCAACTCTACCGCCACCAGCCACTCTTCCCGCAATAACGGGTCATCTGTGTCCAATACCGCGCCCCGCCCGCAACGCATCAGGTATGTTCCCGCCGCGTTGTTGCGACGTTTGGCCACCCGGTCGGGAAAAGCCCACGCCAAGATCACGCCTTCCGACACGGCGGCGCGGTCTTTAGCCCCGGTAACGCCTGCCCACTGTGCTTTCAGCCGCCCCGCCCTTTGGCTCACCGGATGGTGGGGATGGGCGAGCAGATAATCCGACACCCGGCGCAGGTCAGTCTCACGGCGCAGAAAACCCAACGAGGGGCTTTCGCTGATCACCGCCGCCAACCAGCAAGCGGTCTCGCCGCAACCCGCACGGCAAGCCCGCTCCACCGCGTATCCAAGCCGCGGATGCAGCGGCAATGCGGCCAGTTTCTTACCCAACGGAGTCAAAGCGGGACTGGCCCGTCCAGTACTGCGGGATAAAGCTTTGAGCTCTTCCAAAAGTTCCACCGCTTGCCGCCAAGCGGAATCCGGCGGCGAGGTCAACCAAGGCAACCCCAACCGATCGCAACACCCCCACTCCGCGCACTGCAACACCGTAGAGGCCAAATCCGCGTCCAAAATTTCAGGCTGGGATTCCGGCTCCAACTGCCGGTCGGTTGATTCATCCCACAACCGGTAACAAACCCCTGGGCCAAGACGTCCCGCCCGCCCGCGTCGCTGGTCAGCGCGGTCACGGGTGATTCGCAACGTTTCCAAGCGTGACATCCCGGTGCGGGGAGAAAAACGCGGCACCCGCATCCAGCCGGTATCCACCACCACCCGAATCCCTTCGATAGTCAATGACGATTCCGCGATTGAGGTGGCCAGCACCACCTTACGGTGTCCCGGCGGCGATGGCGCGATGGCACGATCCTGTTCGCCACGATCCAACGCCCCGTAGAGCGGGAACACCGTCACCTCCGGCGGCAAACGGGCTTCGGACAGCATTTCGTAAGCGGAACGGATTTCGCCCTCGCCGGGCAAAAACACCAAAACGTCTCCGGACTCTTCCCGTACCGCCCGCGCCACCGCTTCGGCGGCAACCGCCGGAATCGGCGCCGTGGCCGGGCGGTGCAGGTAACGGGTTTCGACCGGATAAAGCCGGGCCTCGGCGGTATGGATGTCAGCCCGGTTTAAATGTTCGGCGACCGGGACCGGATCGAGCGTGGCGGACATCACCATCAGCCGCAAATCCAGGCGCAGCGCATTCCGCACATCAAGTGCAAGGGCCAAACCGAAATCCGCTGCCAGATTCCGCTCATGGAATTCATCAAAAATTATTAGCCCGGTGTCTTGGATTTCCGGGTCGTGGATCAACCGCTGGGCAAGCATGCCCTCGGTCAGAATCTCAATTCGGGTATGCGGCCCCGTCTGGTTATCCAACCGAATCCGGTAGCCGATGGTGTCGCCAACCCGTTCGCCGCGCTGGCGAGCCATATAAGCGGCGGCGGAACGGGCCGCCAGCCTACGGGGTTCAAGCATCAGGATTTTACGTCCGGCCAGCCACGGAGCATCGAGCAAAGCCGGCGGCACCCGGGTGGTTTTTCCGGATCCCGGCGGCGATTGCAACACTACGCAACGGTTGGCAGCCAACGAAGCGGCGACGCCACCGATAACGCGGTCAACCGGATACTCAATCCTTGACAAACCGCCGCCCTCAGTTTTCTTCCCGGATGTAACCGTGTTTCTTAACGTCCTTCATCGGGATGGTCTGGCTAACGCCGGGGGAAATCTCAATCCGGATCCCCTCGTCGTTCTTAAACTCCAGCACTCCTTTGTAGTAGGAGCGGATGGTGGTCACCTCGTAATCGGGGATAAACTGGCGAATCAGTTTAAACTGCAGTGTCAGCGTTTCGCCGCGCACCACGGTCACCTTCCGTTTTTGCTGGGCGTATCCCTTCCGGAAGACCGTGATTTCGTGTTCACCCTCCAAGATATCGTCCATCGCGTAAGGGTCGGAAACCGCCGTGGTGTCGCGTTTGGTGGTGGAGGTCAGGCCGCGTTTCTCGCCGTCAACCAAAACCATCGCCCCGGCCGGCGCGGTAATCAGTTCAATCCGGCCGGTGTTGCGGACCAGACGGAACTCTTCGGTCGCCGAGGCCCCCTGCTCCACGGTCACGTTACGCGCGGCCGATTCGTGGCCTGCCATATCCACCCGCACCCGGTACTGTCCGGGCTTAACGTTAACCCAGTCGTACGGCGCGTTGCCGCGGAACTCGTTATCCACGTACACACGAGCGCCGTCGGGGATGGTCACGATGCGCAATGTACCCGGCAACGGCTGCAAGCGGATATCCACCGCCTGAACCTCGCCGGCCGCCATCGAAATTTCCCGCGAATGCGGCTGGAAACCATCCGCCTTCAGTTCAAGCGTAACCTGCCCGCCGGGGATACGGTCAATTTTGCAGGGAGATTTTCCTCGCAGGATGCCATTTACATACACCTCCGCGCCTACCGGGTCGGAAGTCAGATTAATGGTTCCGGAGTCCGACATCAGGGTAACTTCCTGCCGGAGCGGGGTACGCCCCTCAAGCTTAACCTCAAGCAGTTTGGTCTGATAGCCAGCTGAAGAGATCTGCAACCGGTGCGTCCCTACAGGCAAGGTGGTGATCATCAGCGGCGTAACTCCAAGCGAAACCCCGTTTTCGGACACTTCGCAACCTTTGGGATCAGTCAACAGCAACAACAATCCTTTGGTGCGCCGCAAATTCTGCGAAGCGCGGGACATTGCGCCCTGCGTAACCTGGACGGTCTCGAACACGTCGTCGTAACCGTCCATGGTGTACCGCAGCAGATGCGGGCCGGCCGGCAGGTCAGTAAGCGTCAACGGCGTCACCCCGCGATTCACGTGGTCAACCCACACCGTAACACCGTTGGGCTGGGAGGTAACCTCCAATGTGGTACTCGGCTCCCGGTCTGCCGCCCCTAGGACGGAAAACAAAACCACGGACCACACTGTCAAAAACGCCGCGACTTTTCTCATTGCCGATCTCCACCGCCAACACGCAGGTTAGCGCACTATTTCTACGTAAACTTCAATCACGCGGATCGGATCGATGCCGCGCTCCCACTCATCCGGGCGGGCGTAAACCAACTCGACAATCGTTCCGCCCAAATAATGCCTCGCCTCAATCTCAATCTCGGCATATCCGGGAACACCGGCCGGACGGCTTAAAGACCAGAAGTGGCGGCGGGACGGACGGTGGTGGTCGATGTCCACATCCACCATCTGGGGATCAAAGCGCGCGAACCAACGGTACCCGCGGGCGGAATCTTCTTCCAGCTCGAATTCGATATCATGGCCGATCGGCAACAACACGCGGCTCTGGGTAAAGGTTTCAGTGAGCAGGTAACGGTGGTGCTTAAGAACTGAAGTCCAACCCCGATAATGGTCTGCCGCGAACGGCGGCTTGCGCAACGCATACTTTTTGTGGCCGGGACGGTAATCCGGCACCGGTTTGACTACCGGTTTTGGCGGCGGCGGGGCCGGCGGCTTCACCTGCGGAGCCGGTTGCGGCCGCGGCGGCGTAACGACGGGTTTCGGCTGCGGAGCCGGTTTCGCTTGCGGACCGGGTTTCGGCTGCGGGGCCGACGGCTTTACCTGCGGACCCGGTTTGGCCTGAGGGGCCGGTTTCGTCTGCGGTGCCGACTGCGGCCGCTGCGGCACGGCGGCGGGTTGCGCCGGCGGGTTATGGTGGCGACCGTCACGGTCTTTATCTCTTCCCGGCTGCTGCGCAAACACATTTTCGGTGGCCAACAGCATACCGGACAAAACCAACAACTCTAAAACAGTACGTTTCATAGTAAAAATCCCCTTTCGACTATTAAGATACCAAAAAAACTCCGGCAGTGCAATTACTTTTGGGCATCTGGCGAAAAGACATTCGCATGTCGAAAATTCGCCGCGGATTTTAATCCAAAAGCATTACAGTTGATTTTAACGTAACAACTTAACGGTAATTGGCTTGCCAGGTGTTTTTTAAGACATTGACGCGCCTTTTGCCGCAGGAGCAACTTACCGCTTGCAGGGCGATGCCATTTTTGCTATCATTTTTACAGTTTTCTATTGTGTTTACGTTTTTAACGGAGGGTTGAATGAAAAAATCGGTCTTGCCGGAGATGGCTTTGACGTTATTGGCGGTTTCGGGTTGCCAGTTGTTCAACGGCGGCGATGAGGCTCGGACGGTCGGGTTGACCACCAACCAATTGGTGGCACCGGCCAATATCGACGCTTCCCCGGTTTTCGCGTGGAAAATGTGCTCAAAACGTTGCGGCGCGGCACAGTCCGCCTACCGGATCCAGCTTTTCACCAACGCGGAGAAATCGGATAAGGTTTGGGATTCCGGCGAAATCGCGGGATCCAGTTCCGTGGGTATTAAATACACCGGCCCGGCGCTGAAGGGTGCCACCCGATACCTATGGCAGGTCAGCGTGAAGGATGAAAACGGCAATTGGCTCAAACCGGCCGAAAGCGCTTTTGAGACCGGGCTTTTCTCCGCGGCAGACTGGGACGGGGCAAGCTGGATCTCCGCGGCGGACGCCAAGGTGCGCGGTCCAGCGGAAGACCTTCTGCACAAGCAGGAGGCGGAAGACGGCACCGCCTGTTTCGTGAAAACCGTTGCCAACGGCAAAACAGTCAAAGAGGCTTTCTGGACGGTGGCCGGCTTGGGCGCGTTCGAAGCGTACGTTAACGGGCAGCCCGTGTCGCGCAAAGGTTGCAAAATGGCGGGAAGCCCGTTGGTTAGGGATTTCCTAAAACCCGGTTTCACGCACAACGCGAAAACGAAGTACTCGTTTTCCTACGATGTCACCCACCTGATGAAGACGGGGCAGAACGATTCCAACACCTTCGCCGCCCAGGTTTCTTCCGGCTGGTGGCGCGACAAAATCGTAAACTTCTTTGGAAAGAAATCCGCTTTCCGCGCCCAACTCATCCTGCGTTATTCCGATGGCACGGAGAAGCGCGTCGGCACGGATACGACATGGCGTTCCGCCACTACCGGACCGGTGCTGCGGGCGGCGATCTTTGACGGCGAGGATTATGACGCGCGGGTGAAGACCGACTGGATGACCGCCAAGGAGAGCGATCTTCCGACAATCTTCCGCCCCTCCGAAATCAACACCGAATTCAAAGGCGAACTGTTCCCGATGCGCGGCTCGACTATTCGCCTGCGCGAAGACATCGCGCTCTCCCCGGCGGAAATGTACGTGTGGCAAGGCGCGGAAGGGGCCAAGGACGATGAGTTCGGCGTCGTTAAGAAACTCCGCAGCTACAAAGACGGCGATGCCGTAGTGGTTGACAAAGGCGAGACACTGGTTGTGGACTTCGCGCAAAACGCCGCCGCCGTTCCAGACTTCGCATTCTCGGCCGATGCTGGGACAACGCTTACGATGCGGCCCGCCGAAATGCTTAACGACGGCAACGGCGCCAAGAAGCGCGGATGCGACGGTCCAGAAGGGTCGGCCTACTTCACCAACTACCGCAAAGCGCACACAACGCTCAACTACACCTTCGCCGGTAACGGCGTAGAGACCTACCGCCCCACGTTCACCTTCTTCGGCTACCGTTACGTCTCCATCACCGCCACAGGGAAGGTGACAATCAAAAAAATCCGTTCCGTTCCCGTCACCTCCATCCCCAAGTGCTCTGAAACCGGCACTTTGGAAACGGGGGTGGATGATGTCAACCGGCTCATCTCCAACATCAAATGGGGTCAGTACTCCAACTACCTCTCCGTGCCCACCGATTGCCCACAGCGCAACGAGCGCCTTGGCTGGACGGCGGACACGCAGGTGTTCACCGAAGCCGCCACTTACAACGCCAACGTTTACGGCTTCTTCCTGAAATGGATGCGCGACATGCGCGACAGCGTTGACCAGTATGGCACCTTCCCGGGAGTCGCCCCGTTTGCGCAGTACGGAAACGAAGGCCATCGGCTCGGATGGGCCGACGCCGGGGTGATCGTGCCTTACACCGTCTGGAAACAGTTCGGCGACACGACGATCATCTCCGAAAACTGGGACGCGATGGACAGGTTCGTATCGTACCTCGACAAGTCAAAGTACCGCTCCGGCGTGGAGAACGGCAACTACCAGTGGGCGGATTGGCTCAGCTACGAAAAGCTCGAATCCTGCGGCGGCGGCGCGTTTATGAAGGACGAGAAGGGGCGTCGCGTCCCCCGCCCCGAAGCCCTGACCTACTGGAACTACCTCGGCGGTTGTTACTGGCTGTGGGACTGCCGCATGATGTCAACCATGGCGGCGGCAATCGGGAAAAAAGACGGTCAGGCCAAGTTCGACATTATGGCCAAACGCGCGCTCGACTATCTGCGCAAGGAGTTCGTGGACGCCAAAGACGGTATGCTACTGCCTGTCTTCCGCGATATGCAAACCCCCGCGCTCTTCGCGCTTAAGCTTGGACTGTTGGAGGGCGACGCGATTGCCAAGACCAAGGCCGCGTTGCTCCAGAACTTCAAGGATCACGGCGACTGTCTCCAGACCGGATTCCTCGGCACTTCCATCCTGATGGACACCATCACCTACGTTGTGGGCGAACCGAAGATGGCCTACACGCTGCTGCTCCAGCACAAGAACCCCTCTTGGCTGTACTCGGTGGATCAGGGCGCAACCACTATCTGGGAGCGCTGGAACTCCTACACCAAGAAAGACGGCTTCGGCTCGGCCGGAATGAACTCCTTCAACCACTATGCCTACGGCGCGGTGCTGGCGTGGATGTACGGCACAATGGCCGGCATCCAGGAGGATGTGGCGCAGCCAGGCTTCAAGCACATCATTCTCGCTCCGATACCGAATCCGAGCATGGGCCATGTGAAAGCAAGCTTCAACTCCGCCTACGGTCCGATCCGCAGCGAATGGAGTTACGGCAGCAACGGCAAGTGGACTTGGAATTTCACCGTTCCGGCGAACACCACCGCCACCGTGACCATACCCGGCGAAGCCCCCAAGGAATACGTCTCCGGCAGCTACACCGTGGTGCGTTAGAACAAGCTGTAAAACAGATGCCGGGCGGCGCCGGATTAACGGCGCTGCCCGGTCAATCTGAAACTTACCGGCAGAATGATGGTGTCCTGCCGAGGCTGGCCGCGATCGGCGGCCGGAAGATATATAGCCTGCAAGGCAGCGGCAACTGCCGCCTGGTCTAAAGCGCGGTAACCGCTGCTTTCGGCGATTTCCACGGTTTCCGCCACCCCGGACGGGGAAACCTTGATACGCAATTTGACCGTCCCCTCCTCGCCCCGGCGGCGCGAAGCGTAGGGATAGGCCGGACGGATACCCTTGAGCGCGGCGGCGGGCGCGGAAACCGACACCTCAGAATTGCCAAACATTTCCGGGACGGCGATATCTTCGGGACCTGACAACGAGCCGCCTGTCTTTGCCCCTGACAATGCCTGTGGAGCAGTAGGAGCGGCTGCCGCCCCAAGTTCTTGAACCGTGGTCCTATCGGGCGCGGGATTATCCGCAACCGCGTCAAACCGTGGCGCCGGCATTTCCAACGGAGTGAATGATGATGGTGGCGGCGTTTCGGCGGCGGCTTTTTCAAAAGAAACGGGCGATTGAGAAACCTCCGCCGGCGGCGGCTCCTCGGGAAGCGAGGATTCAGGGGCCTCGGCGACGGAATTACCGGTGGCGGCACGAAAACTCAGCGTAAGCGGCTCGGTGACCGCCTGCGGCGGCAGGACAGGCAACGACGCCGAATGCCGGCAATGTATTCCCACCGCGGCAAATATCGCCGCATGGAGCAATGCCGCGCAAGAGAATCCGGTTATTCGGTCAGTCATGGTTTTTTACGGTCCACCTGAAACGCCACTTTACTGATCCCCGAACGCTGCATTTTTTCGAGCAGGGAAATTCCCAACCCGAGCTTGGAGTCGCGATCGGCTGCGATCAACACCGAAGTGTCGGCAGATCCCATTTTAAGAATCGCCTCCACCAGCGCGTCCTCATCCGAAAACATGCGCCGGTTCAACGCCAACGTTCCGTCAGCGGCGATGCTCACCACCACCGGCTCCTCGCGTTGGGTCTCTCCGGTACCGCCGGGCAGATTAACCCGCAAGCCGTGATGGACGGTCATCGAAAAAATCGAGTAGATGAAAAACGCCAGAATCAGGAACATCACGTCCATCAGCGAAACCATCTCCAGCCGTCCCCGGCGGTTCTCGAAACCGGACTCTAGTTTCATTCTGGCCGTCCCGCCCGATAAGCGGATTCCACCCGCAGGATAAACTGTTCCAGATCGCGGGTTCGATGCTGGAGCTGGGAAATCAGAAAATTAAGCGGGAACAGGCACAACAGAGCCGCGACCAAACCGGCCGCGGTGGTGATAAGCGCTTCGCCCAAGCCGGCGGTGGCGGCGACGGGATTGTCCATCCCTCCGGCGTTAAGCGCCCCGAAGGTGTTGATGATGCCCAGCACCGTACCCAAAATCCCAAACATCGGGGAAGCGGTAACCGAAGTGTCGAGCAACGAAATCCCGCGCCGGAGACGGTTAACCTCCAATTGCGCGGCGGCGGCGAGCGCGTCGCCAAAGTTTTCCCGGCATTCAAGCGCGGCCGAGACAACGCGGCAGTTCGGCGAATCTTTGCTCTTGGCACCAATCGCAGCGGCATCGTCACACTTTCCCGACCGCAGCAGCTCGAGCATTTCGGCCTCCTGTTTGCGGAAACAGCGGTTGGCGGCGCGGTATTTGAACAACGCGAAAAAACGGTCAAACGCCACGGTAAGTCCCAGCAGGGAACAGAAGAGGATTGGCCACATCACCGGGCCGCCACGCTGAAACCACGAAAAAACAGATTGGTCCACTTGTTACCCCGCTGCGGTCGGAACCGCGGTTCAAAGCACCTTCATTTTCGGCAGATCCTGAATATCGACATATCCCGTAAGGTTGCCATCACAATCCACCACCGGCAAATCGTCAATCCGGTATTTCTCAAACACCCGCAACACGTCCACCGCGTAAGCGTTATCCTGAACCGAAATCGGATTGGCGGTCATCACCTCGGTAATCGGACTGTCCAACGCCACGTTGCCGCCCGAAAGGCGGCGGCGCAGATCGCCGTCGGTGAAGATACCGACGAGCTTGTTGTCCGACCCCGCCACCAGCGCCGCCCCGCTTTTGGCTTTGGTCATTGCCACGATAGCGTCCATAATCGTGGCATCGGTGTCCAACCGGGCCAAACGGTCGCCGGTACGCATAATGTCCGCCACCCGTAGCACCAACGCCCGCCCGATTGCGCCCGACGGGTGAAGGCGGGCGTAATTTTCCTTGCGGAAATTGCGCAGGTCAATCATCACCATCGCCAACGCATCCCCTACCGCCAAGGTGGCGGTGGTGCTGGTGGTGGGCGCCATGCCGAAGGGACAAGCTTCCTTATTTATGGCCACGCACAGCACCAAGTCACTCATCCGGGCCAGCGTGTTTTCGGTATTGCCCACCATTCCCACCACCGGAATGCCGAGCCGGCGCACGGCGGGAATCAGCTTGATAATCTCATCCGACTCGCCGGAAAAGCTCAACGCCAGCAACACATCGTTTTCCGCGATGATACCAAGGTCGCCGTGCATGGCCTGGATTGGATTCATCACCACGCTGTGCGATCCGGTACTGGCCAACGTCGCCGAAATTTTCTCGGCGATATGCATATTTTTGCCCACGCCGGTAACCACGATCTTTCCGCCTTTGACGGTAGTCTGGAACAACAACTCAACCGTCTCCACAAAATCATCGCCCAAATGCTCGCGGGCAATCCGCATACCCTCGATTTCCGTATCCATAACTTCGCGGGCGCGCGCCAAAATCGCTTGTCTGTCCATAAAAACTCCAATAAAAATGCCATCCCAAAGGGAATGCGGTAATTTAATCAAAAAAAAGGGGAAAGTGCAATAACGAAATGAATCCGCAGAAACTTACATTTGGCGTCGGCAGACTGCCCACGCCGCCGCCGTACCTGCCGCTGCCGCGCCAAGGACTTGGAACCCGTAGAAACACGAAGCCAGCGCCAAAGCAAACAGCGTGAACCACACAGCCACCGGCCACCGGGCGGCAGGAACACCAGTCCCCACCCGCACCCTGCGCCCAACGGGCAGGAAGGTTATCGTGCAAACCCCGCCGGGCGGTAACGCGAACGGCACCGGATGGTCGGCAATCCAACGCCGTGGTTCGGCGATCTGCACGGCGCGGCTGCCGCCTCGTTCCAACAGCGGCTCGCCCCGCCGGTCTAGCGTCAAACGACACCGCGATGCGGCATCGAACACGCCGGGCGCGACCGCGACCCGTAGCCATATCGGCCGCCCATCCGCCAGTGCCCGGTCGGCACACCGGTTTAGCCCGTCCGCCAGCAAGCGCAATGCGGATTCCGGCTCACCCAGATTTAAAAATGCGCTGGTATGGCGGCGGTAACGGCACAATTCAATCAGCCAAGCGGCTACCGCCATCGTAAAGGCGGCCGACACAAAAACCAAAAGGGAACATCCGGCCAAGAGGCCGGACATTCCCAATGCCAAAGCTACCAAGCCGATGCGGCGCATGGCACCGCCTATCCGGCCGGAGCGATTTTCACCCGGCGACCTTCGACCGTAAGCCGGCCGTCGGCAAGCAGACGCAACGCTTCGGGAAACGCCAAATGCTCCTGCACCTGAATCCGTTCGTGCAGCGATTCCGGGGTGTCGTCCTCCAACACGGGGACGGCTTTCTGGATTATGACCGGGCCGGTATCGGTTCCGGCATCAACAAAATGAACAGTACATCCGGCAACCTTAGCCCCATAGTCAAGGGCTTGGGTCCAGCCGTGAACGCCCGGGAAAGCCGGCAGCAACGCGGGATGGATATTCAACACCCGCCAAGGAAACGCCGCCAACAGAGCCGGCTTTACGATTCGCATGAAACCCGCCAACACCACGGTGTCGACGTCGGCTTCGCGCAACCAGCCGATGCAACGCTGCTCCGCCTCGCCGTCCAACTTGGTTTTAAACGGGGCACAGTCCAGCCAGCGGCAAGGGATGCCGTGCCGACGCGCCCGATCCAAAATTTTGGCATCGGGCACATCGGACAGCACCAGCCTAATCTCCGCATTAAGCGTGCCGGCGATAATCGCGTCCAGGATCGACTGCATGTTCGATCCCGCGCCCGATCCCAGCACTCCGATTTTCAGCGGTAGATTTGCGGCCATAACCGGTTACTTCGTGGCTTCGTCGAGTTTTTTCTTCAGGTCGGAAGCGGCCTTCTCGGTGGCCTTCTCCGCGTCCTTGGCGGCCTTTTCAACCTTCTTAGCCGCGTCTTTAGCGGCCTTCTCGGTGGCGTTGATACCCTTGTCCAACTTCTCGCCGATCGTCTCTTCCTTCTTGCAACCGGTGAAAACAGTGGCGAATCCCGCCATCAACAAAGCAACCAACATAACACGCTTCATGACAATCCTCCATTAAAAAACACGGGAAAACCTTTTCCCATTAACAGCAGCGAGTATATAACAACCCTCCGCCCAATGTAAAGCGAAAACTGGCATAACACGCGCGGATTTTGTAGGATCGGAAAAACGAAACGGCGGCCCGCTTCCGCAGACCGCCGTTTCGTTCAGCTCTTAGAGCTAGCTCATTACATCAATATGACGCAGGTGCCTTTCGGGTGCTTGTTGCGCAGCCAAAGCTTACCGTCCTCGATGACGAGCGCAAAGTCCTCGGAATAGTCCTTGCCCTTGTCGTCAACAATGGAAAGCTCAACCTCCGCCGCAGCTTCCTCGGTAAGCCCCAACGGAGCCGGCGCGAGTTTGTAGATGGAGCGGGTCGGCTCACCGTCGAACAGCGCACGGATGCGTTTCAACCCCGCGAGCGTCAACGGATCGGCATTCACGAACGACACCGTGTTCTCCAGCTTACCGTCAACCACCTCGCCGGAGATTTCCCAGCAGTTGTCATCGCCGGTGAAGCGGAACGGCCCGGAGAACGTTCCGGAACCCTTAACGGTGCCGTAAATCGGGCAGAATCCGTTTTCGCGAGGAGCGTTAACCAACGTGGATCCGGCAGCAAGATCGATATCACCGCCGAGACCGGGCTGCTCAAACTTCTGCGCGTCACCGGGCGTGTAGGCAATCGGCAGGTACCGCTCGTCGAACGCATTGTAGGCTCCGCCGTTGACCATGAACATCAACGCGCAAGTAGTGTTGCCGTTAGCGTCGCTGAGGTAACCGCCCGAACCGCCGCTGGTGTTGGTCGAGTTGTCGCCGAGCCGGATGTCAAACTTGTGCCAGCCAGCACGGAGCGTAATGTTTCCGGTGCCAGTCGCACCGTTCGAGGTGGCCGTAAAGAGACGCCGTCCATCGACATCGAGCGCGATCTGATCGTCGAAACGTCCCTGGAAGGTCCAGGTGCCTTCCTGCTCCGGCTCAACCTTGAAGTAGCCGTCGAAGCGCGTGCACGCGCCGCCGAGCGGTGCATTCGTGCCGGTTGAATACTTCACATTAATAACCTGCAGCGAATTCGTCACGACATCGATCGCGGCGTATTTGCTCTCATCAACCGTATCGTAGATGGCAAGGTTGCTCGCGGGATTGATGTACTTGCGCCACCTCACGCTCGTGCGGGCATTGACATCCTGGCGCATCCTCAACGGGATGGTCGTGGTGTCGAACACGGTGTATGCTGAGTCGCCGGGTGCCTTGAACGAGATCGTATCCGTTCCGCTGTTTCTCGGCCCGATGGTCTGGTTCGCGGCATCGCAGTAGATGGAAATCAGGAACTTGTGCCAGCCTGCCGTCAGCGCGATGCTCTTTTCGGTGGTGGTGTTCTTACCCGCCCGGTCAAGTTCGACGTTGTCGATTTGGAGTCCGTTGTGTACAACTCCGTTGTGGGTGAAGTACCACGTACCCTCCTGCTCCTCGCTCACGTAAAACTCGCCGATGTAGTTGAATCCCGATCCGCTGCCGTACTTCACGTCCGCAATTGCAGAAGCCTTACGGTTGAAGTACGTGAGCGACGTCGCGACGAACGGCGTGATGCTGTCCGGGGTCGTATTGATGAAGGCGGGCTGCATGGTGTTCCAAGCGTTGCCCGACCATGTCCACGCCAGGAACTCCACCATGTTGGTTCCCGCAATGTCAAGCGTGACATTCGCATTCTCCGCGAGCGTAAGACCGCCAGCGAAGCCGGCCGCGTTCTTAAAATCGACCGTACCCGTAGAATCAACCGTCCACTTGCCGAGCGGGATACCCTGGATACCGGGACGATCCGGCGCAAACGTGCCAGAACCCGTGAGAGTGACATCACTCGCGCCCGCAAGGCCCGTACCCCACTTCACATTCTTGCCGTTCAAGTCGAACGTCACCTTGCCGCCCTTCTTCGGACTGCCAAAGGCCGCGGTCATACCTGCCTTACCGATGTTGAAGTTGTCGGTCGCCCGCAACGTACCGTTCTCCATATTGAAGACGGTGCGCGTCGGCTGGGCCCACGCCGCCTGAATGCCGCCCGATCCGACTTCGAGGAGACCGTCGGTAAAGATGAGCGAACCAGCGTAGGGCTGGGAACCGCGCCAGTTGGTGTAGAGGCCTTTGACGGCAATATGCGTGTTCGCGCCGGTGAGCGTCAGCTCGCCGCGTCCGTTGCCGGTACCAACCTCGAAGTTGCTCGCGGAGAACACGAGGTCGTTTGCACGTATGTCAACCAACGGACCTCCGCCGACTGTGGAGGGGTTCTGCCCCTGCGAACGGAAGTGATACAGCGGGCCGTTTATCGTCAGCCCGTCGATGGTGGCCGAGGTCGCAGGATGGAAGTACACCACGCCCGAATGACCGCTCGCCGCCGTGATGGAGAGCTTGTTCTTCCCGAACTTCGGAATACCGTAACCATCGTTGTTCGTGCCGATCACAAGGCCACCGCCACCGGAGAGCGTCACGTCAAGTGTGGCATCGCCCCAGTCGCTGCGACCGGAGAGGTAGAGGTTACCGCCGGTCACCTCAAGGCGAGAATCGCCCTGCACCGTCGACGGATAGACGTAGGCGGTGCGTCCCGTTCTGAATACGGGATTCCCTTCGTTCACAAGGGGACCTTCGAGGTATTGGTTACCATTCGACACCGCTATCTCGCCCTTGTTCGTGACAACTTCCGTGTAGCGCATCGTCGCGCTACCATCCAAAGTAAGCGTAGTACCAGACGTCACCGTGAGCGGCGTGCGCACGTACGCAGTACCGTTGTTGTTACCGATGCGCGCATTGGTGCCGTAGGCGTAAATGCCACCCACATTCCACGCGGGATCGCCGTTGTAGAATCTGAAGAGACCGTAGAGGTCAATGCCGTTCGGAATGTTGAACACATTGTTGTTCGACCCGGACCCCAGTTTTCCTTCTTCCGGTACAACCAGCTTGCCGACGGATATCTGTCCGCCTTCAAGGTATAGACCGTAGTCAGAGGAAGGACTGACCTTCACAGTAAGAGTCGCGTCGTCCGGACCAATTACGGCGTTATTGCTAGAACTGCCCCGCAAGTCAATACGCCCAGAACCGCCGATCGTAGCATCGCCAGTCATTTGGACGAGTCCGATCGGGTTGCTCCAGTATGTATTCGCGTAGGACGACTTGATGGCACCATTTCCATCCGGCCCCGAACCTTCGATAACGAACTTCTTCTGGGATGTAATCTGAGCGCGCGGGCGGTTGTTTGCAGACGCCGTATCAATGTAGTTGAGGTCGAACTGACCGCCGTTCTTAACAGTAATCGTACCGGCGTTCTGCCCCGCCGCTCCGGTGACGGCATCATCGCCCAACTTCACCGTACCGCTCTGGATTTCGATGTCGGGAGTGTCGGCGAGTACCGCTTCGCCGAGGGTGAGCGTACCCGATCCCTTCTTCACAAGACGTTCGGAGGTTATCAATCCAGAACCAGTCAATGTGTAATCGGCGGCGGAATCGAACAGCAACTGATTGGCAGTGACATGCTCCGGCACCTGCACGGAGGCCACCTTCGTCGTCTCATTGCCGTCGAACTTCGCCGACCACGCAGGATTGAACGCCACAGGTGTACCCGTGCCGTTCTTAAGCCACGCGATGGAAGTCCACACATCGGCGGTGGTCTGCGGTCTCCAAACGCCCTCGCTAAGTTCATACGAATCGCTGACCGCGCTGGCCGCGCTTACGTTCGCGCTATTCACGCTTGTGAAGCGGAAATACCAAGTCTCGCCGGCAGCAAGCCCCGATACCGTAGCCGTAACCGCACCAGGCTCGGTAACCTCGCCAACGCTCGTGGAACCGGTCACCGTAGCAAATGTCGGGTCGGTGGACCACTCAAGCGTAACCGTAGCCGAGGTCGCGCCTTCGCCGAAGTTCACCACCTCGCCCGTAACCTGAATATCAGAACCAAGAGAACTAATCTCATCCACCCGCACGAACGCCGCGTCCAACGGAGTGTCGGAAGCGGTCCAAATTTCAATCTTCGCCACTTCGTATGCAAGCGAAGTCATCCGATCGCGCGTATTCGCGTCACCCATCCACGTATAGTCGATAGACTTGCCGTTATGCGAGAAGTTGCCGATACCGATTTCGTAACAGTCAGTTCCCGACCAGCGGTTGAACGCGAACATCACCTGCGCGGGATTCGCCTCACCGGGGGTAAAGCGGTGCACCTGCATTGAACCGTAGCCGCTCATATTGTTCGAGCGGATGTCGTTCCAGTCGCACCGGAAGGTCTTCGCCGGGGCGTCTGGCTTGCCGCTCGGATCAATGTTATACTGGCTCGGCCAGAACTCGATCCAGCCGCGCACATCCGTCGCGTCGGATGCCGTCGATTCGATGCCGGGCATGTTCGTCTTGACGCACAAGCGGCTCACAACGCACTGGTTGATGGTGGTGAGCGGAATGCCCACGTCATCGAGCGTACGGTCGCCAAAGGCATCCATCGACACCCAGATCCAGCGCGTAAGGCCATGGTATTCGTTCAGCGCGTCATCTCTGCGCTTGAGTTCAATGTAATAGCCCACGCGCGAGAGGTTCGCCACCGGCGCCGCATCGTTCACAATGGAATACGGCACATAGCCAAGCGTAGTGAGGGTCGTGCCACCGTTCGCCGCAATGTCGAAGACGCGCGCACGAGTCATGCCGGAAAGATAATCGGCCGGCACGTTGTTCTCGGCTCCGCTCGTCGTAGGCACCGTCGTATCGGCAGCGCCAAGTTCAAAGCCGGAATCGTCCGCGATAGCGGCCTCAATCGTCGCGCAATACGTCGCGGCCATCTTGTCCTCGCCCGGCCAATCGGGATGGAGGTCGGTTGCGCTCTGGAAGCTGCCGGTGATGAAGTTTCCGCTACCATCGTAGCGGTAGCACGGCGTGTAGAGGTCGGAGAAGTACGTGCGTTTCGCCGGGAACATTCCGCCCTCTATCGCGTTCTTCATCATCGCGTTGTACGCGATTACCTGCTCGTTCTTGGCGGCCTTATCGGCCATATCCACCACCGCGCCAGCGATGAATTTCGCGTGCGGCTTCTGGTTGAGCACCTTCCACACCAGATTCGTCCAAACGGGGAAGAGTTCCGCCGCCGTCGCATTGTTCGAGTTAATGTCGTTCGTGCAGAGTTTGACGAGCACGAAATCGACATCACCCGCGCAGTCGAGCATGGTTTCAATGGCATCGATCGTGCCGCCGCCACCCTTCGTGACGAGACGCTGGCCGCTGATGCCGGAGTGCCACACCCACTCTTCGGGCATTACCGCACCGCAAATGTCCGCGCTGTGGACCTTCCAATGTCCTTTGGCTACCGGATCGTATCCGGCGGCGGCGAGCTTCTTCATGAGGCCCGTGCGCCAGTTGCCATAACTGCTGTCGCTGCCCTGCGTGATCGAGTCGCCCACGCAGAGGACGTTGACACGGTCCTTCGCAGCGGAATAGTTCAGGTCGAGCCAGAGGCGGCCACCCTGCTCAAGATTTTCAGCCCACACTTTCACGTCCGCGCCTTGCGCGCTCGCCGTGTCGAAGATGGCGTTGAGCGCGGCGGCGTCCATATCGAGCGAGCCGTTGTTCCACGTCATCAACAAGAAGCGACCCTTGGTGTTCGCGGCGTAGTTAGAGGTGAGCGCGATCTTCGCGCCGGATGCAAACACCGGCGGCGCAACGAGCCGGAACGTGAACTTGGTCGGGTCGTACACCAGCTTGCCGGTTGCGCCCATGTCGAGCCCGGCCAGATAGAAACCGCCGACTTCAGGGAATGTCGCCGTACCGTCAACCATGAACACTGTAGTGGAGAGGTTCACGGGATCCCAGCCAACGTAATTGAACGTCTGGTTCGCGTTCTCGGGGAGAAGGATGTTCATGTTTGCGAGCGAAGTCGCCACCGTATCGCCCTTCTTCCAGTTACCGACAGTAGCGAATGTACCGTCCGTCCCAGCCCAAACGAAGTTCGCAAGGTCGGTGCGCGCGGATGCCGCTGTGTACTTCACCCAGAAGTCGATTCGGATGAAGGAGTAGGCGGGAGCGGAGATGTTACCCGAGTCCGTCCCTTCGGCACCGTATGTGAAGGTATAGTCAAACGACTTCGAGGTGCTGTGGCCAAGGTTGCCGAAATCGGCAAGCGTGCCCATACCGATCGCGCGCGGATTGGCGGTTGTGCTGCCCCAGCGGTTGTAGGCGAAAAGAATTTCCGCGGCCGGGAAGGCGTTCGCATCCGTGAATTTCCTCATCAACTGGAAGCAGCCGTGGCCGCTCGAACCAGAGGTGTTCATGGTGTCATTGAAGCCATACACATTGCCGGACCACGGCTCCGCGATCACATCTCCCGTCCGGTCGTTTCCGTTGTAGTTAATCGGATTGAACTCAATATAGCCATCCACCGTATCGTCGTTCGCTGCCACCTGCGACACACCGCCAAAGTTGCTCCACACATGGAGTTTCTTGACAACCTGCTGCTTACGCTGGTCATTAGTCACGGGCAGTGCCACGTCAGCCCATGTGGAACCGGGCGCTTCCATATCGACCCACAACGCCTGCAGAGCGCCAGTGTCTTTGCGCACCAGCTCAATGTAGTAACCCACATTCGCAATGCCAGTCTCCTGCATCACTGGGGCATAGGCGTAAGGAATCGCGTAAAGGTTCTGCGCATAGCCGAGCGTAGGCGTAGGCTCAATGGAACGTACGCGCGTGAAGCCATCGAGATAAGCGGCCGGCACGTTGTTCTCGGCTCCGAGCGTCACCGTCGGGCGCGTCCAAGTTGACGGACTGTTCTTGCCGTTAGCCGTCGCAAGCGATGTGAGCTTCGTCTTAATCGCGGTGGCAACCGCCTCGCACTCCGCCTGAGTCTGAGTCGCCGTAATCGAATTTGAGATGTCAACGGCTTCGACATCCGCCTCCGCGGCGCACCAAGCCGCAATGTCAGCGTTAAGCGTAGCCGAGCCGCCGGGAATCGTACAGGCGATGACGGTCGTCATCGGGAGAGCCGCCTTGATGCGCGTCACGGCCGCCTTATAATTCGCCAAAACCGTCGCGTCGGACACACCGTCGGCAACATCCTTGTCGCCGCACACGAAAATCGTGAAGTCTGGCTCGTTCGCCGCCGCCGCGTAGGTTTCGAGACCTTCGAGGATACCGGCACGGGTGGCAGAGGTTTTGAGCGCGAGATCAACGATACCCGAATGACGCTTCCATGCGTCGTTTGCGGTAAGAGCCGCGCTTGCGTTCGCCGTGCGCCAGCCCGTCATCTGCACATTCCATCCGATCTGCGTCAGTTGTTCGGCAAGCGGTCTGCGATAGCAGTTGCCGTTCGCACCATATACAAACGTACCGCCCACGTTCCAGATCTTAATCGGGTCGTAAGTCGGGGCGTCCGCTGCCTTCGTGTGCAACACTGCCGCACCGTCAGAAAACGTCACATAGTGTTCGTAAGGGCAGCCATTGATAACAATACTTCCGGAAGCGCCCGTTGTCAGGCCCGCACCGCCCGAAAGCAGCGTAACGTCCGTTCCCGCCGCCGGGGCAGAGTCTCCCGAATAAAGGTCCGTCAAATCGAATGTCACCGCCGCCGAAATATCAATCGTGCCATTGAACGTACCAAACGGCATGGGCTTGGTGTAGGTGGCCGCGCCGGCAATGCTGAGCGTGTTGTTCGCCGCATGGAGAAGCGTGCCGCCCTCTTCAATAATGAGCGTCGTAACCTTGAACGGCGCGGCGTTCGTGCACTTGCTCATATCGAGAGTGCCTCCCGCGTGGATCGTGACGGGAACCGCCGAAGAGGAAATCGCGATCTCCGGCTTCAGCGTAGAGGCCGTAGAGTCCATAACCACGGTACCGCCGAAGATTTCCACACCAGAGTTCATCTTCTGGTCGGTGTGATTGTTCTTAATATAGAGCGTTCCCGCACCATACTTCAAGAGTTTCGAATAGGTGCTGTTGCCTTCAATCGGCGGGTAGATCGTAATATCGGTCGTCTCGTTGGAGACGACCACCGTGTTCGCCACATAGATCCACTTGACATAACTCGGGACAAGGGATCCGTCGAGCAAAGTCAACTCTTTCAAATAGGTTCTGTTCTCCCGCTCCTCGATACTGCCCCCGTTCATCGCGGTGATGGACTTGAACGTCGCTTTCTTCGAACCGTCGCTCGGTATGCGGTACGAAGCACCCGTCCCATCGATGATGACATCCACGTTGGGAAGGCTCAACTCCTTGTCGTTCTTATATGGATATAAGATACCGCTTTTCACGTAAATCGTGCCGGGCGACGAGCTGTTTGCCGAGGCAAGCCAAAAGCCCTTGTTGGAGGGAATGTCGATTGTAAGAGTGTAGCCGTTCAAGTCAAAGCACTCCGGCGTATTGTAACTGCTGTTAATCTGGCCAAGGTTGGCGGTACCCCCCACCTTGGCATTCGCCGAAAGCGTAAGTCCTTTCATCTGCGCCGATCCGGCGGTAACATCGCTGCCGGTATTGCGGAGCGCGCCTACCCCATCGGGGCCGGTACCAGCCAGATCGTAGATTGGAACATTACCGTTACCATTTCCGTTCATATCCAGCGCACCACCGTCAAGCACCTTAACGGTAATACCGTTGGCGATTACCGACTGCGCCCCGTACTTCACAATTCCGGATGCCACCGTAACGCCGGTGAGATAAGTCATCGCCTGCGAAATGACGAGCGTACCAGCGCCGTCCTTGACGAGGTCGCCGGTGAAGACCGGTTTCGGCTTGCCGCCGTTGCCGAAGGTGAGCGTCTCTTCCGCCGGCACAGTCACGCGAAGCGAACCAACGCCGTCAAAAGCGGCATTCTTTGCGCAGAACGCCGAATAGTCCGCAATGTGCAGTTCATAGCCGTTGAGGTCAATTGTCGCATTGTCAGCAAGACCGTTCGCGATAGACGACCACTCCGTATCCTCCGTGAGCGTTATGTTGTCCAAAAGGCCGACTGGCGTCGGTGCGCCGGAGGCGGAACCGGCATAACACGGCTCGGATGCCGCAAACACCCACCCCTGACGCGCCACGGCCGCGCCCTTGGTGAAGTCTGTCGATGTCATGTTCTCGAACACCGTCCCGGTCACACGGTCGAATAACGCGCCTTTCCCGGCGGTGGTCTGGACCGGCACTAAGTCGCGCACGACGATCCCACCGTCTCGCAACGTCATCGAATAGAAGCGGTACTGAGTGTAGTGCGTCGAACTGCCGTAGCCGACCGGATAGTTGCTGAATATCGTGAGGTCGCAGGGAGAATGTGCGGCGCGCGTGACGCTGTACGAGCGATTTACGTCGGCGTGGCTCAAGTAGAGCGTTCCGTCATTCTTAAGCGACATATTGTAGTCTGCGGACGAATCCAAGTCCGAATCAAGCGTAAAGGCGGTGGTACTTACACCACCGAACTTCAACGCGTTGCTCTGATAGCAGAAAAGCCACGTGCCGCCCCAGTACCACGACTGTCCGAATACAGCCTTGTCGTTCGTGGCGGAGAGACTTCCGAACTTGAAGTCAAAGGTCGTGCTGGCGTCTGGGATATACCCGGTGCGAATACCCTGCGCGCCGGTGGAGGTAATGGAGGCGAGTTCGGACGCGTATGGCAGATTGTCCGTCTTGACAAGGAAGAAGCGGAAGAAGACGCCGTCAGCCTTGAGCGCGGCGGGGAGCGTGTAAGTGTAGGATGTCGCGTCGGCGGCGATGGTCGCGACTTCAGACCACGAAGTCCAAGCATTCTTGTCGGCCGCACAGTCGGACGCGCCGTATGCAATGTAGAGTTTGTACGCGGCGCCGTCGGGGTTGCCGAGCGCGAGTTCCACCGAATTGGCGGTGGCGGAGGCCACGGTCAGGGAGCGGCGGAACTTGAACGACGGGGTGGAATCGACCACTCGGCCGAAGCGGGCCTGCGGATATACATTTCCGGCCTCAAGCGGAGTCGCAGTCTGGTTCTTGCAGAACCTGTTGTTCACATTATCGTAAAGGCCGACATTACCGTCTGCGTCCATCGCGGGAATCAGATCCGCCTGGAACGTGCCGTTGTTGAATATCTTCATCCGGTAAAATGAGAACGTGGCATTGTGTGTGCCGTCGTTGCAGCCGAAGACGGCGATGTTGCCGGAGCCGGAAAGAGAGCGCGCCTTGCTGTCGTAGGTGGTCGTCTCCACGCCGTCCGTCCAGAGATGGCAGCAGGAATCGTCGTCAACGACAAAGCGGTAGTCAACACCGCGAGTCGGCAGGCCGCCCACCTTGTATCCGTTTCCGTGGAACCTGAACTCGTTCGACTGCTGGTTTAGAAGGTAACGCGTTCCCGCCCACTGGCGCCCGAAAAACGTGGTCTGGTTTGCGTAGACCGGATCACCGAAACGGAAGTCGACCATGGTGCGTCCGGCCGGCGCGATGCCGGTATCGACCCACTGGGCGCTGGTGGAACGAGCGTAATCGAGTTCCTTAGCCATATTGACGCCGATGGTCTGCATAAGGAAGAAGCGCATGGGTCGGCCATCGCGAAGGGTTTCCGGCACCTCATACGTTAACGTTGTCTGGTCGTATGCAACGTCAGCGACCTTCTCGAAGCCGTCCCAAGCGTACTTGTCTTCATCGCCGTCCGCCGCGCCGTGCGCCAGGAACAGCTCATAGTCAAGGCCGTCCGCGTCACCGAAAGCGATCGTCACTGATGTGCCCGTCTGCGACGCGACGCTCACTGTGCGCGCGTACGCACCAAGAATAATACCCGCAAAAGCGGCAAAAGCCGCCAATAACGCATTAAGTTTCATGAACCAACCTCCAATTTGCCGATAATCACCAGACCATGCAGCAAAAACACCTATTACAACTTCCAATGCCAATAATTGTAGCACCAATACCTCAAATTGTAAAGTATGAACTGCCTGAACCGCGTTTTGGCGTTTTACATCAAAATTTACGATTTTTACACTCGCTTTTCCCTAAAGAAGAAAGTATAATATGAAAAATATGAATTTAGAAAAGTTGTTTTTTATCTTTAGTTTGTTTTTTTCTGCCGTGATAGCGGCAAACGCGGATATATTCATCAACGAAGTTCAGTCATCCAACGACTCGACCTGCTTCGATTCCGACGGCGACGCTCCGGACTGGATTGAACTTTACAATTCCGGCGGCAGCGCGGTTGACTTGACCGGCTGGGGATTGAGCGATAACGCCAACCGGCCGTTCAAATGGACTTTCCCCAACGGCACCACTATCGGGGCGGGAAAGTACCTTAAGGTTTTCGCCTCCGCCAAATCGGCTGAAAGCGATGTTTCTAGCCCTGAAATATCCGCCATCGACCCAAGTGCGCTGGACGGCAAGGTGCTTTGGTTGCGGGCAGACGATATGGCGGCGGTCGGCGACGGCAACGCGGTGCGGAGCTGGACCGATGCCAGCGGCCGCAATAACACGATGACCCAATCCACCGAATCCCGCCGCCCTATCTACACGGCCAACGCGGTTAACGGTCACGCCGCTTTGAAATTCACCAATTCCAGCAATTCCGCGCTGCAACGCCGGACAACCAATTTTAACGGGCTGAACAGCTTCAGCAACATCACGGTGTTTGCGGTTTACCAATGGACCGGGGCAACCGTCGCCGGTCTGCTGAGCCAATACTCCCAATCGTCCTCTACCGCCAATGTGCACTTGGAAATTAAGGACAACGGCGTGTTAAGATTCAGAGTCGCGGATGTGGACATATCCAGCAGTTCCGGACACGAGGCCATCGGAGAATGGCGGTTTTTGACCGCCGAGATCGACTACGCCCCCGAAATCCCGAATGTCAGCGTCTTTTCCAACGGGAAACTGTCCATGTCCGCCAACAAGTCCATCGGCACCCAACGCCTAGATATGGGCGATTACATTTACGTCGGCGCGTCATTGGGCTCCGGGCGTGGGTTCAGCGGGTATATCGCGGAGATGATTATCTTCAACCGGGCGCTGGACAACCAAGATCGGGACGGGGTCTCAAAATTCCTCTCCGAAAAATTCGGAATCGGCGCTTCAAATCTGAAAAGCGACCTGCACACTTCGTTCAAATTGAGTTCCGACGGGGAGACTTTAACGCTCACCAGCCCCGCAGGAACCGTAGTCGACACCCTAACCTTCGGCCAAGTGCCGTGCGACACCTCTTACGGGCGTTCTCCGGACGGTTCGCAAAATCTGGTGTGGTTCGCCACCCCCACGCCGGGAAGCGCCAATTCCACTACCGCGTATGGCGCGCCGCTGGCCCCGGTAAAGTTTTCCAAGGAACGCGGCATTTACAGCCAAGCGTTTTCGCTTACGCTGTCGCACGACGATCCGGACGCTACCATCATTTACACCACCGACTTAAGCGACCCGACAGCCGACCACGGAACAGTCTATCGTGGTGAGACCATAACGGTCAGCCGTACCGGGGCGATCCGCGCTACCGCCGTTAAGACCGGCGCCGTTCCGTACCGAAATATCGCCACCCACACGTACCTGTTTCTGGACAATGTGCCGCAAGACATAGGCATCCCCGACGGCTGCCCGGCCACCTGGTCTAGTTACGGCTCCTGCACCGCCCGTTACGGCATCAGCACCAACGTGGTGAAAACCGCCGCCAACCGAACCGCGCTCCGCACCGCGCTCACTAAACTGCCGGTGATTGCCATCACCGCGCCGTGGCCGGATTTGTTCGACGCCTCCACCGGGCTGTACACCCACCCCGGCGAGGACTGGGAAATCGCGGCTTCCTGCGAGTGGCTGACCAACGGTGTGGGACGGCTCCAGCTCGACGCGGGATTGGGCATCCAAGGCGGCGCCAGCCGTAATTTCAGCAATTCGGCTAAAAAATCGTTCCAGATCCATTTCCGGGGCAAATATGGCGCCGGGAGTCTGCCGGAACCGATATTTGACGACCGGGGGTTCCCCGACCGCGACCTCAACTCCATCTCGCTTCGCGCCGACTACAACAATTCATGGATACATTCCAACTCCGACCAACGCCAACGCGGTTCGCTGATCCGCGACCAATGGGCGCGCGACACGCAATTGGCGATGAGCGGATTCTCCTCCTCCGGCAACCACGCGCATCTCTTCATCAACGGACGGTACTGGGGCATCTATAACGCCTGCGAACGCGTCAACGCCGGCTACGGCGCCCACAAATTCGGCGGCGAGAGCTTCGAGTACGACGCCATCGCCGGCGATGACAACAATTCCCACAAGGTACGCAGCGGCAATGTGGCGGCGTGGAGCGAACTGACCCGCCGAATCAATTCCGGTCTTTCCAGCAACAACAATTTCCGGCAGGTGGAAGAGATGCTGGATATCGACGCTTTCATCGACTATATGCTGGTCAATTTCTACGGCGGCAACCAAGACTGGCCGCACCACAACTGGGTTGCGGTGCGCCGACGCACTGATGACGGGAAATTCCGGTTCTGCTGCTGGGACACCGAACGTACCCTTGAGGGAACGTCCGACAATGTTACCGGCAAAACCACCGGTTCCGGGCCGGGGCTGTTCCAAGGCAAACTGATCGCGAACGCCGAGTATTGCCGCCGGTTCGCCGACCGCGCCTACCGCCACCTTAACCGCGGCGGGGCAATGACGGTTGAAGCCAACCGCGCCCGTTACCGCAGTCTTGCCGAGTGGCTGCGCCCGGCAATTTACGGTGAAGTGGCCCGGTGGGGTGATTACCGCAACGCCAGCTCCCCCTACTCCATCAGCTCTTGGGAAACAAACGTTTTTACCGTGACCAACACCTACTTTTCCGCTCGCGGCAACATTTTCATCAGCCAGTTAGCGGCCAAGGGATTGTATCCCGCGCTGGAAGCGCCGGTCATAACCGCAAATGGCCAGACGGTGACCATCGGCCACGAATCCGGCGCGACCATATATTACGCCTTCAACAGTGACCCGCGGGAGGATTATACCGCCGCCATCGGAACCAATGCCGTGCTTTACACCGGTGCCGTCAACCTGACCAAAACCGCCACCGTCACCGCCCGCGCCTACCAAAGCGGGAATTGGAGTGCGCCCGTGTCGTTAACGGTTGCCGCCGGACAACCGTTATTCCTGCCCGCTGGCGACGGCGATTGGGGTATCGACGACAATTGGGAGATCGGGATATTCCCCAACGCCGCAGGAGCAGGCGCGATTATCCCCGAACCGCAGGAAGTTGATGCCAAGAAATTCCGCCGGTCCGTTACGCTGAAAAAAGAGTTGCCGATCACCATCGGGCAGTTGACATTCAACAACGGCGCGTCAACCAACCGCATCGTCAACAAATCCGGGTCGCCGCTGGTTTTCGACAACGCCGGTTCACCCGCTTCAATCACCGTAACCGGAACCGGGGAACATCTGGCCGTGCTAGATCTCGAGTATGAAACCGTGACCCTGAATTCCGATCTTATTATCGACACGGTCGGCACCGCCGGGTCTGAGGAATACGGCGCGCTCCGCCTCCAGGATCTTTGGGGCGGCGACGGCGGCGTCACCAAAGTTGGCGCGGGACGGTGCTCGGTAACCGGTGTCGGCAAAAACTGGGCCGGCGCCACCGCCGTTAACGCCGGGGTTTTGGCATTCACCGCCAATGCCGTGCCGAACTCGTCATCCGCCTTCACAGTGGCGGACGGCGGCCAACTCCGGCTGATTTCCGGCGGCACCGCCACCTACCGTTTCCCGCAACCGCTACAGCTTACCGGATACGGGGCAACCGCCGGCAACGGCGCCTTGGGCGCATTGCGGGCCGACCCCGAAAACAACCAATCCACCATCACCGTTTCCTCGCCGGTTACGGTTAGCGGCGGAACCGGCATCCATGTGGAAGGACACTCAAACCGGTTAAAACTCTCCGGCGGCATCGGCGGTAGCGGAGGGTTGCGTAAAACCGGTGGCGGCGTGTTGGAATTTCCAGACCAAACCGATTTGCCCAATTGCGCATTGGAAGTTGCCGTCGGCACTGCGGAATTTGTTAACGGCGGTAGCGTGGCGGCAATAAGCGGCAACGGCACCGTGGCGGTAACCGCCGGGCAAACCGTTTGCGGAGAAGTCTCCGAGGTACGGTTGGCAGCGACTTTGCAAAGATTCGGATTGTCTGCAAACGACAACGGAACCTTGGCGTTAGACGCCACCAACACATTACCCCGGAGCGTGACCGTGTATATCGGCGATGCCGATTGGCACCACACCTACTGTGGCGCATTGTCCATACCCGATTCCGACAAGCCGAATCTGCGGCTTTGCCGATTGGTGGAACGCGCCTACGCCCCGGATGAACAAGGCGAGCACGAATTCAACGGATCGACTTGGAGCGTGGTGCCGATGAACGTCAACGTAATCCGCCGCAACGGTGTGCAAACCCTTGCCATCACCCCGGTGGAGCCCACCTCAACGATGATGATGCTGAAATAGACCCTCTAGCCTCTACACCCGCCACAAATCCAAGACCTCGCTACTTACTTGCAGGGGTGCCATCGATGTTGAACACGTAGTTACGGTTCTCCTTGCCGTATTTCCCGTAGACGTTGTACTTGCCGTCCGGCTTAACCGGTTCGCCGTTGAACGTGCCTTCCTTGCCGACCGTCCACAGGATGCCGCGAGCGGGGTCGTACTTAATCTCCATATTTTTCGTGTAGGGGTCGAGCGGCACTGCGGTAAGGTATTCCGGCACAAGCTCCGACAACTTCTTGGGGAACGCACCCGTCTTGCTTTTGAACCGCGCCGCAGCCACGATCATCTCCACGGCACTATGCCGGAAAGTGGATGTCTGTATGGACTCGCCGATCGCGCGCCATGCCGGGAGGCATCTATCCAGCATTATTCTTCCGGCGAAATTCGGCCCGAAGCGCCAGCCGGCGTTGCATATCACGCGGGTCTCGTCATCGATCTTGGCCCAGGTGTCCTTGTCGTAACCGAGACGGTATCCTTCCTTCATCTTCTCGAGGTAGTTGGCGTATACCGTCCATGTGCGGTTGCGATGGTAGGCGTAGGAGCCCAGCAGTGGAATTCGCAACACCCGGATGGCGAATTCAACATCACTTGCCCCTCCCTCTGAAATTTCCAACTTGTCCGTCATCTGCATGAATAAAATGGTAAAGTCGTTGTTCAGCATTCTCTCCGCCCGTCCGGTTCGGGAAGCAAGGTCAAACTGGCGCAGAGCATCTTGAAGACGGAGAAGCTCTTCATCTGTTGCATTCCCGGACCTTACGATTTTCAAGGCGGAGCCGTGGGCGTAGTTTAGGGTTCCTCCAGCGGCAATCCACCTGATGACGGACTCCGCATCTTGTTCGATCTTACGTGTGAGCAGGATCATGTCGCGCACGTCTTCTACCGCCGATCCTGTCTTACCGAGTTCAACATGCCGCCTGGACTGAAGAGCCGCCAGCCTGCACAACTGTATGAAAGTGCTAAAATGCGGCCATGGATCGCGCCTGCCCGACGGGTCGTGGCAGCACCATGTCTTGCGTTGTGCAGCTCCGTGGAAGAGAGAGAGAACTTTTTCGGACTCGGCAAGGATCGCGTCCTTCTCCTCGTCCGTCATGTCCTTATTTGGGTTGCTGAAATTCATCCACGCCTTGTCGTACTTGTCGGAGAATACGCTCGTCAATACGGGAAGGCCCGTCTTCTCGCTGATCACATTTGTAGCGGCCACCAATCCGTAATAGACGTTGTCCGCCTCGGACGGAACCTCGAAGGCGTTGGAGAATTTCGAAAGGTCCGGCTTTTCGCAGTCGAAGGTGTTGAGCGCGATGTACGCCACCGCCGCTACGATCACGGTGCCTGCGGTCACTGCTGTCCATTTGATGATCTTACGTTTGGTATTCATGATTGCCTCCTTTGCTTCTTCTCAACCTCAGAATCCTCCGGCGGCGCATACGTTCGCCAGATACTTCGTAGCCGCTCTTCGCGACACTTCCTTCTCAAGGAAATTCACCATGCGTTCGCATCTGCTTCCGATATCGGTACCGGTCGGCATCGCGCACCCCGCCACTTCGGTCGGCTCAGGCTGCCCGGCGTCAGAACCGACATTGAACAAAATCGCGGATACTGCCAACATTACGGCGAGAACCGCCGCGAGCTTCAGAAACGGCGTATTGCCGAATGACCAGAACGAACGCCGCGCCCTGCCCGCATTAAGGATTTCCTCCACCCGCGCCGCGCACCTATCCTCGAACCCGTCGCGCGGTGCAGGCCATGCGGACTCGTCGCTGAGCGCAGTCGCAATGACCGCGTCTAGCTCGTCGAATTCCTGGTCTTTTTCTTTGGCATCGTTCATGGCTTTTTTCCCCTGCATAAGTTTTGATGCGCGAAGGGCGAATTCCCTTGGCATCTTTCTAAGATTTTTTCGCGTATCGCCTTTTTGGCCTCATGAAGCCAGTAATACACTGTACCCTCCGGTTCTCCCAGCGATTTCGCGATTGACGGAACGGGCATTCCGCCAAAGTAAAAAAACTCTACCGTGATACGTAACCGAAGCGGAAGTGCCGCCACGGCCGCGCGCACTTCGCGCGCATCGTCCGCGCACTCGGCAGATTCCGCTGGCGACGGTCTTTCATCCGCCATCTCCGGCAATTTCTCAGGAAACACGAGCGCATTGGCGCCTTTCCTGCGCAAATCCATTTTGAGGAAGTTCGCCATTATCGAGCACTGCCAGGTGAAAAAGCCCGATTCGCCCTTGAACGAATCCGCACATTGGGCCACGCGCGCCAGAGTGCGAGCAACGAGATCCTCTGCATCGGTCTCGTTGCGGCACATGCGCATCGCCGCCGCGTAAAGGCGCCGTCCATACGCGCCTACTAGCAGTCGCGCTCCTTCTTCAGGACGCTTCTTCAGCTCCTGCAGTATCTCGTTGTCGTCTGTCATTGCTTAACCGTGGTTGCAAGAGGGCTTCTTGACCTTTTACGGCCCTCAACAAAATGTATGATGCGCGGTGCCGGAGAATCCTTGGCGATTTTTAGGGAAAGTTACACTTCTAAATTCCCAGGCTGAAATCCAAAACGGCAAATCTTAATCTAGCGCCTTGAAACTAGGTCCGTTTTGCCACAGGTCAAATCATCCCGCCGTTGATGGAGATTACCTGACGGGTAATGTAGGCGGTGGCATCGGAAAGCAGGAAACACACCAAGGCGGCGACCTCCTCCGGTTTGCCGTAACGGCGCATCGGGATCAGCCGTTTGACTTCATCATCCGGCAGACCTTGCACCATGTCGGTCTCGATGATCCCCGGTGCCACGCAGTTGACCGTTATCCGGCGTTTCGCCAATTCTATCGCCAACGCCTTGGCGGCGCCGATGATGCCCGCTTTGGCGGCGGAGTAATTGACCTGACCGCGATTGCCGATCAAACCGGAAATCGAAGAAATCGCCACGATCCGCCCATGGATGCGTTCTGAAATCATCGGCAGCACAACCGGTTTCAAGACATTGTAAAAACCGTCAAGATCGGTTCGAAGCACCCGATCCCATTGGTTATCTTCCAACGCGGGGAAAGGGCTGTCATCCGCGATTCCGGCATTGCAAACCACCCCGTAATAAACCCCGTTGGCGGCAATGTCCGCCTCTATCGCAGTCCGCGCGCCATCACGGTCGGAACAGTCGAACGATAACATCGCGCCGCTGCCGCCCAAACCGCGGATTTCGGCGGCTACCGCCTCGGCGGCGGCGGCGTTACGGCAATAATGGATTACGGGGTCGAACCCCTGCCGGGCGGCTTCAATTGCCACGGCCCGACCAATCCCCCGGCTTGCCCCGGTAACCAGAACCCGCCTTTTTTCGCTCATTGCTGCACCGTAATTTTCAAGGGTTCACGAACCGCACGGCAAAAAGAAATTACCGCATCCTTCCATTGGGAGGAATCGAGGAAATCGCCGGCGCCAGACCAAGCGGAACCGGAATACCACACCACCGGTTCGCCGGATTTCACCGGGCGGGTCAAGTAAACACACTCTTCGGCATCACTGGCCACATTCAGCCCCATTCCGGGGAACACCACCGAGGTGGCAATGGATCCCATGCCCGGCTGCCGGGCTTCATAATTGGCCAGCCAGCCTTCGGCGGCTCCCAACATAAAGATCCCTTTGTGCAAACGTTTGGATGCGATATCCAACCCCGGTCCGCCGGTCAACTGATCGGCCCCCTTGATGGTGAACACGCTCTCGTGGCGGGAAAAATGCGAACGCACATCCAAAGTGGTACGCCGCCGTTCGGAGACTTCAACGCCATTGCCGCACTGCCACGCATCGTAGGTCACCTCAAACGCGGTACGCACCGGGCCGTTGCAAAGATGACGCTGCTTGCCCCAATTACGGCTGTAGTACCATTGACCATCGATGTTGAAACCGAAACCGCCGCAACCCCGTCCGGGGCCTACTTTGTAGTTGTCCATGCCCTCGCCGGCATCCTTGTGGTAAGCGCCCTTAGCCAACCAGCTATTGATAACCGGATACGAAACCGATTTGCTCCACACGTCGATGCCGCTGGAAACCAACCCCTCCCCTTTCGGCGGCGGCTGGGAAACCGCCGGTCCGTAAACCCGGTAGGCAGCTTTGTCGTTTTCCCACAGGAAATCGTCCAGACGGTCCGGGGCGAAACGGCCAAAGCACACCGCATCGTTAGAGGCGGCCGCCATCTTGGCATCATTAAACAGCCAAAACGTGCGGCACTGGCCGCCGGCAAAAGGAACGGCGAACAGCAACTGGTCCGGTTTTCCGTCGTTATTTGAATCAAAGAACTGGTGCGGCACCACCGCTCCGTTGCGCAAGTCATAAACCCGCAGATCGCGTTCCTCCAAACCGGACTGCGGCCACGGCAACTCAACCGTGCCGTCGGGACGGTAGAGTATCGCCGGATTCTCCACCGTAACTTTGACGCACTTGGGGTGACGCTCCGCCACCAACATCTTTCCGGCCTCAACCGCGGCATCCAAAAATGCGCCGGCGGCGTAAGTCTCGAACGAATCGGCATTATAGGAATCAACCGGCCGGTCACCGATCTGCTGCACCCACCCCAAACGCCCCTCGTCGTTGATGTTGTGGCAGAGCGCCTGCCATCCCAAACGCGCGCAACCGAGGTAGGTTTTGCGATCCAGATACCCGTTATTCAGCCCCCACAGCATCCCGTAAGTGAAAAAAGCGGTACTGCTCATTTCCGGCAGATCTGGGTCCGCCGCGTCCAGCAGACTCGGATGCCAAGAACCATCCTGGCACTGGGCGGACTTAACCGCCGCCGCCATTTCCGTAAACAACTGCTCGTACATTTTACGGTACGGCCACGCGGGCGGCAAATCGCGGAGAATAATCGCCAGCGAAGCGAACACCCACCCGTTGCCGCGGGCCCAAAACACACCCTTGCCATTTTTGGTCCGGCGGTCAAAATACCGCGAATCGCGATAGAAAAGATGTTCCTCGCGGGAATAGAGCAACGATACCGTGGCGCGGTATTCGCGATCCATGAAATCCCAGTATTCGGGATTTCCGGTGAACCCGCCCAACCGCGTCAGCACGGTTGGCGACATAAAAAGCGCATCGCACCAGTTCCAGCGGCGGTCCTTGTTCTGCGGCGTAATCGGAGCGTCCCGCTTAAGATCGAGATTCGCCATCACCGCGTCATACTGCCGGCGGACAAAGGCGGCGCAATTCGGATTGCCGTCCAGAATCGCCAGCTCCAGCCAGGTTTGGCCGATACAGTGGTCGTCCGCATGGAAAATGCGCGGATTAAGCGCCCACTTTTGCTCCCAGCCGAATTTGCGGAGCAGGCCCAGGTACGGGAGAGAAGGGTCGGACAACGCCAAGGCGGTCAGCCCCTGATAAAACGCGCCGTATGTCCAATCAAGCTGGCTGCGTTTAATTGGATGGTTCAGCATCCAATCCGCGACCAGACAGGCGTTGGATTTTACCGAGTCGCTATCCCAGTGAGCCGGCGCCGCCACCAGCGGTTCGGACA
Organism: Verrucomicrobia bacterium UBA1200; assembly: GCA_002309765.1. Lineage (GTDB taxonomy): Bacteria > Verrucomicrobiota > Kiritimatiellia > RFP12 > UBA1067 > UBA1200. Next base: position 33,482 of record DBXY01000052.1, read on the forward strand.
AACACAACACCGCCAGCGCGGCAGCCAACTTGATTTTCATGCCCCGTCTCCCGAAGTGTTGAACCGTATGAGTCCTACTTGTTCATCGCCTTGATTGCGTCCGCCTGCTCCTTGGCGCAGTTGGTTGTAACCGACTGGGCGCCGCGAGAGGTAGCCAACAGCGACAACTCAACCTTATCCACCGTCCAAACGTGGAATTCGTACCCGGCGTCACGCACCTTCTTGATCATTTCCGCGGTAACCACCTTCGGATCGAAGTGCATATCCACGCCATGGGCTTTGGTTTCCTTCAAAGCCGCAAGGATTTCTTCGGCGGTTACCGGTGTGCGCTTATCGCCGCGGCCCTTGTATGATCCCACCAACCAGTACACCTTGTACTCCGGCATCTGTTTGCGCAATTCAGAGCAGACCTCCTTGCTGAAGCAGATGAACAGCGCATTCTTCGGCGTTGCGTTCTTCTGCTTCGCGAAAATCTCCTTCACATAGGGCACGATTTCCGGGCCGGATTTGATCTCGACGTAGATGTACCTGCCGTCGCGGGCCAATTCCAAAATCTCCTCCAACAGCGCGGGACGAACGCCCTTCCACTGGTCGCCCTTCCAAGCGCCGGCATCAATCTTGGAAACCAGATCCGTCCACGATGCCTTACTGCACGGCATATCCACACCGGTGGTGCGCTTCAGGTTGGAGTCGTGGAAACTGAACACCCGTTTGTCGCTTGAAAGATACACATCGCACTCAAAACCGAACCCGCGGTCCACCGCCATCTGAAAGGCCGGTTTCGTATTCTCCGGCGCGTCTTTGGACTCGCCCCGGTGCGCGATAAAGACCGGCGTTTGCACAGCGTACAGACCCGTAGCCGCAAGAAAACCCAACACAAACAAGAACTTATTCATCAAAAAAACCTCCAGTTAATGATTGAAAAACAATATTATTATGCCATTGCCTTAAGGCAAAATCAACCGGAAACCGCATTCTGGATGAATTTTGCTATTGGATTTCTCCCGTTTCTTTGGTATATTATTAATTATTCAAAGCGGGAAATGCCCGTTGATGGGATTTAGGAGTCAAGAAGCATGGACAACCACATTGACACGATTTGCGTACAGGGAGGCTGGCAACCTGAAAACGGCGGGCCTCGCCAACTGCCGGTTTACCAAAGCACCACCTTTAAATACGCCACCAGCCAGCAGATGGCAGATTTGTTCGACCTCAAGGCGACGGGGTATTTCTACACCCGGTTGCAGAATCCGACCAACGATGAAGTGGCTAAAAAAATCGCCCAGCTAGAAGGCGGCGTGGCGGCGATGCTCACCTCTTCCGGGCAGGCAGCGTCTTTCTTCTCGGTCTTCAACGTTTGTGAAGCTGGCGACCACTTCATCTCCTGCTCATCGATCTACGGCGGGACATTCAATCTCTTCGCGATCACGATGAAGAAACTCGGCATCGAGTGCACCTTCGTCGATCAGACCGCCCCGGCGGAAGAAATCGCCAAGGCTTTCCGCCCCAACACCAAATGCGTCTTCGGCGAAACCGTGGCCAACCCCGCCGGCTTTATCCTCGACATCGAAAAGATGGCCAACCTCGCCCACTCCCACGGGGTGCCGCTGATCGTTGACAACACCTTTGCCACCCCGGTGCTGTGCCGGCCGTTCCAGTTTGGCGCGGACATTGTGGTTCACTCCACCACCAAATACATGGACGGCCATGGTTGCGGAGTGGGTGGCGTGATCGTGGACAGCGGCAATTTCGATTGGGAAAAGCATCCGGACCGTTTCCCCGGTCTTACCCAGCCCGACCCTTCTTATCATGGGTTGGCCTACACCAAAGCTTTCGGCAAAGGCGCATACATCACCAAGGCAACCGCCCAACTTATGCGCGATTTGGGATCCATCCAATCCCCGCAAAACGCCTTCCTGTTGAACCTCGGGTTGGAATCGCTCCACCTCCGGATGCCGCGGCACTGCTCCAACGCTCTGGCGGCGGCGAAATTCCTGCGCCAGCACCCGAAAGTGGCATGGGTGCATTTCGCCGGTCTGGAGGACGACCCGGAATACCCGTTGGTGCAAAAGCAATTTTCGGGCGGCATCCCCTGCGGCGTTTTGACCTTCGGCATCAAGGGCGGGCGCGAACAGTCCATCAAGTTCATGGACGCGCTGCGGCTGGTGTCAATCGTGACCCACGTGGCCGATGCCCGCAGTTGCGTGCTTCATCCGGCCAGCCACACCCACCGCCAGCTCACCGACGAACAGCTGCGCGACGCCGGCATCCCGCCGGATCTGATCCGCTTCTCGCTGGGCATTGAAGATCCCCGCGACATCATCGCCGACCTTGAACAGGCGTTGGAAAAAGTTTAACCATCCAGTCCGCGAGCATGAAAAGAATCGGCATTGTCGGGGCGGGAAGTTTTGGGACTTCATTGGCGGAGTATCTGGCCAAGAACGGCGCGGAAGTGTTGATTATCGATACCGACCGCGAACTGGTGCGCGATCTGTGCGCGCCGGGCATCCAGTCGGTTGAGGGCGATGCCACCGATCTTCGATCCCTGCAAGAAGCTGGCTTCGGCGAATGTGATGCCATTACCGTGGCAATCGGCGACATCGGCGCCAGCGTGATGGCCACCATGAACTGCATCGAACTGAAGAAAAAGGTTTACGCCAAAGCCGATTCCGATATGCACGGGCGCATCCTAAAAAAGGTGGGTGCGGAACTGGTGGTCTATCCAAACCGCGAGCAGGCCGAACGGCTGGGCCGCAGTTTAATGACCCGCGGGCAGATTGATGTCTTCACCATCGAGGAAGGGTGCCGTATCGCGGTGACCGACGTTCCGGAGCAAATCGCCAACAAGAGTTTGGCGGAGGCCAAAGTGCGCAACGAGTACGGGCTGACCGTCCTCTGCATCCGGCGGCTTTCGGACGAAGACCCCACCGCACCGCGCACCATGGTTCTCGCCTCGCCGCAGGAAGTGCTGCGTCCGGACGACCAGTTGGTGGTGTTCGGCGACGACAAGGCGATTGACGCCATAAGCAAGGGGACGTAAGTCTCCGTTTCGACTTAAGCGGGTAGGCCCGCTCACAAAACAAGGAGTAAAAACATGAGTGACACTATTGAGAAAAAAAGCTCCCCATGGGGGGCAATGTTGCCGATGCTTTTCGGCTTCTTCGTGATGGGGTTCGCCGACATCATCGGGACTGTGATGAACCAAGTCAAGCCGGAGTGCAACCTCTCTGACACCGTAGCGGGATTCCTCCCCTCGATGATATTCATCTGGTTCTTCCTGATATCAATCCCGACCGGAGTGCTATGCGGAAAAATCGGACGTAAGAAAACCGTGCTGATTTCACTTTTGGTCACTATCGTCGCCATGTTTTTGCCGTTGGCCGCTTCCGCGGAACGGGTTTGGGTCTATTTCGTCGCATTCTCCCTGGTCGGTATCGGCAACACCATTCTTCAAGCCGCATTGCCGGCACTAATGTCGAACGTGGTACCTTCCGACCAGCTCACCAGCCGCATCTCCCTGGGCCAGTTCGTAAAGGCGATCTGCGCCGCGCTAACCCCGGTATTCGTCTACCTCACCGCCACCGCGCTTCACAACTGGAAACTGTTGTTCCCGCTTTACGGGGCAATCACCATCTTGGTCGCGATTTGGCTTTTGGTCACCGATATTCCCCGCGAATCCGCCACTGGGCCGACTACCAGCTTTGGCAGCTGTTTCAAGATGCTGGGCAACCCCTACATCCTTGCGATGACAGTAGGTATTCTTTTCTCCGTTGGCGCGGACGTCGGTTTCGGCGTGGCGATTCCGGAATACCTGAAGAACGTATACAAGGTGGACAAGGACATGGCCGGCATGGGGCCGACGGTCTATTTCGTAGCGAAAACCATCGCCGCGCTGGCTGGTGCGGCAATCTTCGCGAAAATCTCCGCGGCGAAATGTTTCCCCTGGTGCATGGGCATCGGCATCATCGCTACTGCGGCGATTCTGAAAGCCCCGACCCCCATCGCCTTTTTCGTGTGCGTTTTCGTCGCGGCACTGATGACCGCGAACTCGTTTGGAATGTGCATGGGTCTGGCTATTGACAAGGTGCCTGAAAAGGCCAATGAAATCACCGCGTTGATGGTAATGGCCATTGTCGGCGGTGCCATCATCACCCCTGTTCTGGGGTGGGCGCAGGGAAAATTCCAGGCGACCGGCATTGTTGTGGTACTGCTGGGCTGCGTTCTTTACCTGCTGTTGCTCGGCATCTTTGCCAACGCCAACAAAAAGGCGTAATACTTCCCAGCGTCTTTAATTTTATCGCGGGGGTGGGGATTTTCCCCACCCCTTTTAGGAGTCTTGTATGGCCGGCGAATACGCATTCAGTCTGATCAACGTCACTAAGCAACACGACAAAAAGACCATTCTTGAGGATGTCAACCTCTCCTTCTTCCATGGCGCGCATATCGGCGTGATCGGGGCCAACGGGGCGGGCAAATCCTCGGTGTTGAAGATTCTCGCCGGCATCGACAAGGAATTCATGGGCGAATGCCAGGTCGCCAAGGGAACCAAAGTGGGCTATCTCCCCCAGGAACCCCAGTTGGACAATTCCAAGACGGTGCTGCAATGCGTGGAGGAAGGCGTGGCCAACTCCAAGGCGATGTTGAACCGTTACGATGAAATCTGCGAATTGCTGGGTACGGATCTTTCCGACGAGGAGTCTGACAAACTTAACGACGAATTGGGGACCTTGCAAGACACCATCGACGCAAACGACTTGTGGAATCTCGACCACCAGATCGAGATGGCGATGGACGCATTACGGTTGCCGCCGCCTGACGCACCGGTCGCCCCGCTCTCCGGCGGCGAGCGACGCCGCGTCGCTCTGTGCCGGTTGCTGATATCAAACCCAGACGTCCTGTTGCTGGACGAGCCGACCAACCATCTCGACGCCGAATCCGTGGCTTGGCTCGAAACCTATCTGAAGGGTTTCAAAGGCACATTGATTGTGGTCACCCACGACCGTTATTTCCTCAGCAACGTCACCGAGTGGATTCTCGAACTCGACCACGGCCGCACCTATCCCTACAAGGGCAATTACGAGCAATGGCTGATTCAAAAGCAGGAAATGATGGCCCGCGAAGCAAAACAGGCCGAATCTCGCCGGAAGCTGATTGAGAACGAATTGCAATGGGTACACACCAACCCTTCGGGGCGCCACGCCAAAAACCAGGCCCGCGTCCGCCGATACGAGGAACTGGCGGCACAGCAGGTCAGCACCCGCGAGGACGATCTGCGGATCCACATTCCGGCCGGGCCGCGTCTTGGAAACCTGGTGGTGCGCGCGGAACACGTTTCCATGGGTTATGGGGACAAGCTGCTGTTTGAGGATCTGAATTTCGACCTGCCGCGCGGCGGCATAGTTGGCGTGATCGGCGGCAACGGCGCCGGAAAGTCCACCCTCTTCAAACTCATCACCGGCGAAGAAAAACCCCTCTCCGGCACACTATCCATCGGCCCCACCGTGGTGCTGTCGTACGTCAACCAGCTCCGTGACGAATTGGACGATTCACATACGGTGTACGAAGAAATCACCGGCGGTTCTGAGTTCGTCTCGCTGGCCGGCACCAGCATGATGAACGGGCGCGCTTATTGCAGCCGGTTCAATTTCAAGGGAGCCGAACAGCAAAAACCGGTGGGCGTGCTTTCCGGCGGAGAACGCAACCGGGTACATCTGGCCAAACTGCTCCGCAGCGGCGGCAACCTGCTGTTGCTCGACGAACCGACCAACGACCTTGACGTGGCCACTCTGCGCTCGCTTGAAGAGGGTTTGCAGGAGTTCGGCGGTTGCGTGATGGTGGTCAGCCACGACCGCTGGTTCCTCGACCGCGTGGCAACCCATATCCTTGCTTTCGAGGGCGACAGCAAGGTGACGTTCTTCGAGGGGAACTTTGAGGAATACCACGAACATCGGCGGAAATTGCTCGGCGATGCGGCGGACAAGCCGACCCGCGTCCGATTCCGCCCGCTTAAGCACGGATAATCCCGATACATCCCGCCATGCAAATCTCCACCAACTACCACACCCACTGCACGTTTTGCGACGGCAAGAGTGCGGCGGAAGAAATGGTTAACGCGGCGTTGGAACGCGGTTTTACCGAACTTGGTTTTTCATCTCACTCCATGCTGCCGTTCTCCGAACCCGGCACGATGGACGAGCCGACCGCCCGCGCATACGTGGGCGAGATTCGGCGGCTTGCCGACGCTTATGCGGACCGCATAAAAATCTGGTGCGGGATTGAAGCCGACTATTTGGCCGGGGTAACCGTACCGGATCGGCCATATTACGCTTCGTTTGGGTTGGACTACTTGATCGGATCCATCCACTATGTGGGCAAAGTCCCGGTTGACCACAACCCGCAGTTACTGGCCGACGGTATCCGCGAACATTTCGGCGGCGATGTCGGGAAATTCATCCGGGCCTATTTTGCCGCCGAACGGGAGATGGTCTCCCGTTACGACTTTGACATTGTGGGGCATCCCGATCTGATCCGCAAATTCAACCAGCGCCATCCCTACTTCGACGAATCCGCAGCTTGGTACCGGGAAGAATTGCAAAATACCGCCGAATGTATCACCGCGAGCGGGAAAATTGTGGAAATCAACACCGGCGCGATTGCGCGCGGCTGGTTGACCGAAGCTTATCCAAGCCCATATTTTCTGGAGTTGCTGCAATCGCGTAACGTCCCGCTGCTGTTAAGTTCCGATGCCCACAACGCGTCCGCCATCGACTACGGATTTGATAGGTACGCCAGCATGGCTACCCTTGACCGATTGCCAACCCTACCCCGCCCGCTACGGCCTTGATTTCCTTACCACGTCATCGCCGTATATGGTCTTCCAGTCGTTCTTCATGGAAACCGGGATCCAGCCGTTCGACTCGCAGGCGGAACGCATCTTGTCCGCCTTTGCCTGGTTGCCGTATTCGCGTTCCATATCATCGCACAGCAACATGAACCCCAACCCACGGTAGCGCCGGTTCGCGATAGCGTAGTTGATCATGCTGGCATCGCTGGAACTGTTGCCAAACGCAAGCACCGGCTGTATGCCGATCTCCTGCGCGATGACCGACACTTTGTTCATCTGCAGGTTTTTTACCAGACTCTTTCCGCCCAAGGTCAACTCGTCCTTCTTCTGGTAAATGTACCCCAATCCGTCGCGGTCTCCCTGTTCGCGTGCAACTATGGTGCTATCCGAACCGATAATCCATTGCGGGGGCAAAGACAACCCGTCCTCAACTACCGGGCGCATCGTCAATCGGTCGGTACCGCTGCAAACATACACCTTAAAACCGTTTTCCAACAGCAACCGAACGACCTCCACCATCGGCCGATAGAACGCCTCTCCGCGTTTCATGCCAGAAAACCCCGGTTGCGGCTGATTCATGAAATCGCGCACATAAGCCGCGAAACCGTCCAAGGTCAGACCGCGGTAGGCATCCGCAACCATGCGTTCGCGTTCCGGGGTGAGTTCGGGCATAACGCCTTTTTCCCGCGAGGCGCGGGCGGCGGCAAGCTGTTCCTCCGTGGCACGGTAGGCAGGGTCGTCCAACACCCGGTACTCAAACAGCGACCAGTCGAAATAAGTCGGATCGGTCTCGCAAAAAAGCGTCCCGTCGAAATCAAAAACCGCAATACGGTTTTCAGGCGGAATGTAATTTGCCGACCCCTTTTTAGTGACGGAATCGACATATTCCAAAAGCGCGGCTTTAGCCGGTGCGTCATCGTTCCAAAGCGATAAGGTGGATGATCCATTCCCGGATACGGACACACACCCCGCAAATGCGACAACAACCGCCAACGCCAACAAACGCAGGTATTTCACCGCAAACATCTCCATATCAACTCCTTTTTAGTGGAGGTTCACTGTATCAAGCACATTGTCGTAAAAGCCGTTTACATTACCAAAATACTCTACCGGGAAAAACAGTAACGGGTTCAGCACCGACACCATCGAATTCTGTTCAACCAATCTCGACTCTTCTTCGGCGATCTTCATTTGATCGTTGTTTGAAAGGAAATCCTTGTATGGGTATGCCTCAAATCGCCCACTCAAAATCTTATTCAATTTGAAGATATTCATCCGCATCAAGTCACAAAAGTTCTTGCGAGAATAATCCTTGATATGAAAGCGAACCAACCTGCGCTTGGCAACCCGTTTTTTATATTCTCCCAACTCGGTCACGGGGACAATGGCTTCCGAAAGACGGTTTACCAGTTGGCGTTCGGTCTTTTCCCCCTCAACAACAAACAGGATTCTGGATGTTCCGTCCATGTCACGCAAACGCTCCGGCGCGGTACATCTTTTCTAGATTATGCACTTTGCGGATCTCGCGCTCGGTAAGGTTGGCAAGATTGGCAATCTTGATTGCTTCACCCGCCATGTCCTTTTGGCGCGACATGACAAAACTGCAATCGGGCCGCGACAGCTCATTGGAGAGAAGCGACGTGTTGTGGGTGGTGAGAATCGTTTGGAAATGCGTTTGCCGGTTCAACGTTTTGACAAGCGCCCCCGATGCCTCATAATGGAGAAAAGCGTCGAACTCATCAATAAACAGCAATGACGTATTGCTGAACGCGGACACGCCCCAACAATAGAAGAGATACAGAGCTTTGGTGCCAGTAGAAGCCACCGTATCAAACAGCGCTTTCTGGCCATCCTTGAAATAGGCATACAGGACATTTTGGTTATTCACCTGCTCAAACCCAAGCTTGTAGTTAAGGCCGAATTGACCGAGGAATTCCGTGAAGTCCTGCAACCTGCCGTTGCGGCGCAACATATCAACCAGAAGAGACGGCATCGCCTCATGGCCGGCGAATTCGTTACCGTCCGAAAGGCACCTGTACCACAGCATATTCTCGCAAAAACTGACAAGTTTCGTAACGGCCGGCACCGTATTCGTTGGCGTGTTCCGGTAGATGTACTTGATAAAAGAAAGCTTGCCGTCCGTCAGCCGCGTATTCAAATTGTCAACCAAGCCCCGCTTGACAAACGGCGTCTGCGGTTTGGCGTAGTCGCACTCAAGCAGTCTTTCGCCATTTACTTCCAAGCGTTCCCATAGCAGGCTAATCGGGTCACTCTTGCGATATTCATAGGCGATCTCATCGCCGTCGATGACGAAAACATACTTGAAGCAGACATCATCGGACGAGCGATTAAGGTTACGATAGGGCAAAAGCTGGCGTGGCTCAAACGGTCGCTTATCCGTCAGGTGCAGGATAATGTCAAACAGGGCAAGACCTAGCGCGCTCTTACCGATACCATTCGGGCCATAGACAATCGCATTCTTGACAAGACCGTGCGATTCCACTTCAGGATTGAAGTCATATCGTCCGGCTTTCATGTCAAGCTTCAAACGACTTTGAAAACCTCTAAAGTTCTCGACTTCGAAACTTTTTAACATATTGACTCCTTTACACCCAAAAAACGCTTGGCATTGTATCATGCGGACAACACCGCCCGCAAGAATAATCGTAGAAAAAATACGGATTTAAAGCCAATATTAATAACACGCACTGACTAAACGCAAGGGCGGCTTGCGTTTAGTTCCGCATACTACACGCGCATTTTAACGCTTGGCCGGAAGCGGACGGGCTGCCACACCCTCTTTGGTCATGACCACGGGTTTTATTGTGCCGTCCGGGTTGAAGTACATCCGGTCGATACAGGTCACGCGGTGGTGGGGGCTTTGGTTGGGGATCGGGCGGCGATGATAGACGATGTACCAATCGTCAGTGCCGGGGTACCGGAAAACCGAATGGTGCCCGGCCCCGGTGGCAATCGCGGGATCCTGCGACAACACCACGCCCAGAGACTTGAACGGTCCGAACGGGGTATCCGCGATCGCGTATGCGACATGGTAACTGCTGTTGGTCCAACCGCCCTGGCTCCACATGAAATACCATTTGCCGTTGCGCTCAAACATGATCGGCCCTTCCACGTACCCTTTTGGGGTGATTTCCTTGACCATGGTACCGTCTTCAAACGGAATGACGCTCTTGAAATCCGGCGCCAGCCGCACCAAATTGCAATGCTGCCAACCACCGTAAACCATCAGGTAATCGCCCTTGTATTTGAACACGAATTGGTCGATCGGCTGGGCGCCGTTGGTGAAATCGTACCACAGCGCCTTACCCAGCAAATCTTTGTAAGGGCCTTCGGGGCGGTCTGCCACCGCCACGCCGATTCCCCCGTAATAATACTCTTCCTTCATCCATTCCTTAACCCGGGGATGGCCCTTGGGAAGCGCGTCATTGCAGGCGAAAAACAAATAGTATTTGCCGTCCTTCTCAATCGCCGCCGGAGCCCAAAGCGCCCGGTGCAGCCATTTGATTTCCTTATTGTCGATAATGCGCGGGTGTTTGGTCCAATTAACCAAGTCTTTGGAAGAGAAACAGTCCAAAAACAGTTGTTTTTCAAATGGCGCGGAATAGGTGGGAAACACCCAGTAGGTGTCACCGAACACCGCCACTTCCGGATCGGCGTACCAACCCTCGAAAATCGGGTTCCCCGAAGTCTTCTTCTCTTCGCCAAACGCCGCCAGCCCGGCGGCAAAAACCAACGCTATCACGCTTTTTGTCATAACCACCTCAAGTTCTACAGTTCAAATCACTGTTCCCAAGCCTTGCGAATTGCGGGCAGCAAACGCATCGCCACCTGTTCGTTGCCTTTGGGGCTCGGATGGTCGGTTTCGTCCCAATACGGCGGCAACCGGTTCGGCTTAATGTCCAGCTGCAGATTCGGCACATAAACGCACCCGTATTTGCGGCAAAGCTCGGTCTGCATCGCGCCGATGTCGGCGGCGAGTTTATTGCGCCGGGGCGAAAACTCGGTGCTGACCTCATTCCACAAATCCCGGTCGCCGAAACAGTCCGCCACCACGATGCGGCAGTTGCGGGCCTGCAGCTCGATAATCATGTTTTCCAGATCCTGGCGCATTTCGGAAACTTCGCGGCTGTTTTGCCAAAAATCATTCGCCCCCAGCGCGATCAGCACCGCACGGGGTTTGTAACGCAGCACATCGCGCTCAAAACGCGCCCATGCGCCTTCCAACGTGTCCCCCCCGATTCCTGAGTTGATCACCCGGATATCCGGCAACTCCCGCTGCAGGTAATCGGAATAATGCCCGTTCGGTCCGCCGCACGAGGTCAGGCTGTCGCCAAGGCACACCAGCACCGGACGGCGATCCTTAACCGCAAACGCCACAATGATTATCGCCAACCCCAACCCCAGCGCCAAGGCAACCAATGTTTTCCGCAACATTTTCGCGTTCCTCCCTTCATCCTTACAAAATCAGCATGCAGTCGCCATAACTGAAAAACCGGTAACGTTCCCGGATCGCCTCCCGGTAAGCCGCCAATATCCGTTCGCGTCCCGCCAGCGCGGAAACCATCATCAGTAGCGTTGACTGCGGCAAATGGAAATTCGTAAGCATAATGTCCACCGCCTGAAAACGGTATGGCGGATAGATAAAAATCGAACTGCTGCCATGCGCCGCCACCACCCGGCCGCCGTTGGCGGCAGCCACCGTCTCCAGCGTCCTGACGCTGGTGCTGCCGACCGCCAGCACCCGACCGCCTCTGGCTTTGCAATCGGCCACCGCCTTTGCGGCGGACTCCGTAACGGTGTAACGTTCGGCATCCATGCGGTGGTCTTCCACGGTGTCGCACTTGACCGGCTTGAAGGTTCCCGGTCCCACGTGCAAGGTTACCGCCACGCGCTGAATCCCCTTCCGGGCCAGCGAACCGAAAATCTCTTCCGTAAAATGCAACCCGGCGGTAGGCGCGGCAACCGCACCGACTTTTTGAGCGTAAACCGTCTGGTAACGTTCCCGGTCCAAGCGCGCCAACCGCGGGTCGCCGTCGCGGTGGATATACGGAGGCACCGGGGTCAGCCCGTAACGATCCAACAACCCCATCAGCGGGGAATCCGCCAGAAACAGGGCGCGGCATTCGCCCGGACCGGTACGCTCAAGAATCTCCACACGCAAATGCCCGGCGGCGAAGACGGCGGTCAAGCCGGAGCGGACCGGCCGCCCCGAACCGCTGATGCACGACCACGCGGTAACCTCATTCGCCCGTTGAGCGCACCCGTCCGGAACCGGCAACGGCTCCACCAGCAACAACTCCACCGCGCCGCCGGTATCCTCCCATCGTCCCTGTAAGCGGGCGGGGAACACCTTGGTGTCGTTAACCACCATCAAATCGCGATCGTCGAGATAATCGACGATATCGGCGATATGGCGGTGCTCGATGCGGCCATCATCACGATGCAACACCATCATGCGGGAAGTGCCGCGCACTTCCGGCGGTTCCTGGGCGATCAATTCCTGCGGCAACTCGTAATTGAAATCGGCGGTTTTCATCTCAACAAACAAAAACACTCACTTGCTATAAAAGAAAAGCGTACCAAAAAACCGGAGCAAAAGCAAGCGCAACCGTCCCCTGAGATACGCCCCGATCCGCGACATAATTATTTTTTCGCTTGCCATTCGACGCGGAAAATGCAAGAATACCCGCAATTTTTTTTGGGGGCGACTGGTTTCGACGGGGTACGCTGAAATCCAGTGGCGCGTCGAGGATGATTGTTCTACTCGTTAAACGGCAATCAAAAACCTAAATGCGAACGATAACTTCGCTCTCGCGGCCTAGTTAATGGCCCGACGCCGAACCGCCGATGTCTGCTGAGCGGGGACGCGACGACTAGCAGGCCCCGTTGCAGGGTTTGACCGCTGGACGCTGCAACCTGTACAACCGGCGGTTGGGATTGGGGTGAGCCCGCCTGTGGGCATTCCTCTTTCCGAGATTTGAACGCAGGACACACGCGTAGAAACTGGGGCTAGGCTATTTCGGACGGGAGTTCAATTCTCCCCGCCTCCACCAATATTTTAGGGACTCTTGAGCCGTCCAAAACGGCCTTGATTTCCGCCCTCTGATAAAGCCACGTATTTCGGGGCTTTTTCGCTATACAGCCCCTCCGCCGCCCCAGTGTTATAGGATTCCTCTTCCCTCTTCTCTCTCCGCAGGCATCCCCTATTCCTTGCGAAAACCCTATTTGCTTTTCGGATGCCGTCCGAAAAGAGGCAATCTTGATTTCATTAGGCAAAGCCCATCAAATTCTTACAGGGAAATAAAGTTTGCGGTATAGCTTCATTCCTTCCCGCGCCGTTGCGGCAAGAATCGGTCTGGGAGGAACCGTGCTGATATTTGTCCAATAGCAATTAATGTATTCTTTTTCGCGAATATCTGTCGCTGGGAGAAGTGTGCGAATGAGCCGGAAGAGCCAGACGAGCTTGCCTTGTCGGATGTCTCTGTCTATGGCATAAATCTCTCGGCATTGTTTCACCTTGTCTCGGCTGCGTTTGGATGCAGCGTCCCACAGCCTATTGCAGGCGTTGCAGGAGCCTGGGACTTCGGGATGTCCACGTTTGCGCCTGCGAAGCACAAGCGCCGCGTGTTCTTTGTCCGGCATCTTGCGAAGGTTCCGAAATCCGCTTTTGCAACATATCCGGGCTGCATGGTCATTGCTGCCGGTGGGCTTAGTCCGGCTAATGCCGATGTATCGTTGTTCTCGTTTGAGGATGTGTTCCGCTTTGATGCAAGCGGACTTTCGATAGACCTTGATGCTGTCTCTCTCCGCTTCGAGGAGCGCACTATCGAGAAGATCAGCGCGAATGTCCTGTTCAACGAATCTGTCTATCCCGTCGAGGTTGACGGCAAAAAGCTCGTTGTTGTCGAAGTTCCGCGCGCGGAGCGTACCGGCCGCCCGGTCTATGTCGGCGCGGACGTGTTCAAGGGATCATACCGCAGAAACGGCGAGGGCGACTACCATTGTTCGCGTGAGACGGTCGAGGGCATGATTCGCGACAAGTGCGCCGAGACGGCTGACAATTGCGTCATCGACGAAATGACGGTTGCCGACCTCGACGCGGACACTATCCGGCGGTATCGGATGTATTTCAGCCAGCTTCGCCCCGGCCATGTGTGGAGCGGACTTTCCGACGAAGGATTCTTGATGAAGATCGGCGCGGCGGTGCGCGGTCGCGACGGCGTCGTGCATCCCACGATGGCGGGGCTTGTCTGCTTCGGCGACTTCAACGAGATAACGAATGTCCTGCCGTACTTCTTCCTCGACTACCGCGAGCACCTCTCGCCGGACGTCCGCTGGACGGATCGCGTGTGTTCGGGCGACGCCAACTGGAGCGGAAATGTCTTCGACTTCTTCTTCCGCATCAATCAGTCGATCACGGCGGGGGTGAAGGTGCCGTTCAAGATCGCATCCGACAACGTGACGCGGGTTGACGACACGCCGGTGCATAAGGCGCTCCGCGAGGTTTTGGCGAACGCGCTCATCCACGCGGACTACCACGGACGGCGCGGCATCGTAATCGACAAGTACCCCAAGAGGTTGGAGGTCTCGAATCCAGGAACGCTGCGCATGAGCAAGTCCGTCGCCATCGCAGGCGGCACGAGCGATGCTCGAAACGGAAAGATATTCAACATCTTCTCGCTGGTGCGCATCGGCGAACGTTCCGGTATGGGGCTGTCGAGCCTGTATGGTGTCTGGGAGAAGGAGAAGTTCGCCGAACCGTCCATTGTCGAGTCATACGAACCCGACCGTACCAAGGTTATGGTCGAGTTTGAGGCAGACGAGTCGGAACTGGGGGTGGAAATCCAGAAACTGGGGGTGAAAAAACCAGAAGTGGGGGTGGAAACTGGCGCAAGTGGCGATGTAAAGGCGGGAAGTGTCCGTGCAAATCCGGCAAGTGTCGATGAAAACCGGATAAGTGACGATGTAAATCGTGATTTTGGGGTGTTGATGGGTGCATATCGAAGTGACTTCCGGGAAAATGCACGGAAAGTTCTTTATGCCTTTGCAGAAACCCCAGAAGCCGATATTTCCAGCGTCGCAAAGAGGTTGGGTTTTTCGGCGAAAAGCGTCTGGCGATCCATTCGGGCGATGAAAGAAGTCGGTCTGCTTGTCCGGGAGGGTGCGGACAAAGGCGGCAAGTGGATTGTGAAGAAGTGATATGATGCGGCAAAAGGCGAAGGAGGAATCTAAGGTGCTATGAAATCTAAAGAAAAGTACATTCCACCGTACAAGGTGGGCGAAGAGGCGGTGAATCTCATCGCCGAGATATCCGCTGCCGTGGAGAGGTTTGATATCGAGATCTCCGGCGTCAAGGGTGTGCGGCTTCGCAAGACAAACCGCATCAAGACGATTCACGGCTCAACCGCCATCGAGGGCAACACCCTCACGGAGGACCAGGTCACCGCCGTTCTCGAAGGGAAGAAGGTTGTCGCCCCGCAAAGGGAGATTGATGAGGTCTTGTGCGCAGCGGCGGCATACGAGGCGATAGAAAGCATCGACCCCTACAAGGTGAAAGACCTCCTCAAAGTTCACAAGCTGATGATGGGAGGTCTCGTCGAAACCGTAGGAGCGTTCCGCACGGGGCAGGTTGGTGTCATAGATGGAGCGGGGAACGTCATCCACATGGCTCCGCCTGCCGCACAGGTTCCGAAGCTCATGAAGGATCTGTTCAAATGGCTGAACGAATCCGGGGCTCATCCGCTTGTGAAGAGCTGCGTGTTCCATTACGAGTTCGAGTTCATCCATCCTTTCCAGAACGGCAACGGCAGAACGGGACGCTATTGGCAGACCGCCATTCTTGGAAAGTGGAGAAACGCATTCTACGCCGCTCCCATCGAAAACATCGTCTGGGAGAACCAGAGCGGTTACTACCTCGCCATACGGCGTTCAACGCTTCTGGGCAATTCGGAACCGTTCATCGACTTCATGCTTGAGCGCATCCTGCAGGCAATCAAGGTCAAGGGTGAGGAACTCAAGAATGTCGGTGTAAATGTCGGTGTAAATGTCGGTGTAAAACTGTCCGCCCGCGAGCGCAATCTCCTGGAACTGCTGCGGCTCGACGGGACATTGACGGCTGCACGGATAGCCGAGACCTATTCAATCTCCACAAGACAGGCCGAGCGGCTTCTGACAGGTCTCAAGAAAAAGGGATTCCTTGTCCGTAAAGGCTCCGATAAGAGCGGGCATTGGGAGGTCGTCTGATGATCCGCGTATGGGCGTCCACGGGGCCGCTGGCGTGTTGTCACACTTGTAATGTGCCGGAATCATCCGAAATCCCATCTGCAATTCGCGATTTCCCCCCATTTGGCTCTTGACCTTACCCGCCGCATATTGTAAACTTTAAACGTATTTTAATGGTGTGGTGTACACTGGTGATGTGTTCTTGTTGAAACAGGAGTAGAAAATGAACGGAAGAACGTTGAGCATGGCTTTTGCCTTGACACTTGGGATTCAGGGCATGGTTTTTGCGGCAGACCCGTATGTGCAGGCCAACGGCAATCAGGCAATCAACAGCGGGTTCTTTGTCACCCCAAAGACCAAAATCGTGGTGGATTTTGCGTTCGATAACAATGACCCCACCCAACAACGGGTGTTCGGCGCGGATGATAATGCCCAGCTTTGCTGCGGGTTCTACATTAACGGATCCACAAAATACGCTTGGGCAATGCAGGATTCCAGCGGCAACTGGACTTCCACCGACATTTCGGTAACCACCGACCGGCGCACCTTTATTTTGGACAGCGCCAACAACCGGGCGCAACTGCTGACCGACGAAGTCACCTCCTACGACGTAACCATCAGCACCACCCGCACCATGAACGGGGCGATGCCGTTGATGATTTTCGCCAAAAGCACCAACTCCGCCGGTACCACCTTCACCAATCAGGCCAAGATGAAGCTTTACTCGCTGGCGATTTATGACGACGGGGAACTAAAACGCAATTTCGTTCCCTGCAAATACGGCTCCGTCGGCGCATTATACGACACCGTAGGGAAACGTGTCTACACCTCGATTACCGGCACCGATCTCGTCATCGGCGGCGACGGCTACACCGTGATCCCGGAATCGTCCACCAGCACCTGGGCGGGCGGAAGCGGTTCATTTACGGACGGGTCGAAATGGACAAACAACCAGGCTCCCGAAGATGGCGCGTCAGTGACTTTTGACGGTGCCGGAGGAACGGTGAACATTCCTGCTGAAAACATGTCCGTTAATGACCTGACTTTCGCATCCACCGCCGGCGCGTTTACCCTCTCAGGTTACGGTTTGACCTTGAATGGCACCATTAACAACCAAAGTTCCGCCGCGCAGAACATCGCGGTTCCTTTAACCGTCAGCTATTCTCTGGCTCCGGCGGTAGGCGGCGGGCTATCTTTATCCAGCGTAACCGCTATGGGTTCCTTCGCCCCGCAAGGCAACGGTTCTGCCGTAACCCTTAACGGTGAGAACGTATTCAGCGGGGCGTTGGTGCTTCAAAACAATCCGCTCATAGTTTCCCCGCGTGTTTACACCTATTCCGGATGGAGCAAGGATGCTTCCGGCAACGCCGATGACAATGTGCAGGTCACCTATCTAATGACCAGTACCGGAACCAGCACCTTCTCCGGTCTGGTGGACTACACCGGCGGCCAGCGCGGCGACGTAATCATTCTGGAAGGCGGCTATGTCTTTACCGGTAACATCCAGCCGAACGGCAACGACGGTTACCTCGTGGTGCGCGGCGACGTCACCGCCGGCAGCATGGTGTGGGACAACAACCGCGGCTGGAACTCACGGCTCATTATTGAAAATGGCGGCAATCTGGTGTGCAACGGCGATTTTTCCCAAACCGGCGGCAACGGCATCCACACTTATGTTGACGGCACGTTTACCGTCAACGGCACCATGACCCTCTCCGCCACCGGATGCACCGTCAGCTCCAATGGCGGATCCGACGGCGTTTTAAATGTCAACAAACTGGTTGCCAGCACCCTTTCCAAGGGTATCGAAACCCCGATGGTGAACATCGGAAACGGCGGCATGGTCTGTACCGACACCCAGATCGGCCCGACCACGCTGGGCGCCATGAACACCAGCGGCTTCACCATCACCGGCACACCGAACTTCACCGGGGCCACCACCGTCAAGGCGGCGACCCCAGACGGCAATGCCGCCGACATCGTGATTAGCGGCACTCCCAGCGGTACCGCCGCAATCGCCAAAACCGGGGCTGGGAAACTGTTGATCGCAAGTCCCGCGCCGGAGACCTACACCGGAACCATAACCGTGTCGGACGGCACTTTGGGGTACACTTTTGACGGTATTGTCGGGGCCACCGTGGCCATCAATGAGGGCGGTGCGCTGTTCATTCCGGTGGACACAACCGTCACCTACCCCGCATTATCCATCGCGGCGGGCGGCAAGATAATCTTCGCGGCCACCCCGACCGGGTTAGGCACTCTGGTTGCGGAAAACACCGCATTCGTACCCGGTACCACTATCCAGATCAATACCGACACCCCGCCGCTTAAAGGCACCAAGGCGGTACTGATTTCCGGTGCCAATCTGGCTGACACTTCGGCGTTTTCGCTGGTCACCAGCAGCAACATGAGCGGAACGCTTGCCGTGGAAGACGGCGATCTCGTCTTGAACGTTACGAGTTCGGGTTCAACGGTCAACGATCTGGTTTGGGGTGCGACAATCTCACCCAGCGATTGGGATCTTACCACCGACAACTGGCTAAACAACGGTTCGCCGGCGATTTTCGCCAGTTACGACAATGCAATCTTCAACGGTACGGACACGGCCAAAGAAATCAACGTGACGGAAAACATTTATGCCGGCGATGTGACCTTCCAAGCCGACAACGCCACTTACACCCTCACCGGCGAAAAGTTACTGGGGTCCAACCCTATCACCATCAAGGGCGGGACCACTCTGGTCATTGACGGCAAGGGACTGGACGCCCAGCCACTCAATATCGAAAACGGTATCGTTCGGATGGGCACCAACGTAGTGGCCAGCGGTAACGCGCTCGGCGCGTTAAGCGCCCCGATCACGATCGGAGAAAACGGCACATTCGATTTGTATGTGGCCGACTCCGAACAAGGCCATTACATGAACACCCATAATAAGAAATTCATCATCAGCGGACACGGTTTCGACGGGCAGGGCGCGATCTGTAACAGTGGCCCGGCCCCTGACACCAAGCCGCGCGTCCACACGATCGAATTGACCGCAGATTCGACCATCAAGGCGCAAAAGCGCTGGGATCTGCGAACCTCCACCGAAGGAATCAACCAAGGGCGCACAAAACTGTACGGTCCGACCAACGTTACCCTCACGGTCGCCGGCGGCAACGAATTCTGCGCCATCAACACCGATGTGGATTTGGGCAAGGTATTCATCACCGACAACACCACTTGGTCCATTGAATCGGACAGCAAGGAAACCCTGTACGAAGGATTGGAAATCGGCAACGGATTCTTCCGGCCCTGGAACCACTCGCTAAACCCGATTACCGCGACCATCACCGCCTCAGACGCCAACTCCCGTATCGGCAGCGGCAGCGGCACGGTACGGTTTGAGGGGCCGATTAATATCGTCGGGGATGCGACACTCTCCTTCTCCGGCGGGGCCACCTCCACCTACGCCAGCGAGATCTCCGGTCCCGGTAAGGCGGAAGTCACCGGCGGTACGCAAATCTTCGCGAATCTGGTCACCGCGCCGTTCAATGTGAAGGGCGGCTACGGAATCTTCGACAATAACATCCCCGGCGGCGCGGGATCGAAATCGCCCACCGTCACCGGCAGTTATCTGGCCTTCACCCCTTCAACCAGCGAAATCTACAAAGGGTACAATATCACCACCGACGGAGGTTCGTTTATGCCGGCCCGTACCGGTACCGCCACCACCGAGGTTACCATTGAGGATTCCACCATCACCGGGACAATCTCCATGGGACACCCGGGACAAAAGGGGTTTGCCAAGTTTGGAAACGGCGTGACCGCCAATCTTTCCAACATCTATATCGGCGATAACGGCAGGCCNNCAGCCAGCCGCAAGACGCGACGCTGACCATCGCCTCCGGAGCGACGGTAACGGTGGCTTCCGGCGGCGAAGTACAGCTCGGGCGGTGGAGCGGCGACACCAACAACACCCACACCATCATCGTTGACGGCGGCACCTTTGATGCCTCGGCGGCGAATCCGCCCCGGGTCGGTTATGACAGCCGTAACGGATTGCTCCTCGTGAAATCCGGTACCGCGAAGCTGCCCGGCGTTTCCACCCGCTACCACAAGAACCACAACATGGCCCCGAACCACAACGGAATCGGTCATGAGGTGTTCGGTATGACTGGCGGTACGGTTGAAATGGGCGGCGACATTACCACCGAACGCGGTTATCCTTACTTGCCGCAGGTATGGCTGGGCGGCGGTACGCTAAAGAGCGTGGCGGATTGGGCTACCGACTACTATCAGTACGCCACTTTCGAGACTTGGGGCAACACCAACGGCGACGGAGAGTTGACGATTGACACCAACGGTAAAAAAATCGATTACCGCTCGGCACTCCAAGGCAACTCCAAGGTGGTTATCGAAGGCAACGGTACTTTCAACGCTGATTACAACATTCTGGGCGGCGTCTCCGGGCACTGGACGGTCAAAAGCTCCGCCACGCTCAAAAACGCGGCCGCGTTTGCCGACGGCATTACCCTGACCGAGGGCGCGAGCGCCACCATCGATATCGGCCCGCGCACCAACTACCTGAGCGCGGCGGTGGTTTGCTTGGCGTCAAGCTCTCCCGAAAACAACCAGTTCACGCAAGACAACTTTGGCACGTCCGAAAGTGTCTTCCCGTCGCTCTACGTGAAAGACATCCAAAAGTTGATCACCCTCACCAGCACCCCCACCTACACCGGATTCCGGCATGAAGGTGAATTTTACGTGCCGGAGGCGGCGACCTATACCTTCGCCTGCACATACGATGACAAAGGCTGGGTCTATGTGGATGGCGCGGAAATTTGCGCCAACTCGGCGTGGAACAACATGGGGCGCGGTTCGGTGGAACTTTCCGCCGGATGGCACACCCTGAAAATCTACTGCAAAGACAATGGCGGAGGCGCCGGTCCTACCGAAAACACCGGTGCATCGCAAGACCCCAAGGGCTGGAAGGCTAAAGGAATGGCGGTCGGTTTCCATAAAGGCGAAATCTCGTCAACCTCAGCAGCCGATTACAACCCGATCACCACCACCGCGTTCGAGATGCGTCCCGTCAATACGGTGCGCTGGACATACAAGGCCATCGCCGGGTCCGGCGACGTATGGACGGACGGTTCGTACTCCTTCTCCATGGTCACCAACACCATGCAGGCGTTGCATGATACCAACTGGGCTCCGGCAAAATACGGGGCCAACTCTTTCAGCGGCTGGATGTACGTGGAGAAGGAAGATGCCGGCGAATGGACGTTTGACGGCGTTTACGATGACTCCATCATCGTGCAGCTGGACAGCAACAAGGTCTTTGAGAACACCTCTTGGAACTCCGCCAAGACATCCAAGGCCGAAGTCTCCGCCGGCTGGCACAAGTTCAACGTTATGTTCCGCGACTACGGCGGCGGCGTATCGTGGAGCGGCGTGTCCAACTATGGCGCGGCGCTGTACGTCACCCGTCCTACCGATGCCCAGAAAGTGCCCTTCGATGAGCGCAACATCCGCATGACCGCCGATCCTTACGGCTTTATCGGCGGTACGGTGGAATTAGGCGAGGCTTCCACCCTCACCAACGTCGCCGACGGTCCCTGCGAAATCGTGGGAACCATTTCCGGCACTGGGTGCGTTTCCGGACTATACCGGCTGACCGGTACGTGGGACATCCAGGTGGCGGCGGCTAATCGGAATGTGAACACCATCGAATGGAAAAATCCGTATTCCGACACTCTGGCCGACGCCAAGATCAACGTGACCTTGGACAACAAGGCGCAATCCACCACCTATTATCTGGGTTGCGCCCCGATGGGTCTGGAGAAACTTTCGGAGGAAGAATTGGAAGACCGGTTCACCTGCACATTGGACGGTGAAGCGTACGACGGGCTGAAACTCGCGATCAAAAACGGTCAGCTGATTCTTACCAACGTGAAACCTTCGGGCCTGCTGATTATCTTCCAGTAGGCGGTATCCGCCAAAGGCGACCGGGCAACCCGGCCGCCTTTTTTATTTCAGCACACGGATATTGATTGGTGGGATGATGATAAAAGTGCAAACAACGATGTTCACGGCGATTGCCGCGCTCACGGTCGACATGGGCGAGGCGAAGTCGCTTTCGTGCATACGGCTCTATCCGTTCTGGGCCGACGGACGCGTATACGGCTTCAAGGTGGAGGGGTCGGGGGACGGCAAGAACTGGAAGATGCTCGTCGACAAGACGGAAAACTCCATCTGCGCCGGTTCCGCCGGATTCACGCTGACGTATCCTGGCCCCCGCCTTTCGCTGCGCGGGCTTCTGCTGCGACGGGATTGGGTCAGACGGTTGTCGCAAGTGCGTCCCAGCTCACCGGAACGGTGAAGGGCAACGGCACGTTCGTCTACGGCGCGGCGCCTTCGGGCGTTATGTTCACCGACAGTTTGTGGAGCGGCGTCCTGTGGCTCAAGAGCTGCGCGATTGCGGGTCTCAACCCGTCAACTTTGGCGAGTGCGAACTCTACGCTTCGTCTTACGGGCGTGACCGGCTACTTCAACACCGTTCCTTCCAGCGCGACGCCGCAGGTTTGCGCCGGAACGCTTGAACTCGTCGATGACGGCGCGACAAACGCTTTTGTCGTCGATAACAGCTGGTCAGACAACGGCATTACAGTGTTTGAGAAACTGAAAGGCGACGGCACGCTCGGCGTTTCAACGCGCGACATCGCCCAGCGCTACGTGTTCAAGGATGCTTCTGAGTTCGCCGGTACGATCAACCTGGCCGCGCGTCCTCTGCGCGTCATCCTCGGCGACGGCGCGTCGCTCAATCCTGCGCGCGGCACGATTACGGTCGTCTCCGGCGCAACGGCGACGGTCGCGGCGGGCAAGACGTGGACTGCGAACTATGGCGGCATGGTCGTTGACGGCACTCTGATGCTTGGCGCGGGCGCGACGGCTCCGGCTGTTGTTTCCGGCACGGGCGTGGTCGGCGTGGGAAGTGGCACGGGCACTCTGAACGGCTACGGTGCAGGCGCGGCGTTGACGCTCGCGACGATGTCTGGCGCGACGCTTGCAATTGTGGATGCCGGCCTTACGACTATGACCGTAGGCTCGTTCAACAATCAGGGTACGATAGACCTTAGGGGAACGGCGCTGACGGAAACGACGCTGAATCTCGGCACTGGCGTGACCGCCGCCACGACGGGCACAATCCTCTATCCGGCGACGTTTGAGAAGTTCCTCGTCTCGCCCGCCGACCAGTCCATCCGCTCGCTTGACGGTTACACGCTCATGTCGGGGCTTCCAGAAGGCGTGACCTACTGCGTGACGCTCGCCGAGACGCGCGAGGAATTCGGCAATGGGTCGATGACGGTGACTGACGCGGCCTCTGGCGTGCACGTGCGCGTTGTGCGTCCGAACGGCACGAGTATTGAGATGACGCCCGTCGATGGTACGGTGACGCTCACGGGAGAGCCGCAGATCTCTGGCGTGGCTACGGCGTTCGACTTCACCTATACCAACACGGCGGCATGCGCCTACTCTGCGCCAGGTCTCAGCATCGGCTGGAATGCGGACGAGAATCCGCTCACATATAACAACGGAAACGCGGACAAGACAACTGGTGCCTACATCAAGCACCATCCGTGGGTAAACGGCGCCGGCAATCTGATCCACGACCTCGAGAACTTCACCATCGTCCTTGTGGGCACGATGTCGCCTTCGCACAGCACACAGTTCTTCCACATGGGTACGACGGGCAGCGGCAGCACGGGACTGCTTATAACGACGACGGAGAACGACGACGAGGTGCTGATCGCGAAGAATACGGGCTCGACTGTCGATGCGGCGGGCGGTGTGAGAGCGTCCGTCCCAAACGCGGCGACGGCGCGCCATGCATACGTGATCAACAAGAAGGGCACCGTGTTCGAGGTGTGGGTCGATGGTGTGAAGCGCGGCCAGTTCGACGGCGGCGAGGGCTTCACGCTTTCGAACGGCGGGAAGCAGGTCGGTTCCGACCATGGAGGCAATATAAAGAATGCGCACATTTACCAAGCCGTCCCGTTCAACGATGCGGAGACTGGCTGTGTCAACGTGCTTAGGATGTTCGACTACACGATTTCCGAAGCGCAGGCGGCTGCTGTGTTCGCGGAATATCCATACGTCTCGAAGGGCGGTCTCTACACGCGCACGGTCGCGTCTGACGGCACGTTATCTGAAACGGGCGCCTGGGCGAAGGAGGGCGACGCAAATCTTTACGCCGTTCCCATAGGCGCGACTGTCGATGCGGTCTATTACAACCCGTCCGCAACGCTCACGGTGAACGCGGTGGCGGAAATCGAGGTCAATGCAGATGTCGCCATTGAGACGCTCACCATTGGCGGAACGGCACCTGTGACGTTTGCGGCGGACGGCGCACACACGTTGACCGTGGTCGGCTCGGCGATCATCAATTCGCCCGTCACGAACGAGTACGGCGCAGTGTACCTCGCTGGTGCGCCCGTGCAGCTCGGCTCGTCCGGCGCGATCTGCTTCGACTGCTCCGGCTTCGATATGTCCGGCATCTATGTGACGAATCGCTTCCAGCTCACGGGCCTCATCGACCAGGACGACGCGAAGGTGACATTCATTCCTCCGGCGGAGGTCTTGAGCAGGACGGCGGCGCTCAGCTACAACGCGACAGGTTCCTGCTATGATTTCACTGTCATGCCCGACCATGAGGCCGGCAGCGACGTCTACTACAAGAGCGGTATATACAAGGCCGATTCGGCCGATCTCGTGGTAGTGCTTGCGGACGGCATGACGCAGACAATGCTCTTCCCCGGCGATAATGTCGTGTTCGATGACGCAGTGGCGGGCGAGAACGCCGTCGTGCAGTTCGGCGAGACTCTCCCAGCGAATGTCACGTTCAGCTTTGGCAACTGGACCGGTGCAGTGGTGCCGGCGCAGCCCAGTTCAATGTATGTCTGGACTGGCGCCGCGGGAGATGGCAAGACAAATACGGCAGGCAACTGGTATGGCGGTACGAAGCCGCCTGTTGGCGCCGCCGTGTACATTCCGTCAAAGACCGCCACGATAGACAACGACATGGCCGACTTCGCGCCTGCGTCGATAATGTTCGGCTACGGGCCTGGTGTGGTTACAATCGTCGGGAATGCGATCAGGGGCATGCAGGAGATAACGAATATCTCGTCTTCGACGCATGTGATCAACGTGCCCGTGTCGTTTGCCCAGGATGTAGTGCTAAACTACTCTGACTCCCCAGTTGACTTCGCGGGCGGAGCAACTGGGCGGACGCTTGCCCTCAACGGACTTGAAAACGGAGGATGGCATCTCAGGGGAACATTCAACCTCGAAACTTGGCAGGGTGCGCCATACTGCTTCATTGACGCCGGTGCAACGGTCAACGCAACAACTGCTTCTAGACTTGGCGATGTGCGCATCGAAGCGGGCGGACGTCTTGTGGTCGGCGACTATACGCTCAATGTCACGGATCCTTCGGCGGCGGTCAAGTGGGTTCTCTACTACAACAAGGGGTACTTCATCGTGACAAATGCGCTGACCAACACTTCGTCCGAGAGAACGTCGATGTTCTCCAACGACAGAGGTGTGTCGAGCTCCGTCATCCGCGGCACGAACATAATTGCGCGTCTCGTCAACACGCCTACGGCCGATGTGGAGTTCCTGCTTGGAAAGCATGGAGATCTCAGCACGGGATTCGACGAGTGGGTGCGCGGCACATACCAATTCGGGACGGTGACGTGGGGCGAGAGGTCCTCGCCGATTGTCGGCTGGAGGCAGTGCTCGCCGAGGATATACTTTGCGGAGACAAGCACGCTTGCGGCAGTCGCGTACGGGCAGTACATCGGCTGTCTCGAAGATGAGAGGTACAACGCATGCGACATCGAGGGGAATCCCAGCGACATAACGTTGGACTGCGACATTTCATACGTGGACTACGGCGGATGCCTGTACGGCGTCACTTTTGGCGGAGGTGGAAAGTTTACGCTTGCAACCGGCAGGAATATTAATAGGGGCGACAAGACGGTCACCGTTGCAGGAGGCACGACTTTGGCGCTCATGCCCGGATCGAACATAAAGGCATCTTCGCTGTCGGTTGAATCCGGATCTTCGCTTGAAGTCGCCACATCCGGCACTGTGGGCTTCGATGCCTCGCTCCAGCTCGCCAACGGCGCGGCTCTTGGTTTCAACTTCACGGCGAATAGGGACGCGCCCGTGCTGAATGTCGCGACAAGCGTAACCCTACCGGAGAATGGAACGGTTAAAGTCAAGGTCTCGGCGGCGAACGGCATCCGTCCGTCCAAAACGTCTTACACGCTCACCTCCGGCGGCAAGTTCACGGGCGCGTCGGTTGCGGTTGCCGAAGGATCTGCGGATTGGGTGAAGGGCGTTTCGGTGAACGAGAACGGCGACATCGTCCTTGAAGTCAAGTCCGCCGGAGTTTTCATCTTCTTCCGGTGATGACGGAAACCGTAATCCCTTCCGAAGGCGAAGTCCAGAAGAGGCTGGGAATAAGGGCTTTTGACGCAGTGGCGCGGAATGATCACCGCTCCTGCTGTCACCTACAGTTCAAGAAGTGAGAGTAGCCACTTTTTCAGCCATAGGCTTCCCTCCGTATGACACCCGATAGACGCGAGTAGCTGAGCCTCCACTCCGCGAGGTACCGGACGTACCGCAGCAGCAGATGGGCGATGAGGTTGCCCAGACCTGCCATTTGACGTTGTGCGCCACGGCGGCATCCTTGACGAATTCGCGCGGAATTAGCGTTGCCATCTGACGTAGGATTGTGTATACTGCTTCTGTTGCTTTTGAAAGTTGTTCTTTTTGCATAGGGGGTGGGTTACCCCAAATACCTCTCAATTGCAACACTTTTCATCCTATCCAGTGGTCAAATGGGATGCTAATGAATGGAGATCAATTGCATGAAAAAGGAACTGCTCGCATGTTGTGCTGTCGTCGTGCTGGCGGGTGCCGGTCGCTGCGACCAGCCAGGTTTCGAGTCCAAGGCGTGGCGCGGCGAGACGGCCTATGTGCGGCTGCCGGAAGGCGCCGCGAACGGGCTTGTCCCGTTTGCAGGCCGCGACCTGGACGGCGTAAAGCTCTCGCTGCTTCGCTTCGAGAACGTCGCCTTCGACAAGACCGAGCGTGCGTCCGAGCCCGTTAAAGACAAGAAGGGTAATGTCGTGAAGGAGAAGGACGGCAAGGACAAGATGCGCAATTACCTCAAGTTCATCGCCAAGGAGTCTGTCCCGGACGTCTGCAAGACCTGGAAACCGGGTGACGCCCAGTCGCCGACGATGGTCAAGGTGTCCGTCGCGGCGGACGCGAAGCCCGGCGTGCGCAAGTTCGGCCCGCTCGAACTCACCGTAGTTGACCGCGTCCTTCCGCCGGCCAAGGACTGGAAGTACTTCCTCGACCTCTGGCAGCACCCGTGGGCAGTCTCGCGCTTCTTCAACGTCGAGCCGTTCTCGAAGGAACATTACGCGAAGATGGAGCCCGTCTGGCGCGCACTCGCGGACTGCGGCTGCAAGGCTCTCACCGTCACGATACTTGACCTCCCCTGGAACCACCAGTGCTATGACGGCTACCACTCGATGATCGGCAGAGTTAAGAACGCCGATGGTAGCTGGACCTTCGACTACAGTACATTCGACGAGTACGTCGCCTTCGGTAGGAAGTGCGGGCTCGGGCCGGACATCGCCTGCTATTCCATGTGCCCGTGGGGCTACAGGATGAGCTGGACGGACGCCGACGGCAAGGCCCAGCGCGTCGAGATGCGCCCCGGAACGCCGGAGTTCGAGGACTACTGGGGCGGCTTCCTCGTCGATTTCGCGAAGCACCTCAAGGCGAAGGGCTGGTTCCAGGACGCGTATATCGCGATGGACGAGCGCAAGCCCGAGGATGTGATGCGCATCTGCGAATTCATACAGAAGAAGGTGCCGGGAATGAAAGTCGCGATGGCCGGAAACAAGTCGCCGTCTGAATTCAAGGGCATCACAATCGACAACTACTGCCAGGGGCTCATCCATCTCAGGAAACATCCAAAGTTCCTGGACGAGCTCGAGCCGCGCCGCAAGCAGGGCTTCAAGACGACATTCTACGTGTGCGCGTCGGCAATGAAGCCGAACACGTTCATGGACAGCCCGTTCGACGAGGGCTACTGGCTCGGCGCGTACCCCGCAATAACCGGCTTCGACGGATTCCTGCGATGGGCTGCGAACTCGTGGCCGAAGGACCCGTATGTGGACGCATCCTACAGGCCGAAGGACTGGCGCGCGGGCGACACGTTCTTCATCTATCCGAACGGAGAACTTTCCTCGCGCCTCATCGCGCTTAGGAACGGCGTCGTCGCGGCGGAGAAGCTCCGCATCCTCAAGGAGGCCGGCGTGGACGTCTCGAAGGAGGTCGCGGACATCGCGTCCAAGTACGACTATAAGACCGCGATCTACGGGAAACTCGACTTCCCGGCCTTCACACGCGCCATGGAGGACATGGTCAACCGCTGATGTCGGCCATTACGGAGTGGTAAAGGAGGCAGTATAATGAAGAAACTACTGGTTGTTTGTATGACGGTGGTCGTAACAGCGGCGGTCGCTGATACGCCGAAGTTCGAGGATTTCAAGGTGAAGCTCACGGGCGTTGCCGTCTTGTCCGACGACGCTGATGACGACAAGGGAGTGAAAGCCCTACCCCCGCAGACGCGCATCGTCGTGACGCCCGGCAACAGCGCGTTGTTCTATCTTGAATACAGCTTCCCGACAAACGTCGAGTCGAAGATCCAACTCGCCCCCAACTACGGCGAAGACTTTCGCGACGGATTACCAGGCTGCTTCTCAATTCCGCAATTTGTCTCCGGCACGGGGACGTTGACGAGGTGCGTGTTCGTGCGCGGCGCGCGCCGCAACAAGCCATTCAAGGAGGCCGTACTGCTCAAGTCAGTCAGGATCAGCGGCGAGCTTGAGGCCGTGTCGGGTGCGCCGCGCAACAACGAGTTCGTCATCTGCGACGAAACGGTGGACGTCCTCTTTGCAAACAAGGCCGACAGCGACGGCAAGGGCGCGCTGGCCCTTACGCCCACGCCCACGCCCACGCCCGATCCCAAGCTCGGCGTAGTGCCGTTCGACAAAAACGCGAAACCCATGTCGTCTACGCCGGCTGGGTTCACGGACAACCTCGACGAAGCGCTTGCGAAGGCCAAAGCAGAGGGGAAACTGGTCTATGCGTGCTTCTGCGGCAGCGACTGGTGCGGACCGTGCATAAGACTTGAGAGCGAGGTGTTTGCGAAGCCGGAGTTCATCCAGGCCGTGGAGAAGGACTACGTGCTTGTTTTCATCGACCATCCCCAAAACAGGGGCCTCCTCAGCGCGCGCGCGAAGAAGGAGAACCCCAAGCTCATGGAGAAATACGGGATCGCTGGCGTCCCCCACGCGCTCATCCTTGACGGCGACGGCAATAAGATCGACGAGACCGGCTACAGAAAGGGCGGTGCAAAGTCCTACGCCAAGCATCTCTTGGAGATCAAGCGGAATCGGTAGTAATTTGGTATAATCTTGGCTGAAAAGTCAAAACCCAGGAAGTGTTGAACCAACCATTGCAAAAAGGAAGTTGTCCATGAGAAATAAGATCAGTCTCTTTGTTGCCGCATGTACGGTTGTTGCGCTTGCCACGTTTGCCAAGACGCTTGAGGAAATTTCGAAAGAGCGCCACTATCCGGCGCGCTACTGCGCCGACACGGAGAGCGCAGAGGCGCGGCAGGCTCTTATCGCCGAGCTATGGAAGCACGACCCCGCTGCGGACACGAAGCTCTGGCCGGAAGGGAAGGTACCGCTCAAGGCGAACGACAAGCCAATCAAAAACCTCGAGCACGAGCTCTGGCAGCGCAATCTCGTCGTGACGGACATCAACGATCCGTTCTTCACGTTCTTCCCCGCGAAAGGAGAAGGGGCGAAGCCTGTTGTAGTGATCCTCCCCGGCGGTGGTTACAGTCAGCTTGGATGGAACAAGGAGGGTACCGAGATTGCGGAGTGGCTCAACTCGCTCCGATTTTCCGCCGCTGTGCTGATGTACCGCGCCCCCAACCAGCGCGACGCCGCGCTCTGCGACGTGCAACGCGCGATCGGCATCCTGAGGCGCGACGCGGTAAAGTATTCGATTGACCCGGGCCGCGTGGGGGTGATTGGCTTCTCCGCCGGTGCCAACCTAGCCATACGCGCCTCAACGAACTGGCGCAAGCGCATGTATGCCCGCGTGGACGATGCGGACGACTTCTCCTGCCGCCCCGACTTCCAACTCCCGATATACCCGTGGGACATCCGCACGCGCAACGATCCCTCTACGCCGAACAGGGGGTGGAAGGGCATGGACATCCGTCCGGAGTATCCTGTCGACTCGGAAACGCCCCCGGCTTTTATCGCCCAGTCGATAGACGACTTCTGCCAGATTGAGACGACCGTGACCTATGACTGGCATCTCCGCCGCGCAGGCGTGGATTCGACGGCGAAGATATATCCTAACGGCGGACACGGTTACGGACTGCGCAGGCTCGGCCGCGCAACGGACACGTGGTCCGACGAAGCGGCCTCCTGGCTCGCGCAGTTCGCGCGTCCCTCGAAGAAAGTACTCTTCCTCGGCGATTCGATCACCGACAAGCACCATGTGGGCTGCAAGAAAAACTACTGGGGATTTCTCGGCGACTGGTACGGATTCAGTCCGCTCGTCTACGGAATCAACGGACAGCAGATGTCGGACATTCCCGCGCAGGCCGACAAGTACCGCTCCCAGCACTCAGAAACCCCCGATGTCGTATTCGTCTTCGCCGGCACCAACGATTTCAACGGAAACGTCCCGCTCGGCGAATGGTATTCCGTTGCCGACGCCAAGGTGAACAAGAACGGACGCGAGGTCGTGCTCAAGAAGCGCGAGTTCCTGTTCGACAAGGGGACATTCCGCGGACGCGTCAATATCGCGATGAAGCACCTCCGCGAAGTCTTCCCGGGCGCGCGAATCGTGCTGCTTACGCCAGTCCACCGCGGCTACGCGAAGTTCGGAGAGGGGAATGTCCAGCCGGACGAATCGTACGCGAACGAGCGCGGGCTCTTTATCGACGACTACGTTGCGGCCGTCAAGGAGGCGGGCAACCTCTGGGCGGCGAAGGTCGTGGATATCAACGCCGACTCCGGGCTTTATCCGAACGCCCCCTCGCAGGACGCCTTCATTCACCGCCCGGACACCGACCGTCTGCATCCGTCGGCCGCAGGGCACGAGCGCATCGCCGAGGCAATATCTCTCGCCGTCGGCGACCTTCTTTGAGTGTTATTTACGCAGACAACCAGCGATTTGACACATTAACGATTGGGCAAACATTGGATTGACTGCACACGGTATTATTTGGTACTATAAATGGCATGGAAGTTGGGGTAAAGAAGAGGTAAACCATGGACAACGACACGCTACTTCAGACCATCACTGAGCTTTCGCATGAATTCGGCACCGAGAAATTCGTGAAAGCGGGCGGCGGAAACACCTCCTGCAAGAACGCCGAGGTACTGTGGGTCAAACCGTCGGGAACCACGCTAATCGGGTTGACACCGGAAAGTTTCGTTAAGATGGACCGCGCCAAATTAGGCCTGCTGTACACCGCCACCCCGCCAGCCGAAGCTGCCGCCCGCGAAGAGTTGGTGAAAAACATGATGGCCGCCGCCGTAATGCCGGAAACGGCTGGACGCCGGGCCTCGGTGGAGGCGGCATTGCACGATTCACTGTCCAGCACCTTCGTGGTGCATACCCATCCGGCATGGGTCAACGGGTTAACCTGCGCTTTGGGCGGCGAAGCCGCGGCGGCAAAGCTTTTCCCGGACGCGCTTTGGCTGCCGTACATCGACCCCGGATACACCCTGTGCATGGCAGTGCGCAAGGCGATTGTCGAATATCGGACCGTACACGGCGGGGCAGAACCCAAAATCATCTTTTTGACCAACCACGGCGTGTTCGTATCCGCCGACACGGCGGAGGAAATCCGCGCCATTTACGGCGAACTGGAGAGCAAACTGGCGGCCGCATACCGGGAAACCGGGGTAAACTGGACTTCGGTTGAAGTGTCCGCAGAGACTCCAGACCAAACCGCGCTCGACGGCATTGAAAAAATCCTCCGTGACGCACTGGGCGAAGATGCGGCGGCAATTGCGGTTTCGGGCCGGTTCGATGCCGCAACCGGACCGATTACCCCCGACCACATGGTTTACGCGAAATCATTTTTCTACTACGGGTGCCTTACCATCGACAATCTGCGGGCGGTAAAAGCCAAGCTCGGCTACGCGCCGAGAGTGATTGTGCTGCCGAACGCGGTGATCGGTGTGGGCAAAAACGAGAAGGCCGCCAAGTTGGCCCTTCTGCTGGCGTTGGACGGGGCGTTGGTCAAACAAGCCGCCCGCGCGTTCGGCGGAATCCAATACATGGACGACCGCTCGCGGCTGTTTATCGAAAACTGGGAAGTTGAAGCGTACCGCGCCAAAGCCGCGCAATAAGGCGATTCCCTCAACGAGGAAGAAGAACCATGAAAACCTGGACGGTGACCAAATTTAAAGAGTGCAAGGGCGGCACCAAGCTCGCCACCATCACCGCGTACGACTATGCTTTCGCCAAGTTGGCCGACGAAGCCGGCATCCCGTTGGTGCTAGTTGGCGACTCGCTGGGCATGACCATGCTCGGCTACTCATCCACCATCCCCGTGACCATGGAAGACATGCTCCACCACATAGCGGCGGTGGCCCGCGGTTGCGCCAACAACACGCTGGTGGTGGGAGACATGCCGTTCATGTCGTATCAGGTGAATCTGGAAGAGGGTCTGCGCAACGCCGGACGCATGATCCAAGCCGGTGCGGACGCGGTGAAACTAGAGGGCGGCGCCTGCCGCGCCCCGCTGATCAAAGCCTGCGTTGAGGCCGGAATCCCGGTAGTGGGACACATCGGGCTGACCCCGCAGTCGGTCAACGTGCTGGGCGGATACAAGGTGCAAGCCAAGACCCAGTCGGCGGCGGAGCAGTTAATTGCAGACGCCAAGGCGTTAGACGAAGCCGGGGTGTTCACGATGGTGCTGGAATGCGTTCCCCCGAACATCGCCAAGGCGGTAACCGCCGCCGTGTCCGTGCCCACCATCAGTGTTGGCGCCGGACCGGACTGTGATGTCCAGATGGTGGTGTTGCACGATATGCTGGGATTTACCGAGCGAACCCCGAAATTCGTCCGCCGCTACGCCGAAATCGGTGACACCGTCAAAGCCGCCTTTGGGCAATTCATCCGCGAGGTTGCCGACGGCAGCTTTCCGGGGCCTGAAAACACCTACGCGCCCGCCGCGGTTGACTTGACGGGAAAATAACCCGGAAGGAACCAGACCGTGTCCGGACGCAACCCAACCTCAAGGGAAGACATCGTTATTACCGGCATTTCCTGCCGTTTCGCCGGTATAGCGTCCCCTTCTGACCTTTGGGAAACGATTATCCAGCGCCAGTCCGGTTTCGCCCCTGCCGCCTTCAATACCAAATTCCCCGATTCGGACAGTCCCGAATGTTTCACCGACGCACGGTTGCCGAAAAGCGCCGCCCTGCTGGGCGACCTGTACTCATGCAACCCGTCCGCACCGCGTTTCCCGCGCAAAATCTCCGACGGAGAAAACCCCGACCTTTATTTCGCGCTCCAACTCGTGACCGACGCTTTGGCCAACGGCGGGTCGGAACCGGGCACGCTGCAGACCGACCGGGTATCGTTGAGACTGGGATACGCACCGCCAACCAACCCGGCCGTGGACATTTGGATGCAGCACACCTGCATCCTGCGGCAAACTATTGATCTGATCCGCAAATGCTGTCCCGGGGCATCCGGCGACCAGCTGGACTCGCTGTGCAACCAGTTGCGAAATTCGCTGCCGCCGACCAGTCCCGACGGAATTCTTTCCTCATTCGGGTCCAACATGGCCGCGCACATTTCCGGGCTGCTGGGTCTGTCCGGCCCGGCTGCCGCGCTCGACGGCGGATGCTGTTCAGGAATCCACGCCGTGCAACAGGCAATGGACGACCTGCTGTCAAAACGCGCCGACATCGCCATTGCCGGTGCCTTGCAACCGCCGTTCCCCGCGCACTTCATCCAGGGCATCGCCCCCTCCTGCCAATTTTCAGAGCGCCGCCAGCTAAAACCGTTCAGCCGCGACAGCAACGGAACCATTCCCGGCGAGGGCGGCGGATTTTTGGTGTTAAAACGGCTAAAAGACGCCATGCGGCAAGGCGACCGGATTTACGCGATAATCCGCGGCTGCGGATTCTCGGTGGCCCCCAATGACCGAATCCTCCCCCCCGCCCCGCAACCGGAACCGGTCAACCGTGCCGTCAGCCGCGCCCTGCACTCGGCAGACTGTTCACCGGCCTCGATAAGACTCATCGAGGCCCACGGCAGCGGAATCCCGACCTCCGACACGGCAGAACTGCGGGTATTCCGCAGTCTATGCGATGAAAACTCGTCCCGCTCGCCCATGACCGGCATCGGATCGGTAAAGGGCAACATCGGGCACACCCTATGGGCGTCCGGCATCGCCGGGATAATCAAAGCCGCCCTCGCCATCTACCACCGCACCCTGCCGCCGCAGATCCCGGTCGAACGCCATTATCCGCGGTTCTTCGGCGCAGACTCACCGCTTTACATTCTGAACGAAAGCCGCCCCTGGTTAAACGGCGACCGTAAAATACCGCGCCGCGCCTGCGTGTCGTGCATCGACTTCACCGGTTCATGCGCCGCAGCGGTGCTGGAAGAACACCCGGAGGCGGCAGAATGAAAACCGTCCAACACCTTTTCGACCGTTTCGACAGCGAACTGTGCCTGATCGGGGCACCAAGCAATGCCGATCTGGCGCGCGAAGTGCAACGACTGGTGGATTTTCTGGAGCACGCCCCGGACGTCCGGCTGGAAGACGTGGCCTACACCTGCAACCTCTCCGCCCGCCACATGCCGGCCGTGCTTGCGGTGGTTGCCACCTCGGTACAGGATCTCTGCTCGCGGTTGACCATAGCGCAAAAAAAGCTGGTCGACAACGCCTGGCGGATCCGCGACAAAAGCGGCACCTATTATTTCCGCGACCGGCTTTGCCCCCGCGGCCGCATCGCTTTCGTGTTCCCCGGCGTGGTGTCGTTTTACCCCGACATGCTGCGGGACATCTGCACCGCTTTTGACTGCTGCCGATCCACCCTTGACGAGCTGGACGCGGCATTAAGTCCGATCGGTCTTCCGATTTCCGACTACGTTTTCCCGCCCACCCCGGGGCAAAGGATGGCCAAATGCGAAACGGCGGCGGAACTGGCCGGGGCTGCGGTGTGTACCTACGCCGCAAACCTCGCCATGAACCGGCTGTTCGAGCAGCTTGGCATAATCCCCGATGGTCTGGCCGGATTGAGCGGCGGCGATCTTGCCGCGCTGGCGGCGGGCAAAATTTACGGCGACCTCCCGTATATCAAGCGCGTCCGTTTTATGCGTGAAGGCTTCCAGATGCTCCAAAGCATCTTTGGCCGCGACGACCTGACCCGGTGCGAGATGTTCGCGGTAATCGGCACTGACGCCGAAACCATCGAGCGGCTGAAAAAGAAGTACCCCGGGCGGATCGCGGTCACCATGCAAAACAGCCTGCGCCAATTCACGCTCGCCTTTTCTCCGGAAATTTCCGCCGAGGCGGTAGCCGACTTGAATGCCAACGGGATAAAAACCGTTCATGTGCCCATCCATCGGCCCTTCAACACCCCGTGGTGCGCCAAGCAGCTTACCACCATCAAGCAGTTTCTGTCGCACTGGATTAAAAACCGTCCCGCCGTGCCGGTGTACTCCTTTGCCACCAGCGAACGGCTACCCGACCGGGCCAGCGCAATCCTGAAGATTTCCGTCGACCAGTGGGCGTTGCCGTTGCGGTTCTCGCAAACCATCCGCCAGATGTATGACGACGGCTACCGGATTTTCATCGAGATGGGCGCGCGTGGCAACTTAACCTCCTGTATCGACGATACGCTTGGGGACCTTCCCCACCAGACCATCGCCGTGAACCGCATCCATCGGTCGGGGCTTACCCAGCTCCACCACGCGCTGGCAATGCTTGCCGCCCACGGTGTGCAATTCGATGCCACCGAACTCCACCGCCACCGCCGCCGCAACCAGTTGGATTTCGGCAAGCCGCTTTCCGTCGCGCCGACGCCCAACCATCAGCTCAGGCTCACCCACGCCTGGCCGGCGCCGTGCATCGCCGCGGTGAATTTCGCCAATGCCGGTTCCGCCCCAATACCGCGCCAATTTGAAGGGACGGGCTCAGGGCGGTGCGTTGACTATGGCGCCGATCTGCCGATGCTTGCCAACGCCGAAATTGTCAGCAACTCCGATTCCCTGCTGGAAATCCGCCAAGTTCTCACCCTGCAGGATTTCCCGTTCCTAAACGACTATTCCATCGGTTCCGGCAACATCTCCCACGTTAATCCGAAACTGCGCGGGCTGACCATTTTCTCGTTGATCTCCGGGATGGAAATCATGTGCGAAACCGCCCGCAAGCTGGTACCCCGCCAGCGCGTGGCGAGGGTGGACAACCTCCGTTCCCAACGCTGGCTGGGTTTCAAGCGCGGGATGGTGAGGATTTCCGTAAAAGCCGAACGCATCGCGTGGTCGGAACCGGGCATCACCGCCGTGAGGGTGCAGCTGCGCGATGACCAGCCCAATTTCGCCTACACCTGGCCGGTAATGGACTGCGTGGTGCTGTTGACCGCCGATGAGCTGCCCGCCCCGCCCCCGGCACAGCCGGAACCCTTGCCAAACGCCCATTCGGTCAACTGGTCCGCGCGCGACATCTACCCCGACCGGCTGTTCCACGGCGAAGCGCTGCAAACCATCAAACACGTTGACCTGTGGAGCGAGGGCGGCATTGATTACGAAGTGGAAGTGCCCAAACGCAGCCGTGCCGTGCGGGCCACCCGTTTTCCGCTGTTCTCGGTTTGGCCTACCCTGCTCGACGGCATCGTATCCGGCTTCTCGCTCTGGCGCTCCCACGAAAAATTCGCCGGGGCCATCTCAATGCCATTCCGGGCCAGAAGGATCGTTTTCCACACCTCACAGATCACCGAAGGGGCGCGGCTGCGCGGTTACCTGCGGCTTTTCTCGGTTACCCCCGCTTCCCATGTCGCCGACATATCGGTAACCGACGGTAACGGTAAAATGCTGCTGGAATTCAAGGGATGGGAAGAGATTTGCGAGCGGGTCCCGCCGGAGTATCAGCAATTCATCATGAGACCGGCGGAAAAGTACATTACTCACCCGCTTCCTTTGGAACTGTTGGGGAACCCGCAAACGCCGATCGCCGGATCGGTAGTCTGCGGAATTCCCACCCAAATTTTCGAGAAAAACCAGGAACTCTGGCTTAAGACATTAGCCAACGTGCTGCTCAGTCCAGCGGAACGCGAGGAATGGGCAGAAATGCAGGGATCGGTAAGCCGCCGGGTAGAGTGGCTGTTCGGTCGTGCCGCCGCCAAAGAATCCGCAAGGCGCTTCCTCGACAAATACCACCAATCCCGCTGGACCGCCGCCGACATCACCATTTGGGCCGACGACGCCGGGAAGCCCCATCCGATCGGGCCTTGGAAAGACCGCACCCCGGTGGAGCTGGACCTGTCCATCGCCCACACCGGCAAGTTGGTCGTGGCGGCAATCGCAGCCCATGCCCGGATCGGAATCGACATCGAATCGCTGGGCCGTTCGTTAACTGATGAGTTCACCAACGGCGTATTCACCGCCGAGGAGCTGGAACTGGCCGCGCACACCGGCGAGACCCCGGTCACCATCCTGCTATTCTGGTGCGCCAAGGAGGCGATTTCCAAAGCCATCGGGACCGGAATCCGTTTCAGTCCCCGCGATTTGGTCATCACCTCCTACAACCCGATGGCGGGCACATTGGAAATCGAGTTGACCGGGCAATGGCTACCATCGTTCAAATTCATGCGCGGGCGTAAAAACGTCATCTACACCTCGATTTACGAGGAACACGCCTTTGCCGCCTGCGTCCTGCCGTGTTCCCTCTTCGACAACGCCTAATTTTGGGCAGAAAATTCGGCTTGCAGAGCCGTTTACGACGCTACTTTTTTCGCGTTTTTCACGTTTTGGTCCGCCTCTAACCAAAACCGCCGTAACCGCCCCCGCCGCGCATACAGTTTTTTTCACTTTTATTCATTTTGCCCTTGCATTCTCGACTTAATATTTATACAATATTGTCATCTTAACGGAGGAGTGTCTTGATGAACTCGAAGCAACTTACTGCATTTGTGACTGCCATGCTGTTAGCTGGCGGAGTTATGGCGGCGACGGAGATCCCAGCCGCTTGGAATACGAATCCCTGGACTTCCGGAGCGGTTTTTGACACCTTTACCGCGCTCCCTGATTGGGCCACCGGTGCCGAACTCATCGATGGGTTGGCGACCGCACCGGAATCTCCGGCCCGGTTCTGGAATAAGCTTGAAGGTTTTACCCAAGGGAAGCAGCTGTATTTCCTTACCGAGGGTATCGGTCAGGATTACACCAACGGCGGGTTCACCCAGCTTGATCCGATCTACGTGGATATGCTGGTGAAATTCACCCCGATGGCTACCGAGGACAGCGTTCCGGAAGCCTCCGACTACATTCTCCGGACTTATGTCAACAAAGACAAAAATCTGGTGGTCCAGGTCGAAAACGGTGAAACCAAGACCGACACGAGTGAAATCGATCCCGAGCACTACTATCGGTTGACGATCGTGCTTAGCGGCGACCAGTACAAGGTTACGCTGGACAACACGATTACCGTTACCGTCAACGCAAAAGAGAATCCTCCCACCACCCTTAAGAAGGTGGCTTTCGTTGGCGAAGGCGTGATTGACGACCTCTATGTCAGCCACGGCGACCCGAACCGCAATCCTTCTTACGACAGCACGGCAGCTGCGATTACCGGAGCCAGCGATGCTACCACTCCTGAAGCGAACGCGATCGGTAACTGGATGCAGAACAACGTTGCGGCGGGTACCCAACTCACCGCCAACGATTCCGAAAAGGTGGTTAACGGCTTCTTGACGGACACTCCGGTGACCTCCGACGATTTGGTTGTCAACCTCGTTCTGGGCGATTTCAGCTACGACGCCGAAGAAAAAGCGGTATATGGTGTTGTTAAATTGGACATTAACGGCACTGCCAAAAACGGCAAAATCAACGGCAAGATTCAGTTGATGGGAGCCGCTAACTACGCAGATGCCGAAGCCGGTAAGTGGACGGCTGTCGATGGTGCGAAGACCTTGACACAGGCAGAGTTCGAAGAGGGCGAATGTATTGTTGCCTTTGATGTCGGCGACACCGATTTCCTGTTCTTCAAGCCGGTAATCGTAGCAGAATAAGGGAGAAAAGCCATGAAGAAATTGATTTTCACAGTTGGAGTCGTGGCCGCTGGTTTGTGCTTTGGCGACATCAGCAAGCCGGAAGGCACAACCTTCCCCGTTTTCACCACCGGTCCGGATTATTACGCCGACGGTACTTTGGTTAACGACGGCGAAACCTACGCTTTGGTTTGGGTAGCCGATGGCGCCGAATTCGGCGGGTTCAACACCGACGGCACATTGGTGGACACCGAGAGCAACAAGTTGATCTCGACCGCCTTTAAGGCCAAAGGCCATCGCCTGCAGTACACCCCCTTCCAGGACACCAAAGGTTTCATCCCCGAAGGCGGCACCATCATGTTGATGTGCCTTGACACCCGTACTCCGGAAGGCGGTAAGGGAACGTTGATCAACTCCTGGTCGATGGTCAAAGCGGAATCCGCCAAAGATTCCATCGGCGGTTTGATGAAGGCCATCAAGGGCGTTGAGAGCGTGACCGATTACCTCTCCGCGAAGTTGCCCAAGAACATTGCCCAGCCGACGATTAAGAAAATCGAGATTAAGGGTAACGAAGTTTGGGTTACGGTTGAGCGCACTTCCAAGAACGCCTACTACGGCGTGGCCGGAGCCAAGAATCCGGGCAAGGACAGCAAGTTCAACTTGTCTAAAGACGGTTCCGCCGCGCAGGGCGACGAGAATTCTGACATCGTGTTGAAATACCCGGTTTCCGCTAACGGCCAGTTCTTCAAGGTTATCGGCGGTACCCGTTCCGACGTCATCGGGAAGTAAGGAGACAGACATGAAAAAACTTATGATTTTCAGCGCCGTAGCTTTAGCCGGTATCAATTTCGCGCTGGCGGGGATCCAGTTGAGCGGCTCGGCTTATGTCGGATACACCCCGGTTACGGTTCCTGCCGGAAACACGATTCTCTCGGTTCCGTTCTGCGCGTTCGCCACTGGCGAGGCGATTGAGTTGGACAAGCTGGTCTCCACTAGCGGTCTGACCGGAGACGTTGATCCTGCCCAAGCCGACCAGTTGATCGTATTCATCCAGAGCACTTCCACCTACCAGTATTACTACCTTAACGACGACTATAATTGGTCGCCGCTCAACACGGTGGTGGCTGGCACTGAAACCACGGACGAACCCCCGCCGATCGACGGTGTGAAGCTGTCTAACGGTTACGGCGTTTGGCTGAAAACGGTATCGCCTACAACCGCTTACTTGCAGGGACAAGTCAAAAATCCGACCGGCATGACGATTGTCAAAGGGTTGAATCTGGTTGGCAGCGGCTATCCCACCGATTTGGATTTGAATAACAACACCCAGGAGTGGCCTGCGGATGTTACCAAAGACCAAATCCTGATTACGGGTGACAATGACTCCTTGATCACCTTGCGTTATGCTAACGGCAAGTGGATGAAGAGCATCATGACCGAAAGCTCGACCAACATTCTGGGGATTCCTGTGACTCAGGAAACCCTTGAAGACGCCCCGATCATCAAGGCGGGCACCGGTTTCTGGTATCGCCGCAATGGCGCATCATCTTTCACTTTGAATCCTGCTCCCAAAGCCAAGGAGTAGTTCAAATTAGGAGACATGAAAATAATGAAGAAGTTAGTTTTAGGGCTTCTGATTACGTTATGCGCGGCGATGGCCAACGCCTATGTGTTGACTTGGCAGGTCGATCTTGACGAGCCCAACACATCTTATGCGTATGCGGTGCTGTACGGCACCTCCGGTGGCAACGATACCGCGCTTGCGGCGATGGGAATGTCTGACGGCGCTTCCGCTGGTCCTCTTGCGACCACCATTAACGCTACTAGCGACAACCCGATCCCGTACGATTCCTTCTACGTGCAAATGGTTGACTCTAGTCTGAACCCCATTGCTTCGGCGAAGTCTGAATCTTCTACTTGGGATTCGCTTGCGACCAGTGGCGCGCTTAACAACGCGACGTCGCAGTTGTTCCCTGGCAACAGTTCTTGGATTGTCACCTCCGTGGTTCCGGAGCCGACTTCCGCGCTGTTGTTCGGTTTGGGCGCCGCTTTGCTGGCTGTCCGCCGCCGCAAGATCAAGGCGTAGTCAATTTTCCGTTAAGTTAAGAAGCCGCAGCCGCAAGCTGCGGCTTCTTTTTTTGTACTGGCTAATTTTGCATTTGCTTTTACCGCCGCGTTTTGGTATAAACATTCCCGTTTTGTGCCTGTAGCTCAGTAGGACAGAGCGCTGGATTCCTAATCCGGAGGTCGCGGGTTCGAACCCCGCCAGGCATACCATTCTCCTGCGTAACGCGACCGTACTGTTAAATCACCATGAAAGTCAAGATCGAGCCATCGTGGTTAGAAGTGCTTCAAGACCAGTTCGAAAGCGAATATTTCGCCCAATTGGCGGCGTTCGTCAAATCCGCTTACGCAAAAGGGATTGTTTACCCGCCCGGACGTTTTATTTTTGAAGCGTTCAACCGCACTCCGTTCAACAAGGTCAAAGTGGTTATTCTGGGTCAAGACCCCTACCACAATCCCAATCAAGCGCATGGGCTGTGTTTTTCCGTCCAGCCCGGCGTCGAGGTGCCGCCCTCGCTGGTAAACATATACAAAGAACTGGAACAGGAGTATCACCAGCCGTTTTTGAACCGTAACGGGGACCTTTCCCATTGGGCAGACCAAGGGGTATTGCTTTTAAACGCAACCCTCACGGTGAACGCCGGCCAAGCCGGAAGCCACCAAGGCAAAGGTTGGGAAACCTTTACCGACGCGGTGGTGAAAAAACTTTCCGAATGCCGCTCCAATCTGGTTTTCATGCTTTGGGGATCCTATGCCCAGCGAAAAGGCGCGGTGATCGACCGGAACCGCCATCTGGTTTTGGAGACCGCCCATCCGTCGCCGCTGTCTGCTTTTCGCGGGTTCTTCGGATGCGGGCACTTTCTCAAAGCCGATGCCTACCTGCGCGAACACGGAATCGAACCCGTCAAGTGGTAATCAATGCCACACGGCATTCCGCCAAGGCAATGTTTCCGGGCGAAATCCCCGGTAATTCCGCATTCCCCGTAAAATTATTTCCTTTCCCGTCATTTTGTGCTGGCATTTATCAAACTAAAAAGGTAAATTAATATCGTTACGTTGGCAATGTCATTTATGTTGCCGTTTTGTTTTTAACGGGTATGCGGCTTGTTGCCGTCCCATTTTCAGAAAGCAGGAATCATGAACGAAAAGAACATCAACTCCGCGTACGCACTGGCTTGCGAACGCTACAATGAACTTGGCATCGACGCCAAAGCCGCCATTAAAAAGGTTTTGGGCATTCCAATTTCAATGCACTGCTGGCAGGGTGACGATGTCCGCGGTTTTGAGAATGCCGATGGAGATTTAACCGGCGGTATCCAAACCACCGGAAACTTTATGGGCCGCGCCCGCAACGCCGATGAACTGCGCGGCGACATCGAGTTCGCGCTGAGTATGATTCCCGGACGGCACCGCCTGAACGTCCACGCCTGCTACGCCGAATTTAACGGTAAAAAGGTAGATCGCGACCAATTGGGGCCTGAACACTTCAAGAACTGGATTGACTGGGCGAAAGATAAGGGTCTGGGCATGGATTTCAATCCCACCATCTTCTCCCACCCCATGTTCACGGAATTCTCCCTCTCCAGCCGCAACAAGAAAATCCGCGATTTCTGGATCCGCCACACCCAATGCACCCGCCGCATCGCGGCCGCCATCGGCAAGGCCCTCGGGTCGCCCTGCGTGAACAACGTGTGGATTCCTGACGGATTCAAAGACATCCCGGCCGACCGTTCTACCCCGCGCAAGATTCTGTCGGACGCGTTGGACGAGTGCTTCGCCGAGAAACTGAACCCGAAATACATGCTCGACTCCGTTGAGAGCAAGCTCTTCGGTATCGGCGCGGAAAGCTACACCGTCGGCTCCCACGAATTCTACATGGGCTACGCAGTTAAGAACCAGACCCTGCTGACCCTCGATTCCGGGCATTACCACCCGACCGAGGTGATTTCCGACAAGCTCTCCGCCGTTCTCCCGTTCGTTCCGGGCATTCTGTTGCACGTCAGCCGCGGCGTCCGTTGGGACAGCGACCATGTGGTAATCGTGAATGACGAGCTTATCGCCATCGCGCAGGAACTGGTCCGTCTGAACGAGTTCAAGCGCATCCATATCGGTCTGGACTATTTCGATGCCAGCATCAACCGCATCGCGGCCTGGACAATCGGTATGCGCGCTATGCAAAAGGCGCTGCTGCAGGCCTTCCTTGAGCCACGCAAGCAGATGCTCGATGCCGAAAAGAAGGGCGATTACGCGCCGAGGATGATTTGGGGCGAAGCCGCCAAGACGTTGCCGTTCGGGGCGATCTGGGACAAACTCTGTCTCGACAACGACTGCCCGACCGACACCGACCTGCTGTGCGATGTCAAGAAATACGAGAACAACGTTCTCGCCAAGCGTTAACCGCGGCACCTCCTAGTAATAAAAAAGCTTCCGCCGTTAACCAGCGGAAGCTTTTTTTATGCGGTTTACCCATGCCGCCAATCGTTCCCACCGACAAACCAATCCGGAGATTTGACCATGTGTAATTACGTATTGTGTGCAGCCAGCCTTCTTTCCGCCGCCTTTGCGGTTTTTGCCGACAACAATAGCCCGTACGGCGTATGCGCCCATGTAACCCGCGACGAATTCGGCATCCGCGGGGCGGAATACCGTAAAATGGCGGAAGCGGGCATCCGCTGGGTCAGGTCCGACTTTGATTGGAGCTCGATGCAGAACGCCGCCGGAGAATGGAACTTTGGAAAACTCGACCAATTGATTGGCGACGCCGAAAAAGCTGGCATCACCATCCTTCCCATTCTCGGTTACAAATCCCCCAAAGGCGTACGCCCAAATGATTGCCTAGATGATTGGGACAGTTATGTGAAAACGCTGGTCTCGCGTTACGGAGAGCGGCTGCCGGTATTAGAACTATGGAACGAAGAAAACATTCCCAATTTCTGGAAGGATCCCGACCCGGTAAAATATACCGAACTGCTTAAACGCACCTACGCCGCCGTCAAATCCACCAATCCCAAAATCAAGGTCATGTTTGGCGGTACCGCCGGAGTGCCGTTCGAATTCATCGAGCAGTGCTACCGCGCCGGAGCGGCGAAATCGTTCGACATCATGAACATCCATCCCTACAGCCACCCCGCGCCGCCTGAAAACCGCTTGGAAAGCGAAATCGTACGGCTTCGCGAAATCATGGACAAATACGGGGACGGCGACAAACCGCTGTGGATCACCGAAATCGGCTGGCCTACCCA
Source organism: Verrucomicrobia bacterium UBA1200 (assembly GCA_002309765.1). GTDB lineage: Bacteria > Verrucomicrobiota > Kiritimatiellia > RFP12 > UBA1067 > UBA1200. The sequence continues at coordinate 78,274 of DBXY01000052.1, forward strand.
GCACCGGAAAACCGCAGTGCCCGGAATGCTTAAATGCGGCCTCAGTATCGCCAATCCTGAAAAGAAAGGGCGCTGGAATGTTTTGGTGATTGAAGAATATGACGCCGAAGTGCCGGAAATGTCGGAAGTGCTGGTCAACGAACTGCCGGACGGCACCGCCATCCGCCGTTGCGCCTATGCCGACGTTAACCGCATTTTGCAAAACTACAGTTTTGACGCCGTCGTTCTGCCGTTCAACGAAAACTACCCCGCCGATGCCGAAGACGCGCTCGTCGATTACGTAAAAAACGGCGGCATTTTGGTGGAGTTTGGCGGATTCCCGCTTTACTACGGGTTAACCACGGACAGCAACGGGAGAAGCGCAAAAGCCAAAACCAACCCGACAGAATTTCGTAACCGGCTTCGGATGGGCGTTGAAGCATGGTGGCTAGGCGAGAAAGGAAAAGTTCCAGAAAAATTGGTTTGCCATCCGACCAGTCAGCTCAAAGGCGCCCAAGTTAACGATAAGGGCATTGAAGGAACGCGGTTTCTCGTTCCCGATCTGCTTAAGGAAGGCGACCAGTTTATTCCGCTGCTTCAAGGGAAACTGGACAGTTATACCGGCACTGCGGCGGCGGTGTACAAGTTCAACAGCGATTTTAAAGGCGCGCTGGTTGTCAGTACGGTATTCGAGCGCAGCAACAACACCAACACCGAACTGAAACAAAGCAAAACCGTGCCGCGTGCCAACCTAATCGCCTTTTCAAAAGGCGTGGAACGAATCTTCTGGTACGAATTCCAAGCCCCCGAAACCGACCCCTACGATCCCGAATCATTCTTTGGGATCACCCACCGCGACCTCTCGCCAAAACCGGCCTACCGCGCATACCAAGCGCTCATCCGGCTAAGGCCCTCCGGCTCCGTGCCGCTTACCGGCGTCCACTGGAAGACCGATGACGAAAAAGTTTACCAACCGCAATGGAAACGGCCCGACGGAACCATAGCCGGGGCGTTGTGGTCGGTTGACCGGCCTGGCACCTACCGCGCCACATTCAAAGAAGGCGATGTCCGCATCGTAAACCATTTAGGTGCAGAACTGATGAAATGTGCCTCCGGCAAACCGGCAACGGTCAGCATTTCCAACGCCCCGATCTATTTCTACGGTGCCCAATTGGAGAAAATTGAACCGGTTACCGTTGACACCGCAGAATTATTGGGAACGCTGCCGACGATTTTTGCCCAAGCCGGCGAGCAATACCTGCAACTGGCCGCCAGAATGGAAAGTTACACCAACGCCTTTCCTCGGCGAATTGACTGCGGGCGCTTCGTAACCGTCGCTCCCACCGAATGGACCAGCGGATTCTTCCCCGGGTCGCTCTGGCTGCTTTACGAGGCGACCGGCAATGACAAATTCAAGACCTTGGCGAAAAAGTACACCGACCAGCTGGAGCAAATCCGCCACTTCACCGGAAACCATGATATCGGTTTTATGCTGATGTGCAGCGTGGGCAACGGGTATCGTCTGGCCAACATTGAAGGCTACCGCGAAATTCTGCTCGATGGCGCGGCCGCGCTCTGTACCAGATATAACGAAAAAATGAACCTTATCCGTTCATGGAATGGCGGGCATTTTCAGGTTATCATCGACAACATGATGAATCTTGAACTGCTGATGTGGGCATCCAAGCATGGCGGCGATCCAAAGTTCGCGGAAATCGCCCGTAAGCATGCTGATACCACCAACCGGCGCCACTTCCGTGCCAACGACAGCGCATTCCATGTGATTGATTACAACCCCGACAACGGGAAAATTTACCAATACGTCGCCGGACAGGGCGCATCCGCCGACAGCCCTTGGGCGCGCGGACAGTCTTGGGGGTTGTATGGTTTCACCATGATGTACCGCGAGACAAAGAATCCGGCCTATCTTGCCCGTGCCGTGCGCAGTGCCGAATTCCTGACCGGCCACAAAAACCTGCCGGCGGATCTGATCCCCTACTGGGACTATGAAGCGGCGGCAATCCCGAACGAACCCCGAGACACTTCCGCCGGCGCGATTATGTGCAGCGCGCTGTTTGAATTGTGCCAGCTGGTGGAATCGCCGCAATTGGCGAAAAAATACCGGGACTTCGCCACCCGGCAACTGCTCTCGCTGGTTTCTCCGGAATACTTCGCGGAAGTCGGCTCCAACGGCAACTTCCTGCTTAAACACGGGGTCGGACACCTGCCGGGCAACAGCGAAATTGACGTGCCGCTCAACTACGGCGACTACTATTTCCTTGAGGCGCTGCTACGCTTCCGCAAGTTGTCGAAAGCCGAAATCAAGTAAAAATGCTCTCCAACCGAAAAGCCTGGTTCCTTTTTCTGACCGTCTCCGTCTTTTTGGGGGCGATTCTGGTTTGGCCAATCCTTACCGTTATCGCCGGGGGATTCGTTGACAACGGGCATTTTTCCGTCCGCTATCTGGCGGAGGTGTTCAGAAACCCCATTTATGCCGAAGGCCTGCTAAACAGCCTAAAAATCGCCGCCGGCGCGACCGCGTTATCTGTTCTTATCGCGGTGCCATTGGCATGGTTGGCGTATGCCTACGCTTTCCGCGGCCAAAAGATTTTTCTGGCGTTGCTATTGGTGCCGATGGTCCTTCCGCCGTTTGTGGGCGCCATCGGGGCGATGCAGATGATGGGTCCGTACGGCACACTTAACGCGGTGCTGGGATGCGGACCGATCGACTGGTTTAGCCTAAACCGGTACTTGGCGGTGGTGGTGCTTCAGGCGCTGTGCTTTTACCCGATCATCTATCTAAACGTCTCCGCAGCGCTGGCCAATATCGACCCGGCGCTGGATGAAGCGGCGCAGAATCTGGGAGCCGGCGGACTGACCCGTTTTTGGCGCATTACGTTGCCTATGCTTGCCCCGGGGCTTTTTGCCGGTTGCACGCTGGTGTTCATCGCCTGCTTCACCGAACTCGGTACCCCGCTGATCATGAACTATACCCGATGCGCGGCGGTCCAAGTTTACGATGAATTAAAAGAGATCAGCGCCAGCCCGTTTCCCTACGCGCTGGTATGCGTGGTTTTGGCATCCAGTGTCGCGCTTTACGCCTTCAGCAAGGCCCTGTTCGGCCGGAAAGCTTTTGCGATGCAGGCCAAGGCGGTACTGCCGCACCAGCCCAAACCGCTGCACGGTCTAAAAGGAGTACTGGCCGCACTGCCATTCGCCGTTGTGGTCTTTCTCGCCCTAATGCCGCATTTTGGCGTGGTTTTGACCAGCTTCTCCGCTCCCGGCTCATGGTATCAAACCGTGCTGCCAAGCGAATTCACCTTCTCCAATTACCGCGAAGCGCTCGGCCATTCGATGACCATCAACGCCATCAGAAACAGTCTGGTTTTCTCCGCGCTGGCGGTGGTGGCAAACCTCGCGTTGGGCGTATCCGTGGCATGGGTGGCGGTGCGTTCGAGAATCCGTATTCGCGGCGTGTTGGATGCTTTATCCATGATTCCGCTCGCAGTACCGGGATTGGTGATGGCGTTTGGCTTTATCGCGGTTAGCGGAAAACTGTCAACCCTACCCTATATCCAAAGCCATCCGCAGCTGGCCGCGCTGTTGGACATTCGGGTGAATCCCACCCTCTTTCTGGTTTTGGCCTACGCGGTGCGCCGTTTGCCGTATATGGTCAGGGCGGCGGTAGCCGGCTTGCAGCAAACCTCGATCACGCTGGAAGAGGCGGCGGCGAATCTGGGGGCCACACCGACCGTGACCGTGCGCCGCGTCACCATGCCGCTTATCGCCGCCAACCTCATCGCCGGCACGCTACTGGTGTTCGCCTTCAGCATGTTGGAGGTGTCCGATTCCCTGATGCTTGCCCAAAAGATGACCTACTATCCGATCACCAAAACCATTTTTGAGCTTTTCCAGTTAACCGGCATGGGACGATACCTAGCCACGGCGTTAGGAGTTTGGGCGATGCTCTTTTTGGCGGTAACTTTGGTCGGCAGCAGCATTCTGCTGGGCAAGAAACTTGGTGCGCTCTTCAAGGCATAAAAAAACGGAGCATGATCCGCCCCGCCGTGAAAAACCTAAATTGGCGCGCCCAAGGAGAGTCGAACTCCTCTTACTAGGATGAAAACCTGGTGTCCTATCCGATAGACGATGGGCGCTCAAGTGCGGAATAATTTATCAAAATCCGGGGTGGAAATGCAAGGGTAAATTTAATATTTTTTTCTCGGCAAAATTTTGGTAATATTAACGTCATGTTAAGCACCAATAGTTTTATCAACGGAAAAGCGTCCGAAGAAGACCGCAAATGGATGTGGCGTGCACTGTCGCTGGCCCGGCTCAGCGAAGGCTGCACCCGCCCGAACCCACCTGTCGGCGCGGTGGTGGTCAAGAATGGAGTGGAGATCGGTTCCGGCCGGCATCTCAAGGCCGGCGGTCCCCACGCGGAGGTGAATGCCTTCGATTCCTGCCGCAAATCTGCGGTCGGGTCCACGCTTTACGTGACGCTGGAACCGTGCAGCACCACCGGACGCACCCCGCCCTGCACTGACCGGATTTTGCGCGAAGGCGTCAGCCGGGTCGTGGTCGGTTGCATCGACCGTAATTCCCGTCACTGCGGTAAAGGCATCGAACTGCTCCGCCAACACGGCGTAGAGGTTGTCACCGGGATCTGCGAAGCCGACGCGTTAAAACTGGTTGAGCCGTTTTTCAAGCACATATCCACCGGGATGCCGTTCGTCACGCTTAAACTGGGTATGACCATGGATGGGCGCATCGCTGACCGATACGGCACTTCCCAATGGATAACCGGCGAACCGGCCCGGCGGCAAGTGCAGCAACTCCGCCGCCGTGCCGACGCGGTAATGGTTGGCTCCGGAACGGTACTGGCGGACAATCCCTCGCTGCTCTGCCGAATCGGCGGCGGCGACAACCTTTTACGGGTGGCGGTTGACTCTCGCGCCAAAACCGCAAAACAATGGCGCCGCTGGAAAATCTTCACCGACCAAGCCGCCGGACGCACCATCGTGGCGACCGGTGAAGACCGGGTCGCTGACTTCTCCGCCGCCCAGGCGAACGGGGTCCGGGTTTGGGGTTTCAAACTCGACCCGGACGGCCATCTGCCGTTGACGGATTTGTTGCGCCGACTCGGCGCGGAAACCAACGCGATGCATTTGTTATGCGAAGGCGGCGGCGGGTTGGCCGGCGCCCTGCACCATAACGGCCTGGTGGACGAATACCGGCTGTTCCAGGCCCCCGCGATATTAAACGACGGCCGTGCCATGGCGGCGTTTTCGTTCGGGGAACACCGGCTGGCGGATATGCGGCGGCTAAAAATCGTCAAAGTCCAGCGTGTCGGTTCCGACCTCTTGACCGTGCTCAGGCCGGACGGCGGCCCTTCCGCGAACTAATCGCCACGTTGGTAAAAGCGCAAACGAAATGCAGCATGGAAAACGCCAGCACCACCCAAAGCACGTTCCGCAGCGAATTAAGGTGCATCGAGCCCATCCACTCCACCACCCCGTCCGGCAACCGTCCGACAAAGAACGTGTAGCCTGAAAACGCCACCAGCACCACGGACTGCGCAAAATACAGCGGCACCGAGTACCAAAGGAAACCGAACCTGCTACACGCCGATTCGTGGCTGTAGAAATTGTTCACCACGGTGGTAACGGTAAACACGGCGGAAAGCAGTACCATGTGCGGAACGAAATCCATGTAAGGACGGCACTTTGGAATCAACGAGAAAACCCATCGTCCGGTGACCGCCAGACCGACCGTACACCCCCCCCCGAAAACCAACGTGGCGAACGTCATGCCGCGAAGAATGCGCTGCGAATCGCGTCCCTGTATGTTCGCCTCCGAGGCAAACGGAAACATCACCATCGCCAACGAAACGCCGCCGTAGCTGGCCACCTCCGCGAACCGCGAAATCATATAGTAGGCCGCTGAATCAATCTCCGGCAACCGCTGCCGGATAATCAACGTCTGGACGGCGGTAGCCACCGTGCCAAAGCCCAGCGACAGCGCCACCATAAGCGTGTAGCGAATCATTGACCGGCCATCCTCGCGCCAAAAATTTTCCGAAATGACCGGAGAATGCACACGGTTTCGGAGCGTGAACCACGACCAGACGATTTGGAACAACGGCGCGATCACATTCGCCAGAACATATCCCGAAAGCGCGCGGATCGGCATTGTCACCAACATCACCGCTAGTCGGATCGGGGCGGTAAAAATGTTCATGAGCGAAATCGCGCGGAAATTTTTCAACCCCTGCAACGCATTAGTGAACACCGGCGCCGTGGTGCCCAGCAACGCGGAGGCCACAATCAGCACCCCCAACGATCCCGACACAATACGGATTCGCTCAAAAAACAACGGCAACAGCAACGCCGCCGCCACGCAACCGAGAACCACCGCCGCCACCGCCGCTCCCCAAAAACAGCGGAGCAGCGCCTTCACCTTGCCGGGGCGTCCCGCAGTCTGGTAGATGTTTACGTAGCGAGTCAACGTCACCACCAAAATCGAGATCGGCAAACCAAATACCGTCGAAATGTGGGTAATCGGCAACACCGCGCCCAATTCCGAATCCGGAACGTAATGCGGCACCAGCCACAGACCAATGACCGCGTTAACCAGGTCCGTCAGTCGCAGCGCCAGAAAAATGCAGAACGAATACCACCAAAAATCGCCAAACCTCGCGCGAATACGATCCAAAAGCTTCATATTCCTACCAAAAGGAAAATTCAAACGTAATAGGAGAATAGTACCACATCCGCAAATCACGGTCAACCACCATTTTTGTGATTGCCGCGACCGGGAAATAATGCTAACATAATCATATTACAGATGGTGCCGTACAAAACGTCGCGCCAAATTTTCTAGGAGGAAGAACTCGTGAACGCCAAGTATGTGTTGATGTCAGCAAGTCTAGCCGTTTTGGTCGGTTGCCAAAGCACGCAGTGGGAAAAACCCGCCGCCATCCCGCGCGAAGAAGGGTTGTTCCGCTGCCAAATCCACCGCGGCGGCGGCGCTAAAGCAAAGCCGGACAATTCGCTGGAAACCTTCCTTTGGTGCTGGGGTCACGGCATGGCTCCGGAAGCCGACGCCCGGCTCACCAAAGACGGCGTGGCCATCGCCATGCACGATGACAACTTCAAACGCATCGGACGCGGCATCAGTCCAGAATTCGCCACGAAAAAAATCAAAGACCTGACCTGGGACGAAATCAAAGACATTGATACCGGGTCTTATCTCGGCCCCGAATACGCCTCCACCCGCATCGCCACCATGGAATCGGTGTTCGCCGCCATGAAAGGCCGCCCCGAACGCCTGCTGTACGTGGACGAAAAAGGCGCGCCGCCCGAACTAATCGCCGAGCTGGCAAACCGTTTCGGGGTGATTGAACAGGTTTACTACACCTCCTCCAACTGGCGGCTGATCCCCCGTTGGCGCAAAATCGCGCCCAAGGGACGCTCGATGGTTTGGCTGGGAAACTTTCCGCGAGACAACAGCCCGGAGAACGTGGCCAAGACCGAAGCTTTTGTCCAGAAACGGCTTGATGAAATGGCCGCCACCGGTTTTAACGGCATCGACCAGGTGCAGATCCACGTCCGTACGGACTTGAAGCGCGACGATCCGTTCTGCCCCTCCACCCCGTTTCTCAAGCGCGCCGTGGAACTGCTGCACAAGTACGGCGTTTCCGCCCAGACTGTAACCTGGACCGAAGGCACAAACAAAGACGTTTACCGCAAACTTTGGGATCTGGGGTTCGACCACTTCACCACCGACTATCCGGAAACGCTGTTCGAGGTTGCCGACGGCATCCGTTCCGGATCCTTTAAGTAACCGATAACGAAAATCCAGGGGGAAACCATGCGCTCCGCCTATATCCTGTTTGTGCTGCCGTTCCTGATGACCAATTTTGCCCAAGCTAACCCCGTCCCCGACGAACAACTCCGGGCGGAATTCGCCAATCCCCCGGATTCGGCAAAGCCCCACGTCTGGTGGCACTGGATGAACGGCAATGTCTCCAAAGCCGGAATCACCGCCGACTTGGAGGCGATGAAAGCCGCAGGAATCGGCGGGGCGCAAATTTTCGACGTCTCCGACGGCATCCCCAAAGGGCCGGTGGATTTCCTCTCGCCGGAATGGTACGACCTGGTGGATTTCGCGCTTTCTGAAGCCGAGCGGCTTGGCATCGAAATCTGCCTGGCCAACTGTTCCGGATGGAGTTCCACCGGCGGCCCGTGGGTAACCCCGGAAGAGTCGATGAAAAGCGTGGTTTACACCGAAACCCGCTGCAGCGGCGCATTCGACGGCACTCTGCCCCAACCCCCAAACCCGCACAACTTTTATGAGGACATCGCCGTGCTGGCGGTACCGCTGCCCGCCGCCGAATCGGTTTCTTTGCGGGACTATGGAATGACTGTTTCCGCGCCGAAACTCGACCAGCGGACGCAACTGGGATTGTTGACTGACGGGCAAACCAAAAACGGGATCGATTTTCAGCGAAAAGGTAAAGACAAAGTACCGTCCCCAATCGTTTTTTCGTTCGGCCAACCTTTCCCGTTGCGCGGCCTGACCCTTGGCATGACCACGCAAAACCGGTACGACCACTGTTTCGTAACCGTCGAATCGGCAGACGCGGATGGCTCCGCTTTTCGTCCGTTGGTCAACAACTATAAAGTGTTTCTGCGCTCATACGGCGATTCCCCCCGCGAGTCTTACATTCCCGTACCCGCCGTCAACGCCGGCAAAATACGGGTAAACATTGAACTTCCGTCCGCCTCGCCATATAAAATCACGGAGCTTCGTCCTGAGGCCAAAGCGGGATTGCCGCAAGCGGCCGACAAGCTGTTTCAATTCCGTAGCCAAATCCTGTACCGCCCATATCAGTTCGAGCCAAGCTTTACCGTTCCCAAAGCCGGCATCGTAAACCTAACCTCCCGGATGAAAAAAGACGGTTCGTTACAGTGGGACGCGCCGCCCGGCGATTGGGCTTTACTCCGCATCGGCTATGCCTGTAACGGTGCCCACCCCCGCCCCGCCACACCAGCCGGAGCGGGCTTGGAATGCGACAAACTCGATCCCGAGGCGGTCACCCGATCCTTCAACGCCTATGTGGGCAAGGTGATTGAAAACGCCGGCAAACGGCGCGGAGCTACCCCCGCCCGACCGCCGGCGCTCAACAACACGCTCATCGACAGTTACGAGGTTGGTTGTCAAAACTGGACGCGGGGTTTCGACAAAATGTTCGAAAAACGCTGCGGCTACAGTTTCATCCCCTACCTCACGGTGTTTTCCGGGCGCATAATCGGCAGCGTGGAAGAGACCGAACGCGCGTTGGAGGATTTCCGCGCCACCATATCAGAACTCTTCTGCGAAAACTATTCTAAAAAATTCGCCGAACTCTGCCACCGCCACGGAATGAGCCTGTCGCTGGAAGGCTACGGCAACGCGCCTTGCGACGACTTGGCGTACAGCCGTTGGGCGGACATCCCGATGGGCGAGTTTTGGGCCTCCGCCGGCAACGGGTTGGGCAGCGGCGGCAACGGGCATTTCGGAGCCTCCGTTTCCCACGTCTGGGGACAGAAATTTGTCGCGGCCGAGGCGTTTACCGCCGGGCCGGAAACCGGACGCTGGCTCAAAGACCCATTCTCGCTCAAAGCCCAAGGCGACCGCATCTACTGCACTGGAATCAACCGCATGGTTTACCATCGCTACGCCCACCAACCGTGGGTTGACGCAGCACACTACCCCGGTATGACCATGGGTCCGCACGGTACGCATTTCGAGCGCACCCTGACCTGGTGGAACCAATCTTCCGACTGGCTGGTTTACCAAGCCCGCTGCCAATACCTGCTTCAATCCGGAACATTCGTTGCCGACGCGTTGTTCTTCGCCGGCGACCAAGCCCCCAACTACGGGCTGGACATCGACCGCTGGCACTCCTACGACCGCGGAGCGCGTCCGGTCGGGCACCCGATCGGCTACGACTGGGACATTTGCGGAGCAGACGCCCTGCCGAAACTGCAAACTGCCAACGGGCGCATCGTCAGCCCCGGCAACACCTCATACCGAATGCTCGTTTTACCAGACCGCGAATGGATGTCGCTGAAAACGATCGGCGAATTGGAACGGCTGGCCGCCCAATCCGCGAAAATTGTCGGTAAAACCAAACCCCGGCGGATACTTGGATTATCCGGCGGCAGTGAGGCCGACCGCCAACTCCGCGACCGCGTGGAAAAACTTTGGCAACGCAGCGTCGAACCGGTGACGGCCGGTGAGGCATTAGAGAAACTCGGGCTCGCCAAGGATTGCGAATGTCTCAACCCCGATCTCACCAACAAATTCTCCTATATCCACCGCCGGGCAGACAGCGGGGCCGACATTTACTTCGTGGCGTTAGGCAACACCGCCCCGACCGATTTCGAGGTTGCCTTCCGGGTCGCCGGGAAAACTCCGGAACTTTGGGACGCCGAGACCGGTAAAACCAGAACTGCCGCCGTTTGGCGCGAGACCGGCAACCGTACCATTGTGCCGTTGCATTTTGAACCATCCGGCTCTATCTTTGTGGTGTTCCATAACGCCGCCGCAAAAAAACATGTTACCGGATTGACCGTAACCGCCGCCAACCCGGACAAGGCCAACGCCAAGCGGCTCGAAATCGTCAAAGCCGTGTACGGGGTGCTTAACTCAGACAACACCATGGACATCACCGAAAAACTCCAAGCTGAAATTGCCAACGACCGGCTCGAAGTAAAGATATCCAACGAACTCGCCGGCCGCGACCCGGCCCGGCAGACCGTTAAAGAAGCCAAAATCGATTACCGACTCGACGGGAATGACCGCTCCGTAACCGTTAAAGAAAACTCCGTCTTAGTTCTGCCGCAAGATTCCTTCGCCTCTTATCCGCCGCCCGGCGGTACGCTTCATTGCGATAACGGAAAGACCGTGTTTACCGCATTTGCGCCGCTCGCGGCTACGATCGAATATTCTTCCGGCGAACACCAAGGGCTTCAAGTCGGCGAGCTACCTCCCGATCAAGTGTTGGACTCGCCTTGGACGGTGAAGTTCCCCCAGCCTGACGGAAAAACCGTCACCATCGAATTGTCGAAGCTCTGCTCCTGGACCGACCGGCCCGAACCGGAGATAAAATACTTTTCCGGAACCGCCACCTATTCCGGCCATTTCACCGTGAACAAGAACTTGGGTTTCGGCGAACGGGTTTGGCTCGACTTGGGCGCGGTCCGAAATCTCGCGGAGGTCAGAGTTAACCAAACCGCCTATCCGGTGCTTTGGAAACCGCCGTTCCGGATTGACATCACCTCTGCGGTGGCAGCCGCCAACGGTGCCGCCGATCTTGAAATCAAGGTCACCAACCTTTGGGCCAACCGGCTGATTGGCGATGATTTCCTGCCACCGGACTGCAAATGGAAAGCCAACGGAGCGCTGGTCGAAATTCCGCAGTGGGTTAAGGACGGAAAACCCAGCCCTACCGGGCGGCACACTTTCACCACTTGGCGTCACTGGACACGCAATGACCAGCCGCTGGTTTCCGGCATTCTCGGCCCGGTGCGGCTGCTTTTCTCTCAAGACGTTCCTCTTAACGATTAACTCCCTTATGAGCGAGGCTCCGGATTATTTCAGTTTCCAAGCCATCGGATTCGTTGAATCTGAACGCAAATACCGCTTCGAAACCCCGCGCCAAGCGGTATTTGCCGAACAAGGATCATTTATCCGGTTCGTCCCGGACGCGCGCATGGCGCAAGCCGCCACCGACCTGCGCGGTTTCGACCGCGTCTGGGTGCTATTCTGTTTCCATCTGAATCTCGGCAAACCCTGGAAAGCCAAGGTTCGCCCGCCCGTCTCGCCGGACGGGGCGCGTTACGGGGTTTTCGCCACCCGTTCGCCGCACCGGCCCAATCCCATCGGATTAAGCTGCGTCGAGTTGCTGTCCATCAGCGATGACGGACTTGGAATCGGACCGAACGACCTGCTGGACGGGACCCCGGTGCTGGACATCAAACCCTATATCCCCGAAGCCGACGCCTTCCCGGATGCCGCCGCCGGTTGGCGGGATATGGCCGTAGCGGCCGCATGGGAGATCGATTTCTCCGCCGAAGCGCTGGACATTGCCGGAAAAATCCTTTCACTTTCCGGCCTCGACCTGATCGGTTTCTGTAAACTGCAACTCGGCAGCAATCCGTTCGACCGCCGCCGCAAACGAGTGCGCGAACTTGGCGGCAACGAGTACGCCATCGGTTGCCGCACTTGGCAAATCCGGTTTGAAGCCGACCTGCAAAACCGAAAAATCCAGGTGCGGGAAATCCAATCCAACTACACCGACGACGAGTTGTCCGACCATGCGCCCGATCCCTACGCGGACAAAGACGTCCACCGCGCCATCCGGAGGTTAAACCGTGGTTGACCGCCAAATAATTTGGGATTGGAACGGCACGCTTCTCAACGACATCGACGCCGCTCTGGCGGCGGCCAACCAGATGCTAGCCAGCCGCGATCTGCCCACCCTGACCTTAGACCGATATCGCGAAATCTTCGGTTTCCCGGTGCGTGGATTTTATCGTCTGGCCGGTTTCCGGCTTGAAAACGAAGATTGGGACGCGATGGCCTGTGAATTTCACCGGATTTTTCTCTCGCAACCCACAATGCGGCTGTTTGACGACACCATCCCTACCCTTGAGCATTTTCAAAAGTCTGGGTACCGCCAAGTTATGCTCTCCGCATCGAAGCAGGAACTGCTCACTGGCATGATTGGGCAATTCAAACTCACCCCCTATTTCGATGCGGTAAAGGGAATCGACACCCTTTACGGCACCTCGAAAATCGAACTGGGGAAAGAGTTGCTCCGCCAATCTCCGATACCGCCGGAACGGACGATAATGATTGGCGACACCTTGCATGATGCCGAAGTCGCCGCCGCACTGGGCACGAGTTGCATACTGGTCGCGCGAGGGCACCAATCCTTGAGACGGCTCCAAACCGCCGGAGTTCCGTTGACCGCAACTCTGTCGGAACTGCGCGTTCTGTTGGGAGAATGAAACATGACATTATAACGGGGCGCAAAATACTAAAGATGTGATGTTTTTAGTTGGTGGGGTTGGTTTTGAAATTGCCTCTTATGGCATATGTTACACCGTTGGATTGATTTCTAACGGACAGCAAGGAGGGAAAAATCCATGGCAACAGGAAAAGCTCTCAATGGAAAGCCGTATGCGGGAAATCCGCACGTTGCGCCTTCGCAATGCTACGGCGGCACAAGTCGGTTTGTGGAGGGGGAAGTCGCATCGGCGGCGACACCGATGCGTGGGTCTCTACTCTACAACATGAGAAAACTGATAGCAGTCGCCGTTTCGCTATGCGCGGCGTACGCGTCTGCGGCGAATCCGATTCTGCCGCTATGGGAATACATACCAGACGGCGAGCCTTACATCTTCGACGATCCAGACAACCCGGGCAAGATGCGAGTGTATCTATACGGCTCGCACGACACTCTGCGCAATGCCTACTGTGGCTACGACTACACATTGTGGTCGGCACCGCTTGAGGATCCTAATCACTGGAGATGCGACGGGGTCATCTTCCAGTCGGTCAATGACGCGAACGGAGTGCCGCTTCTGAAGTCCGGCAAAGGGGAGCTCCTTTGGGATCCCGATGCGCAGGTTGTGACGGGGAAGGACGGCAAGAAGACGTATTATCTGTTCCCGTTCAACGTCCGGGCACGCGAACGGCTGGGAATGGTGGCAAAGTCCAACCGCCCCGACGGCCCGTTCAAGGTCTGCAATTGGTCCAAGGACGATCCGAAGAAGGTGGATAGCTTCGGATTTCATCTCGCGACATTTGTCGATGACGATGGAAGGGCATATGCCTACTGGGGAAGGGATGTGGGGTTCGGCAGCGACAGCGTGTCGGCGGCGGAGCTCGACACCTCCACCATGTGCACACTCAAGCCCGGCGCGGAAATTCACAGGAATGTCGTCACCTCGTGGCGCCAGAAAGGGGAGGATCGCTACTTCGAGGGGCCTTCCATGCGCAAGATAAAGGGGAAGTACGTGCTCATCTACGCTCGACACACGGCGGAAGGCGAATTTGGCCTTGAAGCAGAGTACTGCACACTCGCCTATGCATACTCCGACAGCCCGCTCGGACCCTTCACGTACGGCGGGACTTTGATCGACCTGCGTGGACGCGAGAAGGGACCTGACGGAAAGACGCGCATCACAGCGGCGCCGGGCGGAAATACGCACGGCAGCCTCTGCGAGATCAATGGGCAATGGTACGTGTTCTACCATCGGCAGACCGGCTTGAACGAATTCTCGCGCCAGGCAATGGTGGGCCGTGTGAATGTGACGATCGACGAGAGGCCGGGCGGGAAGGTAGCGATTTCCGAGGCGGAGATCGATTCCATGGGCTTCGAAACCGAGGGACTTGATCCGTTCGAGCTCCATGCAGCAGGAATTGCCAGCTATTACACGGGGCCAGTGCCCGCACGCCGCAGGCCGAGATATTCGTATTCCGGGCCCTATCCCGTGCCGTTTCGATGTGACGGATATGCGGCGAAGAACGCCTACGGTCCGGATGTAAACCGTTGTGCGCTCGTCAATTGCACGGAAGGTTCCGTTGCCGGATGGAAGTACTTCAACTTCAATAATACTTTCGGGAAGAAGGGTTTGACGCTGTCCATCGAACTGGAGCCGAATAGATTGCAAGGCGTGATCGACGTGTGGGTGAAGCGTCCTTCGGCGAATGAGGGCGGCATGAAGGTTGGCTCGTTCACCTTGACTCCGGATTTGCCAGTCGGCATGCAGAGGGTGGAGATTCCCGTAGATGCACTTGCCGTCGTGAATGGCCGGGAGGCATTGTACTTGACTTTTTCATCGTCTGTGAAGAACCAGTCGATCTGCACATTGCACACCCTGCGGTTCCATCGGCGTGAAACCCCAGAATGACAAGGGCACGACTCGGCAAGTACGGCTTCATGATCCTTGGGAACGCCGCGCCTGTGCAATTTGCCATGGGCGCATCTGCGTTTTTCACCCATGCCGACAGGAAGCGGAAAACAACCAATACAACTGGTAAAAACAACTTGAAGAAGAACGCGGGCTAACTCGCCTGCGTTATTCCCGTTTTTCAAGAGCGACAGGAATGCGCGAGCGAGTTAGTTCGCGCGCACAAGAAAAGTTGTTTAAATTAGTTGTTTTCAACCATCATGAACTTCGATGGTGAATTACGCAGATGCGCCCGAAATCGCGCCAAGTGCCACAACGCGATTGACATCCAATATGCGGTTATGATATAATACCTACTATGTAAACCTCCAAAAACGGAGTTTTTGACGAGATCATTCGCGATGCACTGGATGCCAAAGGTGCAGTGCTGATTGAGGGCGCCAAGTGGCGCGGTAAAACCACGACCGTTGGCGGTCGATGTCATAATCGGCACTATCAGGGGTGAGGTCGACCTCAACTCCATCCCGGTACGTTGACGGTAGGCGAAGAGTTTTCCGGTCTTATGACGGTGAGTGGTACGACGAACACGGTCTTCGCATCCGGCGCGACGATGACGTTTGCGGACGCAGTGGAAGGTTTGCCGAGCGGCATGAGATTAATGGCCGAAAGCAACGGCCTCTATCTTGAGCGCCCGGGGATGGTCATCATTGTGAAGCAGTTTTCACGATGGGGCCAGAGCGGGATTTGTGGTTACTGTCGTCAGCCCGAACGGGTTGTGTAACTTGAACATGAAAGGAACAAAATGAACGTTGGCGTATTTCTCTGTCTCGAGCCCTACACGTCGCTCGATAACAACCTCCGTCTCGCGCACGAGTACGGATTCACCCACGCGGATATCACGGACACCCATTCGGGCGGCAGTATGTTCGCGAGCGCCGGGCTTTCTGCCTCTGTGAGTCTCGATGACAACCCGTTTGAGATCAGGCGCACGTTCGAGCGCCACGGCATGAAGATCATGACGCTTAGCGCGCACGCGCTCCTGCTGGAGCCGTCATCTCCCGCCAACTACGCGACGGCCGAGATCATGAAGGCCATCAAGTTCGCGGCCGGCGCGGGCATCGAATACGTGATTACCACCGAGACGTTCGCAAAGAGCGAGTGGGCGAAGTCGCTCACCTACAAGGAGAAGGTGTTCATCGCCGCCGAGAAGCTGTACAACCCCTGCCGCATGGCGACGGACTACGGCATCAAGCTCTGCCTGGAGCAGCACGGTCCGCTCACGGACACGATCGATGGCATCGGCGACATCATGGACCGCCTCGGCAACCCCGACTCACTCGGCGTAAACCTCGACACCGGCAACAGTTGGCTCGGCGGCACAAACCCGGTCGATCTCGCGAAGAAGTACCACGACAAGATCTACCACATCCACTGGAAGGACCTCGGTCCGGAGTGGCTTCCGAAGCGCGGCACCATATTCGGCTGCGGCTTCTCCACCATCGAGGTGGGGACCGGCTGCATCGACGTGGCGGGCGTGATTGAGGTTCTGAAGGACAACAAGAACATCAAGTACTCCACCCTCGAAGTCGGCGGCAGCGCGGAACTCCTCCGCGCCAGCGCGAAGTACATTGAGGACCGCTGGAACGCGTAAAGTCTTCATTCAATCAACAGAAACGGAACGAGATAATGAACGCAACACGCAGAAATTTTCTGAAGTCCGCCCTCGCGGCGGGCTCTTTCCCGACCATCATCCCCGCCAGTGTCCTTGGCGAGAACGCGCCGAGTAACAAAGTGCAGATCGCGCTTATCGGGTGTGGGCGCATCGGCACCACGATGGATATCAGCGGGATTGCGCGGAACGAAGACATCGCCATGCTAACCACGATCTGCGATGTCGATGCGGCGCGGCTGGCGAACATGAAACCCGTCGCGGAGCGCTATTATCAGCACAAGATGGATCATCTCAAGCTGGAGATGGATTATCGCAAGGTGCTGGACGATCCGGGAATCGACGGCGTGATGATCTGCACGCAGGACCATTGGCACGCGCGGATGGTGGTGGAAGCGTGTCTAAAGGGAAAAGACGTTTACGTGCAGAAACCGATGGCCCTCTCCATCGAGGAGAGCGAGGCGATCGTGGAGGCGGTGCGCCGCACGAAACGGGTTTTCCACATCGGCACCCAGCAGCGGAGCGACCGGGGCGGATGCGGCGACGGTTTCCGGCGCGGGGTCGAGTATGTGATCAGCGGACGCATCGGTACCCTCAAGCGCATCGACGTGGGAATCATCGACAACAGCCCCGCTACGGAGTGGAACGTGCCGCTGTACGAGGAGACGCCCGATCCGCGAGACTTTAATTTCGATCTCTGGCTCGGTCCCGCCCGCAACGATGTGCGCTATTCGCAGCTGCGCACACACTGGCGTCCCGTCGGGCCGGACGGGAAAGTTGTCGCCAAGATCCCCGGACAGAATGTGGGCTGGCTGCAAATCCAGGACTACTGCACCGGCAACATCTCCGGCTGGGGTTCCCATCACGTGGATATCGCGCAATGGGCAATGGGCGGAACCGGCCCGCTTTCCGTGAAATGCGAAAAGGCCACATTCCTTAAAGGACGACTGTTCAACGTGCATGACGACTGCCTTATCACCTACACCTACCCGAACGGCATCGAAATGCGGCTCGGCACGCCGCGCCTCACCGGGTTCCGTTGCGGAACCATGTTCTACGGCGAAAACGGCGACTGGATCTCCACCTGCCGCAACACCTCCGTGATTCCCGAAGGGAAACGAGTCGATACCGCCTTCAAGCCTAAGGCGGATGTCTGGCGCAACTGCGAAGCGAACAAAAAAGAAATTCTGGAGGGAGAACCCGAAAAGCAGGTGGTGCGCAACAACGAGAAAAACCACCACCGTCCCTGGTTCCTCGGAATGCGTTCGCGCAAGGACACAAACATCACGGTTGAAGAGGCCAATACCTCGACAATCTCCTGCATTCTCGGTTACCACGCGATGAACAACATCGGTCACACCATCGGTTGGGATCCGGTGAAACGCGCCTTTACGAATCCGGAAGACCAGAAGCTCTACAGCTGCTTCGAGCGGCCGCAGTTCTCGGTCGCCCAAGCGCTGAAGGAGATCCGGCAACGCGGGTAAAGGAGACACCATGAGAACAGGTCTAATCGCCATCGTGGTCATGGCTGTTTCCGCACTGTTGGCGGCAGATCCCGCATCCCGGGATCTCGCGGGAGACGCGGAACGGTATTTCGCAAAGCACACGGTGCCGGGACTGAAGTCGTTTCAAGATCTTTTGAAACTGGCGGTTTCGCCAATCGACAATCCGGTAGCGGTGGACGCGACGGTTCTGCCCAAACACAAGAATAAGAAAGTCCGCTGCTGGGGACCGATGATGGTTCCCGTATTCCGTTCGTGGGGACTGAATGCGGAGGAGCTGGATCCCGACGCGCTCGCGAAGGGCGAATTACCGGATGTTATCTTCGTCACCCAAGCGCCATATTACACGCAGGGCGATGTCGAGATGATCTTCCGGACGGCGGCGGAAGGGGGCCATGTGGTCACCTTGAACGCGACCGACCGTTGGAGCGAGGCAATCGCGAAACGGCTCGGCTTCGCTTACGGCGGTGTGCTGACAATCGGTGCGCCGGAACGAGGCGGCGTACTGTTCCCAAACTGCCCGAAACTCGTTGACGGTTTTCCGGCAAAACCCCGGCTTGATGCCGAATTCCGCGAAATCGGGCAATGGTTGCACGGGATGTATCTAACAGGTGACCGTTGCCTGATGGGAGTGGCGGATATCAGTCAAGGACGCATCGCCTCGGCGGTCGCGCAGTATCCGGTCGGGCGCGGGGCGGTCACGCTTTTCGGGCCCCGCCTTTACGAGAAGCCGGATCTGCCGGTCTGCAAACGGATGCTGCTCAACCTGATTGATCTGCGCGCCCCGGCGCCGAAACCGTTGGGGCTGCCGTTCGTATATCATCCCGATCCGCCCGAAGGCAAACCCTACTTTGAACTTCGTGTGCCGGGCACACGCGATGAATACCTCACGGAAGCGCGTCCGAAAGACCACATTTGGCATTTGGGTTGCTTCTTCTCGTGGAAATTCATCAACGGCATTAACTTCTGGGAGCCGAATGCGCACGGCTTGACGAAAGTGGTTTCCCATCGGGAGGAAAAGACGGCGCAAGGCGCGCGGTTCGATTCCGAATTGGACTATGCGCTTGACGGTCGGGTAATCTTGCGGGAACGCCGGACCGTGGATGCGGTTGTCCGTCCTGACGGCAATTACACCCTCGAATGGACCGGCCTTTTCGAAGCACTGGACGATCTCGCGTTCACCGCCAGCAAGCCCCAGTGGGACAAGGAAAAGGGAACCTGTAACGGTAACGGATACGCCGGGCTTTCCGCGCGCCTGGCAAAAAACGCGGCGTTTTCTTACTCCTACACGAATGCGCTCGGCTCGGTTGACGCGCGATGTTACGGCGACATCTCGCCGCGTATGGACGTTTACGCAAAGTCGAAACGTACCGGTGAGACTACTCGGCTTTCATTTATCGCCGACAAGCCGACGGCCAACTACACCCTGCATTGGCCAGAAAAGAACGACGGCGACGGGTTCCACTTCATCGCCTTTCCGGAGATGTTTAACGGAACGCTCCAGATGAAGAAAGGCGACAAGCGGGAGTTCCATTACACGGTTGAGGTTATGAAGGTTTTGCGTTGAAATTGAAGAAAGAGGGAAAAGATGAATCACCATATTGTCCGGTTTGCAATATCAATGCTCGCGTTCTGTATGTTGTCCATGGCAAATGCCGACGATGAAGTGCCGCGCTCATTCGCAGATGAGGTGGAACGCTATCTCGCCACGCATCCGGTAGCGGGAATGGATAGTTATGCCAACTTCTGCCGTCTCGTGGCGCAACCGGCGGCGCAGGGCGCGGTTGACGCCGTCGTGCAACCCGACCACAAAGCCCGGAAGATCCGCTTCTGGGGCGCGTTGGAACACCTCGCGCTCTTCAAGACGTGGGGACTGGACGCGGAAGAATTCGATCCCGAAGCTGCCGCGCAAGGGGTTTATCCCGATGTCATCTTCTGCCATCTCGAACCGAACTATTCGCAAGGAGCCGTCGATCGGATTCTGGATGCTGTTCGTCACGGCACGCACTTCGTAACTTTGCAGAATACAGACCGTTGGAGCGAAGTGATTGCGAAGCGGCTCGGACACACCTACGGCGGCGTGTTGACCGCGCCCGCGCAGGAGCGCGGCGGCGTACTCTTCACCAACTGCCCAAAACTTTTCGCCGGTTTCCCGGAGGGACGGCTGGACGCACCGCTTTTCGGTTTTGTCGG
Source organism: Verrucomicrobia bacterium UBA1200 (assembly GCA_002309765.1). Taxonomy (GTDB): domain Bacteria; phylum Verrucomicrobiota; class Kiritimatiellia; order RFP12; family UBA1067; genus UBA1200. Next base: position 98,586 of record DBXY01000052.1, read on the forward strand.
ACAGTCACGTCACGGAATGTACCTTTCCGGCGACCGCTGTCTGCTGGGCGTGGCCGACACGCACAAATGCCGTATCGCGACGTCGATCGCGCAATACGCTTACGGAAAAGGCGCGGTCACTCTTGTCGGACCGTGCGTTAATCCCCATTCCAAGAAAGATATGAACGATCCCGCCTATAAGCGGCTTTTGCTGAATCTGGTGACATTGTTGCCCGCCGTAGTTAGCGAAAAGCCTTATGATGTGCTGCTCTATACGCGCTGGAAGTGGCATCGCGATCCCAAGACCGGGGTCGTCGGTTCAAAAGGCTCGTTCCATCACTTCTCCACCGAGACCGGCGCGGGAAATATGGCGGCATATTTCACGGCCAAGGGCCGCACGGTAAAAGTAACGGACGATCCCGAAATCTTCCGCACCGAAGGCTTTCGGAAATGCCCCTGCGTGGTCTTCGCCTGCGCCAACGAGGAACAGTTTGAGACCGAAACCCAGCGCGAAGCCTTCTATGCGTGGGCGAAAGCGGGCGGCGGAACGCTCGTCCTGCACTCCGCGAGCAATTGCGAAGTCGGTAACGCGGCATGGCGGGAATTTCTGGGCGGGACCTTCCTCTTCCACTACCCCAAGCATTTCCCCGTGCCGTTCGCCGAAGCAGACCGCACCCATCCCGCGATTGCGTGTCTGCCGAAGGATTACGTTTGGCCGTCCGAGGAGATTTATGTAAACGACATGGTACCCGGTGCCGTTACCCCGGTGCTCACATTCCGGGCTGACACCATGCCGGAGGAGATGCGGGATTGGCTCAAGGCACGCGGGCACACCGCAGTAAACGGACGCCACATTTTGGAATGGACAAAGGATTACGGCAAGGGCCGCGTTTATTATTCCGCGCTTGGACACGATGCTTCCGGTTTCGCCAGACCGGAATTTCTCGAACATCTCTACCAAGCCGCGCTTTGGACGACGGGACAGTAATAAAACTCCGCCCAACGCCGCGCCGGCCCGCATGCTACAGTGACATTTCGAGGAGCGTCTCGAATCTGGCGGTGCGCGGGAAAAGATCAAACAGCTGGGCGCGGCGGAGGCGGTAGCCGCCTTCAAGAATTATCTTCAAATCGCGGGCCAAGGTGGCAGGGTCGCAGGATACGCAAAAGATTCTCGGCACGCCGCTGTCACGCAATTGTTGCGCCACGTTTGCCGCCATGCCGCCGCGTGGCGGGTCAACGATAACGGTGGTTTGGTCCCGATGCGCCAGAATCCCGTTTAAATCAAAATGTTCCGCGCCCAATTCCAGGCAACGGAAATCTGCCGGCGAATTCCACGCCTTGGAATTTTTCTGAGCGGCGGCAACCGCCGCCCGCCCCGACTCCACACCCGCCAAACGAGTGCCGCCGTTAACGAGGCAGGACAGACCCAACGCCCCCACGCCGCAATAAAGGTCAACGATCTCCCCTGCCCCGGAGAATGACGAAAACCACTCCGTCAAAGTCCGAATAAGCAACGAAGCGGCAACGGGGTTTACCTGAAAGAAACCATCCGCCGGAACTTGGAGCGGTCCGAACGGGGTACGCTCGGTGAGCATTCGGGGTAAAGTGGAATGTCGCATGGCGGCACTGTACCATCCCGCGCCGTCGGATTCGGTGCAACGGAACACCACATCCGCGCCGGGACGAAAACGCCGCACGGTAGGCGAATGCAACAACCTGGACAACTCGATGTTTATTGCCGGGTCGGAGAGCGGGCAGCTGGAGGTCGGCAAAATCTGGTGAGAGCGTTCCCGCATATAACCGAGCGCGATCCGTCCGTCGCGATTACGGCCGCAATGCAAAGTGAGCTTATTGCGGTAATTAAGGTGGCGGGGCGACGCGACCGGCGGAAGCATGTCCAATCCGTCATATCCCGGCAACCTCGCCAACGCCTCTTGGAGCTGAGCCTGCTTGACGGCCAATTCCGCGGGATAGGCAAGATCGGCGTAAACGCAACCGGGAACCGGTGAACCGGAGGAAAGTCTGCAATCCGAACCGTCAATCCGGTCGCGGCTCGACGCGAGCAACTTCACAATACGCCCGCGCATAAAAGAACGCTTGCGCTGCACGATTTCAATCTGGACGGTTTCTCCGGGAAAGGCTCCGGGAACGAACACCACCGCGTTATCGAGACGCGCCAAGCCGTCACCACCGTAAACGCACTTCTCAATGGTAACCGTTTCCGTCACTGCACCACCTCGCCGTAAAGCGTCTGTGGGGCGGCACGGGTTATGCGGACGGGGACGATAGCTCCGGCGCGAATGCCCGGCACCGGTTCAAACACCACGATTTTGTTACCATCCGAGCGACCGGCCCAACGTTTGGCGTTGCGCAAACTGCGCCCCTCCGCCAACACCTGCTGGACCGTACCGACCAGTAATTCGTTGTTTCGGACCCCGCGCAAATCCTGATCGGACAGCAACACCTGATTGCGCCGCATCTTCTCCGTTTCCGAAACATCGTCCTCCATTGCGGCGGCCGGGGTACCCGGACGAGGCGAATACTTAAAAATAAAGGCGTTGTCAAACCCGGCGGCATCCATCAAACTGCGGGTTTGCTCGAAATCCTCAACCGTCTCGCCGGGGAAGCCGACAATCACATCGGTAGTGAGCGCAAAATCCGGCATCGCCGAACGTAACCTGCCAACCGCGTCAAGGTACTGCTCGCGGGTATAACCGCGGCGCATGGCCTTCAAAATGCGGTCGGAACCAGACTGCACCGGCAGATGCAGGTGGTGGCAGATTTGGGGGATGGTGGACATCGCCCGCACCAATTCGGCGGTACAGCCGGAGGGGTGGCCGGAGGTGAAACGCACGCGCAAAATGCCGGGCAAGGCGGCAACCGCCTCCAAAAGCCGCGCAAATGGCTCGCGGTAACCGCCGGGTGACGGCGGGTCAATCGCGTCATCCCACACCGGGTTCATTCGGCCGTAGTTCATCACGCTCTGACCCAGCAGGGTAACCTCGCAAACGCCGTGTCGGGTTAGCGCGGCGATTTCAGCTACAATCTCGCGCGCCGGTCTGCTGTATTCGCATCCACGCACATCGGGAACAATACAGTAGGCGCAACGGCGGTTGCAGCCCAACAAGATGGTGACAAAAGCCGAGAAACCTCCGTCCTCGGTATGCGCTTCCGGAACGTCCGGCACTTCGTTGGGATCGGAGAATTCGCTGATTCCGCGTTCGCCGGCTATTACCCGCTCCACCAGCCGCGGGATCGCCCCGGCCCGGCGGGTTCCGACCGAAAAATCCAGCGTCGGGACCCGTTTGAAGATTTCATTCCCCAACCGTTGCGCCATGCATCCCATCAATCCCACCAAACGTCCGGGATGGTCGCGGCGCGAAGCGCAAAGCAAACCGAGTTTGCCCAGTGCCTTGTCCTCGGCCTTGGCCCGCACGCTGCAAGAATTGACGATCACCAAATCGGCGTCCTGTTCGGATTCCGCCGCGACATACCCGGCGGCGGAAAGCACTGCGGACACCGCTTCGGAATCGCGGACGTTCATTTGGCAGCCGTAAGTGTGGAGAAAAAACTTCATATTTGTCAGCGGTTACCCTTGGCGGGTGATTTTTTGCGACACCAGCGGTTTTCCCGCGTTCCAGAAGGAATCCAGCGGCACCACCTCAAAGTGGAACGGCTGGTCGGACGGCGTAATGTCGGCGGCGATCACGCATGTGTCGCCCAACCTCGCTTTGGGAGATTCAAGAGAGTGGTTATAACCGGTCGCTATAACGTATTTGCTCTTTTTCTCGCCCTTATCTGGAATGATGTTGATTTCATATTCGTGCGGGCGGGCGCCTTTTACCGCTATTGCCGACGGGAACGCCAGCTTGAACGCGTCCTTCTTGGCCTTGGGGACTCCGGCGCCGCCACGGTTGGTGGCTTTGATCCGCGTCACGTAAAGCTTTGCGTCCGCCGGAAATTCCGGAGCGCGAAACTGTTGTTTGCGGACAGCGAACGCATACGGTTTGGATTCGGCGGCGGGAAGCGGCATCACCCAATCGTCGCCCACGAACAGATTGGTAAGAAACTCGCGCCTGGTGAAGGTGATATGGTCGGAGTAAACGCTCACCAGCATACCTTGGCGACAGTCTGTTGGATCGGCGTTCGGCATCATCTTAAACGGATCGATTTGGTCGCGATTGCTGGCCGCGCCGGTATTCTCGTATCCGCACGGCGGGCGGGAGTCGTAAGTGCGCCCGCTATAACGAAGCGAACTGGTTCCGATAGAGGTGAAAGTGTCCTGCCAAATCGAACGTTCATCGGTCAGCGAATAGTGGGAATGTCCGGAAAAGGCGATGGCATTGGGAAACGCGCTGAGGGTTTTGGTGACCACGCCGCTGTCATGGCCCCAAGCCCAAGGACCGTAACAAGTGTCTTTCGGATGGGGATGCTGGGTATAGAAAAACGGCAGCGCGGGATCGAGTTTCTTCCCGTTGGCGGACATAAAATCTTCGATACGGTCAAAAGAGCATTTTTCCCTCCTGCCGTACCCGTCCCAATGGTGCCCAATAAAGGAATAACCCTTAATCTGCTTCAGATAAATCGGAGCGTACTCTTCTTGGAAAATGCGTTCCCAGTTGCCCTTGTAATCAGTACTGAGAACATGTTTCGGGCGTTCAGCGTCATTCGGAAAACGTTTCTTGGCGTACCCGCCGTATCCGGCGCCTTCCCAATCGTGGTTGCCGTAAATGAATACCTTTTCGACGGTACGCCCGTCCGGCGCCTTGTTGTTGGGGAACACTTTAAACCAAGCGTCGGCGACCTTTTGCAATTGCTCGACCATGCCATTGTCAGCCATGTCGCCGGCAATCATCACCGCATCTACCTTCTGGTCGCGGAACCACTCAAGGGTATGAACAAATGTTTTAGTGTCGCCCTGGCGTCCGGTGTCGCCGGGCGTTTCCATAATGTGGATGTCGGACACCACCCCGAACTTAAGCTTGGGGGCGCCGGAAAACAACCCGCCCGGGGCGCGGAAAACACGGCATCCTGAAAACGCGGTGAACGACAGTGCGCTACCGATAAAGAAACGGCGTGACAAATCCATTGCGAACTCCTTGCTTACTGGGTAGAAACGGTTATGACGTCTTGGGCTTACACCGCTCGCTGGCATACCGTTTAAAACTGTCGGTGATTCTAGCAGTTTACCCCAATGCGGTCAAGGGCATTTTTCGTCAATCCAGATTACGCTGTTCGTTTTCCCGCTTGAACCCGAAGACCGAAATTAGTATCATATTTCCGTTTTTCTATCGGGGATGCCGCAGCCTCGAAACGAAAGGCACGGCAAATCAATTGCAAAGTGCCGCCGCAGTTACCAACCAACGAAAGGGACCAATCCATGACCGCAGGAAAAATGTTCAACAAAAAGCCGTTTGCAAGGACTGATGAATGGGGATTTGTTGCGATTATCATAATATGCATGGCGATGATACCTTTAGCGATGTTAGCGGATGGCGTTAAGCGTTCGATGTCGCTTGTGGTAATGGTGGACGGTCTTCGTTCCGACGCGATCGAATCGGGACACATGCCCAACCTTGAAAAACTGCGCGCCGGAAAATGGCAGAGTGGCTACAAGGCCGCATGGTCGGTGACGGGGCAGATCACCCCGGGCTCTGCGCCGTCCTCCGGGCCGAACCACGTCTCTATCGCGACGGGATTCAATCCAGCAACGCACGGTGTGACATCAAACACCATACTTGAAAACGGAACGCCGTCCGCTATGCCGACCTGGCTCAAGCGCGTTATTGACGCGAAACCGGGAACGACAGCGCTCTTCGTCTATTCCTGGAGCCCTGACGGTAATATCGCCCCGAGCGAAGGTATCGAGTCCATGGGCGACTCGGACAACGAGAACGCCTCCGCGCTCGCGTCGCGCCTCGCTGCCGCGAACGCGCCGGACGCGACCTTGTACTTCATCGACGCGGTCGACCACGCTGGTCACGCTGGGCAATACTATTCTTACACCGACGGATATCTCGCCGCCGTATCGACGGTTGACGGCTACATCGGCGCGTGCCTCAACGCGATTGCGTCCCGTCCTACCTTCGCGGACGAGGATTGGCTTATCGCCGTCACTTCCGACCACGGCGGATACGGCACATACCATGGACAGATTACCGTGGGCGGCCACGCCCAGACTATTCCGATTGTCATCGCCGGGACGAACATAACGCAGGGCCGCATCCCCGGCACGCCGTACAACTTCGACGTGGCAGCGTCCGCGCTACACCATTTCGGAATCACGGTTGCCGGGCTTCAGGCCTCGCTGCGCGACGGCGCGGCAGAGACGGTACGGACACTCAATGACGGTCTATCCGTATATCTCTCGTTCAACGAATCGATGACCGACAACGCGGTCGTTGGCAGTTCCGTCACGCCGGAAATCGTCGGTTCGCCAACCCTGGTAGCGAACGGAATGCACGGTAAAAGCATGAGCATCTCCACGAACAACGTCTTGAAGCTCGCCGGTTCAGAATCGCTTTCGTTCGAGGATTCCAACCGCAGTTTCGCGGCGGTTGTCTGGGCAAAGTTCGCCGACAGGGGCGACGCCGGTGGCGATCCCGTCATCTTCGGCAACAAGTCTTGGTCTGGCAATGTAAAGGGGATGATTCTCACGTCGAGAAAAAAGGCGGGATGGACCTCCCCCGCATCAGGCGCGGGAGTAGGCTTCAACATTGGTTCCGGTTCAGGGCGCATGGATATCTATCCGATGCCGACCGAGGGTGCCTCGGCGTGGACCTTCTACGCCGTCACGTATTCCGAGAACGGTACTTACACACTCTACCAGGGGCGTAGCGACGGGACACTCTATTGGGCGTCCGGGCAGTTCCCCGCCGCCACGCTGGCGTCGGGTATGCCGTTCTACATTGGGCAAGACGGAACTGGCAATTATTCAAAGCACTTCGTCGGCGAGGTTGATGACTTCGCGCTTTGGACGCGCGGGCTTTCGCATGACGACATCCGCCGCATCTACGAGTGCGGAAGGGCAGGCATGGAATTGGGCGACCTGCTTAAGATCGAAGCGAACGACGCGCCCACAATGGAAGTCTCGGTTGCCAACGGCGAGTACACGCTGGAATTCGGCGGACGTCGCACAATGACGCACGAACTCTACATTGCCTACGGGGCTGATGATGAGGGCGGGAACAAGCACGCATGGGAATCGTTCGACAAAATCGCCGACATTCCAATGGGCACGACGACGCACTCATACACCGTGCCGAATGCGCTGAAAGCCGCGAACGCAAAGTTCCGCTTCTTCCTCATGCAGACGGGCAGCCTTCCATACGCAAAGGAGGTCGAATACGCCCATTCGGACGGTAACGCCTGGTTTGACACCGGCATCGCGCCGCGGCGCGACCTCGTCGCGGAGTTTGATGTGCGACTAACCGCCGACAACACGGAATGGGGTACTGGTAAGACCGACACGCAGACCGCAATCTACGAAAACATATTCGGCGCGTTCTGCGGCACGGACAAACGAGGGAACTACGGCATGTGCCGTTATCGTAGATCGGGTAACAGCAACCACAACAAGTGGGATCGCGAATTAAACACCGGAAACAACTACCAGTTCGTCGGCAGCTGCGTTAACGACACCGACTACCACGTCATGTTCTCCACGACGGATCTCGTCATCAACGGCACATCTTACGGCAGCGGAATCACCGCCGCAAACTTCATCGAAGGCGGATACGGCATTACGCTTTACCGCAACTTGAAGAACGGCGCGATCTATGACGACACGATGATCGGCTATTTCAAAACCTTCTTGCTCTACACCCCAAAACGCAAGGTGCGCGACTACATGCCCGTTGTCGATGCCGACGGCACGGTGGGAATGTTCGATGCGGTAACGGGGCAATTCCAGACGAGCGAGGACACCGCGCTCACTGCAGGTTCGGACTGCGATGCCGCGCGCAAGGGATGGGTGCGCTGCGTCTCCGAAAAGGTTTATACTGCGAGCGACACTATTCCTGTCACCGCCACCTACACGGGTTTGGGGAGCGATCCGCTCGACTTCACCGATTCCGCGAACTGGGTTTGCGAGAATGCATACGGCGTCATGCTCGATGGCGCCGTGCCAACCATCGATACGGCGGTGACGGTAGCGGGCGAGACGGCGTTCGCAGTGCCAAGCGGTGCGGCAACGCCAGTCTGCGCTAGCATCAGATTCAACAACGCCACGCCAACGAACGCGATGGATTGGAGCGGACTTGATTTCACCAAAGTGACGGTAAACTCCGTGATTGATCTCAAAGGGCATACCCTTTATCTCGCCGATGAAAACAGCGCGGCATTAAGCCAGTTTACCGTGACCGACTCCTCGGACGGCGATCCCGGCATACTGCGCATTTCGGTTGCATCGGGCGCGACACTTGCCAACGAGGGCGTATCGTTGACCGGAAACCTTAAACTCAAGAAAGAGGGAGAGGGCACATTCTCAGCCGCGAAGGCGGGTCAGGCATATAGCGGCGGCACGGACGTGGATGCCGGAACCGTTCTCGTTGGTTCGTCTGGCAACGGGCATTTCGGCAGCGGTATCGTCCATATCCCGACTGGAACGACATACGATGCGTACGGCAATGCCGATTCTTCCGTGAACCTTGTTCTCGCTGGCGGAAAGATCGCGAATAACGGCGTTAACGCCACGTTACCATCGACACTAAGAATGACGGAAGATTCAACCATCGAGTTTGCCGTATTGCCCGCAAACCACGACATGACCATTCCCGCCGGCGCGGTCTGGAATCTCGGCGGAAAGACGCTTTCCGTTGTGATGGACGGCTACGATCCCGACCTGCAAGTGAGGGACGTTACGATTTCCAACGGGACCTTCACCGTCACCGTCAACACTTACAACAACGAGACGAAGGGGTATGTGCAAATCTACAAACTGCGCGGCGGGGACGGGCTGAACCTCGACTTGGGCAACACGTGTCTGCGCCTTTCCTCGGGCGGAGTTGCGACTTCGCAAGTTTGCGACTTCACGGCGAATCCGCCAGACCAGGCGAATGTGGTGTATAGCTATTCGACGAGCCGGTTGCAGATTTTCGGCACGTATACGCCGCAGACGGTACGCGGATTGAACATGACGATGATGGACGGCTCGACGTTGGACATTTCGCATTGGTCCGGCGCATACAATTGCGTATTCACAAACCCGAAATACAGCAACAGCGCAAACAACACCCTCTGCGATCTCCAATTCTCCGCCGGGACGATTACGGTGAACCTCGCGGGACGGACGGACTTGGAGGAAATCGCAACGAGCGAATCGCCATACATCGTCACATGGGAAGACGAGCCGGACACAGGAGTGTCATTCGTGCTTGATCCGGGAACTGCGGCCAGAACATTTGAAATTGCCAAAGAATCGACCGGGCTTCGCCTCAAGTACAGCGGCGGGACAATCATCATTATGCGCTGAAAAAAGGCAACGGGGCGTTTGGCAAAAGGCGGAGCCGCGCCGCGGATTGACTTTATCCGCGGTCGCGGTTTGGGTCGGCTTTGGATGCCCAATCCGCCTGCCGGGCGACTCCCATCATAATGGACACGTCATCGTCCGAAAAGACCCCGCGGGAGAAAATCCGCTGGATCCCCTGCATCATGTGGTCGGCTTTGTCGGGCTTCATGAAACCGATTTCCAGCAGCATTCCGCGCCAAATGTCCAACAGTCTCAGCTTACGCGCCATTTGCGCGGGTTCGGATTTTTCGACCGGGGGTTCGTATGCGCCCAATGCGGAAAAAAGCTCGTAACAGCAAAGCAGTACCGCCTGGGAAAGGTTCAAAGAGGTGTAATCGGGATCGACCGGAATGCGTATCAAATGGGTACAGCGGGCGATTTCGTCGTTTACCAAGCCCTTGTCCTCGCGTCCGAAAACCAACGCCACCTTGGAGTTGGCCGCCAACTGCAGCAGGGTCGGCGACAATTCTCGCGGGGTCTTCACATGCTGACGGTACAACCCGCCGCGCGCCGTCGTTCCCACCACGAACGAGCAGTCGGACACGGACTCTTCAAAAGTCTCGGTTTTTCGGCAACGCTGGAGAATCCCGGTGGCGTGCACCGCCATGCGCTCCGCCTCGGACCAATCGTCGCAGAGCCTCGGCGCGGCCAGCACCAAATCGCTGAAACCCATATTGGCCATGGCCCGGCATACCGACCCCACATTGCCACTGTAAAGGGTACCGACCAGCACCACCCGGAAATTTGACAGCACGCCCATGGTTATTCCAAGTTTTGCACCTGCTCGCGGATCGCCTCAACACCGGCTTTGAGCGCAATGACGAATTTGGCGATCTCGGCGTCGTTGGCCTTGGAGCCGATGGTGTTGATTTCGCGGAAGAACTCCTGGCAAAGGAAATCCAGCGTTCGACCGCAAGCGGCCTCTTCGGCGAAGATTTTTTCAGCTTGCATGAAATGGCTTTCCAAGCGGGTAAGTTCTTCGCTAATGTCGCAACGGTCGGCGAACACCGCCACCTCGCGGGCGACAAGCGCTTGGTCAATCGCTTCTCCGCCGGTTTGCAGCAATTCGTTCAAACGGCGTTCCAACGCCGCCCGGTAAGCTACCGGCACCCGCGGCGCAAGGTCGCGGATTTTTCCCGCCATGCCGTGAAGCGTGTTGAAACGCTGGCGAAGGTCGGCCACCAGCTCGGCCCCTTCGCGTTCCCGCATTTTGGTCATCTCCTCAAGGGCGGCGGTGGCGGCCTGTTGAATCAGCGGCCAAAGCTCTTCGGAATCCCGGAGCGACAAACGGAGCCGTAAAATGTCGGGGATTCGGAGCAGGTCGGAGGAGGTCAAGGTGTCCTTCAACCCCAACTCGCTGGAAATCAGGCGCAGGGATTCCACTTGCTTGCGGATACCGTCCAAAGACGCGGCGGAATAACCGCCCGACACCGTCTCCAGCGTGACCGCCCCCTTTATGTAACCGCGATTGACGTAACTGTGAACCAGTTTTTGAAAATCCGCCTCCAGGCAAGCCAACTCGCGCGGCAGGGTGACGCTGCAATCAAACTGTTTGCGGTTGACCGAACCCAATTCTGCGGTAACTTTGTAAGTTTCATTGGACGCTTCGCCGCGCCCGAAGCCCGTCATGCTGCGAATGGCCATCTCACACCTGCTTTTGTTGCGCCTCGGCGATGTTTATCTGCGATTTCACGGTGGTGCCGGATCCTTTGCGGGAGTAAATCTCGAACGAATCCGAAACCCGTTTCACGTTTGCCAATCCCATGCCCGCGCCAAACCCGAGCGAACGAATCCACTCGTTGGCGGTAGAGGTGCCGTCGCGGCACGCCCACTCTACGTCCTCAATGCCGGGGCCGGCGTCGCGGGCGATGATTTCCGACTTGCCGTTGACAATCTCCCAAGTGAGTACCCCGCCGTCGGAATGGACGCAAAGGTTGATTTCCAGCTCGTAGGCCGCCACGGCGATCCGCCGAATGATTTTGGGGGCGATGTTACGTTCCTGCAAAAGTTTCTTGATTTGGTTGGACGCCTTGCCGGCGCGCTCGAAATCATATTTGCAGATCGGGAATTCGCGGTAAACGTAAATCCCGGAGGCGGTGTCGGCATCGACTCCTTTGGCCTTGCTTTCCAGCCGGTTGAACTCGCGGGAAAGTTCGCGGAGCAAAGTGCGGTTGATGTCGCGCTGGCAAATAATCCCCACCAAACGCTGATCGCGGTTGATTACCGGGAACCGCCCGTAATGGTAACGCTCAAAATACCTCAGCGCGAAAGAGAGCGGCATATCATCCTCAAGCACCACCAGCTTGGTGGTCATGTGCTCGCTGCAGGAATCATTTATGTAACCGCCGCTCAAAGCCCGTATGATGTCGTCAATACTGACCAGTCCGAAAAACCGTCCGTTCTCTTCCACCGGCACTCCGCTGATTTTGTTCTTGCGCATCAGCTCCTGAATCTCGTGCATGGTGGCGGAACGCGGGACCTTGGTTAAATCCGTGGTCATCACGTCGCGGACTTTCATCCGCTGGATAAGCTCAAGCAACACCAGCGGTTCGCTGTCATCCGGAGACATCCCGTGGGATGTAGTGGAAAAGGAGTTGGCCGGTTTGTCTCCCGGCGCCGCTTGAGGTTGCTCAGACATGGTTGCGTCACCCGTTTTGCTTTAAAGCTTCATAAACCGCAATGTTGGCCTGGTATTTCGCCAGTTTGCAGGTCATAAGCGTCATGTGCAAATCGTTGGCGACGTTGACCATGGATGACGGCAACGGCTTTCCGTTGACCACCACCACCCCCAACGCCCCGACAATCTGAGCCGTGCGCAACACCTGGTCGCTCGCCAGCGAGGTCAGCAACAGGATGTCGTCATCGTCAACCACCAGCACATCGCTCATCAAATCTGACGAGACAACGTTTTTTATCGGACGGTCCAACCCCTCGCCTTTAACCAAAACCTCGGCTTTGAGCGCTTCGGCAATCTCTAAAATCGTCATAACTTACCCCTTTTCAGCAATACCCGAAAAACAAGTGAAATGATACAATAAGCGCGTTTTGTAATCAAGCACAAACGGTGCGGATTTGCGGCTCCGCGGAATCTCTACTTGGCAAGCTCCAAAAGCTGTTCCGGCCAGTCCTTAATGATTTTGGGCGGAACGGCGACTCCGTTCTCCTGCGAATCGTAGGGTTTCCCGCAACCAAGATTCTCCGGATAGGAGACGGCTTTTTTGACGGCGGCTTTCGCCGCATTGCGGTCGCCGCGCTTTAGCGCGTCGAGCGCGATACCCCGCCAAGCGTTAACCCACGCCGGAAGGGCGTTGTCGCCGCACTCCGACGGCAAAAACGTCGTCTTTTCGAGATAATCAACCGTCTCCTGAAAACGCCCGCTCTGCGAAAGCGCGGTGGCGTATGCGAGTTTTACCGGATTCGACTCGGGGTAACGGTCAAAACAAGGCGTTATCTCCGCCAAAGCCGACTCCCAATCCCCGGTCTCCGCAAAATGACGGTAAAGCGCATACCCGACACGCCATGATCGCTGGAATTTTGCCGCCCGGCGGAGATCGCAAAGCCGCCGATCACCCTTTTCACGCGAGGCGCGGAAAAGATAGAATGTCTCGTCATCGGGTTTGTCGCCGCACTTTTCAAGCAGCTTGTCCGACCGCTCGCCCCAACCGTTAGCGGCAAATCCGACCGCCGCATAGTACGAGAACTTCCATGAAGGATGGTTCATCGCCGCATGGTCAAGCGCGGGAAGCGTCTCACGTCGGAACGGCAGCGCGAAATCAATGGGAGCGGCGGCAACCGCGTCCAGCGTCTTCTTTGTCTCACCACCCCGGCCGGTACGGTACAACAGATACGCGAGACGCAACCCGCCGACGGGATTAACCGCCGCGAGACGGAAGAACCTTTCGGCGTCATCGTACAATCCAGCCTCTTCGTACCAACCGCCGAGGTCAATATAAGTCTGGTACGGAAATTCGCCGCGAACAAATTTCGCGAACGGTTCGGTTGCGGCGTCAACAAGATTCAATTCATACCGGGCCGCGTGGAACAGCGGGACACGGTCGAGAATCCGTCGCGCCGTGTCAGCCGCCGCCACCTTGTCGCCGCGTTTGCGGGCGGCGGCGATCCGCACCAGCCACGCATCAAGATTCAACCCGTTCGCAACAAGCGCGTCTTGCGCCATCTTTGCCGCCTCGTCCCAATGCCCCTCCCGCATCTCCGCTTTAGCGACAAGAACAAACGCGGAAGCGCGGACCTGCGGCGAATAGGCGGCAAGCCCCAACCGTTCCTTGGCCGTAAGCAAATCGCCCTCCGCGAAGAACGCCTGCCCGTCGGCAAAGTTCGCCTCCGGATCGTAGGTGTTAACCGCCAATGCGCGTTGCGCGTACCCGTGGGCACCAGCGTAATCGCCGCGCCGCACCGACAACGCGGCAAGCTTGTCAAGCGCGGGGGCAAAACACGGTTCGATTTCGAGGCTTTTCAAAAGTTCCTCTTTCGCCTCGGCATCTTTGCGCTGGAACAGCGCCTGCTCGCCTTTGACATAATGGCCGTAGGCGGAATCCCAGTTGAAACCGTCCGGCATCGCCAGCGGACGCGGAACCGTATTCGTCACGTTCAACCGTTTCGCCAAGTCAGCGCGATCCCGAACCACGCCCCATTTCTCTTCGAAAGTATCCGTCGCCCCCGGTTCAAAGGCGGGGTGCTTGAAGGGCGTTTTCAGCGTATCGCCAGGCTGATTGAAACACCGCCCGGATTGCAATTCCGTATATTGGCCATCCGTATCCGTGAGCAAATCCTCCCAGATGCCGCCCTCACGCGACAGCGCCCAAAGCCAGACCTTTCGGCCGTATTTCTGCGTCACGCCGTTTTCGTGGATCGAACCGATCTTTTTATCCGGCCACCAGACTCCGTAAACAGTATGGTCGCCGTTCAGCACATGGTATGACTTGTGACTGCCGAAGGCATTCTCCGAATAATTGGAGAGGGTGTGGCCTTGGTCATCGACCGGCCAAGGGTGCGGGTCGCCGCCATGCCCGATGTAAGACGAACCTGGGAAGAAGAACTCCGGATTACCGTGAGCGGAATAGGCGGCGTTCATCCACTGGTAATATGGCACAGCGAGATTTGAGCCGTTGAACCAAATGGTGCGCGTTAGGAAATAGTCGGCGTCCGCCGGCAGGTTTACCTCCACCTGCCATGTGGTTCGGCAAATTAACTCCGTGCTGGAACAGAAATAACTGACACTACCGTCAGCATTCGTGCGCACGCACCAATCGACCGGCGTGGCGGAAGTAGGAGCGTGCCCGATGATACCGAAGTTGAACTCGATTCCACCGGAACACCACGGTCCACGCATTGCGATATTGCGAAACTTCACCGCATGGTTGAAGTAGATGAAATCGTGTCCCGTCACCTTATCTTGCGCCCCCCACACTTTGCCGCCGATTTCGGGAAGGATCGTCACCTTGATCCGGTTATTTTCCAATATGACCGCTTTCCACTTTCGGGAAACGCTTTTTTCGTTTGTTCCGTGGAAAAAGAAATACGGATATCGCGATTCCCCCGTGGCCGGGACCGGATCGGAATCAAAGAACTGATAAGTGGGCAACTCTATCTCCGTCTCAGTCACGGTTGCGGCGGAAAATGTCCGCACCTTGTTGGGATGGCCATTCTCGTCCGCCCCCGCACAAATCGCAAAACACGCGCAAATTGCCAGTATCCGGAGTTTCTTCATACTTCTCGCCCCTTTCGCCATACCTTACGAAGCACTTCCCCTTCATCGGTGCGGAATCATATCAAACCATGCGCAATTCCGCAACGATGAAATCATTTCCGTTCATCTCTCGCGCTTTGCAACACGCTGCAAGTTTTCCGTATGTTGTTGGCAAGATCAAATTCCGCCTCAACGGTGGCTCGGGCGGCTACCGCCAACGGCGACAAATCCTGCCGCAAGGCGTTTTCCAACGTGTCGGCCAGCAACAGCGGATGGTCCGGGGCGATTATAAAACCGTTTTCCCCGTTACGGATAATCTCCCCCGCCGCGCCGGCGGTGGTGGTTACCGCCACCGTTCCCAAGGCCATCGCCTCCAAAACCGCGTTCGCGATGCCGTCGCGGTCGCCATCCGGCAACACCCGAGAAGGCAACACGACCAAACGCGCACCGGCGATCAAACTGCGGATTTCCGACGGTGTTTTCCAACCCAGCCACTCCACCCGTTCGGCAATTCCGCTCTTCTCCGCACGGGCCGCCAACGCACTTCGCAACGGGCCATCACCGGCAATGGCACACTTAAAGTCTATCTTCCGCCGAGCCAGTTCCGCCGCCGCGTCCAATAGCGTATCCAACCCTTTTTTGGCTTCCAACCGCGCTGCGGTGAACAGCACCGACGGGGTGTCCGGACAGTGCCGGAACGGATATTCAGCCAACGGCAGTCCGTGATGGACTACCTCCACCCGGTCGGGATCCGGCACGGCCCGGCGGACGCACTCCGCCGCCAGATTTGAACAGGCGATAATCTTTTTTGCCGTGGACAAACGGAAACCGAGCAAGCCCGGCGGCGATGTAAACACGTCATGGGCGTGTACCGAACAAACCCACGGAATACCCAACACGCGGGCGGCAACCGCCGCGAAATCGGCGGTGATGCCGGCAAACTGGGCATTCAGCAAACCGATTCCTTCCGCCCGCGCCAAACGGATCAACCTCACCACCTGCAACAGACGGCGTAACAGCCGAGCGGCATCGATTTTTGAATGTGCGGCAAGTTTCCGGGCGTAACCGGCAACGGCAAAGGCCAAACGCCATTGAAACAAATCGGGAAAATGAAAACCCAAACTGTCCGGATTACCGCAGCGCAATAAAAACAACCGGGGCGGCAAGCCGGAGTCGCGCAAACCATCCAACTCGCGCCGGATGAACGTTTCACTCGGCGCGAGCCAATCCAGTACGTAACCGATTTTCAGCGCACCGGCCATTACGGCTGTGGCGGGCAGAGGTTGATGTCAGCCGGGATGGCTTTGATGGCGGCGGTCAACAACTCAATGGTGGCGGCGGCATCGTCCAGCGAGATTACCTCGACCGGGCTGTGCATATAACGCAACGGGATGCTGATCTGCGCCACCGCCGCGCCGCCGCGCTCCATGCGCATCGCCCAGGCGCAGGTGCCGGTTCCGCGTCCCGCGGCCCGGCGCTGCCAAGCGATCTTATTGTCATCGGCGGTCTGTTCCAAAAGTTTGCGCACCACCGGATGGTAAGTGGGACCGATGCCGATGATCGGGCCGCCGCCCAGACGGATGTCACCAATCACGGTGCGGTCATCCTTTTGGGCATCGGAAGCGAACCCGACATCCACGCACAGCCCGATGTCCGGGTTGATGTCAAACGCGGTGGTGTGGCCGCCGACCAAGCCGATCTCCTCTTGCACGCTGGCGACGACATTGAAATCGACATTCAGCTTTTCGCGGGCGAGCCGCTTCATCACCTGCGTCACCACGAACGCGCCGATGCGGTTGTCGAAACCACGGCACGAAATGCGGTTGTTCGCCAAAGGCCGCCAACCGGTATCCACCACCGCCGGCGCGCCCAGCTCGACCAGCTTCATGGCATCCTCGCGGCTCGTGGCGCCAATGTCCACCTTAATCGACTTCAGCTCGGTCGGGGCAACCTTTTTGCGCTCTTCCGCGTTCATCAAATGCGGAGGACGCACCCCGAACACACCGTTGACCGGACCGTTAATGCCTTTGATCAGAATCCGCTCGGCGGCGACCAGCGGAACCGTAACCCCGCCCAACGCGGAGACGTAAAGGAATCCGTCATCGTCAATGTAATGCACGATAAAGCCGATTTCATCGCAATGGCCCTCAAGCATCACCTTGACCGGCGCACCGGCGTTAACGCGGGCGCGGAGGTTGCCGTGACGGTCGATGGCGAGGTCTTTAACCTCGTCACGAAGCGACTTCGCGAGCAACATCATGCCGTCATACTCAAACCCCGTGGGAGTGGGCATCGAAACCAAAGCCTTCAACAGTTCAAAATCAGGTTGCATTTTTACACCTTTCGTTTTCTGGTTATTTGTCGACTATCGAGACCTTCGTTCCCGCCGGAAGCAAAACCGCAAGGTCGTCAATGTCGGCGTTGGAAAATCTGACAAAACCGGATTCGTCCCCCCGCCCCAGCGATGATTCGTCCCAAGTGCCGTGAAGTCCGGCGAAAGGAACCGGCTCGCCGGTGGTGGCGCTGGAGAGCGAAATCCACCATGTGCCAAGGATGTTGCCGGGAGCGCCGTAAGGAACGGCGGGAGCGTTTTTGCGGCGGTACACCGGATGCTCAACGCTGCCGCGAACCAGATACTCGCCGGCTGCGACTTCGCCCAAACCGATGGAAAACCGTTTGAAGAAACTGCCGTTAAGCGTAAGAACAGCGGAGAAGTCGCGTTTATAGACGGTAAGCCGGAAATCCGGGTATTTCAAAAGCAGCAGCTTTTGCCCGATCTTCATTTTGGACGGATCCTCAATCCGGTTGATTTTAAGCACGTAAGCGGGGTTGTTGCGGTATTGTTTGCAAATGCGCGAAAACAAATCGCCCTTAACCACAGTATGCTCGATTTTTTCCGGAGCCGGCAGCGTTGACAACAGCAACGCGTGATTGATTTCCGCAATCCGCCGCTCGGCATAGGCGCGAGAATCCTCCGCTTCCGGGATTTCCAACAAATCGAGGTAGATCAACCGCGCGCCCAGCAGGTCGTCCTCACGTTCCTTCTGTCGCACCAGCTCCAGAAGCCGACGCACGAATTTAGGCTGGGACTTGCTGATGGGCGGGAGCTTTGGCTGCGGCGGATCCAAAAACGCGTTTGCCGTCTGGTTGGTGGCGTCCGCCTCCGAGCGGCGGAACAGCCCGCCCCAAAACGACGGGCGCTGGCGCGTGGCGGAGGCGTCGAAATGTGGAGCATCCTCCGTTCCGGGATTTTCCTCCTCCGGCGAAGCGGAGCACGAGCCGCCCTTGAATACGAAGTAGAGCAAAACCGGCAGAAGCAAAAGCAACCAGGCCAGCCGCCGCCACGGCGACCGTTCGGGTTCGCTAAACTCTATGCCGTACTTTCCGGGAAGCATGCCCTAACTCCGTAACCAAACTTCGCGTTTCACTTCGAGGATAATTTAGACCAAGTGTCCTTCAGGGTCGCGGTGCGATTGAAAATAGGCTTGCCGGGGGCGGAGTCCGGATCCACGCAAAAATACCCGACGCGCTCAAACTGGTAATACTCGCCCACCGCAGCCTCGGCAACCGCCGGTTCGGCATAGGCGGTCACGGTCTTCAGCGAGTCCGGGTTAAGGAACTCGGTGAAATCATGTTCCGGATCGCCGTCCGGCGCCGGCACGGTGAAGAGCCGGTCGTAAAGGCGCACCTCCACCGGAACCGCATGCGCCGCGCTGACCCAATGGATGGTTCCCTTGATTTTCCGGCCGTCCGAAGCGTTACCGCCCTGGGACTGCTCGTCATAGGTACCGTGGATTTCGACCACCTTGCCTTCGGAGTCCTTGACCAGACTGGTGCAGGTGAAGAGACACGCCCCGCGCAGCCGCACCTCACGCCCGGGAGCCATGCGGAAGAATTTCTTTTCGGGTTCCTCGCGAAAATCGTCGCGCTCGATCCACAGCTCGCGGCCGAACGGGATTTTGCGGCTACCGGCCGACGGGTCTTCCGGATTGTTCGCCGCCTCGGCATAACGGGTCTCGCCGACCGGGAAGTTGTCGATGACCACCTTGACCGGATCCAGCACCGCCATGCGGCGCGTGGCGCGTTTGTTCAGATCGTCGCGCACGCAATACTCCAACAGGGCCAGATCGGTTTCGCTTTCGTACTTAGACACGCCAATGCGCTCGCAGAAATCGGCAATGGCGACCGGGGTGTACCCGCGGCGGCGCAGTCCGCACACCGTCGGCATACGGGGATCGTCCCAACCGCTGACCTTGCCCTCTTCGACCAACTGGCGAAGCTTGCGTTTGGACATTACGGTATAGGTAAGGTTGAGCCGCGCGAATTCGCGCTGCTGCGGACGGATCTTCACGCCGTTGCGCACCACCAGCAGCCCCATCTCGTCGAGACGGTCCACCACCCAGTCATAAAGCGGACGGTGCACCTCGAACTCAAGGGTACACATGGAGTGGGTTACACCTTCCAACGCATCCTCGATGGGATGGGCGAAATCGTACATCGGGTAAATGCACCACTTGTCGCCCGCATGGTAGTGCGGGGTGCGGACGATGCGATAGATAACAGGATCACGGAAATGAATGTTGGGAGACGCCATGTCAATCTTGGCCCGGAGGCAACGCTCCCCTTCCGCGAACTCGCCGGCGCGCATCCGGCGGAAAAGATCCAGATTCTCCTCCGGCGAGGTGTCACGATAGGGACTCGGTGTACCCGGCTCGGTGGGGATGCCGCGATACTTCTTCCACTCCTCCTGGGAGAGCGAACAAACGTATGCGTGACCGGACTTGATCAGGTTCTCCGCGATTTCGTACATCTGGTCGAACATATCCGACCCGCAGTAAAAATGGTCGCCCCAATCGCACCCCAGCCAGCGAATGTCATTTTGGATACTGCGGGCAAACTCGTCGGACTCTTTCGAAGGGTTGGTGTCGTCCATACGCAGATGGCAAACGCCGCCAAACGCCTTAGCCATGCCAAAATCCACCATGATTGCCTTGGCATGTCCGATGTGGATATACCCGTTCGGCTCGGGCGGGAAACGGGTCACCACCAATCCGCCGGTACGGCCCGCCTCAACGTCCTCGGCGATCCACTGCCGCAAAAAATGCCGGGCGGTGTCACTCTCGCGCGCCGCCGAATCAATCACTTCGCCCATTGTTCAATCTCCAAACCTTAACCTTGACCTTCTTCCGTCCCCACCGTTTTGCCTCGTCATGGGACGGAAACCACAAATCCAAACGATTGCCGTTGATGGCTCCGCCGCGGTCCTCAACCCTCGCGTAGCCGTACCCCGGCACCTCCAGCACCGTTCCGTACGGCAACACCGAGATATCCGCCGCCACCGTGCCGCGTTTGGCGCGGGTACCGCTGGCCGTTACGCCGACCTGCTTGCGCTTGCCTTTATCCGCGCCCTTGCTAACCACCGGCGGTCCCAAGCCCATCCAGCTGCGCTCCCAGCTGCAGCATTTGCGGCAGTTGCAGTAACCGGTGACCTCAAACTCCATCTCCTGCGGCTGGACCCCGCGTGGGGGACGGATCCGTTCCGCCAAACAACCCGCGCCGACCGCAAACAACAACAAAGCCGCCGCTGACGCAAAAATACTCCTCTTGAAAAACATAACTGGAATTTTAACAAAAACCGCACCGGCTTGCAATAGTGATTTTAAAATCTTGCGGGCGTAAAAAAAAGCCGGCGGCCCTCGAATTGAGAGCCGCCGGCCACAAAAAACCGCATTAGCGGACCATAAACAGGGTGCCGCCTAGAATAATCCGGGCGGTCTTCTTATCCGCCGAGAGAACCACCGTGTATTTGTCCGGCAGATTGGTCTCGGCGAAGGTTCCGCTGATGGTACCCACCGAAGTGGTGGCAAAGGTGTAGGAGCCGCCCGCCAACTGCTCGCTGGTGAATTCCAGCTTGGCATTGGTGAGATCCAAAGAACCTTCACACTGCAGCAGGTCGCCCTGCGCCACCCGGAGCGTACCGGTGAGCACCGTGTCCAAAGCGAGATTCAACGTGCCGATGGCGTCATCGCCGCCGGGCGAAAGCACGCCCTTGACGTTCAAGGTGCCATGATAAACCCGGCCGCTACCCGACAGGCCAAACAGCTCGTGGGTGTCGCCGTTCAGGTCAAGCGTGGCACCGGCCGCGACATCGACGTTACGGACGGTCTCGACAAATTCGCTGGAGAGTTTCGGCAGCGCGTCGGTGCCGAGAATCGCGTTCTCGGTCAACTGGGCTTCCGACAACCCCGCGTTCCAAACGCGGAACTCGAAATAGGTCGCGCTGGCATCGGGATCGTTAAATTCGGAACGGCCCAACACGCAATGCACCTGATTTAGGCTCGCGATGGTCCAGTTGTCATAGTGCCGGGTAGCAATGGCGATGGTCTCGCCGGTCCCAGCGTCCTGCTGGTAGAGGGTGACGTCTGAACCACCCGCCCCGTCCGGAATTACCACGCAGCCAAAGTGGTAGATGACACCCTCGGTACACTCGTTAACCGGGATGTTGGCATAGTTGCTGACACAGAAGAAGCCCTTGCCTGTGACCGGGTCTGCACCGCCGCGCCAGCCCATTGCCAGATAATCGGAAGTGGAAGACCCGAAGGCGAACGCCTGACTCCAAGTGCGAGCGATATTCTGCCGTCCCCAGAACTCGATGGTCACCGGACCCTCGGTCGGCAGAATGTCCGTGCCGAGGTTAATCGACGAAGTACCCTTGTTGCCGCCGGAGGTTTGCGCCGCCTTGCCGCTGTCGAGGCGAACCTGACCCTGCGGGATCGCGTCGGCTCCGCCGATCACGTCGGCGTAGGAGTTGTTGAACGGCCAGCGGTGGGTCAAGTAGTTGTTCTGCAACAGTTCGGCGCTAGGCTCATCCGGGAAAACGTTGTCATCTTTAACCGTGTCTTCCTGGAGATAGGCAGGAAGCCGGTCCGGACCGTAAAGCACGTTCTGGGTGAGTTCGGCATCGGTGAAAACGCGGTTCCAAACGCGGACTTCGTTGTAGTTCGCCATCGCGTCGGCATCACCCCACTCATGGGTAGCCCCGAGGAAGCAGTAATTCAGCGCCCACTCTGAGGTAGTCCAATTACTAACGTTGATGGTTCTGGAACCCAACGTGGCGCCGGTGGCAATATCCTTACGAACCGCTACCACCGAAGTATTGCCCGCCCCGTCCGGTTTGATGGTAACCGCATAGTAGTATTCAGCATTAAGGTCAATCGTACCGGTACCGGTTTCGTTGCCGCTCTTACCCAACACATTGACTGAAGTATTCTGAGTGTCACCACCGGTGCAGAAGGTCATCAAAAGACCATTGTCAGTTTTCGAGCTGAAGCAGAACATTTTTGACCAGTTTCTCCTCTCGCGCAACGTCGTCCACAACTCGATGGTTACCGGGGTGTTGTCCGAAGGGAGAATGTCACTGCCAAGATTGACGTAGCCGCCAAAATGCGTACCCGCGTTCAGGCAAATCTGCTTGCCGTCCTCCGAGTAAGTGCAGTTGCCAACAATGAAGGCGTTTTTGTCGCCGACCAAATCTTCGGCAGTGCCGTTGAAGCTCCAGCGGTGGACCAACCCGCCGCTGCCGGAGTGAATGGAGAGCGTACCCTCGGCAACGTTGAGATTTTCGACCGACGGCACCGTACCCAAAGCGAGCAACCCGCTGCCGGTTTTGGTGATGGCACCGGTGGAACGACCGTTGGCCACCGGAATGCCGTAAGAATACACGCTGTTGGCACCGGTATCGATGGTCACGCCGCCGGGACCGATGGAGAGTCCGGCGGAATCATTGCCGTTGAAGAAATTCGCGAACACGCCCGAAGGATCGGGATTTTCTTCCGTCGCCGGGTTGTACGGAGCGAGAGTGGCGTTGTCAACGTAGAACACCAAGGTGTTGGTGGTGGCGCCGAAGTTGAAGCTGGAAGCCTCCACCCGACCGCCGTCCGTAACGTTGAGAATAGCCCCCTGGGTCTCGACCGCATTCGCCAACCGGACAGGGGCGGCGGAGTAAACCCGACCATCGCCGCTAACATTCAAAGTACCGGTACCCAGCTCGCCGACGATGATGGCGCGACCGGCGTTAGGCTGGGTTAGAGTGCCGCCGGAGATGTCCCAAGTACCAACCGAACCGGCATAACGGGCAATGCTAAACCACTCGGAGCAAGACGCAGCACCGCCGGTTTGGAAAACCTCGCCAATGCCGTAGCGGCCGATCTGGAAGTTATTGTCCACCTGCAAGACACCGTCGTTCAGGCGATAAATACCGTGGCCAACCAGATTGTCGTTATTGTTATATTCGCCGATGGCGGCGTCTTCACCGCGTTTGGTGGTGTCATGGACGACGCCGCCGTTTTGGATCAATTCGCCAACGCCGAGGTTGCCGATAATCAGTTGCCCGACTTGAATGTCCGCGCCCGGCTCGACGTAAATTTTTGAAGTGGTGCCTCCTTCCCATGCGGCGATGAAACGGCCGCCTTCCATGTCAATCGAGCTTCCGCTCTCGAAATGCGACTCGGAACCGGTCCCTGTGAAACCGGAATAGAACCAACCGCCGGAGGTGGTCAGTTTTACGCCGTCGGTCACATAAAGCTTCGTGGCGTTGTAGATGCGGTAATCATGCGTGTAATAGGTGGCAAGGGAGTTGGTAAAGTATGCCACGCCGTCATAAATCTGCACCCACTGGTTCGGGGTGGAGATACCGCCGTCGAAACTGATCGTGGCGGGACCGGTCTTGACGATATGGTTGGCACTGCACGAAATCTCGCCCGCCATTATCACCGCCGCGTTTGCATCGGCGCTGTTCGCCTCGATGGTCAACGTGCCGGCGGTATAAATTATCGGGTTGACAAAAGTCAACGGGGCATTCGCGCCCGTATCATTCAACCGCAAAGTTCTGATGCCTTTCTCGGTAACATTTAAAGCTGCGCCCTCACCGCCGATGTCCACGGTTAACGGAGCATTCATCGCGGCAAGCGACAGCGGCTGCCCTTCATCCACCGAGAAGTTGGCGGCGCCTTCGCCGATGGAACGGGTCATAGGCGACTCGTTGATCGGGGCCCAACCGCCGCCGGCGAGCCGGATGTGCGAATCGTTGGGGATGCCCACGCCCTTTGCCGCATGGAGCAAGCCTTTCCAGATCACGGTATCGCCGGTGTAGGTATTCGCGCCGGTAAGGGTAAGGGTGTTGTTTCCAGTCTTGGACAAACCGGCGGTACCGGTAAGGGCGATAGCGTCATCGAACTCCGCGTTACCGCCATTGGTATCCAAACCGATACCGACGTTGTAGATACCGTTTATCCGGGCGATCAATGCGGCGGTTGC
Source organism: Verrucomicrobia bacterium UBA1200 (assembly GCA_002309765.1). GTDB lineage: Bacteria > Verrucomicrobiota > Kiritimatiellia > RFP12 > UBA1067 > UBA1200. Next base: position 123,095 of record DBXY01000052.1, read on the forward strand.
CGCTTCTGACCAGTTGTTGACGCCAAAGCCCACGGTGGTGCCGGGGGCAATCGTGAAGTCCGCCTCGGCGATGGAAGGAATCGAATTCTCATTGGACAACACCAAAGTACCGGCGCTGAGAACGGTAGGCCCCTCGTAATCCGCCGAGCCGTTCAGCACCAAAGTCCCGGCACCGGTCTTGGTAAGTCCGCCGTCGGCAGTGGCGTCGGGATGCTTGGTGAAGTTGTTGTTGATTGAAGCATAATGTCCTTCGGGGATTTCCAGTTTCGCGCCGCCGTCGTTAACGTAAAGGTGGGCGATTTCCGCCGGAATGTAAGGATCCCTAATCAGGGTGGTGCCGCCCATCGCCAGCGTGCCGCCGTCAAAGTTGATGGTGGAGTCGGTGCCGTAGGTGTTCTGCCGCTGGATATAGTTGGCGGAAATTCTTCCACCCTCCATCAGGTTCACCGTACCGTAGCCGTTGACGCTGAGCCGTCCCAACAAATCCATATTGGCAGTACCGCTAACGTTCAGGGTGGCTTTGCCGTACTCGCCAACGATTACACCGCCGCCGGCGTTGACACCGGAAAACGTACCGCCGGTGAAGTTGTAGATGCCCTCGCTGTCCACCACCACGCCGTCCAAGGTGGAGTTCATCCGCCCCATCGCAAACCACGCGGAGTGTTCAATGGTACCGCCGCTCTGGTTGATGATGCCGGTGCCGTAACGGCCGATGTTAGAGTTGGCGCCAGTTACAGAGAGTTTGCCACCCGTGATGTTCACGGTACCCGTCGAGCCGAGTCCGACACCCACGCCAAAGCCGGGGTCGCCGCCGGCGCGGACGGTATAGGTGCCGCCGCTGATGTTCAGCGTGGCGACAGACCCCGCCGCATCGGCCACGAAAAGCTGGTCGGATTCAAATGTGCCGTTGGTCAAGGTAGCAATCACCTCGGCGCTGTCCACTTCCGGGTCGTCGGTAATGTAACCCAGATAAAGCCGCCCCACGACGAGCGTGCCTTCGCTGCTAAGCGAGATGTCGCTATTGCCGGGGATTCTGGCGTAGTCCGATTCCGCCGGGACAAAAGTCTCGCGCCAGTTCCCGTTGAGCGACCAGGTACTGCCGTCGTCATTGCCAGTCCAATGCACGTCCGCGGCCGAAGCCAGCATCGCCACACCGGCCGCCGCGCCGAACCACCACAATTTGCCAAAAAGTAATTGCCTCATATTGACCACTCCTTTACCACATTTAAACCAACTGCATAATAAGTTAATCAATTCCACCTGTAAAGTAAAGTGAAAACCGAGCGCGGAAGTAAAAAAGTTATCCGTCTTGTTACCTTGGATAACGCCAACCGCCTCAACATCCATTTTTCTTCCCCGCTTTTTCTTTTTTCGTTTGAATTTTACCGCCTTTTATGGCATAATAAATCGCGATTTTCAAACGAAAGTGAGGTTTTAAATGGCTGCGCCTTTTGAATTGACCGGAACGGTTAAAGTGCTGATGGACACGATGACATTCCCCAGCGGTTTCAGCAAACGCGAATTTGTGGTCACGTCCGAAGACGAATACCCGCAAGACATTAAATTTGCCTGCGTCAAGGAACGGATATCCCAGCTGGACAAACTACAGCCCGCCGACCGCGTAAAAGTGAGTTTCCGCATTCGCGGCAACGAGTACCAGGGCCGTTATTTTGTCGACCTTCAGGCTTTCAAGGTGGAAAAACTCGACGCCGACGGTTCGGCCGTGGAATACGACAATCTGGAGCCGCCGGACGCGTTGCCGGACACGGAGATGCCATTTTAACCTGACGCGACACGACCAATGCCCGACCCGACACAATTGCCGCTGCGCGAGCTGATTCGGCGCGGCGCGGATTTTTTGGAGCGCAAAGGCATTCCTGACGCCGCAACCGTATGCGAGTTGCTGGCGGCGCGATTGTGCCAATGCAAGAGGATAGAGCTTCACCGGTCGCTGGACGCCCCGCTTTCCGAACCGAGGGTGGATGCGATGCGCCGGGGCATCCAGCGCGTCGCGGGCGGAGAACCGGTTCAGTATGTGCTGGGGCAATGGGATTTCCGCCACCTGACCCTTAAATGCGACCGCCGGGCGTTGATCCCCCGGCCGGAAACCGAGGGGCTGGTGGAACTGGTTCTGAAGTCGCCGCAACTCAACGGGAACCCTAAACCGCTGGTGGTGGATGTCGGGACCGGAACCGGATGCGTCATCTTGAGCATCGCGCAGGAGCATCCCGGCGGGGTGTATGTCGGGCTGGACATCAGCCCTGACGCGCTGGCGCTGGCCGGAGAAAACGCCAAGCTTACCGGGCTGGAAGACAAGGTGATGTTCGCGGAATCCGACGGTTGCGGCGAATTCGAACCCGCCAGCGTGGACATTCTGGTCTCCAACCCGCCCTATATTCCTTCGGCGACGGTTGACGCGCTCGACCCGTGGATCCGGGACCACGAGCCGCGGTTGGCGCTGGACGGCGGGGCGGACGGACTGAATTTCTACCGCTCGTTTCTGATGGACGCCATTATGGTGCTGAAATCCGGCGGCGCGGTTTTCTTTGAAATCGGTGACGACCAAAGCCAGGCGCTGCGGGATATGATGGAGGAGCACGGACTGGAGGAGGTCCGAATCCTCAAGGATCTGGCCGGACGAGACCGCTACGCCACAGGAGTTATGGCGGGCTGAACGGGTAGCCCGCAGGAGGATGAAAATGTTTTTTGTCGGACCGCATGTTTCAACATCCGGCGGCGTGAGCAACGCCCCGCTGAACGCGAGTTCGGTCGGCGCGACCGGATTCGCCATGTTTGTCAAAAACCAGCGGCAGTGGACGGCGCCGCCGCTGTCCAGCCAAGAGATTGAATTGTTTAAGCAGCGGTTGCGCGAATGCGGCTACTCGCCCGCCCAGGTGCTGCCGCACGCCGGATACCTGATCAATCTCGCCAACCCCGACGCGGAGGCGCACGCGAAATCCATGGCTTCGCTTAAAAACGAGCTGTCGCGCTGCATGGCGCTTGGCCTGACAATGCTGAACCTGCACCCCGGCAGCCACCTGCGCCAACTCACCCCGGAAGCCGCGTGCGACCGGGTGGCCGAATCAATCAACTCTGCGTTGAAAGACTCTGACGGGGTAACCATCGTTATTGAAAACACCGCCGGGAGCGGGGGCAACCTTGGCTCGAAATTCTCCGAGCTGGCAAGGATTATCAGCGGCGTGAAAGACCAGCAACGCATCGGGGTCTGCATCGACACCGCCCACACCTTCGGTTCGGGCATGGACATCTCCACCCCGGATGGCTTTGACCGCGCCATCGCCGAGTTCGACCGGACGGTGGGGTTGCGGTTCCTGCGCGGGATGCATCTGAACGACTCGCGCGCGGCGCTGAACTCGCACGTTGACCGTCACGAATCGCTGGGACTCGGGAAAATCGGTTTCGCAACCTTCGCGCATCTGATGGAAGATAACAGGTTCGAAGGCATACCGTTGATTCTGGAGACCCCGGACGAATCCAAATGGGCGGACGAGGTTCGCCGCTTGCTTGAATGCCGGAGAAGCTGACATGGACAACTCCAGACTAACCAATGAGGAATTTCTGAAATCGTTGCTGGAAACCGGCGGTTACACCACGCCCGACTCGCGTCGGCCTGCCCGTCCGCCCAAAGCCAGCATCGGAGAGTCTTTCCGCTACGCCGCCACCATCATCGGGCTGGTGCTACGTTGCGTGGTGCGCTTCGTACAGCGCCGGTTCAATTACGATGTCTGGCAGCGCAACGCCTTTCGATCAGTCGCTTTCGCGGAACGCGCCGGAGCGCTGGTAAAAATCGACGGGTTTGACAAAAGCAAGTTTGCCAACGGCCCGGTGGTTTTCGTGATGAACCACATGAGTACGCTCGAAACAATGGTCGCCCCGGCGTTAATCATCCCGTTCAGCGAAATTTCCATCGTGCTGAAAGAATCGCTCGACCGGATCCCGTTTGTCGGCAAGGCCGCCCGGTCGGTCGGCTCCATCGCGGTAAGCCGCAAAAACGCCCGCGAGGATCTGAAAACCGTACTCACCGAAGGTGTGAAACGCATCCGCGACGGCAAGTCGGTCCTGCTTTACCCGCAAGGGACGCGCCAAGCGGTTTTCGACCACAAACGGTTCAACTCCCTGGGCGCGAAACTGGCGGAACGCGCCGGAGTGCCGCTGGTGCCGATCGCGGTCCGGACCGACATTCTCCAAACCGGCAAGCTGATTCGCGATTTCGGGGCGGTTGACCCGTCCCGCCCGCTGCTGGTGTCCTGCGGCGACCCGATCCCGGTTGAAGTGGGCGCGCGAGAGATGCATGAGCGCAGCCTCAAGTTCATCATGGAGAAGTTGCAGGAATGGGGTTTGGAGACAATTTAGGGGTAAAATATCAACTGAAATGGCGTTCTATTTACGACTTATGATTTGAAAGGATGTTTGAATGAATCTGTGGAGAGACCGAAATTATCCCATCATTGTTTCCTGCGCGAAGGGGTTGGCCCCCTACACCGAACAGGAACTGCTGAAGATGGGCTACAAAATCGTCGAAGTTACCGAAAACACCGTGGTCGTGCGCGGCGCGATGCGCGATATGATGCGGCTTAACCTTCAGCTGCGCACCGCGCACCGGGTGCTGGTGCCGCTGCTGCGTACCGAATGCTACAACCTCGACCAGCTTTACCAGGACGTGTTTTCCATCGATTGGGAGAACCTGCTGGAGCCGGACAGCTATTTCACCGTGAACAATGTGGTGCATAACAGCACCATACGCGACACGCGGATGCCTTCGCTGGTCACCAAGGACGCCATCGCCGACCGGATGCGCAAACACTGCGGCGGGGCGCGGCCCGATTCCGGACCGGAGACCTTCGGCGCGGCGTTCTTTGTTTACTGGCAAGACAACGAAATGATCGTGTACATCGACACCGCGAACGAACCGTTGTCCAAACGCGGTTACCGGCGCATTCCCGGCGACGCCCCGATGCAGGAGACGCTGGCCGCCGGCTGTATCCTCGCCTCGGAATGGGATCCTACGACACCGTTTGTGGCCCCGATGTGCGGCAGCGGCACCCCCGCCATCGAGGCGGCGTTGATCGCGCTCAACCGCGCCCCCGGTTCGTTCAAAACCCATTTCGGTTTTGAGTCGATAAAGGGATACCAGCTGCGGATTCCGACCGAGCGGGTCAACAATGTCGGCAGACGCCGTTTCGGCGGCGCGTCGCCGGAGGAGATATGGCGCGAAATGCGCCGCGACGCAGAGGCCGCCGAGACCCCGCAGAATATGCCCCGGATTTTGGCTTCGGACATCAACCCGGCTTTGACCGAAGTGGCGAGCCACAATGCCATTGCCGCCGGCGTGGCGAAGTACATCACCTTCTCTTCGCACGATTTCGCGGACACCGAGATACCGCCCGCGCCCGGCACGATCTTCATGAACCCCGCCTACGGCGAGCGGTTGGGCGCGAATGACGATCTGGTGGCGCTTTACGGGCGCATCGGAGATTTCTTCAAACAGCGTTGCGCCGGCTACACCGGGTGCGTGCTTACCGGCAATATGGCGCTGTCGCGAAAAATCGGGTTGCGTTCCAAACACCGGATCCCGTTCTTCAACGGCCCGATCGAATGCCGGATGATGGTTTACGACCTCTACCAAGGCGGAGAGCGGGAAGCCATCCCGTCCAACGCGGAAATTATCGCCGAGCTGCCGCCGGAGCAACGACGGCAACGCAAATCCCCGAACCATGACGATCTGATAATCGGAGTTTAATTCAACCCCCGCGCCAAAGTTTCGAACCGGCGCACCACAGGAGAAACACACCATGTCGTTATTATCCACGTTCGCCTCCCGCCACCTTTTGGAGGCCACCACCAGCCCCGATCTGGAAAAAATGCTGGAAAAGCCGCTTACCGTTTATGCCGGATTCGACCCCACCAGCGATTCGCTGCAGGCGGGTAATTTCGTGACCATCATGGCGTTGACCCGGATGCAGCAGGCCGGGCATCGGGTAATCGCCCTGGTCGGCGGCGCCACCGGACTGATCGGCGACCCGTCCGGCAAATCGGTGGAGCGCCAGATGCTCACCCCGGAACAGGTGGAGAAAAACCTGATCGGCATCAAGGAGAACCTTTCGCGCTTCCTGAAATTTGACGACCCGGTAAATCCCGCCATTCTGGTGAACAATTTTGACTGGTACAAGAACGTGAGCGCCATCAACTTCCTGCGCGACATCTGCGTGAATTTCCGGGTGCCGCAGATGCTGGCCAAAGAGAGCGTGAAAAAACGGTTGGAAGCCACCGACGGCGGCATGACGTTCACCGAATTCTCTTACCAGATTCTTCAGGGTAACGACTTTCTGCACCTTTACGACACCTACGGCTGCACGCTGGAAATCGGCGGCGCCGACCAGTGGGGAAACATAACCGCCGGCACCGATTTGGTGCGCCGTCTGCGCGGTAAGGAAGTTTACGGCTTGACTTTCCCGCTGGTTTGCGACAGTACCGGCAAGAAATTCGGCAAGAGCGAGGGTAACGCCATCTTTCTTGACGCCCGCAAGACTTCGTACTACGATTTCTACCAGTTCTTCATGCGGTCGATGGACGCCGACGTAATCCGTTACCTCAAAATCTTCACGCTGCTTCCGGACGAACGGATTGCGGAACTCGAAGAGTCGCTGGCCAAAGAGCCGGAAAAACGCGAAGCCCAGCGGACGTTGGCCGAAGAGGTCACCCGCATGGTTCACGGCGAGAAGGGACTGGCCATCGCCAAAGCCGCCACCAACGTGCTGTTCGGCGGCTCGGTGAACGGGCTTTCCGCCGCCGATCTGGAGGGAATCTTCGCCAACGTCAAGTCGGCGACGCTGCCCGCCGCCGAAGTAATCGGCAAGTCGCTCATTGACGTCACGGCGGCGGCAAAGATGTTCGCCTCCAAGGGCGAAGCGCGGAGGATGATCCAGCAGGGCGGGGTGAGCGTGAATAACGTCAAAGTCCCCACCATCGAACGTATCTTCGCCGCCGAAGACCTGATCGAAGGCCGCGTGGCGGTGCTTCGGAGCGGCAAGAAGAATTTCTTCCTGCTTAAGGTGGAATAGCAGTTGAACCATGCGCCGCATCGCCAAAATCGAGGTGGCTGCCGCCAACGCCGGGATTCCGGTCGCGGAGTTTCTGGCAACGCGGTTCACTTACCATTCGCGGGAAGAATGGACGGCGCAGATTGACTCCGGCGCCATCACCGTTAACGGCGCGGCGGTGCGGCCGGAAGATCCGCTTGCGGCCGGCGCGGTGCTGGAATACGCGCCGCCTGCCGTACCCGAACCGCCAGCCGACTTGTCGTACACCGTGCTGGCGGACGACCCGGATTTCATAATCGTGGACAAAAGCGGCAACCTGCCGTGCCATCCGGCGGGGCGGTATTTCCGGCATACGCTTTGGGCATTGCTTAAGGAGCGGCAGCATATCGACACCCCGATTTTCGTACACCGGCTCGACCGCGAGACTTCCGGCGTGGTGATGGTGGCCAAGAACCCCGCCACGGCCCGCGTCCTCTCCGCGCAGTTTGAGCGGCGGGAGGTCAGCAAGGAATATCTGGCGCTGGTGGAGGGCGAATTTCCCCAACAGCTCAGTACCGAAGGGTGGCTGTGCCCGGACACGGTCTCCTCCATCCGCAAGAAACGCCGTTTTGTCCTTGGCGAAACGCCCCCCTGCCCCAACGCCGAACCGGCCGCCACCGTCTTCCGGCGCGAAGCGTTCGCCAACGGAATCAGTTTGGTGCGAGCGATTCCGCACACCGGACGCACACACCAAATCCGGGCGACGCTTTATTCGCTCGGTTACCCGGTGGTGGGCGATAAACTCTACGGGCGCGACGAATCTTGCTTTCTGCGCCAACTTGAAGGCCGGCTGACCGACGCCGACCGACGCGCGCTGCGTCTCGACCGACAGGCGTTACACTCCGCGTTACTGCGGTTCCGGCATCCGCGCAACAATAATGAAGTCTCTGCGACCGCACCCGTACCTGCATCATGGCACGGCGTTATGCCAATCGGGATAAACAATGAATACTAGCCTATCCGCAAAAATCGGGGTGGTCATCACCGTAATACTGGGAGTGGGAATCTGGTATGTCTACCGCCGCCGCAGATGGCTGGCAAGCTTATCCAAGCGGCTCTGCCCCATGCCCAGACGCATCCAGCTCACCCTTGCGCGTTTCGCTCCGCCCGACCGGGCTGTCTTTGCCCCCAACGTGCCAGAGGAGTGGGGGCACCCCGCCCTTGAGACACTCAAGAACGCCTTTCCCGATTTAGTGCCGGTTGCGGAATCCGGGTCAACGGAAAACATTTGCCAAATCAATCTGGCAGCGGACCCAAACCTGCCGGCCGACGGTTACCGGCTGGTAATCGAACCCGGCGAGATAGTTTTGACAGCATCCAACCGAGCCGGTCTTTTTTACGGCACCGCCACACTGGCCGCATTAGTTGCCACCGCCAACGAATCGCGTCCCAAATTAATGGAATCCTGCGTGGTTGAAGATTATCCGGATCTGCCGGAACGCGGTTTTATGCTGGACGTCAGTCGCGACAAAGTCCCCACGCTTACCACGCTGTTCGGTCTGGTTGACCGACTGGCCGCACTGCGCTACAACCAGCTGCAACTTTACTTTGAACACGTCTTTGCCTATCGCAACCACGAAACGGTTTGGCGCGATGCCTCGCCGTTCACCACGGAAGAGATCCGCAAACTCGACGACTATTGCCGCAGCAAATGCATCGAACTGGTGCCGAACCAAAATTCGCTGGGACATCTGGAACGCTGGCTAAAACATCCAGAATACTTGCCGCTGGCGGAACTGCCGCAAGGCGGTGCGCCGCTGCCTTGGGGCGGAACGCGGGATTACCCGTCCGCCATCTCGCCCACCAAGCCCGAAACCCTGCGGTTTTTATCGGAACTTTACGACGAACTGTTGCCGAGCTTCACCTCCTGCCGTTTTAACGTCGGATGCGACGAAGTGTTTGATTTGCGAGGCGAAGGGCATTCAGCCGCCCAAGTGAAAAAATTCGGAGAAGGTCGGGTTATCGTTGATTTCATCAACCGATTAGACGCAGAGGTGAAAAGCCGCGGTCGAACAATGATGTTCTGGGCTGACATGGTGCTGCACCACCCGGAACTGGTCAAAGAACTACCGCATGACGCGGTCGCTCTGGTATGGGGATATGAGGCCGACCACCCATTTGAAACCCAATGTGAAGCCATGGAAAAGGCCGGGATACCGTTTTACGTCTGCCCCGGCACCTCGTCATGGCGCAGTATCGCCGGACGCACCGCAAATATGCGGAACAACATCAGATCCGCACTACAGGCGGCGGCAAGACACGGCGCCCGCGGAATGCTGCTGTGCGACTGGGGCGATGCCGGACATTGGCAACCGCTCTGTGTCAGCTACGCCGCCATTGCCGAGGCGGCTCGGATCGCCTGGTGCCCTAAAACAAATGAAAAGATTCCGCTCCCCAACGCCATGCAGGCGGCTGGGGTTTTCCCAGATTTGGCAGAACCTTTGTTGGAGCTGGGAGAATTCTACCGGCATTGCGGAAGTCTCCGTGGCAATGCGTCAGAACTATTTCAAGTGTTGGCCGGACTGCCCACCGCCGCCCCGTTACCGCAGAAAAAATTAACCGCGTTGAACAGGCAGCTGGATAAGATTGAGCGGCGGTTGCCCACCGCCCATACAGAAGATTCCGAAGAACACCGCATCCAAATCCGCGAAACTAAATTAGTGGCGGCGCTGCTGCGCCAGGCAATCCGGCGTGCGCTGAATCCCTCATGCGAGTTTCCTTTAGAATTGCGGGAAGAATTCCAAAAAGTGTGGTTAATCCGAAATAGGCCTGGCGGGCTTGCCGACAGTGTAATGCGCTTTAAATGACACAAAAAAAGCGCCGCGTCTTAATGACGCGGCGCACAATCTTTTTGGATTAAACCGTTTTAACGGAACATAATAAACGTTCCCGACGGCTTGGTGTTGTAAAGATACAACATCCCGTTCTCAACCTTAGGCTCGAAGAAATCGCAACTCTCCGTCGATCCGTCGACAGTGTAGCTGACTTCCAACAAATCGGACAGCGCTTCCGCTTCAAGTTGCTCCAGTCCCAGTGACGGGCAGGCCAGATAAGAGTTGCGTCCGGGTTTGCCTTCAAACGTTACCTTAATCTTGCCGACCTCCGCCAACATATCCGGATTGCCGTTAATGAAGGTAACGCCGCTAAGTTGAGCGTCCATAGCCTTAGCGGTCAATTCATACGTGCCGCCCTTGAACGCATATAGCCCGTTGAGGATACCGGTTCCGGAAAGCGTTCCAGTGATTCCGCACGGCGTAGCCGCACGGTTTTGCAACTGAGAACCCTCGTTCAGCACGACTTCCCCGCAAATACGGCCGTAAGGCGTTGCAGTAATCCGGAGCGTCCGCTCGTCAAACGGAGTCGCCACGCCGCCGGGAACGGTGTAGGCTAGCGCGTTGCCGCGGCCGGAGGAGATTCCCCCGCCGTAGTCGTAGGTACGGATCTGGAAAGCATGCCAGCCGGCAGTCAGTTCAGCTGTCCCCTCCACGGCAACGTTGTGCACCTCGGACGAAAAGATGGTCTCTCCATCGATCTTCAAACTGATACGGTCGTCATACACACCATCAAACGTCCACTCGCCGGCAATTTCCGGCTCGACGTAGAACCAGCCGGAAAGCTCGCAGGCGGCGAGTTTACCCGGTTCCCAAGAAGTACTGTGAATAACCTGCAAAGAGGGCAACACCTCGGTTGTATCGTATTCCGGATCAACCCACTCGTCTTTGTAACCCGAGCCAAGCGCATGGCGGGTCAAGCGAACCGAACTGGCCGGACGCATCTTGAACGCTGCGGTGCTGAACGGTTCATAATCCGCAGCGGAGGTTGAAGAAGTTCCGCCGTAGCAGTATCCAAGCGCCATCTTCTTGTTTTTCCACTCCGTGACGGCCGGCCCTGCGCCACCGCCAAGATCCATTGCCGAAATCCGGAAATTGTGCCAACCGGCGGAGAGAGTCACGGATTTCGTCCCTACCCCGTTCCATGTCGTGTTCTCGCAAGCCAATTCGCCGTCAATCCACATGGTCAACTTATCATCATAAGTACAGGCGAAGGTGTAAACGCCCGCCTTCTCCACCTCGAAATCGCCTTCGATCCGGTAGTTGGTGTAAAGCGGGGTCAGGGGCGCAGTGATCAGCTCCTGAATATCATTGGCAAACCATACGGGAGGAATGTCGGAGCGTGACCCGAAATCCACATGGTTGGGGGAAGCGGTCTCGTCATTCAACATCGCCGCGAAGACGTTAAGTCCAGCAAAGTGTTCATAGTCGCCGATGTTAATTGTGGCGAAAGTATTCTCCGCAAGCGTTAAACCGCCGCCAATGCCGGCCAAGTTCTCGAGCATATTGGCACCGGTGTTTTCAACGGTTATCGATCCGTTTAGACCGCCTTGCACCGCATTAGTGGCGGCAAAGGTGCCTGCGCCCTTGATAATTATGTTACCCGCACCCTGAATCGCGGTATGCCAAAGCGTATCACCGTTACCGACGTCAAAGGTGAAGGCCGTATCCTTCTCGGCGAACGGGCCGTTGAAGGTCCCCCACGTCTCGAAGGCGGTGTGCAGGTACTTACGGATGCCCCAATTGTCAGTGCCAAGCGCGGCATCCGCCCAGTTGCTAGGAGTAGCGATACCAGGATCATCGGTGTTCCAACCCTTGGCCGTACCGCCCGCCAACCAAACCTGCGGGCAAATCGGATAACCGCGCCGCGAGGTGAAGCCGTTCGGGCCTACCCGCAGCGTACCACCGTTCATCACAAACAATTCGCGGCCAATGGAGTTGGTTTTGTAGTAGTTGAACTGGTAACGGATGTCGATGCCCTTGACGTCAAGGTTACCCGAATTCAGCCACAACTCAGCGTAGTGCGTATCGTAACCGTCGCGGATAACGTTGTCAACCACCGCGAGATAACCGCCGTCGATCACCATCTTGTGGACGTTATCGGTGTTGCCGCTCCAGCGTCCGAGGATCACCTCGTTCCGCGCGATGAGCTGCGACCCCTCGTCCAGCGTCAAGGTCGCGCTGGCCGGGCTGGCCTGAATGTCGCCCAGATAGACGTTCGTAACCGTAATCGAGGTACCGTTGCCCAAAACCGCATAGCCGGGGGCGTTCGGCGAACCGGTTCCCATACGGAGCGAGCCGACCTCCATCACCGTGTCCTCGATCCTGGCCACCGCCGTGCCGCCCGCCGCGAGGGAACAGGGGACGAACGCGCCGGCGCCGCTAAGTTGAATGTTGCGGTAGGTAGTGTCGGCAACCGGTGCCAAACCCAGCATACCCGATGCCTCGGTAACGACCACAGGCATCTTGAACTCCGTGCCCGATGACGTCTCGTGGTCGCCGTACAGGACACCGCCGTTGGGCGCGTTCGCGTCGGTGCCGGCCACGTTTAGGGTATCATACGCGATGTTGCTGGCCAGGTAGTGCCAGCCAAGGGTGACCTTCGCTTCGCCGTCGCCGGCGAGTCCACCACGCAGGATGAGACCGCTGTCGCTGCCACCGCCGGAAAGTTTTAAAGATCCCGGAGAAGTGACCGTGACAGTCGAGGCGACCGGGGCGTAACCCGATGTACAGCTCAACACATTTTCCGCGTTAATAGCGGATACCGGGACCGTGAACGGATATGTAAGCGCGTAGAAGCGGAACTGCCCATGGTCGAGAATCAGCGATTTCCAATTCTCGCCCGCAAGCGAATCACGCTCAAAACCGGCTATGGTGTTATTGATGACTTTGACCGTCCCAACGTTGATGTCCGCATAGACCATCATAAGCGAATCGATGTTTTCCTGACCAGTGATCGTCAGCGTGGCGTCCGCCGGACCGGTTATGAAGGGGCGTCCGGCATTGGCGCTTCCGTTAACCGACTGCATGTGGAAACGGTCGCCATCCGGACTTCCGACCGTGGCGTCACCCTCCATCACAATACCATAGAGCTGGGGGTTCGTTGAGTACTGATTCTCGTTGTAGATCGTCCCTTTGCCGTTCTGGCCCTCGCCGAGGATGTGGAAGATTTTGGAGTGCGTCTGAAGATGATGGTCGTACTGGTTGGTATAGGCAAGGTCGAAGGAGGCGTTCCGGACATAGACCGGCGAACTGGACGAACCGAGCGCGAAGTGCTGGGCATCCGGACCAAGGCGCATTACGCCACCAGAAACCGTGATGCTCTCCGGCGCGGCGAAACCGTCGCCGTCGATCGTCACGGTGCCGGAACCGGACTTGGTGACGGTCGGAGTGTCAATCTTCGCGCCCGTGATAGTGTAATCCTTGTTACCGGAAAATTCCAACCCGCTTGCCGCCACGGCTTCCGGGACATTGACCGTACTGACGAAATTATTCTCCGCTCCGTCGAATTTGGCCGTATAATCGCTCAGGAACGAGACCTGGGTTCCGACATACAAGCCGTTTCCGATCATCCATGCCTCGGAGGCCCAGGTGTCAGTCGCGTTCTGCGGCCGCCACAGGACGGAGGTCGCGTACCAGAAGGTACCGGTGGGAGAGAAAGTGGTCTCGCCGAGGGAGTTAATTGCCTTGAAGGCGACATAATACTTCTGGCCGCTGGTCAGGGAAGACAGGTTTGCGGTGAGCGCGTTAGCTTCGGTGTAGGTTCCGACATTCACCGGCAGTGTGCCCTCCATTGCTTCAGTCGTACCCCAAACCAGAGAGACGGAAACGGAGGTTACGTCATCGCCGAGCTCCGAAAGGGTTCCGGAAACGGTGGCGGAGTTCGGGTTCAGAGTCACGCCGTCAAAGGTGAGCGTGGTAGGAACAAGGTCGGAAGTGCTCTTGACATCACCGGCGACAACGAACGCCGCGTTCGCCACCGAGTCGTACTCGGCCTTCAGCCAGTCCGCGGTCGCCGCGCCGTTGAAAATACGCCACTCATCCAGCTTGCCCTGAAGGTGGTCGCCGTGGTTCGACATATTCCCGTAATTGCCAAAGCCCCATGTGTAACCGGGATCGGCAATGGCGGGGATGGAGTGGGAGTAGTGGAGATTGCCATTGTAGTAACTGGTACCGGTCGTGTTGTCGTAAACCACGGCAACGTTCACCCACTCGTCAAGCGAGTAGGTCCAGCTCACCTTGTTGTGCCCGCTCGTTCCGCTCGTAAAGGAGAGTTCGTTGCCGTTCTCATTCAGAATCAAGAACCCGGCAGCACCCCATGACGACATCGCGCCGAACATGATGTGGGTCTGCTTTTTGGCAAAGGTCATCCAACCGGAGATGGTAAAAATGGTAGAATCCGTCAACTTCGCCAGCGGATTGGTAAGATGAATGCCGGCGTTATCATTGTTGCGGTCCGGAATCTCGTACCCCACGCCAAGTTTACCGTTGGGAATAACGGCGGTGTTGCTTCCGACAAACACGTCGAGACCGCTTGCGGAATCTTTGGGCGTCGAGCCGCCATGCACCACCGCCGCATAACGGATCCATACCGCCGAGGGCGTGTTTTCCGGCGCCGTAGCCGAGCCGTAATACATTTTTATCTGCGTGGCGGTTCCGGAAAGCGCTGGAACCCTGACCCAGACCAGCGACTCGCCGTCGGGATCCCACGTGTCAATTTCATAGGGGAGCGGTTCCCCGGCGGAATCGGTAAAACAGAGGTCGGTGCCGTCCGCCTTAAGGTCGGCATAACTGAAACCCGTTATCGCGGATGAGAGCCGCACCAGCACGGGAAAGTCCACCAAATCCGAAGCCCCCTGATAGCCCGATAGGGTTAATGTGCACTTCTTCGCGTATAAAGAAGCATCTATCGCGGCGCAAGACAACGCCAACGAAAACGCGGCGACACCCGCAGTCAAAAACATACAACGCTTCATAGACCACTCCTATTTCTACAACAATGCAAGACTGGGGAACATGCAAACCCCCGCCCTGCTTGTCACGTTTAACGGAAAAAAACCCATCTCCAATTAACAATTATAATGTTATCGCATTATTTTTACCCGGTCAATGTAAAAATATTAAAAACGCGTTTTAACCTAAATTTTCCCGGTTGATTTTACAAAAAAACAACCTCCGCACGGCAACCGTGCGGGGGTTGTTAAAGGACAGGAACGGAACCAATCGCAATACTTATGGGGCCGGAACCCAAACTCGGACGGTACGGTTTTCGTAATGCCCTGGCTGCCAAGCGCGGCAAACACGGCCGTATGCGTCAACCGAATTCACCCAGCAACCCTCGACCCAGACCTGCTGCACCCGGTCTTCGTAATGTCCGGCCGGTTGCGCCGGGGCAACCACCACAGGAGCGGGGGCTACCACCACCGGCGCGGGGTTAACCACCACGGGCGGCGGAGGAGGCGGAGCCGGGCGAACGGCATCGGCAATAGCCGAGCCGATTACGGCCGCTCCGAGGATTCCGGCACCGATAACCCATCCGGGACCACCATGGTGGTGGTGATGGCGGGGCCCAGGGCCGTGGGCATAGGTCGGGAACGCGGCGCAGCAGCAAAGCATCCCCGTGACAATCAAGGCAGCAGCCTTACGGATAATCATGTTGTTCTTCATATCGACTTCCTTTCTTGGCACCTTACGCCCGGTGCCATCGGGCAAACTGATCACCACAATTGTTCAAACACGCGATTTAAACGATTGATTAACTAGGTTTATTGCCAACAATTTTAATTTTTTTTACAAATCGTTCACCGGCGGCACCTCCAGCGATTGCCACTTGGGCGGCGGAGGCGGCGGAGTGTCATCGTTGGGATTGATTTGCGCGTCGGCGTTGTTCTTAAGCACCGCGTCCACAAAAGCAACCATGCGCAACCCTTCCGGCGGACTCACGAAGTCCAACCCCGGATCGGGATTGATAATCTTGCCGGCCTTGGCAAAGGCGGCGAAGCTGAGATACGACTTTGCCAGCGCGTCAACATACGCCTCGTTGTTCCCAAACGGCGTCGGCGGGCAGAACGGGGTCGGCGGCGGCACCGACTCGCCGATAGAGGTGACGGAACCGTCCACCGCCCGCAACCGGATAACGCCGGGGTCAATCTGCTTCCAAAGCATCGCGGCCCTGTCACCGTAAATCTGAAACGATAATCCGTCTGCCGCCCCGGTCTCGATCTGGCTGGCCAGGAAATAACCGCGCACCCCGTTGTTGAAACGGGCCAGCACGGTACAATCGTCATCAATCACCCGTCCCGGAACCGTCGGGCGCATATCGGAGGTGAGGTCAACCACCGAGAGCCCGGTAAGCCACTCCGCAAGATAGAAACAGTGCGAAGCCAAATCCGCCAGACATCCCGCCGGACCGCCGCGGCGCGGATCGGAACGCCACAGCGCCTGACGGTTCCCGGCATTCTCAATCCGGGGCGCCATCCACCCCAGCCGATACTCCACCACCACTTTGCGGATGGTGCCGAGCGCCTTTTCCTCCAGCATCGCCTTGGCCTTGCGAAGCGCCGGGTAAGCCGGGTAAACCATCGCCACCCCGAACGGAACCTGGTTCGCGGTCATTTTACGCATCAGGTTCAGCGCCTCGTCGATATTACAGGTGAATGGCTTTTCGCAGAAAATCGGGAAATGCGCGTCCAGGGCGGACATTGAGATGGGATAGTGCATGGCGTTGGAGGTGACGATGGAGACAAAATCCACCCGTTCCTCCGGCGGCAGGAACGCTTCCCTCCGGAAGAAATCCCGATATGTCCCGTAAACCCGGTTCGCCTGCAAGTTAAGCGCCCGGCCCGTTTCGTAAGATGAGTTCCGGTTAGAACCAAATGCACCGCTAACCAATTCAATGCAACCGCATTTCTTAATCGCGCGCCGGTGGATCTCGCCCATGAACGAGTCTTTGCCACCGCCAATCATGCCTATTTTAAGTGTATCTGCCATATGCGCCACTCTACTTTCTGCGGCAATAGCTATCCCGGACAAACCGGAACACACCGCTTAACTGTAACGTATCATATATTAAAAGGGACTGTGTTGGCAAGCGAAAAAAAATTTTTTGCGGCAACCGTTCGGTTTTACCCCAAACGCGGGGTTAAAACCCCAAATCGTCATTGACCACCAAAACGTGGAAATCGGTCCGTTGGGGCTTGCGCTCAAAAACGGCGGTGACATTGCAAATGCGATCGGGCGAAGCGCAGTCGGCGCACATTCCGGTCATGGCGCAAGGAGTGTTTTTGCCCAACCGCATCGCATTGGGCGGCGAAGCCTGCTGCCTGACGCGCTTACAGGCGTCTTCGATGCCGCCATCGACGATTTTATTGCGACCCACCGTCAAAATGACCTTTTTCGGACCAAAAATCATAGCCGCCACCCGGTTGCCGACCCCGTCGACATTAACCAGCACCCCGTCAATGGTTACCGCGTTAGCGCTGGCGAGAAAAAGATCGCAAGTCAGCTGGCGGCGCATCACCATCATTTTTTCTTCCGGGGTTAGGTTCGGGTTGCCGTGAATCAGCAGTTCCTTGCCCATCGACTGCAACGGTTCGGTCACCTGAAGGTCGGAGACGGTCATCGACCCGCCGAAACCCACCGATTGGGCGTCCTCGGCCTGTTTCAAGATGTATTCCGCCGCGTCTGAAGCGGCGGGGCAATAAACCGACGTGAAATTGCGCCGCTCCAACGCCTTAACCACGGCCAAGCACTTTTTCTCCCAAAGCCAATTCATCATTCCGCGGGTACGCTCCGACATTTTCCGCCCCCTATTGTAAGTCTGGCCGCCCGGCAACCGCCGGACGGCCATTGAAGATTGGACCTGACATCAAAAATCAGGCCGTTACCGGTTATTTGTAACTGATCGTGGTGATGCCGACATCGATGTACGCGCCGCCAACCTTGTTGCCAACGCTCACCGCCAAAACGTTGCGCCCCTGCTTCAAAGCGCGGCGGAACACCGCCTGATCCAGCTCGATGTCTTCATACTTGATGTTGTATCCGCTCAACTTGGCGATTTCGACCCCGTTGAGGTAAACCACCGCATCCTCGTCGTAGAAGCACTTGAGGGCGAATTCGCCTGCGGCAGACAAATCGCCGGAGAAATCAAAGGTGCGCCGGACCCACAGTTTGGGGGAATCCCACAACGTGCGGACCACCGCATTATCCTTGGCGTCACGCTTGATGATCTCGTTGCCGAAACCAGCCTCACCGCTCTTCCACGACGAATCGTTGAATTCCGGCTTCATCCAACCGTCAGCGGGTTGCGAGGTGGTGTACTGCCACTTGGCGGCAGCCGCCTGGGAGGTCGGCAGGATATCCTTGTAAACCGCGATGCGGGTGTCGGCGGCGGCCGTGTAAACCGCGTCGTGCAGTTTCTTCAGCTCCGCCCGGTTGTACTTCTCGTGCTTGCGGTCGTAGGTGACCAAACCGTTGATCTCGGATTCCACGTCCGTGGTCTGGGTGTAAACCGAGGCCGCAAGACCTTTCTTGGCCAACTTCGCCAATTTGCGCATCAAAGCGGTGTAACGGGCGAAAGAAGCCTCGGTGGTGGTATCGGAGACATACCCCCAGTTCTTGCTGTTCTCGCGCCACAGGTGCCCGGAAATCGACAGCCCGATGCCGCCGAACTCGCCCAGCACCGAGACGCGGTTGTCCATCACGTCAAACATTCCGGGACCGGGATAGTTGTGCATATCGCGGGTATCGCCCACCCCGTAATCGTTCCAGCCCGACGGACCGTCAACCAACCGGGTGGGATCGTAACGCTTAACCCAGTTCTGGGTCATGTTGGTCTTCGCGGCGGCCGGCTGGCCCCAGCTCTCGTTGTACGGCACCCACATCACGATGCACGGGAAGGTTTGCAACAGGTCGATCATCCCCTTCAGTTCCTTGCGGTACTCGGCGTAACGCTCGTCCTGGTTGCCCCAACCGCTCACCATGTCCTGCCAAATCATAATGCCCATCTTGTCGCAGAGGTAGTAGTAGCGCAACGGCTCGACCTTGATGTGCTTGCGCATCATGTTGAACCCAACGCCTTTGAGCAGGTCGATGTCGTACTTCATCGCCGCCTCGGAGGGCGGGGTCAAGAGCCCGTCCGGCCACCAGCCCTGATCAAGCGTACCCTGCATGTAGCACATTTCGTTGTTCAGGTAAAAGCGCGGAACGCCCTTTTCATCCTTGCGCCACTCGACCTTGCGCATTCCGAAGTAACCGTTCACAACGTCATCGGCGCTGTCGGGGGCCTCCAGCGTAATTTCCAAACCGTAAAGGTTAGGATTGGCGGGCGACCACAACTGCGCGTCCTTCACCGGCAGCACCACCGGTTTCCCCCAGCTTTTAACTTTGCCGCTGGAGACCACTTTGTCGCCGTATTTCACCTTCAGGCTGACCTTGGCATTGGAGAGGTCGCCCTCGGCCTGGACGGTAACCGCCACCGTTCCGGCATCGATATCCGTGACCACCTTGTAACCGGTGATGTAGGTGGCAGGGACTACTTCGGCCCAAACGGTCTGCCAAATGCCGGAAACGCGGGTGTACATGCATCCGCCCGGCTTGCAGTGCTGCTTGCCCATGCTCTGGGTGAAACGTCCGTCACTGTTGGTCGGGTCCCAAACCGACACCACCAGTTCGTTCGCACCCTGCACCGCCGCGTCGGTAATGTCAATCGTAAAAGGCTGGTTGCCGCCGGTGTGCGGGGCATCGGTGACCTCAATGCCGTTGACGAACACCTGCGCCCGGTAATCGACCGCGCCAAAGTGCAGCAACAGTCTTTCCTTAGAGGAATCGAACTTGGCATCGAACGACCGCTTGTACCAAAGCTGCTCCGGCGTTTCCATCAAATGCTTCACGCCGGAAAGCGCGGATTCCACGCAGAACGGCACCAGAATCTCGCCCTGCCACTCTTCCGGAACCCCGTCTTCGCGCTTGTTGATGCTGTACTGCCACAAACCGTTCAGATTCTGCCAGTTCTCGCGCACCAGGTTCGGCCGCGGATACTCCGTCCACGCCGTTTCCGGGGTTATCTTCTCACCCCAAACCGTCATCAGCGGGTTCTCCGCCGGAGCGTAAGCCAATGACTCACCCGCCACCATCAGCCCCGCTACCGCCACGGTCAAACCAATCAACTTATTCATGCGTTAATTCCTTTCAAATAAGATTAAAAACTACGGATTTCCGCGGAAACCGGCCGCCCGCCGCGATTGCAAATGTGACTCAAGCAACCCAATCGCCGCCGACAGACATTTCCTTGAAAACGTAAAAAGCATAACACAAAACAACCGGTGAAGTAAAGCCGCATTTTTGTGCATAAGTTGGATGGTTAGGTGGTTAGGTGGTTGGGTGGTTGGGTGGTTTGATTTAGTCGCTAGTCGATCTAGTTATTCTAGTTAATCTAGTCAATCTAGTCAATCTAGTCAAAAGACTTCAGACTTCGGACATAAGACATCCAGCCTCTAGCGACTACCTGCCCCCTAATTCTTCATTCTTCTCTCTTCATTTTTCATTTCCAAGCAGACTATTTCGCTTTTGGAAGCCATGTCTGGACGTGCTTGCCATTCCAACCATTGACGGAGGCGTAGTCGCACATGGTGATGAATCCGTCCTTGGTGGGGACGCGGAACTCAAGCCGGTGCGCCGGCGACTGGGGTACGATCCGTTCAACGGCCACGGTACCGTCCGCGCCCGCTTTGATCGCGACCGGGGCGGCATAGTTCGGATCCGTGTTCTCGTCGCGAGAAAGCGCGATGGGACCCCACGTAACCGCCTGGAACGGGGCGGAGGCGTGGTTGCGTCCGACCGGCGCGTCGAGCAGGCGCGCCTTGAAGTCGAATGTCACGGCGACCTTGTCGCCCGCACGCCATGCGCGCGCCAGTTTCAGGTACTTCCCGGGGATAACCTCGCTGACTGGCTCGCCGTTGATAGTAACGGTTGTCTTTTCGCTCCATGCCGGGATGCGCAGGGAGATTGTGAAGGATTCCTCGCGCGCGGGCGAAACGGTCATGCGCCACCCGCCCATGTCGAGCAAGTCGCCTTCCGCCGCTAAGCGAATCTCGCCGCCCGACGCGGTTTTTGCAACAGCCGAGCCGGCGTTATACAGGTTCACGACCGGACCATCCTGCGCCTGCATCACCGCCACGAAGGGGATGTACGCAAGGCCCATCGGCCCGTTCAAATTGCAACAGGTGACGGGGCCGCTCTCGAACGTCCAGCCCCACCCCTTGTTCGTCACCTTTTCGCCGTTGAGCAGGTTCACGTAACTGAACCCGTCACCGTTCGGCTTCATCGCGCCAAGCAGCCCGTTGTAAACGTAGAGTTCAATGGCGTCCGCCGCCCGCACGTCGCCGGTCAGGCGCAGAACCTGGCTTGCGTACTTCATCCACGTCACGCCTACGCACGTCTCCATCATCCGCGTCATGTCGGGGTTCGACTGCTCGGCGGCCGTGTTGTCCCACGCCTCGCCGAACCAGCGCGGCCAGTGCGGGTAGTTTCCGCCGCCGTTGCCAACGATCGTGATTTCGTGTCGCAGCACGCTGTCGAAATACTTGACCACCGCCTCGCTCGCCGACGTATCACCCGTCACGCGGCTCCATTCGGCAAGACCCTCAAAAACGGATGTCATCTCGTAAGCCTTCGGGTACGGCTCGCCCATCCGCCACGGCATCGTACCCGTGCGGGCCTGCTCAAAGAGGTTGCTCCCTTTAGCGCCGCCGCACTCGATAATGTAGCGCGCGAAGTCGAGGTAGTCCTTGCGTCCGGTTAGCTTGTACAAGCGCATGAACGGTTCCAGCAGCGACGACGATTCGATACAGTTCGGGCTCCACCCGATCTCGCGGATATCGCGCTTCGGCGCGGGGCCGACCTGACGGATGATGCAGTCCGCCTGGCGCTGGAGCGAGGCCAGCACCTCCGGACGGCGTTCCACCCATTCGTAGTAGTCCTCCAGCCCCAGCATCACGTACTTCCGCTCCCACAGGTCGCCGCAGTGCGGATGCGAATGGCCATCGCCGCCGGGCTGCAGCTCATCCGGCACGCAGCTGACGCTGCCGTTCGGCCGCTCCGTCGCGAGGATGTCCGCGACTGCGGTGTCCAGCACCGCCTTTAACCCGGGGTCGCGCAGATGGCGGTACTGCATGGCCCCGGACCGCACGAATTTCCCCCACATCTCGCCGAGCGCGAACTGGGGCCGCCCCTCCCTGAAGAATGCCGCGAATTCATGGTACGGCACGTTCCCCTTGTGCCAATTCGCGACGCTCTTTTCAATCGGCACCTCCAACCCGCCCGAAAGTCTAACGGCACCGGCGGGAAGCGGCTCCATCACGTCTCGCACCGCACACTTCACCTGTTCGGCCGGCGCCGCAGGGGTGGTGTCGGCATATACCGCGCCGACCATAACAGCGGCGGACAGAAGGATTGCGAACGATTTTCCTCTACGGGATTCTTTCTTCACGGCATTCACCCTCTCTTTCCTTCCTTAAGACTCCTCTTGCCCTAAAAGATCGTTTGACCACTCTTGCCCAAAGTCAAACGTATGTTATCACTTTTATCCGTTATACGCAATCCGATTATTGCGTTTATTGATGGGCGAGGAGACGTTTTCCAAGTCAGCTTTGTAAACGGCCGGCCCGCAAATGGCGGTTTACGGAGACGACGTTATAACGGCGGTTTTATGGCAAATCGCGGTCGCGATGCGCCCGCTAGCGCCACATTTTACCCCCCAAAAACCGCGAAAAATCGATTTTTGGCGAAAATATAACCTTTTTTTTGTGAAAAGATTATTTCCTTTTCCCATGATTTGTGGTATTATTAGTTTTGTTGAAAGGAGATTCGGTTATGAAGAATGCTAAAATGACGAGGATTGGCCACACATTTTTTAAACGCGTCACACGCTCGCATGGCGTGTGGAAGGGTTTGTCGATTGCCACCGCCTTCATCTTTATGCGGTTCAGCGTTTTTGCGATGAATGAGACGGTCAGCGAGGATCTGGTGCTGACCAACGACTGGGCGGTGGACGGCACCCTAACGGTGGAGGAAGGCGTGACGGTCGATCTGAACGGCCATACGCTCACGGTGCGGGGCATAGCCGGGGACGGCGCGATCGTCTGCACGAGCGGCGACACCGGCATCCTTTGCATCGATTCCGACTCCAACCTGACCAACGACTCGGTGGGGTTGTTCGGAAACCTTCAGCTGGTAAAAACCGGAAGCGGGACCTTCACGGCGGCAAGGAAGTACCAGGGTTATACCGGCGGGACGAAAATCGACGGTGGCGTATTCAAGTACAATTCCGCCGGTTCGCTCGGACAGGCCGGCAGCGCGAATCTCGTTAAGAACGGGGATTTCGAAAGCGCGTCTATCTCGGGCAAATACGCATACACGACCGGCGCCGAGTGGTCGGCAAACCCATACTGGACCTGCGACGGTGTGAACGCCGGGCTTGACAAAGGCAAGAACTCGAACACCATGTTTGAGAGTGGTATCGATGTCGGGACATACGCCGCCTATCTGCGAACCGGGAATAACGGAACAACTGATTTCGGGGACGGATGGTTCGAGCAAACGATAACCTGTTTCATACCGGGAATCTACCGGCTGGGTTTTGTGAGCATCCCACCGAGCTTGTCCGCGCGCAGGGGCGCATCCGTCACCGTTACTCTGACAGACACTGTCAGTAACGCCGGGATTTTCACCTTTACCTATTCGGCCGGCTACACCGCCAAAACCGCGATCGATGTGCCAATGATAACGATAGCCAAAGCCGGAACCTATGCCCTGCGTTTCTCCCAGAAGGGCAGCGACAAAATTCAGGTAACCGGATTCGATGACATCGTCTTGGAACAGGTGTCTGACCGCAACCTGATCCGGAACGGGACGTTTGACGAGGCGGATGTCGGATCGCCGGGAAGCACCGTATGGGCCACGTCACCGGAATGGACGGCAAACCCATACTGGACGGCGTCCGGAGGCGATGACAGCTCTTACGCCGGTCTTATACCCAACGGTGCCGGCGGATACATCGCCCCATCGACGCCGGTTGGCAAATACGCGGCAGTTCTGAGAACCACTGCAAATGGCAGCGAAGTGTATATCCGCCAGGCGTTCAGCGTCGCCAAGCCGGGGATCTATCAGTTGCGATTCTCGTATATCGCCTGCTACCTCTATTCCAATACCAGAGGATCGACGGTGACGGCGAACATCCTCCACGGGGATGAGGTGATAACCGTCGGGGCTGTCGTGGCGTCGGATACGGGCCGGACGGGTTTCGAGACCACTCTGGTCCTACCCGAAGCGGGGGATTACATTTTGGAATTCCGCCAAACTCCCGGCAACGGCACCCGAATCACGATGCTCGACGACGTTATACTCCTCCCCATGGTGGATGTGACGGTTAACGAGAGCGGAACGATTGATTTTAACTGTAAGTCGAAACATGCGGACTGCCAGTTTATCCTGGCCGGCGGGATGCTGTATAATCCGGGACCGACCGTTCTGAAGTATCTGTTTTTGACGGCGGACTCGACTATGAGTGTCATCAACCATTCGGGAATGGGGGCTGACGAAGGCGGCGCAATTATTGATCTGGGCGGGCACAACCTTTCGATAGGGATCCCCTCGGGAATATTCCACCGTCTTTTTAAAACCGCAATCCTCAACGGAACCATCACCACTTCCGGAGCCGGAACATTGTACCTCGGTGTTGACGGCGGATATGTGGCGGCGACGAATCTCGACCTCCATGCCAGTTGCGCGCTAAACATCATTAACGACGTCTCCTTGCGCGATTATAAGACAACCTACACGGGTAACTCCAACTCGGGGACGGCGGAAATGACGGTGAGCGGCACATTTACGCCACAAACCGATTGCTTCTACGGCTGTACCCTTCAGGACGGGGTCACGATTGACTTTTCGGAGCGGGAAACCACGCTGAGTGTCGTCTCGTCGTTCACCTCCGGAAGCAACACGTTGTCATTTGCGCCGTACGCGACAATCATGGTCGATCTGGCCGGAAACGGATCCCGTTTTCTGGCCAGCGCCGGAAACCCCTATCTTATCAAATGGGATACTGAACCAGCGGACGTAACTTTTGTTTTGGATGAAGCGACGAGGAATAACCACTTCATCATCAAACCGGATCAAACCGGATTGCAGCTGATTTACGTCGGCGGCACGGTGATTCTCATTCGATAAGGAGAAGCAAATGGGAAACGTCCAGACCGATTGCGGGCCCCGCCCGCATAATACATGCGTTGGCGCACTTAAAAACGCCTCCCCCGCCCTGTTTGCGATGTTGTGGGTGTTATGCGCATGCGCGGACATCCCGTTACCTGAACACCCTCGGCCGGACTGGAATCGCCAGGAATGGGTCAACCTGAACGGACAATGGGATTTCGGTCTGGAGGAAGGAACGTACGACAGTACGATTACCGTTCCGTTCGGCTGGGGGTCTGCCCTTTCCGGCGTCAAGGACATCAGGGGAAAAGATACGGGCTATTACCGTCGCAAAATCAAAGTCCCTCCGGAATGGAAGGGTAAGCGCGTGTTCATTATCGTGGGCGCGGCGGACCATGACACAGAGTTTTCGTTCGACGGCAAACCTCTTGGCCGGCATGTGGGCGGTTACACGCCGTTTGAGTTCGAGATAACCGACCGGGTGAAGTGGGGTGAGGAGCAAACCGCCGAATTCAAAATATGGGATCCGGACTTTTTTGCCGCACGCGACGGGCATTACCTTTTCGGGAAACAGGGTTATGGCAATGTTCGCGGTATTTGGCAGACTGTTTACCTGGAGGCTCGCGGGCAAACCTACTTTGAGTGCGCACGCTTTACGCCGACCATCGCCAAGTCGTCAGTCCGGGTGGACTTGCGCCTTGGCGGACCGGCTGACGCGCCAATCGTGGCGCAGGTGGCTCTTGACGGAAAGACGTCCGAGGTTCGGTTCGCGAAAGGCGAAGTCGAAAAGTCCGCAGAGATCGCCATCGCGTCGCCGAAGCTGTGGGACCTTGAGAACCCCTACCTCTACGATATCGTCATCCGGCTGCCGCAGGACGAAGTCCGCACGTATTTCGGCTTCAGGGAGATCGGCACGGGTATCAATCCGAACGGCGATCCCTATGTGACGCTGAACGGGAAACCCATCTACCTGCAGATGAGCTTGGACCAGAGCTATCATCCGGAAGGATACTACACTTTCCCCACCGACGAGTTCATGAAGAACGAAATCCTCATATCCAAGCAACTTGCGCTATCCGGCAACCGCGTCCACATCAAGGCGGAGGTTCCGCGCAAACTGTATTGGGCGGACAAACTCGGGCTTCTCATTCAAGCCGACGTTCCCAATGCCTGGGGCAAGGCCAGCGACGCGATGTTCGATGAGCATTGGAAATGCTTTGAGGAGATGGTGAAGCGCGACTTCAACCATCCCTCGATTTACCAGTGGACGCTTTTCAACGAAACGTGGGGACTCCTTTCGAAGCGCTTCGGCGAAGGGGGCGGGAAATACGACGACGCGGCAAAGCGGCAAGTCGCGGAAGCCTACCGTAAAGCGAAGAAACTCGACGCGACGCGAATCGTGGATGACAATTCCGCTTGCAACCGCGACCATTTGGTCACGGATGTAAACTCCTGGCACCGGTATTGCCCGGCCTACAGATGGTTCGACAAGCTTGAACGGGTCTGCACCAACACGTACGCGGGTTCCGCCTGTAACTACGTAACCGGATATGCGCAGAACGGCGTACCGATGATGAACACGGAGTGCGGGAATGTATGGGGGTATGCAGGTTCCACGGGCGACTGCGATTTCACTTGGGATTACCACGCCATGATCAACGCCTTCCGCAGCCACTTAAAGTGTTCCGGATGGATCTACACGGAACACCACGACGTAATCGTGGAGTGGAACGGATACGTCCGGGCCGACCGCACTTGGAAGGAGACGGGGCTTGAAGAGCTTGCGGGCATGAGGCTTGCGGATCTTCACGGCAAGGCGGCGGTCACGCTCCTTGGGACACGCGGACGCGAGATCGGCGAGGCGGTTAAGCCCGGCGCGGAGGTCAGCATCCCGGTTGGCGTGTCGTTCATCACAGACGAGTTCGCGGGGAAGAAGCTGACGCTTTCGAAAAGCGCGTGGTGGTTCGACGGGCAAGGGATAAAGCGCGTGGCAAGCGCCGTGCCAGTTGACGGTGAGTTTGTCGCAAAGAGCTGGCAGTGCGAGAAACTTTGGGACGCCAGATTCGTCATGCCGGACGGCCCCGCGTGCGGTTGCATAGCGTTTAGCCTCATGGCAGACGGGAAGCCCGTCGCGCGTAATTTCTGGTCGTTCTCGACTGTGGAAAATAGCGCGGAGATGGCAAAGCCTATAGCAGCGGAGTGGTCCGAAGGTACGGCCGAGGTTTTGGGCAGCCTAAAACTGAACGGGTTCGGAAAGGGATTTTTCGAATACGAATTACCCGTGCCGAAGGAAGGCGGCGTGTTCCGTGCGGAACTTTCGGCGAAGCGCAAAAACTGGAAAGACCGCAAAAACGAGGATAGGCAGATCAATTATATGACCGGCAAACGGTCAATAGAGCGGTCGAAGAATTCGAACAGCTATCCGCAGACGAGTACCGAAAAGTTCCCGGCCAACCTCACCGTTTTCGTAAACGGTAAAGAGAAGACGACCTGTGTGCTGGCGGACGACCCCGCAGACCACCGCGGCATACTTTCTTGGCTCGCCCAGCCGCATGACGGACGGCTGCGCGAGGCGGGAAGTTACGGTTATCTCGTAGAAGTGGCGATACCGCCGGAAGCGGCGAGGGATGGAAAGATCGTGATAAGACTGGCGTCGGATGCCGGCCTGGCTGTGTATGGCCCGCGTTTCGGACGCTACCCCTTGGGTCCGGCCATCGTTGCGGCACCCGATGGAGCAAAGCCTGGCGGTTCTCGTTAAAAGCCGCCGAAATAGTTATTAGCCTCCAAAAATGCGTTTCCGCTTGAAAAATCGGGCGGAATTTTGATAAGATGTTCCCACCGTTCAAAGATGGGTGTTTTTAGAAACGTGTTTTGATGTTATTTCATAAGGTTAGTTGCGTTTTTGTATGACACTTTGAGTTGGAGGTAAGTTATGAAGCATAAGCAGCGTGGCTTTGTTGGTCATATTTTGAACGTGTTTGCGTTCGCGTGCGCTTTTGGCTTTGCGGCGCACGGGACGGACATTCCAGATCGTTACGTGCCGTTGGATTGGGTTGAGGCGAACGGATCGCAGTGGGTCTTCTCCGACTACACCCCATTATGCACCGACCGGTTCGAGATTTCGGTACAGCTGAAAGATTCGACCGCCACCCAATGCTTTTTCTGCTCCCGCGGCATCAATACCACTACCGCAACGTTCACGAGTTTCTTGATAAACGGAACATCGTTGCGTTTCGATTACGGATTCAACCAGGGCGCGCTTTCCGAGTTTAACATTGAGACGGAGGTGGACTACACCATTGTGGCCGACGGATCCACGCGCAAATGCACCGTCAACGGCGAGGAAGTCGAAACCATGTCGAATGTTAGCGAATTCTGGCCGGCCAGCCCGATCTCGTTCTTCGCTTCGCACACCTCCGGGATGTCGCTCAACGAAAAATCCGGGATGGACAACTGGGCTAGGTACCGCTTCTATTATTTCCGGGTGTACAATCAAAGCGGCAAGCTGGTGCGCGAGTTCATCCCCGCCGTCGACACCCAAGGCACAAACGCGGTTTCGCAATGCGGGCTTTACGAGACGCAGACTGGCACCTTCCACCCCAATCTGGGTTCCAAGCCTTTCCCGCTGCTCGGCCACAAAAGCAGCGTCACGCTGGAAGCGAATGAGGAATGGGACGGTATTACGGCGGCCCGCCACGGAATGGTCATCGACTTGAACGGACACAATCTGCGGCTCCACGCGTTCGACGTGCCGGCCACAATCACCAACTCCTCCGCAACCGTCAGCGAACTCCTGCTGGACAACGACGAGGACGCCTCCGACGCTTCGGTTGGCATTTTTGGCAACATAAAGGTGGTAAAAGAGGGAACCGGGGCCTACTCCGCCGCACATAACCAGCAAACCTTCACCGGCGGGCTGGAAATTCGCGAAGGCAAACTGCTGGCAACCATTAACGGATCGAATTTGCCGTTTGGCGCGGAAGGCGGCGAGGTGCGCGTGGGTGCGGACGCCACTATCGACATGCAGGGCAATTTCGACTACGTCAAATATACTTTTGTCCTGGACGGCAGCACACTTACCAGCTCCGCGTCGCCGGCAAGCGCATGGACAAAAGCGATGGTATCCAACGTTCGGGTCGGCGCGGACTCCACCTTCGATTTTGGCGACAAGACATACGGCATTATAAACAGCGGCTACACTACAGCGGCCCTCGACCTCGACGGCCACACTCTGACCGTCAACACCGGCCCAGTCTTCTATTTCGCCAACACCGTTACAACGGCCGGAACGCTTGTTCTAAACGGCACTTACGAATTTTACCGTTCGCCGTCGGACTTTCAGGCGACCGATCTGATTGTCAACGGCTGGCTGCACGTCAACTCCAATTGCGGGTACATTAGCGTTGGCAACTGCGTGTTCAACACCCCCCACGCCGAAGCCGCCCACACCTTTACCGCCGGAATCCGCGCTTACGGCATCCTGCGTCCGAACACCGATTACTTCCACGGGTGCGAGATGCAGGACGGTTCGACGCTCGACTTGAGCGGCCGCACCGGGATATTCCACACCACCAGTAAGAATACCGGCACCACAACCGCGATGACCACGATAACCTTTGCGCCCGAAGCCACGGTTACGGTGAACCTGCGCGGACGCGAGCTTTCCGAAGGGATGTGCATCATGCGTTGGGACACGAAACCCGACGATACGGTCGGTTTCGCGTTTGACGAGGAAACCGCCGCGCTCGGGGCAGATCCGGTCGTGGCCGAAGACGGTCTATACTACGGAACCGCCGGAACGCCCGCGTCGGTGGCCCGGGCGACCTGGACCGGTGCGGCCGGCGACGGCGATTTGAACAACCCGGCCAACTGGTCTTGCGTCAACGCGGCGGGTACTGCGGTCGCCGACGCGCTGCCCGCCGAAACCACCGATGTGACCATCGAGGGCGATGTTTCGCTCAACGTGCCGCCGGGGGCAAGCATCCCAAGTTCCAAAATCATCTTCAAGGACTGCCGCCTTACTGCGGATTGCGACTGGCGCGGGCTTGGGACGCTGGACATTTCCGGCACGATAAACCTCAATGGCAAGACCCTGCGCGTGGCGGGGCTTGAAGGCGGCGGCACCATCACCTCGCCGTTCGATCTCACGTTGCCGGAGCCGGACCGGGCCAGCACCACCACAACATTATATCGCGGTGTGGCATCGAACCTCTTCAACAACAACTTCGAACGTCAGGTTGACACCGCACACCGCATCATCTGCACCAACGCGAACCTTCCGTGCGTGGTGGATTATGATTTTGGCGAGAATACCATTATTACGGCGTACAAGATCCATATCGGTCCCCAAGGCGAGAACGCCGAACAAGGCAACCGGGCACCTTCGTCGTGGCAATTCCTCGGATCCATCGACGGAGTGGAATGGGTACTTCTTGACGAACGGGAAGATGTCAAAGGATGGCTGGGCTGGGAATGCCGCACCTTTACCTTTGAGAACTCCACACCATACCGGCTCTACCGAATTTACATCACCAAGGCAATGGTACCGGCGGACGGATACATGGAGTTGGTGCAGCTTGAGTACGGTCTTGCCGAAATCGGGTTCGGCACATTGCAGATCGATGTGCCGGCCGACGAAGAAGTCATGAACAACTGCGTCTTAATCGACGGCAACGTCCGGGTAGAAAAAACCGGCGCCGGTTCGTTCATAGCCTTGAAGTCCCGCCAGACATACAATATGGGGACGCAAATCTCCGGCGGCTTTGTGCGGTTCGGCACCAGCGACGCGCCGCTCGGCCGCAACCAGATTACCCTGGGCGCCGGGGCCACGCTCGACCTCGGTTCAGGCGTCAACTATTCGTACGGGATGTACAATCTGGATCTTGCCGGTACGGTCATCGCCACCAACGCCACGACCCAGCGGATTTTCGGAAACATCTCGCTTTCGGGCGATGCCACGATTGTTGGCAGAGACGACACTTTCGCCTTCATGAACATTGCCGCCTCGCCCTCGCTGTTGGCGCTTAACGGGCACACCCTGACGGTGGAAGCGAACGGCTTTACGTACATTGGCGCGTGGAGCGACAACGGGACCGGCGGCAAACTCGTGCTGAAAGGCAACGAAGGCGCCCGGTTCGAGACCACTTACGGTTACGGTCCGGCATCGTCTGCGGTCGAATTCAAAGGCGGCGCGATTATCAAAGGCAACAACGGGCCGTTCGATGTCGGCGACTTCATATACGAAGGCGCTTCTTGGCAACTGAACACCCTGGCATACACCTTGGCCGTGCACGGAACATTCCGTCCCGGTGCGATGTACCCGGCGCTTACCATGTGCGACGGCTCAACGTTGGATCTTTCCGGCGAAAGCGCCGTTTGGAGCGTTGAGGGATTGCCGGCGGTGGCAGGATCCGGTAATCCGCGTGACTTCACCGAACCTGGATTGGTCTCGTTTGAAAACGGGGCAATGGTTACGGTGGATGTGCACGGGCGCGCCTTTAACGTGGGCGACATGATCATAAGTTGGCCGCGAAAACCGGAAAACGTGACCTTCGTATTCGACGAGGCAACGGCTGCCGCCGGAATCGCCCCGGCCGCAGGCGAGACCGGCCTGCTCTACGGGTCCGCCGGAGCGGTGGAAATCGCGACCTGGACCGGAGCCGCCGGCGATGGCGACGTGACCAATCCCGTCAACTGGTCTTGCGCGGACGCGGCGGGAACGGCAGTGCCGAACGGCATGCCGCATTCCGGCGCCGTTGTGCGGATTTCCGGCAACGTCTCGTTGCAGATTCCGGCCTCGACATCCATCCCGTATTCACGCATCGAATTGGACAATTGCGTACTCACTGCGGACTGCGACTGGCGCGGGCTTGACTTCTCGCGTTGCAGCGGCAACACGATTGACCTGCGCGGGCACAAGCTCTATGTGACCAACCTCGGCGGCGATGTCACAATCATGGACACGACAACGGAGTACGATATTCTCGACTACATCAACGTTGCCTCCGGCGCATGGGTGCACACCGGTTACACGCCATCATGCAACGACCGGGCGGTGATGAAAATACGTCCGGCGCACACCGATGCCAACAAGTGCTTATACTGCGCCCGGACGACAAACTACAAGAAATCCTTCACGGCATTTATGATCGGCAATAAGTTCCGGTTTGACCGCGATGGCGGTAATGTTACCGCTTCGCTGGCCCTCAACGCCTCGACCGATTACGAGGTGATTGCCGACGGAAGAACGCTGGAAGCGACAATAAACGGCGGCAACCGCGTGACTATGACCGCCGGCGATTTCACGCCCGGAAGCGCGTTTGTCCTGTTTGCCTCGCATGGCAGCGGACCCGGCGTGGGTGTGGCCAACTACTTCACCGGCAGATTCTATCACTTCCGGGTGTATAACCCCAGCGGCACGCTGATGCGCGAATTCCTGCCGGCCCGCCGCCTTGCGGACGGAGCGGTCGGTCTTCTCGAAACAACCAATAACTCCTTCTTTATGAGTAATACTTCCACCGGCTTCACCGAGGGTGAGAAAACGATAAATTCGTACGGACACAATCCGGGAGAGCTTCACGTGACGGTGCCGGATGGCGAAATCTGCGACAACACCGCAACTTCGCTGCTGGGCAATCTCAAGCTGGTCAAGGAAGGCGAAGGCACGTTGGTGGGAAGTTGCGCGGGGCAGACTTACGGCGGCGGCACGGTTATCGCATGCGGCACGGCCCTTGCACGCACTGCCATCAAAGACAATCTCACCTATTACGAAGCGCAATACTATTGGGGCGGTGAAAACACCAAACTGACCATTGAGCAGGATGCGGTATTCGACATTTGCGGGCAGTATGCATTCCGGGTACACAATATTGTGATGAACGGTGGTACGCTCGCCAACTCGGGGCCTGATCAGACGAACACCAACTACGGCGGTATCGGGAATGTCAAGTTTACCGCCGACTCCACGTTTGACCTACCGTGCTCGACCATGTTTTACGCCTTGGACAAGGCGATTGACCTCAACGGCCACACGCTTACCGTGCGCCTAGGTTCCGACAAGACCTTCTGGATCGGGGAATTGTTCAAGAACGGCACGGTGGAGGTGGTTTCCGGCGGCTGGGTCCGCCCGTACCAGCTCAACAATTTCGATATGCCCACGGTGAATCTGCGTCTTTCCGGCGGCGCGGCACTGTGGCTTGGCATTAACTGCACCGTAAACGAATTCTCAATGAACGGAGAAACCGAGGTAATCAGCCGCGGCATATATCCGGTCGATGTGCTTGGGCAGTATCAGCCGCAAGGGCAAAGCGACGGCTTATACGGCTGTCTGCTTCACAACGGCGCGGTACTCGATCTTTCGCTGTGCGAGGAAGAGCTTCAGGCGCGCAGTCCGGACGTTTGGGGTTGCGGTTCCACCACCTACGCCGAAGATTCCACCATAACCATCCACCTTGTGGGGCGTGAGGTGCACAGCGGCGAACGGCTGGTCGCTTGGGAAACGCCGCCGAACAACGTCAAGTTCGTGCTGGACGAGGAGAGCAGGCTTGCGTCCCGTTGCAACCTCAAAATCGCCAACGACGGCATATACGTTCTTAAGGGGTTGATAATCATCCTCCAATAACTTGCGGCGAACGGTAAAGGCGGAATCGTGACCATGATCAAAACGATTGCGGCTATGGCGTTGGCGGTTACCGTTGCGATCGCAGCGGACGAACCCGCCAGCGGACCCGTTTGGCGTGGTAACGACCTCGATGCCTGGCGGCACGGCGCGAACCAGATGCGCGAAACGGCGCTCGCAGACGGAGTCCTGACCGGTAAACCGACCGGTCCCGACTCCTTCTTCAGCGGCAACGTTAAACCGTTCGCCTCCGCCGCCGCCCACGAACTCGTGTTTCACGCGAAATCGCCCGTAGAAGGCAAAGGCGAGATATTCTGGACAACGACCAAGATGAAAGGTCCGGACCAGAAGCACAGCGCGGCCTTCAATTGGATCGGCAACGGAGAATGGCACGAATACCGCGTGAGGCCCTTCTGGCATGGCGAAGGCGACATCCGCTGTATCCGCATCGATTTCCCGGCGAACGCCGCCAACTCTGGCGAATGCGCTCTCACGGAAGTGCGCGTGGAGACCAAGGTCGATAAGAATCCAATCTCCCTTGACAATATGCTGGGCGTAAGATTCGTCGTGGACGGTAACACTCCTACGACTGGGCTCTTCGCCTGGGCCACGGACAACACGCCGGGCTGCCATTTCCGCAAGTTCTCCGTCCCCGGCGACGGGCGCGCCCACAACATATCTTTCGACATAACCGACGGAAGCGGCACCGGCGGCAACATCGTATGGTGGGAGTTCACCGATTCGCGCACTGGCGAATCGCTCGAAGTAAAGGACTTTAGCACATTCAGTGACGACACCGACATCCCCGCCGACCTCGTGGTTAAGAGTGCAAGCGCCGCCGAGGCGTTTCATCGCGCCGAACAGCCCATACCCGTGGAGCTTGTAGTGGAGAATCTCGGCGGTACTCCCGCCGAAAACGCCTCGATATCCGTCCCCACATCACCTGACGGCATTATCGTTGGAAAGCGCAGCGCGGCGCGTATGGTGGCAGACGGCGAAATCACCACATTCTCCGTAGAGGTCCGGGCGACGCGTCCCGGCGACTACGAGATCCCCGTCGTACTGACGGCCGACGGCATTGCACCAATCACAACAAAGGTCGCTCTCAAAGCCGCCCCCTCCCTCGGCCTCGCGAAGGTGAGCTACGTGCCGGAGCCAAAGCCCGTTCGCACGCCATACGACATCGCCGCTCTCTACTTTCCCGGATGGAACACCTATAAAAGCTGGGAGCGCGTGCGCAACACCTGTCCGGAGCGTAAGCCGGTCCTGGGATGGTATGACGAGGCAAACCCCGAGATTGTCGACTGGCAGATCAAGTGGCTCGTCGAAAACGGCATCCGCACGCTCTATGTGGACTGGTACTGGAGTGCCGGCAGCCAGCACCTTGACCACTGGGTAAAGGCGTTCTACCGCTCGAAATACCGCAACCATATTAAATGGGCCATGATGTGGGCTAACCACAACGCCCCCGGCACCCACTCCGAGGCAGACCAGCGCGCGGTAACCAAGTTCTGGATCGAGAACTACTTCAACACGCCCGAATACCTGCGGATTGACGGTAAGCCCGTGGTGTGGATATGGTCGCCGGAGAACATGGAACGCGACATGGCGGGCAACGGAGGATGCCGGCGACTACTCGAAGTCTCGCGCGAGATGGCGCGCGCAGCCGGCTTCAAGGGCATTTGGTTCATCTCGATGAAGTGGCCCGAGGCGGTTTGCACACCGGAGGTCGTAGGCAGAATCCGCGACTTGGGTTTCGACATGACAAGCATCTACCATTTCATGGACCACGGCGGACGCTCCAATACCTACCGCCGATTCCCCTACTCGCAGGTTGCGGAAGCGAACGTCGAAAATTGGCGCACGCTTGAACGGACCGGCATCCTGCCGTACCTCCCCAACCTCTCCACCGGCTGGGACGACCGCCCATGGAACGACCACTGCGAAATCTACGGCAAGAACGCCGCCGACTTCCGCCGCATCTGCCAAGCTGCAAAACGGTTCGCCGACGAGACAGGCGTAAAACGCCTCTGCATCGCCCCGCTCAACGAATGGGGCGAAGGATCCTACGCCGAGCCGAACTCCGAACACGGCTTCGGATTCTACGAGGCGGTGCGCGAAACCTTCTGCGAGAAACCCGCCGACGGCTGGCCGCAGAATTACGGTCCGAAGGATGTCGGCCTTGGGCCATACGACATCCCGCCACCCCCGCCGCAAGAGAAGAAGACCTTGTGGAGCTGCAAGGACGGCGAGCCGAAGGGCTGGAATGCGTTTATGGGTCTTTCCCGCGCACGGTCCACCGGAGAGGGCGTCGCCTACTCCACCACCAGCCGCGACCCTGCAATATCCGTCTCGGCCCAACGCATCCGGGCGAAAGAGTTCGGAGAGATTATCGTGCGGATGCGCACGCGTGACGCCACCGGGACGCTTCAGCTCTTTTGGGGAGGCAGCGCGGGTCCAATCTCCGAAAAGTCATCCCTGCACCGCGAAATCATAGCCGACGGCAAATGGCACGACTACCGTTTCCCGGTCGCCGAGCACAAGGCATGGCGCGGACGCATCGACTCGATCCGCATCGATCCGGGAAGTGAAATCGGCGCCGAAGTGGAATTCGCCGAACTTCGGCTGGGACAATAACAATCTCTTCTCCCGGCGTGGAATATGCAGGCTCCGAAATGAGCTTTATGAGCGCATATGCGAGGGATGTATCACAGAAATGGCGCCTCTCGGCTTGCTTGACGCGAACGGATAAACGGACCTTCCCGTAAACGATCGTGGGCGGGGTAAGATCAGAAATGTCACATTATTAGGTATAACTCAATAATGTGACAGATTTTTGCAGTGTAATTTTTGTCACATTATTGAGAAAAATTAAATAATGTGACAAAGTGTTATTGACAGAATCGGAAAGATTATGATAAATTTTTCAACCAAGAATCACTTATGAGGTTTTGAAATGTTTTTTGGACGCGAAGAACTCATTGGACGGTTGGATTCCCTTTTTAGGAAGAGGACTTCCTCGTTCGTCACCTGCAGAGGAAGGCGAAGGGTGGGCAAATCGACCCTGATCGAGAAATTTGCCGAAAGAGCAGGTGCACGATTCATCAAGATCGAGGGGATAAAACCTAGAGCGAAGTTAAACAATAGCATGGAGCTTGAGAACTTTGCGGTGAAGCTTGCCGCCCAGACCAGATGCGACTCCTCCGTTCCGAACAACTGGCTCAACGCATTCCTTCGACTGAACGGGCAGATCCGCGACAACGAAAAGACGGTTGTCCTTCTCGACGAAATATCGTGGATGGCGCATTACGATCCCTTGTTCGCCGGTACGCTGAAGGGAGTATGGGATGACCATTTCAAGAAGCATCCAAGGCTCGTGTTCGTGTTATGCGGAAGTGTTTCGTCATGGATAAGGGACAACATACTTGAGGACGGGAGTTTCTACGGCAGGCGTTCGCTCGACATCGTGGTTCCCGAACTTCCCGTGTGCGAATGTGCAAAGTTCTGGGGAAAGGCTGCGGCAAGGCTTGATCCTAGAGAAATTATCGACGTGCTTTCAGTGACGGGCGGAATTCCCCGCTACCTTGAGGAGATTGATACGTCCGAATCGGCGAATGAGAACATTCGAAGGCTGTGTTTCCTCCCAAAGAGTCCGCTACGGGAGGATTTCGATGAAATGTTCTCGGATGTCGTAACGCGGCAACCGCAGTTTACGGCATCTGTTCTCCGATGCCTCAAGGGTGCACCGCGTAGCGTAAGCGAAATCGCCAGAGAAATTGGGATGGAACGAGGCGGGCGCATTTCCGATTCTCTAGAGCAACTTGCAGAGTGCGGGCTTGTCGTCAACGACGGCGGCGTGAATCCGCAGAGCGGAAGGAATGTCAGGGAGTCGCGCTACAGGCTTAACGACAACTACTCGCGGTTCTACCTCAAGTACATTGAACCGGTGAAAGACGTCATCGACCGCAATGCTTTCGCCTTCGGTTCGCTCGACAGTCTCGACGGCTGGGATTCCGTAATGGGTCTTCAGTTTGAGAACTTAGTGCTGGCGAACCTCGGCGGCCTCGTAAGTATGCTTGGGATGGGCAATGCGCAGATTATCTCCGCCGCACCTTACAGACGCGCGGCATCACGTGACGGTTCCAAGAGTGGTGTGCAGATCGACCTGCTCATACAGACTAGAAGATCGATGTGTATTGTCGAGATTAAGAGCCGCAGGGATATTGGACGCGAAGTGATCGATGAAATGGTGGAGAAAACGAAACGGCTTCCTCGCCGCACCGGTATCTCCGTGCGCACCGCACTCGTGTATGAAGGGCATCTCGCCCCGATTGTGGAGGCCGACGGGTATTTCGACGCAATAATTCCGTTTGCGAAACTACTTGGATCGTACTGAGTAATTGTCTACTGTGTAAAAAAAGGATTTGTTACCATGAACAAAATGATTGCCATGACATTGGTATTGGTGGCTGCCGGCGCAACGGCGCAAACGCTTGAAGAGGGATTCTCAACCCCGCCGCATGAGGCGAAACCGCATACTTGGTACCACATGATGAACGGCAACGTCACCAAGGCCGGAATCACCGCCGACTTCGAGGCACTGGCCAGAGCCGGCATCGGCGGTGTGCAGATGTTCGATGCCGGATGCGATGTGCCGGCCGGACCGGTAAAATTCAACTCCGACGAGTGGTTCGACCTCTTCCGCCACGCCCAGAAAGAGGCCAAACGGCTCGGCCTTGAAATCTGCATTCCTAACTGCTCCGGCTGGTCAAGTTCCGGCGGTCCGTGGAACAAGCCCGAAAACGCCATGAAAGAGGTGGTTTTCACCGAAACTGCGGTTAAGGGCCCATCCGTGTTTGACGGCAAACTGCCGAGAACCAAGAATGACCACGGTTTCTACGAGGATATCGCGGTGTTAGCCTACCCCACGCCCAAACCCGGCGCGAAACTCGAAAACCTAGAAAAGAAAATCTTCCGCTGGCGTCAGATCGCCGGCCTCATGCACAACCGCGACCAAAATTTCTTCGACCCCACCTCCCAAAAGCCGTTTCCCGCCAACCAACTGGTCGACGCGGCCAAAGAGATTGACCTCACCAAGTCAATGCGTCAGGACGGTTCGCTGAACTGGAACGTCCCCGCCGGGGAGTGGACGATCCTGCGCATCGGTTACCGCTGCAACGGTCAGTGCAACGGCCCGGCCTCGGATTTTGGACGCGGTCTGGAGGTGGACAAGCTCTCCGC
>DBXY01000052.1:162147-162629 GCA_002309765.1 Verrucomicrobia bacterium UBA1200
GCCACCGACAACGCGCTCGGCTTCAATAACATTCTGGTGGACAGTTACGAGGTGCAGTGCCAAAACTGGACGCAAGGTTTCGACCAAGCGTTCGAACGCCGTTTCGGTTACCCGCTGCTGAAATATCTGCCGGTTTTCGCGGGCCGCGTGGTTGGATCGGTTGAGGAGAGCGAGCGTTTTCTGGAGGATTTCCGGCGGCTGGTCGGCGAGCTGTTCGCGAAAAACTACTCCGGACGTATGGCGGAGCTGTGCCACCGGCACGGGCTTCAGCTATCCATCGAGCCTTACGGCAACTGTACCTGCGACGATCTCGATTACGGCGAGGCGGTGGATATCCCGATGGGCGAGTTCTGGAGCCACATGGGGGATCCCGGCAACGCCAAGCTCGCCGCCAGTCTGGCGCATGTCTGGGGACGCAAATACGCCGGCACCGAATCGTTCACTGGCAGCCCGTCTCCCGACCACAGCCGCTGGCTCGAAAC
>DBXY01000051.1 GCA_002309765.1 Verrucomicrobia bacterium UBA1200
ACTATTGAAACCGCTCCTCGTCCGCACCCCCCCCGGGCCCGAGGCCCTCGGGGGGACGCTTCGAAGCGTCTCCGTTTGTCTGTCTGAAAACCTTTCTCGATCGCAAAGATCCGCCGCCCTGCGGGCCTGGCCCGGAAAGGCGGAAAAACGGGTGTGTACTTTAGCAAAACCGCCCTGCGGTGTCAACTCCAAACCGTAAAAAATTTAAAACTTTTTTATTTGGGGTCAAAAATGAGGAAAATTTGCGGTCGAATTGACATGTAGACTGCCATTATGTTAAAATGAATTTAAGCTTTTTGTAAAAGAGAGGAACGTTTGCTGTATGAAAAACCAGAGAGAATTCGCATCGGCGGCAACGCCAAGACATGGGTTATTGCTCTATAAAGCGGAAAAGATGATGTTAATGCTCGCGGCAACCGCATTCTGCGCGGTTTTCGCGGCGAATGGCGTCACCCTGCCGCACGTTTTCGGCGACAACATGGTCCTGCAGCGCGGGCAGCGCGTACCGGTATGGGGAAAGGGCGCGCCGGGCGAAAAGGTGACGGTGTCGTTTGCGGGGCAGTCCGTCTCGACTACGGCAGGCGAGGACGGACGCTGGAAACTCTTCCTCGCCCCGCTCAATGCGAACGCGACGGGATCAGAGTTTAGCGTCAAGGGTGCCAACGAAATCTCCTTCAAGAATGTCGTGATCGGCGAAGTGTGGTTCTGCGCCGGGCAGAGTAACATGGAGTTCACGATGAGTGCCCGCCGGAAAGTAAAAGATTGGGAGAGGGAAGTTGCGTCGGCCAAGTTCCCGTTGATCCGCCACTTCCGCCCGCCGCACAAAGTCGCTACGGAGCCGTTGGATGACGTAGAGGCGTCGTGGGTGGAGACATCGCCGGAAACGATTCCGCCGCAAAGTGCCGTCGCATTCTTCTTCGGCGAGACGCTGCACAAGGAGCTGGGGGTGCCGGTCGGCCTTATCAACTGTTCGTGGGGCGGAACGCGCATCGAGCCTTGGACTCCCGCCGGCCATCCCGACGACCTCTGGCTGCTGCAGAACATCCACTCGTGGGGGCGGTCGCAAGATGTTCCGACGGTGCTTTGGAACGGCATGGTCGCCGGAATAGTGCCGTTCGCCATAAAGGGCGCGATATGGTACCAGGGTTGCTCCAACCGCACCGACGGAGGATCGTATCTCGAAAAGACCGTGTCGCTCGTGAGGGGCTGGCGCCGCGAGTGGGGACAAGGGGACTTTCCGTATTTTCTGGTGCAGCTCGCGCCCTACAAGTACGACGGCGCGAAGGGAACGTCGCTCGCGTTGATTCAAGAGGTGCAGGCCCGCGTCCCCGAAAAGGTTCCCAACAGCGGCTACACCGTCATCAACGATGTCGGCAATGTGAACGACATCCATCCGATCGACAAGCGGACGGTCGGCATGCGCATGGCCGACCAGGCGCTCGACCGGGTGTACGGCAAATTCGTCCGTCCGTGGAAAACACCTGTCGCGACCGGCATCAAGGCGGAAGGCGATGCGCTTCGCGTTTCGTTCGAGAACGCGGAGGGCCTTAAGACCCGCGACGGTCTCGCCCCGACGGAGTTTGAGATCCGCGGGCTGATAGGTTCATGGACGCCGGCGGACGCGCGCATCGAGGGTTGCGACGTTGTGCTGACGGCCAAAGGCGTGAAGGATCCGCTCGGGGTGCGTTTCGCCACCTACAACGGCTCTACGCCAAACCTTGTAAACGGCGCGGGGTTACCCGCAGGTCCCTTCCGTATGGGCAGGACGTGTCCGCTCGGCGCGGCGGAAAGGCTGGCAAAAGACGACGGATACGTATGCGTGCAACGCTACGATATCCCCGTATGCTGCGATCTGGGCAAATCCATGCCGAATACGCTAACGGCGGTCAAGGAGGTCAAACGCGTCGGATACCTGCTGGAGCTTCAGGCGACAAACGGCGACACCTCGTACGTATTCGCCGAGATGGACGCTTTCGCTCCCAATAGCGACGAATTAGTGCTGAACGAAGGAATAAGGGGCCGCGCAACGCGAGCGCCGGTCTCGCATCTTCGCATACGCACCAACACTTCGCTCGTGAAGGAATGCGAAGACTCGGATGGCGGTTTCGTCGAGTTTTACGGATGCAGCTACTCGGCCGCTAAGATGCCCGTGCCCGCAAGCGGCGACGCGAAGAAATACGACTTCAACGACACGCCCCAGCCCGGCTCCGCAAAGGGTCTCGGCTACGGTTGCCTTCAGATTCACGATATAAAATCCGGTACGACCGTGCTCTCGTTCAACCATTTCAACGCCGCATCGACACCATGCGACGTCGGGATCGGCAAAGCCCCCGGAGAGCATCCTGACTGGACGTTTTCGCGCAGCGGGGCCAACTGGAAAGCCCGCCGCATTTCAATCTGGGCGAAATAGGAAACATCAGAAAAGAATGCGTGGCGGACACTCTCGTCCGCCAAAATTCCCGCGACATAGTATTGCAATCTGCCGCGGGAAGGTGTATATTGTATTATAAGTTTATAGTAACGGTAGGTTGTAAACCCCAAAGGAGAATGCGATATGACCAGAAATGCATGGCTGATTGGATTGGTTTTTGCGTTAACCGGAAGCGTCGTCCGGGCGCAGGCGGTGCCAGAAGTTTTGAACGACACCAACGGTTATGTTCTTTTGACCGCAAGTGACGGTGGCGGAACCTCCTCCTTCAACACGAACCTGCACTGGTCCGACGGCACGGCCCCGTCCGAGGGTAATCACTATCTTGTGAACGGGAACCGGATCATTCGTATCCTCTCGACCGAGACCTTCGCGGGCGACTCGCTCACCCTCGACAACGGACGGATCAAATCGGGGTTCAACGGCGGTACAGCGACCATCAACGATCTCAGAATCTACGGCGGACGGCTGGAAGAGTCGGTGGCCAACTCCACCATGTATTACGCGGGAAACATTTACATCTACGGTACCGCGGATAATCCCTCCCGTATCTCCGGCTGCTCGACACGTATCTTCTACATCAACTCGACTCTCCACGGCGACACCTCCAGCACGATCAAAGTCATGATGACCGAAGAGGACAACATGGACAACAATAACCTCTTCTGGTGCCGCATCCAGGGCGACAACGCCGACACCTACAGCGGGCGTTTCATCGTGGAGGGTAACACGCAAAAGTCCAACGGCCACCATATCGCCATGGCGATCACCAATCTTGTCAACCTCGGCAAGGGCGACCTGCCGGACGGCACCTCCGTGATTACCCTGCGGAACCGCGGCATGTTCTTCGGCCGTACCGGCGCGGAAATCGGCGGACCCAACTACTCTATCACCATTGAGAACGGAGGAACCCTCGGTTCCCAGACCGTCGGCGGACCGTACAACTGCGGCGCGTTCTATAAGGATGGACTCAAGATTCGCGGCAACGGCGTCCTCTACATCTATGTGGGTGACGCAACGATGGCGATGGACAATGTCGATATCCAAGGGCCAGACCGCATGGAGATCGAACAGGGCTGCCTGCGCATGTACGAGGGTTACGCCTGCTCCGAACTCCCGATCCTGTTGAGCGGATCGTCCGCGATGATTGCCGGCTATAACCACAACCTCGGCCCGATCACCATGACGAACGGAACCAAGCTTTCGCCCGGTGTTGGTGTCAACGACATCGCCACACTGGAAATGGACTCCCTGACGGTGAACGGGACCGCGAACCTGATCGCCACGGTAAACACCAACGGAGAAGGGGTCGTGGTCGCCGACTATTTCAACATTAAGGGCGACCTGACCAAAGGTTCCGATACGGCAAAGATCGTATTCCAACAGGACGCCTACCTCTACAACTACGCGGGTGTGGTCAAAGCTAAACTTCTCTCCGCGAAGAACCTCGGCGAGGCCGGCGGTTTCACCCTTGACGATTTTGAGATGAGCTTCCAAGATAATCCGGTCTTCGGCACCATTCTCCAGGGCACTTTCTCCATCGAAGACGATCCCGAGGCGGGAACGAAGCATCTCTACTGGATCTCGACCGCGAAACCCATGATCCGGCTGACCGGCGCGGACGGCGGTGCCCCCACCTCCTTTACCGCCGCAGGTCTGTGGGAGAACAACCAGGCGCCGTCGGACGCATACGACTACATCATCCCGGACGGCAAGCTGCTCCGCGCGCGGGCATCGACCGCCTTCGCGGGTAACTCGCTGACGATCAACAAGGGCGGGGATTTCGCGATCAACGGCGTCACGGCAACGGTGAACGACCTGCGGATGCTCGGCGGCGGACACCTATCCATCCGGAATGACGGCGTATTGAATATCCTGCGCGGGACGGCTACCGTCATTTCCGCCTCCGCGAGTGATTATTTCCAGATCGAGATTGAGCAATCCCAACCCACCACCCTTCGGCGCGGGACGTTTGAGAACGCCTTCACGGGCGACGGCAATATCCGTTTCGGCGAGTATCATGGCGCCTCGGCCAACAAGAAGGGCGAGTTCTTTGTGAGCGGCGACAACAGCGCCTTCACGGGCAGAATCCGGCTGCAGGGTTCCGGATTCGTCACTGAGTTCAAGGATGCCAACGCGCTGGGCGGTTCGCCCGCGACCTTCACCGCTGACGCGCTGAACTTCGTCAGCAACGCCGTCCTCCGCGTGGGCGGTATGGCGGACAGTGTCTCCACCTCCTACACCTTCGACACCCCAAACCGGGGCATCCAGCTCGGTCTGATCGGCGGCATCTTCCGGGTGTCGGACAACCTGTCCCTGACTCTCGCCAACCCGATCTCCGGCACCGGAAAGCTCACCAAGGACGGGAACGGTGATTTGGTCCTAACCGGAAACAACACCTTCTCCGGCGGGACTGCTCTCTCGGCCGGACGGTTGGTGACTGGAAACGCGAACGCACTCGGAACGGGCGGTTTGACACTGGCCGAAGGCACAAAGCTGCGCATCGACAACGCGGATGGATTGACCGTAAAGGGAGAAACGCCATTTACCCTTCCGGAAGGCGGTAAGCTGGATCTCTCGGTCGCCGCGCTCGACACAATTCCCTGCCCCACCACTCAGATTCTCCTGCTGCCGGACGTGACAATTTTCGACACCGACATCATCAAACTGACCAATCAATCGCTGAATGGGTCCGTTCTCGTTACCCTCTCGACAACGACTGATGCTGAAGGAGTCCACGTCTATGTGAAAGCCATCCCCATCGGGACCACTCTCCTGTTATTATAGGAACGCGATATGAAATGCTAGGCAACCGTGCCTTTTCAAATCGAGACCCGAGAGGAGAGACGATAAAAAGTCTTGTTCCATGCATTATGACTTTTGTCAAAATGTGCATGAAGCGCTAACTGGCTATCCGGCATCACTCCGCTAGGCATTCCTTGCTACATTGGTGTTGAATCCGCCTCCACGCTCGTCAACCCGCCTGGAAGCTCGTTCGCCCCGGAGTCCATCACGTTCACGGCGGGTTCCGCGCCGATCACCATCGAGGGCGACTTCAA
Organism: Verrucomicrobia bacterium UBA1200; assembly: GCA_002309765.1. Taxonomy (GTDB): domain Bacteria; phylum Verrucomicrobiota; class Kiritimatiellia; order RFP12; family UBA1067; genus UBA1200. Next base: position 5,488 of record DBXY01000051.1, read on the forward strand.
CTCGCTTACGTCAATCATAAACAAATCGCTCGATAACATGACATTCTCCGGATTCGTCGATTTCGGCAATCGCAACGTGGATGTCACGCATACGGCGACGCTGAACGAAAGCGCCAAGGAAGTTTCCGGCGGATGCGTGGTGTTCGCGGGCGGCGGGTTTGGCGGCGACGGTGTTGCGCTTAACCTCGTCGAAAGACCGAAGGGAACCAAGCTGTATGTCAATGCCGACGGCAACCTGGAAATCTCGGTGTCGGCAGGCACTATGATGCTATTCAGGTAAAGCGGTCGCTCGCCGGATTCAACGAAAAAAAATCCCGGAAGGCCGGATTTATTTTGCACTCCACACCCGGATTTTGGTACAATATCCGGCATGAATACGACATTAGTTTGGATTGTTGGCGGGCTTTTGGCCTATGTGCTGGGTTCGGTTCCTTTCGGGTTTTTGTTCGCGAAAACCCAAGGCAAAGACATCCGGACCCTAGGCAGCGGCAACATCGGCGCGACGAACGTTTTTCGTTCCGTAAGCAAGACGTTGGGGCTGCTGACCTTTCTGCTGGATTTTCTAAAGGGACTGGCCGGAGTGCTGCTGGTGCCGCGCATCGCGATGCTGGTTTGCGGCGGCAGTTTCAACGGGGCGATTCCCGAATATCTCGACCTGCTCTGCGGCATCCTGACCGTGGCTGGGCACAACTGGACCTGTTTCCTTGGCTTTAAGGGCGGGAAAGGCGTCGCCACCAGCGCGGGTATGCTGCTGGGGCTAACCCCGATCGGCGTGGGCATCGCCTTCGCGGTGTGGGTGGTGCTGTTTGTCTTTTCCCGCTACGTCTCCGTGGCGTCCATCGGCGCGGCGTTGACGATGGCCATTGTGGTGTGGCCGTTAATGCGCGGCAAGCCGGGTTATCCGGTAACGCCGGCGGTGCTGACCGCGCTGGCGGCGTTGACGATCTGGAAACACCGTTCCAACATCAAGCGGCTTATTAACGGCACTGAGAACCGTTTCAATTTCAAGAGGAAGTAAGCGCATGAACATTACCGTTATCGGCGACGGCGGTTGGGGTACCGCCATCGCCATGCTGCTCAACGGTTACGGCCACCGGGTCACCATCTGGGGGCCGTTTGAGGATTACGTTACCGAGGTGCGGGCCTCCCGGGAAAACCGCAAATTCCTGCCGGGAATCACCCTGCCGCTGGAAATCATGATTGAATCCGACCCTGAAATCGCCGTCCATGATGCCGAACTGGTGGTTCTTGCCTCGCCGTCGAAATATCTGCGCCCGGTCTGCGAAAAATTCCGGGGACTGATCGGCAGCGACACGAAAGTGGTTTCGCTCACCAAGGGGCTTTGCGAAACCACGCACCGGCGGATGAGCGAACTGGCGCAGTCGATTCTCGGACTGGAGCGCATCGCGGTGATTTCCGGCCCCAGCCACGCCGAGGAGGTCGCCCGCGGCATCCCCACTGCGGTGGTTGCCGCCTCGCAGGACCCGAAACTGGCCGAGGATGTCCAGCAGATCTTCAGCGGCGACCTGTTCCGCGTTTACACCTCGCCGGACCCGGTTGGGGTGGAGATCGGCGGAGCGGTGAAAAACGTGGTGGCCATCGCGGTGGGGGCATCGGACGGGCTGGGGTTTGGCGACAACACCCGCGCCGCGCTGATTACCCGCGGCCTTCAGGAAATCGTGCGCTTCGGCGTCGCGCAAGGGGCGCGGCCGGAAACCTTCTCCGGTTTGAGCGGGGTCGGCGACCTGATCGTGACCTGTACCAGCCGCCACAGCCGCAACCACACGGTTGGGGAACGGCTGGGCAAGGGCGAGAAAATCGGCGACATCCTAAACTCGATGGATATGGTGGCGGAAGGAGTGTGGAACTCTAAAGTAATCCACACCATCAGCGAATCCAGCGGGGTCGAGATGCCGATTTCCGGCATGGTGTACGCGGTCTGCTACGAGGATTTCAACGTAAGGCTGGCGGTAGAGACACTGATGAACCGCAGCATGAAGGCGGAGATGTGAAGAAAGAGCGGTTAGACACATTGCTGGTGGCCCAAGGGCTGACGGAGAGCAAGGAACTCGCCCAACGGCTGATTATGGCGGGCGAGGTGCGGGTGAACGGTCAGCCCGCCACCAAGGCCGGGCACAAAATCCCCGCCGACGCCAAACTTGAGGTTGCCGCAAAACCGCGTTTCGTCAGCCGCGGCGGGGAGAAACTGGAGGGAGCGTTTGCCGCGTTCGACGGGTTTAGCGTGGAGGGGAAGATCTGCCTGGATGTGGGATCGTCCACCGGCGGCTTCACCGACTGCATGCTTCAACACGGCGCGGCGATGGTGATGGCGGTAGACGTGGGAACGAACCAGCTCCACTACTCGCTCCGCACCCATCCCAAGGTTTGGGTGCGCGAGAAATTCAACGCCCGCTACCTGCAACCGTCCGACCTGCCCGAAGTGCCGTCGGTGGCGGTGACCGACGTTTCTTTCATTTCGCTCAAGCTGATTTTGCCGCCGATGACCGATGTTCTGGCCCCCGGCGGGGAGATTGTTTCGCTGATTAAACCGCAGTTCGAGGCCGGGCGGGAAAACGTGCCAGGCGGTGTGGTACGCGATGACGCGGTACGCCAAGCCGTGGTTGACGACATCCGCCGTTTCGGCACCGAAACGCTCAAACTGGAGTGGCTGGGATGCGTAACCTCCCCGCTCAAGGGACCGGAGGGGAACGTGGAATTTTTGGCATATTGGAGAAAACAACCATGAGAATGAAAACCAAGCTGGCCGGATGCGCTTTGCTGGCGCTGTGCGCCGTCAGCGCGTCCGCCCAATTCACAGTCGGCGACATGATGAAGCCCGCCGCATACACCAACGCCCACGGCAATGTGTCCATGTACCGAATCAGTATGCCGCAGTACCCCAAACCAGGACACCGGTATCCGATGATTCTCTTCCTGCACGGCTCCGGGGAGTGCGGCACCAACAATTACAGCCAAATCAAGGCCGGGCTGCCCGCGCTGATGGGCCAGCTCCTTAAGCAGAAGGAACAGGTGATTGTGGTCGCGCCCCAGTGCCGTATCAGTAACAACTGGATCAAGAAGCTGGATTTCACCGCCGACTACGTCGCGTCCAAGGAACCGACCCTCGCACTCCGCGATGCGCTGGCGATTTGCGATTCCATCATCGAGCGGGGGTTGGCCGATCCCAACCGGTTTTACATTACCGGGCTTTCGCTCGGGGGGTTCGGCACTTGGGACGCCATTCAGCGCTATCCGGAAAAATTTGCCGCAGCGGCCCCGATTTGCGGCAGCGGCGATGTGCGCAAACTCCCCCCCGGACTGAAAAAACTTCCGCTCTGGGTGGCGCACGGGGATATCGACGAAAATGTTCCGGTGGACTGTTCCCGCCGAATGTGCGAAGCCATCCATAATTTCGGCAACAAACAACTCATCTACGAAGAATTCCAGGGCGGCAACCACTTGATCTGGGATCGGGTTTACAGTGACCCGCAATTCACCAAATGGCTGCTTAAACAAACCCGGAAAGAGAAAAAACCTTGGTGGAAATTCTGGTAAATGGCCCGCCACACGATTGAAGTAATGCCCGCTGGCGAACGGATCGAAGCCGAAGAGAATTCGGTGCTTTCCGACGTTTTGCGCGAACACGGCATCCCGCTGCGGTTAGATTGCGGCGGCCACGGGCTTTGCGGCAAATGCCTGGTGTGGTGCAACGACGGAACCCGCCGGTCCCGCCAGCTGCGGGCCTGCCAATTGGCGGTTACGGGCGACCTGACCGTGTGGTTGCCTACCAAAACCGGAAACGCCCCGATTTTCACCGAGCTTTACGGAGCGCCGCCCGAAACCGAAACGCGGTTAGGATGCTCGGTGGATCTGGGCACCACCAACGTGGCGTTGGAAATCTACGATTTATCAAGCCGCCGCCTAATCGGGTCGGCGCAATTTGAAAACCCGCAACGGGCGGTTGGTGACGATGTGCTTTCGCGCATTGCCGCCATTGGCAAAAACCCGCAACAACTGGGACCGCTCGCGTTTTGCGTCCGCGAAAAAATTCGCGCCGCGCTGGACAAACTGTCCGACGCCGGTTTCTCCACCGGACAGATCGTCCGCTACACCGTGGCGGGCAACCCCGCCATGCAGCAGATATTCCTCGACATATCCCCCGCCCCACTCGGGGTCACCCCGTTCACCCCGGCGTTCCACTCTGCCCGCGAAACCGCCATCGGCGAACTGGGGTTGCCCGGAAAACCGGACGGGACGGTGACCGCGCTGCCGCAAATCAGCGGATTCGTCGGCGGCGACGCCGTGGCGGGACTGGACCAACTCCAAAAGCGTTCTAAAACCTTCCCGGCAGTGCTGGTGGATCTGGGGACCAACGCCGAATTGGCGCTAATCACCCGGGATCGGACGGTAACCACCTCGGCGGCGGCCGGTCCGGCGATTGAGGGCGCCACCCTGCAATGCGGGGTTTCCTCCCGACCCGGAGCCATCTGCCACGTAACGGCAGGCGACGGTCGGCTAAACCTGAAAACCATCGGCGGCGGAACACCGTGCGGCATCTGCGGAAGCGGGTATATCGATCTGGCGGCGGAGTTGCTCCGGGCCGGAATCGTGGGAGAAGACGGCGCGTTCGTTTTGGACAGCCGCCATCCGTTGGCCGGGCAGCTGCGCACCGATGCAGAAGGCAACGTTGAATTCTTGTTGACCGCCGCCCTGCCGCAATGCCCGCCGGTGACGCTCACCCAAGCCGACATCCGCAAACTGCAGCTCGCCAAAGCCGCCATTGCCGCCGGAATCGAAATTCTGCTGGAACAGTGCGGTTACCGACCGGAAGACATCCAGACTTGGGGACTGGCGGGCGGCATCGGCGAAGCGGTCGACATCCAAAACGCGATGCGGGTGGGATTGCTACCCCAAGTTCCGCCCGACCGGATCATTCCCCTCGGTAACAGCTCGCTCGCCGGCGCGGCGGCGCTGCTGAAAGGCGAAACTACGATTGACGACCTCAACGCCATCCAATCCCGCGCCGAACCGCTCAATCTGGCGGAATGCGCAGAATTCTCGGAGGCCTTTATCAGCAAACTGCAATTTTAACCAACACCGGCAACAAGGAGCACGATATGAAACATCTGCAAATCTTTACGGGGATCATCGGAATGTGCGCATTAAGTTGCGCCGCCGCAACCGTCAACCGGGTATTCCATCCCGAGCGCTACAGCCGCGGCGACACCAACATCCGGGTACTCCAGGATATCGACCAAGCCGCTTGGATATGGCATCCCGACGTAACCAAATCGGCCAGCGACAACTTCACCCCGTTCCTGCGTTTCCGCAAAGAATTCTCCGCGATTGAAGGGGAGAAGCTTCGGTTCGACGTCAGCGCCGACGAGCGCTACGTGCTGTTGCTGGACGGCAAAGCGGTTTCCCGCGGACCGCACCGGGGTTTGCCCAAGCACTGGTTCTACCAGAGTTACGAAGTCTCCGGGTTGGAACCTGGCAACCACGTTTTTGAGGCGGTGGTGTGGCAGCTCGGCCCGCACGGACCGCTCGCGCAGCTTTCCGACCCCACCCAACACGGCGGGTTCATCTTCAAAGCCTCCGGCAAATACGATGCGGAACTATCCACCGGCAAAGCGAAATGGACGGTTGCCATCCTTAAGAACACCCGCATGGCGGGCAAGGGCCACAGCCGAACCTTCGGCGCCGGGGACCAGTGCGACATTACCGGAACCTCTTTCATTACCGAACTCCCCGATGCCGCCGAATATAAGCCGGCGGTGAATGTGCGTAATCCGGTCCGCCGCACCGGATACGGCCTCTTAACCAAGGGATGGGCGCTCTTCCCGACTCCCCTGCCCGACCAGATGTACAGCCAGAAAACGCCGGGAACCTTCCGAGCCGGGCGGCCAAGTTTCGGCGAAGGATCAAAATATCTGGCGGACGACGCCAAATTCGCCGCGGTGTCCGACTTTAACCTGCTGTTACACGGCAAGCCGGTGACAGTTCCCGCCAACACCTCGCTGAAGATGGTTTGGGATTTGGAAGACTACTACTGCGCCTACCCGGAACTGACCGTCTCCGGCGGCAAGGGTTCCGAAATCCGCTGGGGCTGGACGGAATCGCTCCGTGGCGATAAGGACCAGAAGGGCAACCGCAACACGTTTGAAAACAAGGCGTTCAGCTGCGGCATGGTCGATTACTTCAGACCCGACGGCCGCGATGAGGCGTTCTTCACCGCGCCGTGGTGGCGGTGCGGGCGTTGGTGCCAGTTTGAGGTCAAGACCGGCGACGCGCCGCTCACCATCAAATCGCTGAAAATCGGCGAATCGCGCTACCCCACCCCGCCAACCGCCTCGTTCGAGTGCGACGACCCGACTTTAGCGGCGGTGCAAAAAATCTGCGTGCGCGGGATGCAAATGTGCATGCACGAAATGTTCTTCGATTGCCCCTACTACGAACAGCAAATGTATCCCGGCGACAGCAGGGTGCAGTATCTGACCGTCGGGGCGCTGAACAACGACGACCGGCTGATCCGTCAGGCGATCTCGCTGTACGATTACGACCGCCGCGACAACGGCATGATTTCGATGAACTTCCCCACCCGTGGCACGCAGGAATCCGCCACTTACACCATGTGCTGGCTGCTGATGTTCCGCGACTACATGATGTGGCACAACAACCGGGATTGGCTGCGCGAACGGTTGCCGGGAATGCGGAACACCTTGTCGGGGCTGGAACTTTATGAAAACGGGCAGGGATTGCTGCAGGATCTGCCGGGATGGAGCTTCATGGACTGGGTGCCGAATTGGCCGCTGGGCATGGCGCCCAACGGTGATGTCGGACAAGGGGTGAGCGCCCTCAACAACCTGATGTACGTATACGCGCTCCAAAGCGGCGCGGCAACCGAGGCGGCGTTCGGCAACGACCACCTCGCCGCGCATTGGCGGTCGAAGGCCGAGCAGGTCGGGCGGGCGGTGGTTGCCGCCTTTTGGGACAACGGGCGCGGTATGATCGCGGACACGACCAAGAAAGACCGCTTCAGCGAGCACGGCCAGTGCCTGGCTTTGCTTTGCGAAATTCTCGATCCGGCCCAGCGCGACGCGGCGTTCAAAAATCTGGTGGAGGCTAAAGACTTGGCGCGCACCACGGTTTATTTCTCGCACTACCTCTTCGACACCTACATCAAATTCGGCCGCAGCGATCTTTTCTTGAACCGGCTCGACCTGTGGCGCGATTATGTGAAAATGGGGTTGAAGACCCCGCTGGAATCCCCCGGCGACAACGCCCGCAGCGATTGCCACGCCTGGGGATCGCATCCGCTCTTCCATCTCCACTCCGGCGTTTTGGGCATCCGTCCGGCGGAACCGTTCTTCCGTTCGGTCACCTTCGCCCCGCAGCCAGCCGGATTGAAACACATCAAAGCCGCCACGCCGCACCCGAACGGTGAAATCAAGAGCGATCTGTTTTTTGACGGCGACCGCGTTAAAGGCACGGTTGAATTCCCGGAAAATCTGACTGGAACCTTCCTCTGGAAGGGCAAGCAGTTGAAACTGGTCCCCGGCAAACAGGAAATAAACCTTTAACCAACCATGAACATCCCCCGGAAACCATTGTCGATCGCCTTGATGCTCTCCGGACTCTGCGCCGTCGCCGAGCTTCCGGACGCGGCGTTATTTGAGCATCCGCCGGTTACCGCCGGGCCGACCATGCTGTTGGACATCGATTGCGCCGACGAGGCCGGTTTTAACCGCGCGGAATCGCAACTTGAGCGTGCCAAAGAGTTGGGGTTCGGCATGGTGCTGTTCCGTCTGCCAGCGGAACGGCCGGGGTTCTGGGAGAAATGGGCGGCCATCAACCGCCACGCCGCCAGACTGAAACTCAAGGCTGGGTTCACCGATTTCCCGCAATCGGAATCCGATGGGGCGAAAGGCGGTCCCGCCGCCGAAAAACACATCAACCGGATCCTTTCCATGAGTCAGGACAAGCTACCGGAATCCTACGGGCTGTCACTCGTATGGTGCCAATTGGTCAATCGCGCCGACACCAATATTACGGTCTCGGCTTGGCGGGATAATTTCGCGAAGCCGATAAGCGAATGCATCCAGGCCGCTGGTCTTGACGCCGGAATCTGGGCCGACGAAAACCCGTTGCCGCCGGAGGAGAACGGTTTCCTTTTCAAACGGCCCGGCTTCGCGTTTTCCACCAACCGGGTTGACCGCCAAACCAACCGGCGGGTGGCGGGCGGCGCGCGCTGCATGGGACGGAATGAAATCCAATGCCGCATCCAATGGCCGTCCGCCGGAACGGAGTGGCGTTCCGCCGTCAATGCGGCACTGGTTGACGGCGCGACCCGCGTGGCGTTTGAGTTTCCGGACGGATTGCCCAATGACAATGATGCCGTCCAAATGTTGAAAAACTGCAACGAGTATCTCACCCGCTGCCAATGGCTGATCAATTACGGACACCCCGTTTCCGACTTGCTGACGGTGGGCGGAGAACTGCCGGAGTTTATGGAGCGGTTCCCTGCCGATTCCGCCACCCCGGCGATGCTGGAGGAAGCGTTCCTGCGCGACCGTCGACTCGTGTTCCCGTCCAGCCGCAGCTATCCGCGGCTGGCGGTGGCCGCCAATCTTTTGTCCGGCGGCAAGAGCCTTTCGCCGCTGCTGAAAGCCTACCAGAACAACGGACTGGAAATTGGCGTCATCCCGACCGCCGACAATGACGGGACCAAGGGCCACGCCTTCCCGATTTGGGATTCGCCGGGAAAAATCCCCGTGCAAGCGCCATTAACCGTCACCAGCGAAAACCCGCTGCTAAAGTTGGAGTACGCACAGCGGAGCAACGGCGATAACAAGCTGGTTTTCATCGCCAACACCACCCGCGAACAAGGGATAGTGACCATAACCTTAGTCGGGCCGCCCAGAGAGATTCAGCGCTGGAATCCGCAGGACGGCAAGATTCAAAAAACCGGGCCGACATCGACCGTTACCTTCGCCTGTCCTCCAGACGACACCTTTTTCCTGATTTACTGACATCGCGCTTTTCATCCATTTCAAACGAGGGGAAACCATGAAACAGACCAAATCGCTTCTAACGTTCTTGTTGGCCATGACCGCGGCACATTTGTACGCTGCCGACATTAGTCTCGACTTGCGCCCGCGAAAAAACGGCGGGGTGCTGCTGACGGCGCAACCGCAGACTGACGGAACAATCCGGGAAACCCGGCTCGACGCTGGCGCGACCAAAACCGACGCCCTTAAAGTCGGCGACACAATTTCGTTACAGTTGTTCGACAATATTTCGATCAAGCTAACGCTTGCCGAGCAGACCGAATCGCCGCTGGGCGGCACCTCGTTCCTCGCTGAAGTCACCGGATACGACGGAATAAAGAACGCCGTGGTGCTGCAAACCGCGGACGGGCTGCAAGTTGACATTCAGGATTTCCAGAACGGCAAAGTTTACACCGTATTTTCAACCGCCACCGCCACTAGCGTGAAAGAGATCAGCCCGGAAACGGAAGCCGTGGCACATTGTGACACGCTGGTTCCCGAACTTCCGGCAGAACCTGCCGTACCGCAGGCGAAGACGCTCGCGGCAACCATCGACCAATCGTCCACCGTGGTGGATATGCTGGTGGCCTACGATTCGGCGGCAACCGTTTACGCCATGCGTAACGGCGGCATCACCAACTTCGCCAACATGGCCGTGCAAAAAATGAACACCGCGCTCGGCAACTCCGGGTTGTCCGCCAATTTCCGTTTTCGGCTGGTTGGGGTAACAACCGTAAACGTATCCGCCTCCGATGTCCATTCCGCGCTTTACGCGATTCGCGATAACCAGACCGGATGGGCAGCGATCAAGACCAAACGCGACGAGGTCGGCGCGGACATCGTCTCCACGCTTATCGATACCGGCTCGTCAAGCGGCAACACCGGCCTTGGATGGTCGCTTGAAACCACGTCATTCGCGTCATTCTCGGAAAGCGCGTACAACGTGTGCGCCGTCCGTGCCGTGGCGCAAGGGCACACCATGACCCACGAAGTCGGCCACAACATGGGCGCGGGCCACGCGACGGCGGTGGCGGACGAAAACAACCGCGGGCCGCAACTCTACAGTTACTCGTCCGGGTACTATTTTACGGGAACCGACAACAAAGCCTACCACACCATCATGGCTTACAACACCGACGGATACGGCAACACCTACGCGTCCGCCCCGCTTTTCTCGTCGCCGGATTACATGTGGGCCGGAGTGCCGGCGGGCGATGAAACCCACAACAACGCATTGACCATCAACAACACCTTCGCGGCGGCAACCAAATGGCGCTCGCAAAAAGTCGCGTTGTCGTACGACGTATTCTTCTCGCCGGAGAGCGGGGCGACATTTGACGACTCGATAACCGTAACGCTGACTCCCGGCAAGAGCGATCTGCAAATCTACTACACACTCGACGGCACCACCCCGACCACCGCGTCAACGCTCTACACCGGGCCGATTGTCATCAGCGACACCACCACCATCCGCGCCATTGCCGTCACCTTCGGTGTTCCGGGAATGATTTACGAAGCCACTTACTCGGTCCGCGACCTCGGCACCGGCGTTGACGCGCCGCAATTGGTATGGACCACCTCGTCCGACTATCCCTGGACCTTCCAAACCACCAACACCTACGACAGCGTGGACGCGGTGCAAAGCGGCGAAATCCCGTCCGGCACCTACGGGAAAGAATCGTGGCTGAAAACCACCGTCACCGGCCCCACCACCATGAGTTTCCGCTATTGTAAAACCATGGCCTACAGCACCTTCGCCGTACGCAGCGATAGCAATACCCTGTTTTATGACAGTAGCGCAGGATACAAAACCGATTGGAAGTTGGTAGAGGTGGAAATTCCGTCCGGCACCCATGAAATCAAATTCACCTACACCAAAGGGGGGCAATACGCCGGAGTTTACAACGGCATTTTGCTTGACACCGTGCGGTTCGACGCGTTGTCGCGTCCGCCAACAATCTCCCCCGAAACCACAACGGATGAATCCACGGCGGCCATCTTCAACGGCAGCATGACCGTCACGATAACGCCGCCGGCCGGCCTGGAAGGCACCATTTTCTACACCCTCGACCGCAGCGACCCGGGGGGCGAAAACGGTATCACCTATACCGAGCCGTTCCAGATAACCGCGTCAACGCTGGTCAAAGCGGTGTTTGTGTATGGCGGCAAAGATCCAAGCATTCCCGCCGAAGGACTGTTTTTGGAGCGCCATCCCATTCAGCCCGGAGAATGGACCACGGATGTAAACGGGGCGAAAACCGCCGCCGCCAGGGACGGTAGGCTGATCTGCGTACTGCAGGCAAACCTTGAAACCTGCGTTTGGACCAAAGCGTTCACCCCCATAGCCGAAAGCCCGGATTTCCTCGCCTGGGCGCGAGCCAACGGCGTCTACCTCATTACCGCAGACTCTTCGCGTTATGTCGATACCGGCGCGGCAAAACGATATTTTGATAATCTGTACAACAGTTACGGAAGCAGCGGAAACATACCCTACCCGACCATGTATTTCGCGCTGCCGTCCGATCCCGATACGGCGGTTGACATAGGTTTGGCCCGAAACGACGGTTATTCGACCATCGGCACGGAATTGTATCTGGACACGGTGCAGTCGCTGATTGCCGGTTTCGCGTCCGTGTTGCAGGAAACCGATTTGCCCGCCGCCCCGACCGCCACGCCGGCAACGTCACTCGTCGACTCGTTCCCGATTTCGGTTACCCTCGCCAACCCGAACGCGAACGGCGACATATTCTACACCCTTGACGGGACCGAGCCGACAAGAAGCAACGGAACGCGGTACACCGGCGCCATAAGCATTCCGATTTCGGGAATGACACTTCAAGCCGCGGTTTGGACGGACTCCGCGTTATCCAGCCCGATTCTAGTCCGCCAGTACAAAACCATCGCCGATGTTTTTGGGACCAAGGGAGTCGTCTGGACTACCGGCGGAAATTACAAATGGATTGAAGACCCCGCATCCGGCGGAACGCTCAGGACACCGTACGTGGAAAACACCCAATATTCTTCTTGGGTGAAGGCAACGGTTTCCGGCAAAGGAAAACTGATCTTCATTTTGAAGGGAGTTTCGTATTCTTCGGCCAACAAGATTGTCGTTACAAAGAACTCGTCCCCAATCTACTCCTTCGGGTATTCCTCGGCAAACGGCACCAGCAGAACGGTTATGCTGACCAGCGAAGTTACCTCGGAAGGCACCACCGATTTCTTGTGGACATATACGATTGGGAGTTCGGGTTCCAATTATTCAGTTTGCGGGGCGTGGCTGGCGGATGTAAAGTGGATCCCTGAGAGCAAAGCCACGGAACAGGGCGTTCCCTACGCTTGGCTGGACGCGACATTCCCCTCGTCAACCGCCCGCGACGCCGCCGCCTACGAAGCCCTTGCGGCTGAAGATTACGATGGCGACGGTTTCGCCAACTGGGCCGAATATGTCTGCGGCACCAATCCCAAGGCGAAAAGCGAGCGGCCCCAGTGCAACATTTCGATGCGCGGCGATGAGCCGGAGGTGTCGCACAACATCAACATCCCCGATGAAGCGATCGAGTTCGGTTGGAAATTGTATCTTAAAGGTTCCACCGACCTCAAGAACTGGCATACCGCCAACCCCGCAACGGATACCTTCTTCAAGGCAACGGTTGAACTGGCGAAATGAGATAGGGGTTAGGGAACAGGGAAATGAAAAACTAAGAATTAAGAGTGAAAAATTATTGCCTCAATTCTTCATTCTTCATTCTTCATTTTTTCTCTCGTCACTCGTCACTCGTAACTCTTCACTTCCCTAATCACTGCCCCCTAATTTTACAATTACAAATCCACAATCCTAACCTCCAGGGGTTCCAACTTTATCGTCTCGTTGTATGTCCGACTATTGACGGTTACCGTACGGGTCTGGTTACCGTCTAGGTTTAAGAGGTAAACACGCTTTCCATAAACCGCGCATGACACAGCCGCCAGATCATCGCCGGAAAGGCTGACCCCGCCGGCGGGATGGCTTTGCAACCGTTCCTTCACCAGCTCCGCATACGCCTCCGCCAAAGGATTTTTTTCGCCCGGATAGTCCCAACCCGCCAACAGCGTGACTCGCCCCCGGTTGCGGCGCTGCGCCACCGCCAACGGCTTACCAGAAGCGGTCCGCTTTAAGACCTCCACCCCCGGCGAAAGTTCCAAGTCAGCCACGGGAAAACCGTCATCCGGCTGAATACGACCCAAAACCTTAACGTCGATCAATTTCGACAAATTACCCTTTCCTGACAAATCGTCAATCGAATACTTGGAATATTCGCGGTCGTTTCGAGTCGAGAAATGCGGAACGCAAATCAGCAAATCACCGCCCTGATCAACGTACTCGCGCAGCAAACCCATTATTTCCGGCGTCATGGTATTCCACCCCGCGTACACCAGCAGTTCGTAAAGGCTCAAATCCGAAAGCCGCCCTTCGGAGTCAATGTTGACCACATCGGTCTGTCCGAAAGGAGACCCGGCCAGCCAGTAATTCCCATAGGGTTTAAGCACATCGGGATGGAACGGGTAAACAATCTGCTGAATGGTGCGCCAGGTCTGTTCCGGCAGAGAGCAACGCCAATTGCGGTTGCTGGCGGCATTTTCGTGCTGTCCCCACATGGCGAACATCTCATGCGTCATGCCGACATACGCATCGTTGTTGCCCAGCACAAACGCCGCTGTTGTCGCGGGAGTCCCGGCCGGACGGGGATGCGCCGCCACCCAATCGTAAAAACGCTTCACGGTGTCGCGGTAATTCTTTGGCGCGGGGTCGCTGTAAAACTGCTTTAGCTTTTTGGCGTCTTTAGTGTACTCGTGGGCTTGGGTGGTCTGCGCGCCAGATTCCAACACAATCACCGAGGTTCCCATCAGATACTGCTGGAACAATCCCGCCAACAGCAAATCGTACTTTTGCCGCGCCTGATAAGGCACCGTGAACGTCTGCCACTCCTCGGCCAGCCAGCCGCCCCAAAATTCGGGCTTCCATTTCCGCGCCGCACCGCGCATCTCGCTGGTGGCATAAGCGAGATTGTGCGCCCCCACGGCGTACAGCTCGCAGCACATAAAATCCATTCCCCCCTGCAACTCGTAAGTGCCCAGCGGCGAACCGGAGGTGGAGAAAATATAATCGTAGTTGCGGTGCTGGGACATCACGTAATTGCGGATAAAGCGGTTGACGAACTGGTTGCGCGCCGCGTCAAGATCCATCCCTTGCGGCACCTTGCAGGCCGCGGCCTCTTTCGGCCCTTGGTAAAGGTAACCGGCAAACTCACCGATGTTATTACACAGGTATCGACCGCCCAGCCTGGAGCGCATCCGATCGGTGATTTCACGCGAATCGTAACCGTAGATGGTCATGAAATGAATGTCGTTGGTGGCAGCCGCCTCGACCATCTGCGGCGGCAGGTTGGTGTAGTCGGTCGCCTTGTTCCACCCCACCAGCAGGTTCCCCAAACGGTTGGTGATAATCTCGTCTCGAAATTCCGGGTTGTGGCCGTAAACGCATTGGCCGACCAAAATCTTACCGTCCGGCAATGGTGCGGCCAGCGGTTGGGGATGCGGCTCGATCCGCACGGTCTGGTCGAACACCCCGTCCTTCCGGGTAATGGCGCGGACTTGAACTTCAAACGGTTGGGGCGATTCGGGAAGTCGCCGCCGAAAAACCGGGAAACGGCTGCGGTGTTCGCTGCCGTCGGGGAATTTGAATACATACTCTTCCGCTGGAAGGTCCGAACAATCAATGAAACAATTCCGGTTGGCATTGTCCACCCAGCTGATGAAATCGCAACGAGGCCCCTTCCAAAACTCAACGGTGATCGGTCCGCCCGACCGGCCGCCCCACACCATCACCCCGCGGGGACAAACCAGTCGCAACCCGGAACAACGCCGTTCAGGCAAACCGAATTTCAGCTCCAGCTTGCTACCGGGCTGACGCGGCCCGCTGTCGCCCCAATCGGGATTGACCGGATTTTTCAACGGGAATTTTTCATCACCCGCCGCCAGGTAAAGACCGTCCGGGCGGGAGGGGATCGCCCAAGTCCAACCGTGGTTCGGATTGTAAGACGTCAGCCAGATAGAAATCTCGCGGTCGGCCCAGTCGCCGTCACTCACGCATCCGTCGGGGATTTCAATATCCAGCGGCATCCGGTTTTCGCTGCTTTGCCGAAACAGCACGGTTTCCGCTGAGGCGAAACCGGCGGCAACCGCCAACGTAAAGATAATTCTGACCATGACGCCCATAACCGAGCCTTCCCTCAAGCCAACTGGAAATCCAGCGCCAACTGTTGCAAAAACGCGTCCACCAGCTTCGCCATTACCGGCGTGGTTTTCTTGGACTGCTCCAATACCTCCTCATGTCCGAGATGGCGGTTGCCGATTCCGGCGGCCATGTTGGTGATGCAGCTTAATCCGGCCACGCGAATCCCACAAGCGCTGGCGAGAGTGCATTCCGGCACGGTGGACATACCCACCGCGTCCGCACCCATCGCGGCGTAGGCGCGGATTTCGGCGGGAGTCTCGAAAACCGGGCCAGAGGTAAAGGCGTAAATACCGCGCTTAAGCGGGATGCGGAGCGATTTCGCCGCCTGAGCCAGCACCCCGGTCAGCCCCGTGTCGTAAACCTCCGACTGGTCGGGGAAACGTTCCCCCCACCCCGGAACCACCGGACCGACCAGCGGATTCAACCCCGTGGTGTTGATATGGTCGGTGATCGCCATCAGCGTACCGGGGCGGAATTTCCCGTTGATGCCGCCGGCGGCGTTGGTGACCAACAGGTTTTTCACCCCCATGCGCCGCAACAGTTCCGCCGGCATAACCACCGGTTCCCAACCGCCGCCCTCGTACCAATGGCGCCGGCCATGGAAAGCGACCACACGAATGCCGTGCCGTATGTAGAGCGAGACTTTGCCGGCGTGACCAACCACCGTGCTGGCACCCAGCCCGGGGATATCGGCATAATCAACTTCCGCCAGTACCCGGTCCGCAGTCAAGGCATTACCCCAACCTGATCCCAAAATCAAACCGCAAGCCGGAGGCGCGTCAAAAAAATCTTCCGGCAGCGCCGCCGCCGCCTTCTTGAAAACCGAAAGTTTCATAGGCAAAACTCCTGTCATAAAAAACCGAAAGATACTCTAACAAAAACTCATAGTTTTTTCAATTCAAAAGCCGGATTATTTTGACAGTTGGACGGTTTGACAGTTTGACGGTTGGACGGTTCCTCCTTCGCCGAGGCTACGGAGGACAAGTGGGAAAATGAAAAACAAAAAATTAAAAGTGAAAAATTATGGCCTCAATTCTTCATTTGTCCTGTTTTACGATAGGTTGACAGTTTCTTTTTGAAACCAAAGGAGAAAGCTATACAGGATTAACAGGATTTACAAGATTAAGAGATTGCGGTTGGCGATAGACACGGTATTTGTGCTTGTGCTGCATTGCTACCGGACTAATAACTTGTCCATCTTTGCGCCCTATGCGCCCTTTACGGCTAAAAAAGAGTAAGGTGCTGAGCGTGAAACAGTGCAAAAATTGGTTTGACAGTTGGTCGGTTTGACAGTTTGACGGTTGGACAAGCGGCCAGCGACAAGCAGTGGGGCCGCTGATCCCTAATTCTTCATTCTTCTCTCTTCATTCTTCATTTCCCTAATCCCTACCCGCGGCTAACGACATGAATTGTCGTTGCGGCGTTGGCGGAAGAAGTCTTTTATGATATGTTCGCAGGCTTCCAGCTCGACATTTTCCAGCACTTCAGGATGATGGTTGATACCCGGATGGGTAAAAATAGAAAACACGTTCTGCCCGCCACGTTTAGGGTCGGGCAACCCCCACACCACCAAGGGAATCCGGGCGAGCACAATCGCCCCGGCGCACATGGGGCAAGGTTCCTTTGTTACGTACAAAACGGTATCGGTAAGCCGCCAATCGCCAAACTCCGCGGCGGCTTGGGTAATGGCCAATATCTCCGCGTGGGCCGTGGGATCCTTCAACGCCTCGGTCTGGTTGTGGGCGCGGCCGATTACCGGTACCGCGGCCAGCGGCACCGGCGTTTCCGGGCGGCGGATAATCACGCATCCCGCCGGGACATCGCCGGTCTCGGCGGCTAGTTCCGCCTCCCGCAACGCCAACCGCATAAAATAGGAATGGAACCGGTCGTCCATCATACGCCGGCAACTTAGCAAAGGCCGACCGCGCTGCGGGCCTTGTCCAAGGTGATCGAAGCGGCGGCGCGAGCGCGTTCCGCACCCTTGCGCAACACTTCCTCGACGTAATCCAGATTCTTTTCCAGCTCCTCACGCTTGGCGCGCAAGGGTGCGAACGTTTCCTGGAACAGCTCAAACAGCGCCTTTTTGGCGGAACCGTAACCGTAATTACCGCCACGGTAATTTTGTTCCATCTCCGCCCGCTGTTCCGGAGTGGCGAAAAGCTTGTAAAGCGCGAAGACATTGCAAGTGTCGGGATTTTTAGGGGCTTCGAGCGGGGTGCTGTCGGTCACGATGCGCATAATCCGCGCTTTCGCCTCTTTGATCGGCCCGAAAAGCTCCACGGTGTTGCCGTAGCTTTTGGACATCTTCTGACCGTCCAGCCCCGGCACCACCGCCACTTCGTCCGGGATGTAAGGTTCTGGAATGGTGAAAATCTCGCCGAACTCGTTGTTAAACTTGATGGCGATGTCGCGTGTGACTTCCAAATGCTGTTTCTGGTCCTTGCCCACCGGAACCAGGTTGGACTGGTAAAGCAGAATGTCCGCCGCCATCAGGACCGGGTAAGCGAACAGACCGTGCGTGGCCGCCAACCCTTTTGCCAGCTTGTCTTTATACGAATGGCAGCGCTCGAGCAAACCCATGGGGGTTACGATCGAAAGCAGCCAAGCCAATTCCTGAACTTCGGGAACGTCGCTTTGGCGGAAGAATACGGTGCGTTCAGGATCCAGACCGCAGGCCAGAAAATCGAGTGCGACGTCACGGGTGTCGGTGAGCAGCCTTTCACGGTCATGCACCGTGGTAAGCGCGTGATAGTTCGCTATAAAAATGAACGGGTCGCCCTTCTCCTGAAGCGAAATGGCGGGCTTCATCATGCCGAAATAGTTGCCAAGATGAAGTTTACCCGAAGACTGGATACCTGAAAGAATTCTCATGCCGACTCCTCAAAATCTGCTATCGGTTAAGGTACAGAAAAAAAGGGGGCGGACGGCGAAAATTCCGTCCGTCCCCCTGAATTACCAACAATTACTCGGCACCGGGATGCCACTCTTCGCTCTGCGCGAAGGCATCGTTGAACACCGCGTCCAAGCCGACCAGGTTCTCGCCGGGCTTGAGATCGGTGACGCTCAGGTCGCGGGTAAGCTCCTCAACCTGCGAATCGCTCATGCCGACCGCCTTGATGCTCAAGCCGATGCGGCGCTCGTCGCGATCGATCTTAACGATGCGGGCCTCAACCTCCTGCCCGACCTTAAGCGCGTCCTTAACCTTTTCAACGTGCTGGTCGCTGATCTGGGAGATGTGGACCAGACCGTCAACTCCGTCCTCAAGCTCGATGAACGCGCCGAAGGAGGCGATCTTGGAGACTTTGCCTTTAACCAACTGGCCAATCGCATAACGGCTGGTGATGGTGTTCCAAGGATCATCGCTGGCCTGCTTGAGACCCAACGAGATGCGCTGATCGGCCGGGTTGACCTCCAGCACCACCGCCTCAACCTCTTGGCCCTTCTGCAGGACTTCGCTCGGGTGGTTGATTTTGCGGGTCCACGACATATCGGAAACGTGGATCATGCCGTCAATACCCTCTTCCAGCTCAATGAATGCGCCGTAAGCGGTGAAGTTGCGGACTTTGCCGGTGATGCGGCTACCGACCGGGTAACGATCCTGAACGGTATCCCAAGGATTCGCCTCGGTCTGGCGGATGCCAAGCGCGATCTTCTGGTTTTCGGGGTCGATGCTGAGCACAACCACGTCAACCTCATCGCCCACCGCCAACACGTCGGAAGCGCGGGCGATGCGCTTGGTCCAGGAGAACTCGGAAACGTGGACCAGGCCCTCGATGCCCGGCTCGATCTCGACGAACGCGCCATAAGGAACCAGGTTAACCACTTTGCCGCGCAGACGGCTGTTGGCCGGATATTTGCTCTCGATATCCGTCCAGGGATTCGGCGTGGCCTGCTTGAGGCCCAGCGAAACCCGCTCGCGCTCCAGATCGACATCCAGAATAACCACTTCGATTTCCTGACCGACCTTGAGCATCTCGCTCGGATGCTTGATGCGGCCCCAGCTCATATCGGTGATGTGGAGCAGACCGTCCAAACCGTGCAGGTCAACAAACGCGCCGAAATCGGTGATGTTCTTGACCTCGCCAATGCGATGCTGGCCCTTTTCGATGGTGCCGAGCAGCTCGCGCTTCATGACCGCCTGCTGGGCCTCGATCAACTCGCGGCGCGAAATGATGATGTTCCGGCGCTCATTGCTGATCTTGATAATCTTGAAATCGTACTCTTTGCCGATGTAAGGATCGGGATCGTGCACCGGGGTGACGTCCAGTTGGGAACCCGGCAGAAACGCGTCCACACCGTCAACCTTGACGATCAGGCCGCCCCGGACCTTGCTCAAAATCGTACCGTGGACAATGCCGCCCTCGGAATAATTGGCCAGCACCTTGTCCCAACGGATCTGTTCGTCGGCACGCGACTTGCTCAGAATCACCATGCCGCTCTTTTCATTCTCAAGCTCGACCAGCATCACATCGATGACATCGCCCACTTTCGGGGTCTCGCCATCCTTAAAATCCTTAATCGAAACCTGGCCTTCAGACTTATAACCGATGTCCACAAAGACATCATCGCCTTTGATACTGCTGATCGTCCCTTTAATAATCGATCCAGCGGTGAACTGCTGCTCTTGGGTGCCGAGCATCGCGCTTAAAAAATCATACGCCTCGCCAGTTTTCGGCGCGGCCACTTTTGGTTTTTGAATTGCCATCTGTTGGTTGTTCCCGCCCGCAAAGCCCATACAGAACCAGCGGACGCCTTTTAGGTTAACAAAATGAAAAGTCCGTTTCCCCGCACCACCTGGCGCGGCGGCTTTTCAACCTGTGAAATGGGTATTATATTCCATTTCTGGCGGCAAAAGCAATACCAAACTGCAACAATTTGCAATTGCGTGGGACGGTTTGACAGTTTGACAGTTTGGTGGTTCCGCCGCCGCTAAAGCTTTGGCGGACAAGTAAGCTCGCCGTGCCGGAGCCTCGGCGGAGGCGGGGTGGTTCGGATAAAGAGTGAAAAGTTTTGCCTCAATTCTTCACTCTTCACTCTTCATTCTTCATTCTTCATTTCCTGACGGTTGGACAAGCGGCCGGCGACAAGCGACAAGCAGCCGGGCCGCTAATCACTAATTCTTCATTCTTCTCTCTTCATTCTTCATCTCCATAACTCGTCACTCTTCACTCGTCACTCGTAACTATTCCCTAACCCCCTAATCACTAATCCCTTATTTTTGCTTGAATTACCGGAAAGTGAAGTGGTATAGTTGCCGCGCTTGGAGTTAAGGAGGTATAGTGATGTGTGAGCTGTTTGGCGTTGTGGCTAGAAAACGGCAACGGTTGAACGAAATCCTAAGCGAATTCTACTCGCATTCGCACGAGCATCCAGACGGATGGGGGTTGGCGTGTTTCTCCGAAACCGGCGTCCCGTCGACCATAGAGCGCGAACCCGTACCCGCATACAGCAGTTCTTATCTGAAACACCGGCTTGAATGCCAGATTGAGCAAAAAACGGTTATAGCCCACATCCGAAAAGCGTCTGTCGGCAGAAACAAATACGACAACTGCCACCCGTTTACCGCCACAGACAACTGCGGACGCACTTGGACGCTCGCCCATAACGGCACCATTTTCAACGGGGAGCTGTTGAACGGTTACGCGGAATCACAACACGGCGACACCGATTCCGAGCGTATTCTTTTCTACTTGGTGGACCGGATAAACCGGGAGCAAAACCGACTTGGCCGAGCGCTGGGCGAAACCGAACGTTTCGACACACTGGAAGCCGCGGTTGCCGAACTGGCCAAAGGCAACAAGATCAACCTGCTGTTTTTCGACGGCGATGTTTTTTACGCCCACGTCAACCTTAAGGATACGCTGCATTACCGGCTGGATGGAGACACCCTGTTTTTCTCCACCAAACCGCTGTCAGAGGGGAAATGGGATAAAGTGCCTTTTACCCGGCTGATCGCCGCCAAGGACGGCGCGATAATCCGCGAAGGTCAACCCCACGGCCATGAATATATCCACAACCCCGAAGATTACCGTCCGTTATACGAAAAGTTGGCCGGCCCGCTGCCCGTGACCCGAGCAGGAACGTAAATGAGGATCATTTCAAATTGCCCTGTTTTACGATAGGTTGACAGTTTCTTTTTGAAACCAAAGGAGAAAGCTAGACAGGATTTACAAGATTAAGAGATTGCGGTTGGCGATAGACACGTTTGACGGTTTGACAGTTTGACGGTTGGACAAGCGGCCGGCGACAAGAGACAAGCTGCCGGGCCGCTAATCATCAACCCCTAATCCTTAACTCGCGGCTCGCCGTGCCGCGCGGACCGCCTCCACGATCCGCTGCATACCGATCGACTCGTGCAGGTCCTGTTCAACCATATCCGCTCGCTGCCGGATGTCGCGCAGATAGCGCAGGTAGAGGATGGCCGAGTGCCACAGAATCTAGAATACGAAGCGAAACTGGTCCTCCGGCGAGCAGACCCGGCGGATCTGATCCAGAAAGGTGCTGGTCACCGGGGTCTGACGGTTGCAGATGGTCACCACGTTCGTCTCGGTCAACACGATGCACAACGGAATGGTGTGGAACGTAATCACGTTCTCGTGCGGCTCGTGGTACGGGACATGGACGATCAGCTGGGTGATCCCTTCGTCATTCTCCAGACGGGTCCGTTCATCCTTATCCAACGGGTCGGTGATGAACTCACGGGGAATGCCCGTGAGGGTATGGACGCGGTCGATCTCCTCGGTGGATGGGTCGGCCAGATTGATCCAACAGGAACCCATCAAGTCTTGGACTTCTTTTAAGCCCCTCCCTCCCGGTGGCACAATGTCATCATGGCCAACTTCCTTCTGTGCTCACCTTCAAAAAAACGCCGATACTATACTCCTTTCAATCCCATTGGGCAAACACAAATGCCATCTTATCCGCCGGATGGGCAAGAAGAATGAAAACGGGCTTTTCGGATCCGGCAGTGAGGTGTCTGCGCCTCGGGGAAGTTCTACCGGGAATCGGCATTTTCAACAATGAGCACCCAGTCGAGCAGTTCACCGGGAGTCGGCGGCTCGAACCGTCGGCGAGCAGTTCGCGACACGACCGTCCATGCCGACACGGTACCATCCCGCGGATTCATCCACGCGAAACGCAGTTTCTCTCCGCGCACCTTCTCCAGATCTAACTCGAACGCGCGTCCCACCGGGGCATAGACAAGTGCGTAAGAGCCGAGTTCATCACGCGTCGCGACGAATCGGCGAGTACCCGCGCCCGGGATGATCGACGCGCCCTGCCCGTGTTCCATGATCATCTCGGGAGCGGGCACACGGGTGAAATAAGCGCGCGCGAGCAACAGCTCCTTCGCATACCGCATCTGGGCGGCGCCCGGCTCATTGATCGCCTCGTACCACGGCATGATGGGACGGTTCTTGCCCTTCGGTGCGACCTGGGCGGCGGCCTTAGATCCGTACATCTGCCAGACCGAATGATGTCCGTAGGTATGCCCGCACGCGCCGGTGAACAGATCCCAATAGAGCGCCCGCCGAACATCCGCAGCCACAGTATGCCCATTCTCGTTCGGCGAGAAGGCGATCGGGTGTCCCTCGTAAACCGGCTCGCCGTCAATGACCGGCTTCACCGGATCCGTGCAACGCCAATCGTCAAACGTCTTCCCGTAGCCCTTAAAGACGATCCCGTGACCATGCTGCCACATATTGAAATCGAGCCATTCCTCACCGTGGAAACGTTCGGAGGACCCCTGCCCGCCGCGGGGATGGATCGTGATGAGATGCCTCCCACCGTCGCCGTCCCGAAGGCCCGCCGCGAAAGCCCGCATCATCTCCACGTCGTCCTGGCCATCAAACGGACGGTCTCCGCCCAACACCCAGATAATCGCCTTGTCGCGGTAACGGGCGGCAAGCCACGCCGCATACGACCGCGCCGTCTCCCGCGTGAAAAGGCACTTTTCCTTCCACCACTTGCCCCATGTGGGCAGCATGGCGACGGTAAGCCCGCGTCCGTTCGCCGCATCAACGATGAAGTCGACATGATCCCAGTAATCGTTCGCTTTCCCTTCCCGCACGGCAGGTTCCGGCGCCTTACCGTCAACGAACGGCTTGAATCCATACGGATTGGGCGTATCCACCCCGTC
>DBXY01000002.1:0-7702 GCA_002309765.1 Verrucomicrobia bacterium UBA1200
TCAACAACGGTTTCAATCCGGGCGGCAACCGGCGCAGCTGGCGGAACAAATGGCGTAGCGGCCTTCGCGGACGGCGCCACGGTGGGCTCAACCGCCACGGCAACCGGCTTTTCTATGACAACCCTCTCGGAATTTTCGATAACGCCGGCGCGGGGGTCAACAACTGTTTCAATCCGGGTGGCAACCGGCGCGGCTGGCGGAACAAATGGAGCCGCAGCCTTGGCGGACGGTGCTGCGAATGAATCTACCTCCATTGAAACTGGTTTTTCTACAACTACCCTTTTGAGGTTGGCGATAGTAACGATGCGGGGATCAATGGCGGTCTTGATCCGAGTGGTGCCCGGTACGGGTGGCGGAACGAATGAAGTCGAAGTCTTGGCAGACGGTGCTGCTTGAGAATCAATCGCCACAGGAACCGGCTTTTCTACAACTACCCTTTCAGGATTAGTGATTGTGGGGGCGGGGGAAACAGCGACGGGTTCAATTTGGGGAGCAATCGGTGTGGACGACGGGACGAATGGCGTAGCAGACTTAGCGGACGGAGCAACAGGAGAATCAACGGTTAATATCACCGGCGATTTTTCAACGGTGATAACGGGTTGCATTTGAAGGATGGTATCCGTTTTATTCGGTACGGCGGTAACAACTACTGGCACAACCTTTTTTTGCGTCGGAGCGGAATCGTGTGCGATTGGTTGCTGGACGGCAGGTGGCTGGATGTTCGAAAAAGCATACACAATATGGCGTGCCCGTTTGATAACGGGGGAACCTTCATCGTTCATCACGTCCTCGAAACGACGAAGCGCATCGGCCGAAGGACCTGACGACGATGGCGCACGCCCCTTAATCAGGGGATCCGGCAAAGTCAATGGAGTAAGCCCCGATACATCGGGTACGACAAATAACGGCATTGTCTGCTCTCCAGAATCAAGCGTTACAACTCCCAACATCAGATTTCCTCCTTTCGGACGGTGAAATCTTCTAATTCTCCTTCAGCGCGAGCCTCCTGCGCCTTCGCCTCCTCAATGAGCCACACGGAACGGTGTTCGTCAATCTTCATCCGGTTCTTGGTGGCGAGGTTGAGGTTGGCTCGCGCAACTTCAGCGGCATCTTCGCGGTTTTTTCGCTCGGCTTCAGCGCGCGTCACGTTATCGGCTCTCAACACCCCCTCTTCGTCGATGCGGGCGACACCCTCGTTAGCCAAATCAAGCTGGTCGCGAGTGACGGTGTGACCAATGACAGCCGCATAAATCCGGTCTCGACGTTCTTCCTTTGTCGCCTCAAAATCCGCCAATTCACGCTTCCGCGCCGCCAACGCCTCCTCGGCAGCAGCGAGGGCCTGCCGAGCGGCGGTAAGTTCGCCGGTCGCACGGTCTTCGCGCATCAAGCGGATTCTCAATAATGGTTGAAGCGTGTATGGCATGGTTGGTTAGGCAGTTTGGCGGTTACGAGACCGCCTCCTTCAGTTTAGTTATGGATTCGTCATACTTGGGTTTTTCGTCCAAGCCTTGACGGAGGAAGGCGTTGACAGCGGAGTTTTTGGCAATCGCCTCGTCGGTTTCGGGGTCCGCGCCTTTTTTGTATTCGCCAATTTTTAGAAGCAGTTCGACTTCGGCATATTTGGCGAGCAATGAACGCAGTTTCGCGGCGGCGACCTTGTGGTCTTTTGGTATGATGGCCGATTGGCAACGCGAGACCGATGCGAGAATGTCGATGGCGGGGTAGTGATTCATCTGCGCGAGCTTACGCGAAAGGATGATATGCCCGTCAAGGATGGAACGCGTTTCGTCCGCAATCGGCTCGGTCATGTCGTCGCCCTCCACCAGAACAGTGTAAAGCGCGGTGATGGAACCCTTCGACGAGTTTCCGGCGCGTTCCATAAGCCGGGGCAACTCGGAAAAGACACTTGGCGGAAAACCGCGGCGCGTCGGCGGTTCGCCGGCGGCGAGACCGATCTCGCGCTGGGCGCGTCCGAAACGCGTCACGGAGTCCATAAGGAGCAACACCTTCATACCCTTATCGCGGAAACTTTCCGCAATGGCGGTCGCGACATAAGCGGCTTTAAGACGCTCCATAGAGGAACGGTCGGAGGTGGAAATGACGAGGACAGACTTCTTCAACCCTTCCGGGCCAAGGTCTTTCTCGATGAATTCGCGCACCTCGCGGCCGCGCTCTCCGATAAGCGCAAGAACCGTCACCTCCGCTTCGGTGTTGCGGATAATCTGGGCGAGCAGTGTCGATTTGCCGCCGCCCGCCGCGGCGAAGATGCCCATACGCTGACCTTCACCGCAGGTAAGAAGCCCGTCGATGGCACGGACACCGAGCGAGATTGGTTTCGAAATGATTCGGCGATCCAGCGGCGATGGCGGATCGGCATAGACGGGATAGTAACCGTCGGGCCGGAGCGGGCCTTTTTTATCCGCATCCATCGGGCGGCCTAAACCGTCGAGTACGCGGCCAAGAAGATTCTTTCCAACGGGGACCATCTGCACGCGGCGAGTGGGGATAACCTCAGTCTCTCCGCTGATGCCGATCATCGCGCCAAGTGCGGTCAAGAGTACAGCCTCTTTAGTGAAACCGACGACCTCCGCCTGCACCTCATGCTCCTCCCACGGATTACGGAGGATGCACACCTCGCCGATCTTGACCCCCGGCACAGATGCCTTAATAATCGTGCCGACAACCTGGATGACTTTGCCCTTCACATCGATGGGCTGTGCGTCCTCCACGGCGTGGCTCAGCACTTCAGGGATATAGTCAAAGACACTGGCCATCACGTTCCCCTTGCGATATGTCGCTTAAGCGACTTCTCGATGGCGGCGAGTTGGGTCTCTACCGAGGCATCGGCAACACCCGCTTCGGTTTCAAGGATACAGGCCGCGCCCTTGAGTCGGACATCGTCGATGACGTCGAACGTTTCGACCGTCGGATAGGCGTTGCGGAGCTCCGCAATGCGGGCTTTGACGGTTTCGACCAGTTCCGGCGCGACTTTAAGCGTAACCTGCCGTTGGGTGCGGATTACCGCGTTCATCGTCTTACGGACAATCTGCAACACCATCTCACGATCGCCGATTTCGATGACGAACGACTTGAGCGCCTTCATCACGACATCGGCCATCTTCTGCTCGACACTCTCCATAAACGCGACCGAGGAATCTACGAGATCGAGTTTTTGCATCGCGATTTCCATCTTGCCATCGGTTAGCCCTTTTTCGAACCCGCGTTTCTTCTCGGACTCAAATACGGCTTTGGCCTCCTCAAGGATACGCGCGGCTTCGGCCTCGGCGGCGGCGATAATCTCGGTGGCGGTACTGACCGTCGCCGCCTCGGCCGCCTTCACAAGGCGGCGATCGGACGCAAGCGCAAAATCTGGTTTATTTACGAGCAACATAACGAAAACGCCTCCGGGAATTTGAGCTTGAGAAGCTTATTGACAACTTGAAGACGCGACGGGACATCTTCCTTTTTGCCGGAAATAACACATAAGTCGCAAAGATTCTGGGGAAACTTGAACCTAAGACGCGAAACGAGGGACGAAGGAAGCGCCGCAAAAGCGGAGAAAAGCAGGGCAAACCCTGTTGCGACTACATCATCCGCGCTCTTTGCGTTCTTTGCGGCCGAATTCATTCCCTTGAAATACGCCGTGTAGCCAAACACTTCGGGATAGATGCCGGGAAGTGCGGCCTTGAGTTCGCGCACCGTTGCGCCGTCCATCACCTTACGGAGCATATCGGCACAAGCGAGCGCGCCCAACCATTTGGCGACCGATTCAAGCGTCGCCGCGTCAAGAAGCAGAAGCCGACTGCCATCCTCCTTTGGGAAGAGGTGAAAGCACGGTTCCACGCCAAGCGAAGAAAGCACGAAAGCCTTGACTTTCGGATTGGACATGAGGCACGAAGCGTGAGGCGCGCCGTCATCAGCGACGAATCTCTCATGCCCCGGCAAATCATCCAACCACGACGGATGCACCTGCGGGGCGAAGTCCCACAGAAAATCACGGGCACGCGGCCAAAGGACTGGATTGGACACCAGTCCCCTCGCTTGCTCAATATCCATCTCTTCTCGTTTCGCCATCGCTTTCCTGTCTTTCGCCTTCACCCGGCCTTTTCAGGCGACGGGTCACAAAACGTAAAACCTCACAGCCATTGCCTCGCGCTTCCTTTTCGGGATTCGAGGTAGCGGTTCCAACGGGAGGCCGCCTCGCTCCTGCGCCCAAGCATCTTCAAGGCTCGTGTCTCCAGAACCGCCTCCGCATGGGCAAGCGTGGACGGGACATCAGCTTCATGAAGAACGGTAAGGGCGCGGGCGGCATTCCCTTCGCCCAAAAGCAACTCCGCGAGCGCGACGGCAACGGTGCCATCGCGCGGATCATCTTCGCTAAGCGCCTCGCATACAGCGAGGGCCCGCAGCCGCTGCCCATGCCGCATGAACATCCATGCGACCGTCTTCAGAAACTGTCTCTCGTCCGTATCCATGACCGGGTTGACCGAGGTGTAAAAACTATTTCTTGTTCGTTGGCGGTTCGTCCCTGAAAATCGTCACCTGAATCTTTTCGTGCGTTAGGCCCTCAATGGCGTTCATCACCAACCCCTTTACGGCCGGCACAAGGTCGGTAATGTCCGTATCCCAGCGGGAGCGGATCGCAACGGCGGCAGACGACGGCAACGCATTACGGGCGAACGGATCGTTCTCCGGCAGAACAACATGTACACGCGCGTCCACAACGCCGTCAATCATCGAAATCGTCCGGGCGATATCCTGCGCAAGGGCATCCATGAAGCGGATGCGCTCCTCGCTCGGCGAAGAGATCATGCCGGTTTTCTTAAACACCTCGGCGATACCCTGTCGGGCGCGGCGAGGAAGTCCCTGCCGTTCAAGGAGATTCACCGCCTCGGCGAACTTCGGCTCAGAAACCATGACGTTCCACGTTCCTTCCTCGCCCGGCTCCTTGTGGCAGCCGATGCCGGCATCCAGAAGCGCGGCCATCACGAGGTTGGCCTGACGTTCCTCCAAGCCGGAATGGAGCGTCGTCTCCTTATCGCAACCGGCAAGAAGAAGCACGGCTGCGAAAAGCGGCAGTGTTGTCTTTAGGTTCATTTCTTTACCCTTCGATTGCTATCGAAATGCACGCGTCACTGATTCTTAACCAGCGTCTGGATCGCATTCGAAGACTTGTCGGCCACCTTTGTGACGATTTCCTGCTGGAAGGAGAGGTTCATAACCTCGTACTGAAGCTCCAGCAGTTCGCCAGTGGCCACGCCGCCCTGATGGGTCAACTCCGAAAGGGTCCGGATACGGTGCAGAAACCCTTGGTTGTTTGTCTGTGCCGACCGCCACACGGCGGACATCTCGTCCGCGAATGGCACGGGTGCCGTTTCCATTACCGCGTTGAAGCGCGCCACGGCCGAGGGATCGGCCGTAGCCGAAACGGCGTTCGGTCCTGTCGCGGCAACGGTGTTCATCGGCGAGTTCGTCGCCGTGACATTCCGCACCGCCTCCACAATCATCGATTCTGTCATATCAACAAATCCTTTGCGAGTTGCGCCGCCGCGGGATCGGCGGACTGGTTCGCGGCCTCTTCCAGGGGGATGCGGGCCTCGGCGGTCCGCCCCATCCTGAGAAGAGCCATCCCTTTGAACGCTTTAAGCATCGCCACGTCTGGGAAACGTGGGATGGCATAGCTGTCGAGATAATCCACTGCGCCCCGGAAGTCCAGCATGCTGATGAAGAGGATGGCGTTCGCCGATGCGACGGACGCCTCCCCCGGACGAAACGCTTCCAGCGCCGCGAGAATCTTCGCGGCGGACCGGAAACGATTTTGACCCGTCGCCATTAAGGCGACGTTCAACAACAGCCGCGCCTCTTCGGGCGTGAGATCGAACATCATTAGCGGAAGTTCGACGCGATAGAGTTCAGCGCGTCGCCCATGTTCTTGTTGATNNAGCGCGAGGTTCCACTGCTGCAGGTCATACTGCAACTGCTGGAGGTTCGCCTGCACATCCGGATGCTCCTCATAGTTCTCAAGAGAGACTTTCAGGCGCTCTTCCATCTGTCCAATCGCGTTGATCAACGCGTTATAGACGGCATCGGTATGGATGTAGTCAGTCGACGTCACATCTGCGCGAAACGGCCCGTCGGCGAAATTTTTAAGTTCCGCTGCGCCGATTGCTGCTGTTACTCCGTATCCCATTTTTTGTACCTTTCTGTTTGTCTGTTGTTGAACGAAAGCCTTTCGGCTACGTACTACTCTGCGTTTCACCGCCCACTCGGACGGTTAAACGCAAAATCTTTCTCGCGAGGACGTTGGCCTCCTTAAGAGTCTCCGCACGCGGAAACTCATCCGGCGGCAACCCCGCTGCCAGCGCCGCATCAAGCCGCTTTGCCAAGCCGGCCAACACGGCGTCATACCGGGCGAGCGCCGTCATGGCGTCCGGCCCGGCCAGTTCGTGCTCAATATCCAAAAGACGAATCGGTTGTTTCCTTATGGCTTCCATTCTATTCTCCCGATGTCATTGGTAAGGATAACCGAGTCGGAGTTGATTTTCAGCACTACATAATCGCCAATGGGGGCGCCCTCCAAAACGCGACGCCCATCCCGCAGAACCAAGCACGGGTAGGGCATCGTGAGAATGCCGCAGACCGGAAGTTCCGGTATGGCGGGCGGCGGGTTAGAAGGCTCTACCTTTGGTAGGTTCGAGGGTTCGACAGACGGCGATTGGATGATTTCGGTTTGATCGCTTGACGGTTGGACGGTGGTCGCTTTGACGACGATTCCCGCCACATCTACGTTGGCAAGTTTCGGCACATCCGTGGCTAACGCCTCCAACGTACGGCGAATGTTGCGCACTCCGCCCGTCAGCACAGCCACGCGGTTGGTGACAGTCGAAACGGTAAGCTGCGTCTCGCCAACAAGCGTAAGCGTGTCGGCAACGGAACCTTTTAGCGATTCATTGTCGGCGAAGTCCAAAGCGATACCCGGCTGCGCGGCGTAGGCTTCGGCCGTGGCGGCCAACCGCTCGGAGCGAGTCGCGAAATCGCCAACGAGTAAGACACGCCCTTTTCGGTTGGTTACGGAAAGGCCGTGACGCGCCACCAACTCCTCGATGGTGGCCGTGAGTTCGCCAGTAACGTTAACAGGCTGATTTTCCCCAACTTTCGAATCGCCGGCCTGCGTCTTTAATGTTTCGGTAAGCGAAGAAAGCGCCGTCTCCGCATAAGGTTTCAGCTGCTCCCGGAAATACCAACCTAGCCCAAGGAGAATCAGCAACAGAACGAAGATAACGCTCAAGCATCCAAAGCAACCTTTGCGTTGTTTGGGGGCTTCCTCCGTCTCTTCCTTGGCGGGACGCGGGGCGGGAGCAGCCGACGGTTCGCTCTGGTGTTCATTTTCCGCGTCGGTTTTTTCTTCACGCGGCGGTTCTTCACGCTTCGGCCAAACCAACTCGCCCCACGCCGAATTGGCGGGGCCGATGGCAAAAGCGGTGGCGCCGCGCGTAACGACGTAAAACGGTTGAAGCGGTTCGCCGTCGAGGGTCACGCTGTCCGACGCAACCGCCAGTTTCAGCGGCTCGTCGCCCAACGTCGCATCCGCGAGCACGATATCGCACGCGTCAGACTTGCCGAGCGTGATATCCACACCCTCGACAAGCGCGACCTCGGCCCCTTTGTTCGGCCCTTCGACGATCTTCAAGAGGAAATTCAC
>DBXY01000002.1:7788-26039 GCA_002309765.1 Verrucomicrobia bacterium UBA1200
ATCTTCCTGAAGTAGCGGCGGATGTCCACCGAGACGATGATGACCGGTTTCTGCGGAATCTTGTTGAGGTCACCAATCGTACGTTTTACAACGGCTAGAATGGCGCGCACGGTTGCGGGATCCATCGCGAGATACGAACCGCCCGAGGTCTGGCGGACGGATTTACGAATTTTTTCTTCAAGTGACGGATCGAGCAGATAGGCTGCGACGATATTCTGCCCCCCCGAAAACTTGTAGGAGATGTAACGGCTCAAGGCGGCGCGGACGTATTCGACAAGAAGAACCGCATCCTTCTCCTTTTGGCCCCATTCGATGAGCGTCTGGGTGATGCGTTTCAGGTCGCGAATCGAGATGCCCTCCTGGACGAGACGCTGGAGAACATCGGTAATCTTCTGAAGCGGCAATACGCGCTGGACCTCTTTAACAAGCTCAGGTGCTTCCTTTTCCATGTGGTCGAAGAGAAGCCGCGTCTCCTGAAGCGAGAGGAACTCGTGAGCGTAACGGCGGAGAACGCCGGAAAGGTGATAGGAAAGCACTCCGCCAAGGTCGAGCGACCTCACACCGGACTCGTCAAGCCGCTGCTTGTCCTCGGCCTTCACCCAGCAGGTATCGTGTCCCGCAAGGAAAGGCTTTCCGGTCTCGAACTCTACACCCGTAGCCGTCAGGTTCTCCGCGTCCTCCATTGCGAACACAAAACCCTTGCGCAGCACACCCTCGGAGACCGGCACCTCGTTCACAAGAAGGCGGTAACGGCCATCCTTCATGGCCGGATCGAGTGAGAGGTTGATGCCGGGGAACGGGACGCCCAAATCATGGTAGAGCGCACGGCGGACGGACATAATCTGCTCATTCAACGTCTCGTAAGAGAGGGCACCGCGAATGTCAGCGTCGATATCAACCGTCAGCGGCGTGACCATAGAGAAGTCGTCGCCTTCCTTCTTCTTTGGCTTGGGAGCGCCGCCCTCCGACGGCGCGGCGGCGGCAAGCGGATCCTCGCCCTTCGCGGCGCGTTCCTTTGCGATCTTCGCCTTCAGCATGAGGCTGTAGCCGACAATAGCGACAAACGCCGCAAGACCGAAGATTTGAAATTTCGGGAAACCGGGGATGAGTCCGATGGCAACCAACATGACCGAACCCAACAGAATTGCCTTGGGTTGCGCAAAGAACTGGTCGATGATGTCCTGTCCGAGCGGCTTGTTGTCAACATCGCCAACACGCGTGACGATAACGCCGGACGTGATCGAGACGAGAAGCGCCGGAATCTGCGAAACTAGACCGTCGCCGATGGTGAGGATGCCATATTTCGTGATGGCCCAACCCACCTCTTTGCCGTTCATAAAGACACCCACGCAGATACCGCCGATGATGTTGATCGCCGTCATGATGAGGCCGGCGATGGCGTCGCCTTTGACGAACTTCATGGCACCGTCCATCGCGCCGTAGAGTTGCGACTCCTTGGCCAGCTCGTTACGGCGTTGCTTCGCCGTCTCCTGGTCGATGGCGCCGGCCCTCATGTCCGCATCAATCGACATCTGCTTACCGGGCATGGCGTCGAGGGTAAAACGGGCCGCAACTTCCGAAACACGTTCCGCGCCTTTGGCGATCACGACAAACTGCACAATGGTGATGATAAGGAAGATGACCGCGCCGACGATGAAGTTGCCGCCGACAACGAAGTTACCGAACGTGTAGATGATCTCGCCCGCGTCGGCCTTGAGAAGGATTAGTCGCGTTGTCGTCACGTTCAAGGCGAGCCGGAAGAGCGTCGTGAAAAGAAGCATCGAGGGGAAGGTCGAAAACGCTAGCGCGCGCGGCAAATAAAGCGACAGCATCAACATCACGGTGGAAATCATGATGTTGGTGGCAATCAGCAAATCGACCATCGGCGTCGGCAGCGGAATAATCAGCAAACCGATAATGCAGACCACTAGAATGGCCAGCACTAAATCGCCGAAACGGCTGAACACGTTTGAGAAGTTTGTAAGTTTTCCTGTCATCACGTCTCCAGTAAAGCCATACGGTAACGCTCGAAGAGGTCGGTGTCCGCGAGCAGGGTTTCAATTTCGTGCGCGGCGGCATCAGCCGCCGCCGTCCGGCTTTCGCGTAGCGTTAACGCCGCCCGTCGCGCCGCCTGATTAAAGCCGCTGGGGGTACGCAACATCGTCGAGTTGCCCGCCACGAGCGCGGACATTATTTCGCCCGCCACAGCACGGTCAGACGGAAAGAGCGCGTCCACCGCCTGCGTCACGGTGGTCGAACCCGGCAAAAGGGTACGTTGCGGCTGACCCTCAACGGGCGAATCCGCCACTTCAGCGAATGAGGCGTTGCCAATGCCAGTGTCAAAACGCAACGGTTCTGTGGTACGCGAGACGTTTAAACTCATTGTGCGCCTCCAAATTCTTGGGCAATGCGCCAAAGGACGGCGAATGCCTGGTTTACAATCGGCAGCGTGACATCCCGCTCGTTGAGACGGATGGCAAAAACGGCTTTGCCGTGACGCGCCAGATAACCCGCACGGACACGGAAACCGAGCCGCGCTTTCGGGTGGGCGTAGGCGAGAAGCGATTTCGTCCGGGTCGGATCGAGGAACGCGGGGACGGTTAACGCCACGGTAAGAACGCCGACGGCGTATTCGAAACGGAGTCCCAAGCCGTTTTCAAACGTGAGCGCGGCCGTATCACGGGCGTTGAGCGAGAGGTCAGGCAACCCTGCGCCTTTTCCAAAATCACCGATGAGAGAAGCTATCCAGCCGGGTGCCGTCATGCCGATTCCTCCTCTTCGTTCTCGCGCGTGATCAGCAGGTCCAGATGCTCTTGCGCCGCATCGACCATCCGCTGGCGGTCGCCCTCCTTTGCGAAAAGGCGGGGCGAGAGTTGACGGAATATCCGTGTCAATTCCCGAGTGAAATCCATTTGCGAGAGCAATTGCTGCATTCCGCATTCGCCCACCAGATGCGCGATCGTTGTCGACGAGACGAACGCCTGTTCGGTAAACTCCAGCACCTGACCGGTCAACTGCTCGCCGTTCAGAAGGCAGGGTTCGCCAAACTGAACACCCATGCGCGCGGAGAGTTGCGAAAGTTTGTCCATCACCGTCTGCAAAACCTGTACGCACTGGAGATCCGTGAGTATCCGTCCCAACTCCGCCTTCTCCATCGATGGCGAGGACGAGGCGAGATCCTTGCCGCAACCTGCGATAAGGAACGCAATGGCGTCGGAGAGTCCGCCCGCACCGCGCGCGGCGAGCAGCGAGCGGAAGCAGTCCTGAACCTTTGTAAAACCAACCACCTCGCTGCGGTAAAGGTCGCGAAGGCTTTGCATCTCGTCCGGCGTGGTGGCGCGGGCGTTCACCTCCTCCGCGAGGTTGATGCCCGCCTTGATCTCCGGACCTTTCTCCGCCATCAGTTGCGTCCGCGCCTGACGTATGAGATCTCTCAACTCTATCTCGCCCTCGCCCAGCATCTGCTCCATCAGATCGAGCATGGCGAACTGGTGGCTGGGGTCGGTCGATTCGCGAGCCAACTCCTTTAAAAGCCCGTCCACGCTTTGGCGAATACCGGCGGAATTCATCTGGCGGCAGGTTTGAATCAGTTTTTTCAACTGTTCCTGGTTCGGCATATCGGGCATCATCGCATTCCAGGCTTCCACCGCCCGGATAAAAGCCGACTGTGAACCCTGCATGGCACCCATCTTCCGTTCCGCCGTCTTTTTCGCCGCCTTCTCCTCGAACTGGAACGACAGCTCTTCCATCGAATCCATCAGCTCCGCCAACGGATCGTTCTCCACGACTGCCGCCGTACCCATCAACTCGCCACGCTGCACCTCAACGGGCGCAGGACGCTGCGCCTCGGCCATTTCGCGCATCTGCATCGCTTCCGCGCCCGCCGCGTATGTCTGCCGGAGAATCTGTGCCGTGTCAAAAGCCATCAGTACACGCTCCTTCCCGGCACAGCCATTCTGGCATTCGTCCATTTCCGCTCGCTCGCGCCCTCGATCCAAACGATACAAGGGCCGTGAAAATGCAACAGCAAATCCTTCGGACCGCGCGGCAGAAGAACATCTAACAAACCCAGTTTCGGACAGAATCCCGTGGGACGGTTCCCAGTCCACGCCACCGCCGCGTCCGGTCTTACGGAAAGCATCTCGTCTTCCGCAACCGGAACCCGCGCCGTACGGCCCGCCGTCGCCATGACAACCCAAGCAGGGTTGGTCGGTTGGGATACCTGTTGTTCGGACGGTTGCGCGTCCTGTGTCTCTTGCGGTTCGTCCGCTTGACCGAATTGGGTCACGCAAATCGCGCTCCGCACACTCATCGGAATCGGCTTCACAACCTCGGCACCGACCCGAGCCGACGCGGGCGCGACAAGGACTTTGTCCGAAACGGCAAAAACCGGCGCGGCGCACGGAATGTGCGTAAGGAAGGGACGGGAAGAGTCGGCGCACTTCGCGGCAGCGTTCGTCTCCACTAGGTCTAGGCGGCTTCGATCACGCACTACCCAGCCCTTACGGCGGCGGCGAACGGCGTTACCGAAGAAAGCAGTCGGCTGCGCATGGCTCATCAGCCATGCGCCCGCTCCCACTTCGGCAAACCCTGCCTCGATTGTCACTACGCCGTCCATTATTATTCCTTGCGCTCCCGGACTTCTTCCTTCAGTTTCACCTTCTCGGCGTCTTCTTCGGCCTTCCATTCGCGAATGTCATCGGTCAGCACCCGCTTTGCCCGCTCGCGATCGATTTGGCGCATCGCTTTACCGTGTTCCAGTTCCGCCTTGCGGCGTTCCGATGTGTCTTCGATTCTCTCGATACGGCGTTCGCGGCGGTCCTTACGCTCCAATTCGCGGCGCTCGCGTTCCTCATCGCTCACCGCAGCGTCCTCCTCCAGCTGCTCCTCTGCGGTGACATCACGCAGACGCGTCGCCTGAAGTCGTACAAGCGCCTCGGTGTCAAGGTCAACGATATGGGGAGTCAGAATGAACATCCGCTGCACCGTTTCCCGGCGTTTCGATTTGCCGCCAAAAATCCAACCGATCCACGGGATATCCCGAAGATACGGAATACCCCAGCCGGCCGATTCCTCAATGTCTCGCAGATATCCGGCTAGCAGGATTGAATCTTCCTCGAAAATCGCGGTTTGAGTCTGAAGCGACGAAGCGCGGGTCATGGGCATCGCATCGACCGTGACGGACTCGAATCCACCGTCATCCAACCGGAGCGATAGCCAAACTTGACTGACGGAATTCGAGCCGGGCATGGGCATAATACGCGGTTTGATTTGAAGCTTTGTGCCGGCGGTAACTTCCTCAAGCGTCGCGACCTCAGTGCCCACTACCCGGGCGTGATAGCTCTGCATATCGGACATTTCGGCGGCAAGGTTGTTGACGGTGAGCAGCGTCGTACGCGAAATATTGCGGGCCTTGCCCTTCTCCCGCAACGCGGTCAACGACGCGGAAAGCCCGTAGGACGAATGAATATGCGTCAAAGACCCAGCCAAACCCTTGCCTACCAAACTATCCGGCGTAAAGAGGTTTGACGCATTCTCGCCAACGCCTAAATCGGAGTGGCCATGCGAAGCGGTAAGCGCCAGCGACAACTGCCAGTCAAGCGCATCCTTCTGCGTAAGCTCCACCGTTGTGACGGCAATTTCAATAAGTTTCTGCGGAACGTCCAACTGCTTAATCAACGCCTCGTACATCGGCATGCGAGAGGAGACATCGCGAACGATGACGGCATTCAATCGGTTCTCCGGACGGATAACGGGACGGAACGAAGCCATCTGCGCCGTATCAAATTGCGAGAAGTCATTCGTCAATACCATCTCATGCGTCTTTTGCCCGGTCCCAGCATTCATCATCTCATCCAACAACCTCGCCACGCCTTTAATGGTGGCGGTGGTCTCCGGCGACGAAACGCGGAAGGAGATGTCGTCGGCCCAAGTATTGACAAGCGGGAATATCCGCGCCTCCACATCGTTGAAGGTCCGCTGCTCGCGCAGTTTATCCGCCTTGGCAATCATCTCCGCGATGAGCATAACGTAGCGCGGCGGCCCGGACACCATAACCAACTCGTCGTTCGAAGTCGTTTTAAGCGGAAAACGCGCATCCTCCACACCGAGTTCCACGAGCATCTCCCGAACCTCGCCCGCCTTCATGTACTTTAGGTCGATGAGCATCGTCTGTATTTCACCGGCGCCGTAAAGGTAGAGTGTCGCGCCGTCATAGTACCAAGTGAGATTATGGACGGTGGCCAGGCGATGGAGGAAATCCGCCGGCTTAATATCTTTGAAATCGCCGGAAAAGGTGCCGTTCACCCCCTCCGACATCACAATAGAAATGCCCTCGGCGGCGGCGAAGGTGTCGAGCGCCGCCCGAAGATTCATATCGCGCGCGACGAGCGTATAAGTCGGCGATGCCCAAGGAATCTCCGTGGCAATTGCCGGCAGATAAGCAAAAACCAGCGCAAGTAGAGTCGGCATGATGCGGGAGGCGAAGCGCATTATCAACGAACGCATTGCGCTTCCCCTCTCATGGCTTTGACCCAAAAACCGTTGTTTCACTTTCATCACACTATTTCCTCTAAGGTCTTATCATCATTTCCGAGAACGGCGTCTCGGTGGAGATCCCATCGCCGCGCCGCTCTACCACACGCTCGCGCCACCAATCGCAAGAATTCGCGAACGTCTCGAAAAGCCGTAACCAATCGTGTGCGTCGGCGGACGCCGACGCCGCTTGCCAAAGGAAGGCGCCGCGAGAATCAAAAGAAAGCGTCGCCTCTTCTCTCATCATCCGTCCGGTGGCGTATTCCGCCAGTGTCGGCAAAAGCGCCGCATCATCCGACAACACATAAGACAACACAATCCGGCCATCCGTTTCGCGTTCGGCTAGAATCTCCATGCCGTCCACGCGCAACGAAAACGAAACCGCACCATCCGGCACCCTTTCAGGATAACCGATGGCGGTCAAGAATGTGTTAAGGTTTGACTTATGTTGCGAGGTCTCTGCCATCATTCTCCTTTACCCGGCTATGGTGTATCGCCATTGTTTGGACGCAACTTATCCGGGTTCGTCGCATCAATACGGTCAATCAAGAAGAAACGTGACGGATAAACCGTCGGGGGAAGGGCGATTGTGTAGGTAATCGAACCGTCGGCTTCCAGCGTTGTCGAAGCGGAGGAAAGGTCAATAACCGTATCGGCGGTCCGGGCAATCGGCAGCATCGGAGCCGTGCGGATGATGACACAGTCAATGAATCCGTAAAGCCATGTGTCGGGCCGGGCGGAAACATTTATGGTTAAGATGTCGTCCACCACCTTAAAGGTGTTAATCGCGAAACCTTCCAACTCCAGCGCGGCACCCTTCTCGGCCACCACCTCGCCGTTTTTACCAATGGCTATCCGGTACCGATAACCGTTTGCAGCAATCTCGTGCGAGGTTACGTCTGACGCAAGCAACCTGCCGCGCATCGACAAAATGCTCGGAAGAATCTGTTCCTGGTCCCATTCTGCCGACAGCCATAGGTACGCCTGACCTTCCGCATCGGCATAGATGTCTGCAGTATTGTAGTAGTCAGGCAAGCCGCTGACCGCAATCTTCGCACCGGCCGTTAGATTCGTCAACGTGACGCAGTACACCTGCGCCACGCCATTGGAGGGCGCGACAGAAAACGAACCGTCCAACTTCAGTGACCCTCCGCCGATTGTCATCGCGCACGCGACATCTCCAGCGAAATCGAACGTCCCGCTCGCGACCGTTACTGAACCCGCGCCTGCGATTACGGGGTCTATCGTGGAATGGAACGTGTTGACGCCCTTGCCGAATAGCGTGAGCGCGGCATCCGCCGTTACCGGAGTAGCCGCCGAAAGACAGAGATTAGAAACCGTCACCTCCGTATCGTCCGCCGTTACGATACGGACCATATCTTCGGTGTTCGTCCCCGTGACCACGCAGTGATCGTTGAAGGTCAAGGTCCTCAAAAACGGATTGTAAATCCATTTCTTACCGACGCTCTCGCAATTCACCGCGTCCACGCCATCAATGATGACACCGGTCCGCCATTTCCGCACCTCGCTCACCGATGTTCCTTCTACTGTCACGGTGTACGCGGTCCGGCCCACGTAGAACAAATGCGTACCGTCCGGGAGCCAGATATAAGCCTTGCCATCGCCGTCGGTGTAAATGTCATAGGAATTATTATAGTCCGCAAGGCCAGCGAACATGATTCTGCTGTTAGGGTCCACAACCTGTACTATGACGCAATAAACGCGCTCTGTACCGTTTGAGGCGACCGGGAAGAGGTTTCCGGATGTCGCATGAACAGACGCGCCGGCGATAATCACCGATCCGGCCGGATCCAATTCACTTTCCGGATCGGGACATTCGCCCGCACCGATGTCATAAGCCGCATGGCATTCCGAAAGCGTCTCCGTCAGTGGGCCACCGGTGGCGATAATCGTTCCGTCCAAAATGGTGATAGCCTGGCCAAGTCGCCCAAATCCGCCGCCGATGCCCGCGCCGCCCGCGCCGCCCTGCGCTGCAACCGAACCGCCATCGATTGAAATGTTGCCACCGCGATGGTTAAATCCGCCGCCAAGACCCGCAGCATACGATCCGCCCGTCACCGTCACCGTGCCGCCGACAATCAGAATGTCGCCGGAGACCGCTTGGTCGGCATCGTCGGCGTCCGCAAACGCTCCGCTGCCAATGCCCGCGCCACCGTTGCCGCCAATAGCGTCCACCGTGCCGCTGACAATCGTCACCGTTCCGTATCCCATGCCGCCATTGCCGCCGATACCCGCCGCATTTTCACCTCCGGTCACGGTCACCGCCCCCATCACCTCCCAGTTGGCGTTGGTGATGGTCAGCGAGGAACCGGCTGGAACGTAAAGCCCGGCATAGTCTTCTGAGGCACTTGCCAGTAGGTTAGTGCCAATTATTGCCAAGGTCACACACGCGTTGGATAGCACGGAAACCGGCGAGGCGGCAACCGCCCCGCCAGAGAGCGTGAGGTCGGAGATGGTCACGGTAACATCGTTTGTCAAGACCACATGCACCTTGCCTTCCGTGTTCGTGCCGGAAAGCGTACAGTCACAGGAAACCGTGAGTTCGCCCGTGGAATCATCGTAAAACCAACCGTCGCCGTACCGGTTTGCGACATCCACGCCATCCACCTTCACGCCAATATTCCACTCCTCCGCCGCCGTATCCCCGCCATCGACAACCGCGCGATATGAGATACCGTCGATACTGAAGTAATAGGTACCATCCGGTAACCAGATGTAAAGATTTCCCGCGTCATCCGTCTTCGCGCCTGTCAATGGATAGCCCACATAGTCGGCACCGAGCAGAGTCGTCGCGTCGGTGTCCGCCTTGCCGGTGGGAATGGTCACGCAATAAACGGCTTCGCTGGAATTCGTCGCCGCCACAGTAAGCGACGCATACATCAAATTGAGGGAACCGCCCGTGACGATCGTCTTCGCATCGTCTCCCGCGTCGCCGCCCGAACCCGCGCCGATATCCGCAGCCGCGGCACTTCCCCGCACCGCCACCACCGTACCGGCGTCCTGCGAGTATACACCAGCAGCACCGCCCATGCCGCCGCCGATACCGGCTCCGCCCACACCGGCGATTGCCAAAACTTTGCCGCCATGAACCGCCACCGCAAACCCCGGTTTACCGTCGCCGCCGCCAAGGCCCGCACCGTTTTCTCCGCCACTCGCTAAAATTTCACCGGCATCAATAATCAGAGAAACATCTGCCGCCTCCGCGCCAATACCTGCCGCCCCCGGACCGCCGAAGGACTCAAGCCGGCCCGTGCCGTTGATGGTCAGGGAGGAACCATGGCCGATGGCGATGGCACTGCATTCCTGCGCCACGCTCCGCAGCGTGTTGGTACCGGTCAGCTCCATCGTTACGTCAAGACCCGGTTTGATCTCAATCGCGGGGGCCGTCATCAAGATGTTTGTCATCACGACATCGGACAGGCGCAATGTCACATCCGTCGCTTCGACGCAGAACGAAACATCGTTCCCCGTGTTAACTCCGGCGATCGTGTACACCCCGCTCTTCTGGAGGGCAACAAGACCGGCCGTATTACGCCAGCCTTCGCCCGAAAGCAACGCCGCGTCCTCGCCGTTGATGGTAATACCCGTCACTCTGTATTCAATTGCGGTGTTATCGCCGGCTTCGACAGACACCGCCATCGGAATACCGTTCACCGTGAAACTGTACCGGTCCGACGCGAGATGTAGGAAAATCTCGCCGTTTTCGTTCGCGTAAATGTCATCAGTATCGTAATCATCCAATCCGTCGATTACCACCTTTGAGTAGCGTATAAACCCGGATATCAAAACACTGTACAAAGGACTGCCCGCCGCATTGACGAGGTTCGGCCCCGCAACCGTTGCGTCAATGCTGCCGCCAGTGACCGTCATACCGCACTCGATTGAACCCGACACCATCGTACCGCCTGTGAACGTCAGCGTCGAGGTGTCCTGCATAAGCTGGAAAGCGTCTTGATTGCCTGGAGACGCAAGGACAAGCCGGTCAGCACGAATCTTAACGCCAGCCGTGTTGATGCAAACAGTAACCGCACGTTCCTCGTTTGTGCCGGCAAGAAGGTATTCCCGAGCGGCATCAAACGTCAAGGTCCCAAGCGTCGGGTTATAAGACCAATCGTCACCGCTCCCGGCACTGATGTCCGTGCCGTCAACGGTCAATCCGACCGTATATGTCGCTACCGTGTCCGCGCCGTTCACCGAAGCGTGGTAAGCGAAACCCTCCACCTTGAAGTCATATTCGCCGTTGGGCAAGTAAACGTTCGCATTGCCGTTGTAGTCGGAAACCGTAGAACCGGCCACATAAGACAGGTTAATACCGCTGATGGTCACGCGTTCTCCCGCCGGAAGTCCGGGAACGGTCACGCGCCAGCACGTCACTAAACCGTCATCCGTTTGAACTATCTTCGATTCCGGAGACGAGACGGTCGATTCGTTCACCGAATAAATTGTATTACTGCAGGCGGCGATTTCCATGACGGCGATACCGCCGGGCAGGTTTACGCTTTCTATCGTAACAGCGCGGGTAGCGTTCGTGTAAATACCCCAAATGCATACCGCTCCATCTTCATCCGCAACGATGGGCACATTGTTGTATTGTGTCCACAAACCATCGGTAACCGTCACGGTGTCACCCGCCATCAACCCATCAAATATCGCGAAGACCAACTTTTCGCCGTTTGCGTTCACCGGCGGAGGATAAGGGTTGGCGTTTACCGCGATCGCATTTTTCGGCCTAACGCTTCCACCCTCGATTACGATCGACTTACCGGTTGTCGGGGAAATTGTGTTGCCTGATCCCGTCACAAAGTCGCTGTAAACCTGACCGCTCCCCTTCTCGGCCAGCACCGTACCGCCCGTAACGCGGAAAGTTCCGTTCGTCAACGTCACACCGTTGCCGTTGCCGCCGCCGATGCCGCAGGCGCCTCTGCCGCCTGTAGCATAGACATAGCCGCCAGAGACGAGAATGGAGGCGACCGAGCCGCCATCACCGCCGCCGATACCTGCAGCGTACTCTCCGCCCGTTGCATAGACATACCCATCCGTGATGACGATGGATCCTGCCTTTTGATTTTCGCCGCGAGAGCCAATGCCGGCGCCGTAAATGCCGCCCCTTGCGATTAGCGTGCCTTCGCCGTTAATTGTCAACGTCGCGCCATCCTGCACTTCGATGGCCGCAGTATACCGCGAACCTTTCCGGCTGTTCAGCGTCTGGGTGGGGTCACAAATACATTCAATGTCGTTCACATTCTCGAGTGTAACAGCGCAAGAGTTGGAAATGACAAACGGCGA
Source organism: Verrucomicrobia bacterium UBA1200 (assembly GCA_002309765.1). GTDB lineage: Bacteria > Verrucomicrobiota > Kiritimatiellia > RFP12 > UBA1067 > UBA1200. The sequence goes on from DBXY01000002.1 coordinate 19,630, forward strand.
CCGGAAACTCTGCGGAGTCTTAAGAGTCAACTGGTCCAAGGTCAACTCCAAACCGTCACCTGCCGCAATAATGCGTATCGTACCGTTAGTGGAGCTACCGCTAATCGTGTGGCTACCCGATTCCAGCACAAGATCGCCCGACGTGCCGCTGTACGACCAGCCGGTTCCGTCTGAGTCCACGCCACCGGCGATCGGTTCGCCATCCACGGACAATATATCCGTAGAGAACGAGACGTTGCCCTTATCATCAATCTCAAACCCGAAATTGTGCACCTCACCGTCATCGGTCGTAATCTTGGCCTTCGTGGGTTCGCAAGAAGGATACCAGAGCGTAAGATTACCCGAATTGTCCGTCCAAAAGTCATTGCACTGACATAATCTGTCTCCCAGAACAAGCTGGGTTACCTTACGGTTCGGCGATGCCAGATCGAACGTGACGGGGAAGACCGCATAACCCGACAAATTAGTCGCAGCGGGAGAGACGCCGTTCATCGTTGTGTAGATAGCCGCAATACCGAACGTGTTTGTCGACTGGGCATTTGCACTCCTACTATAGCCGAAACCGATTGCCGATGCATTGTTACCACCGGTCGGAAAGACCGTGCCGCCGGTAATGGTCACATTGGCATGCCCTTCTTTCCCTCCGCCGATGCCTGCGCCATACTGTCCGCCGCGCGCGGTGACCTTACCGCCGATAATGGTGATCGGGTTACTGGCATAGGACGTTGGTCCACCGCCGATGCCGGCGGCGTTCACGCCGCCGATCGCGGTAATGTCCCCGCCCCTGATGGTAATCTTACCGCCTCTAGGCCATCTATTGTTCCCCCCGATACCCGCCGCATTATCGCCGCCGGTCACCGTAAGCGTTCCGTTGCCATCAATGATCAACTCGTTCGTGTTGTCCGCGAAAATTCCGGAGCAGCCAGGTGCGCTTGAAAGCACGTTGGTGCCCTTCAGCGTCAGGCAGAGATCATAACGGTCATGCAAATAAAGCGCCGATTTTCCCTCCCAACTTGACACCGAAATCGAGAGGTTGGAGATCGTTACATACGCGTCCGCAAATGTCTCAATCGACACATTTCCTTGGCCGCTGATGACAAACGGCCCGGCGTTTTTGAGTTTCAGAACCGCCCTGTAAGTGTCCACCCGACTACAGGTCCACCCGTAACTCTCGCCCATGGAGATCCTTTCTCCATTAACCCTGACATCCAAAGGGATTAAAGTTTCCGCCTGGGTATGCTCCGAATCCATATTTACCGACCAACCAGGTTTGGCAGCAACGTTCATATTGGGCGTGTCGGACCATTTAATGGAACCGTTCCCGACCCATAGCCAAGCGTGGAAGTTGGGGTCAAACAGAACCATGTCATACACAACATTGTCATCATTGCCCATACGGTATAACCGCAACGGATTATCGAAAGTGGGCAACGAGTCCAGTCGAACACTCCATACAGGGAGGTACGATGGCAAAGAGTAGAAAAACGCACCCACCCCGTTTGCATTCAATAACCCATTGTGCTCCGACGTACCGTGTCCCAACCAAATATTGGCGGCCCAGTTGTTTCTCGTTTCAATTAAAATAGTACCGCAACTGATGTCATTCGCCCCGCAACCGAGATCCGCCGCATCGGTGCCGCCGGTCACTTTGAGAACGCCCTCCGTCTTGAGGGTTAAGGTTGACGTACTCGGAACTCTTATCGCGGTGCACTCGGCGGACGCCGTTAGGTCGCACATCGCATTCTCTTTCACGTCGATTGTTACAACGGAATTCTGGGTGAGTGTGATCGGCGTGCGCCCGAACTGGTGACTTGCATTCATCGTCAGGTTAGACGAAACCTGTATCGTGCAACTGCATTGCGCAACGATGGCCGCCATGCCGTCGAGATCCGTGCCGTAAATGTCATACGTTTTGTTGGGGGTTGACAAACGGATTATTCCGTCATCACTGGAATAGCTCCAGCCATCGCCGCTTACGTCGATGCTGTTGATGATGGGGGTTCCGTTTACCCACAGGGTCACGTCATCATCGGTGGCGTTCAAATCCCGCACCCATTTCGCATAAAGAGTTATGTCGCCAAGCGTCTCCCATATACTGTTCACGGGAACGTTATCCGCATCGTAGTAAAGAATACCGGTGTCGTCTTCGCTGGTTGACCACCCCAGAAACGTGTGACCGTTATGCGACACATTCGGCGCAACGGGCATCGCGTATCCAATCTTCGCCGTAATGTTGGAGTGGCAACGCCACTGGTCGCTGAAAGTGATGGTGTATTCGATAGCGGGATGGGAAGTAACGGTGCCGGACAAGCCGGATGCGCCGTTTATGCGATTAATGTCCGCGCAGAACAGTTCACCGTTCGAACCCGACGACCCTGCGGATTTGCCACTGCCGCCGTCGCCGCCAGCGCCTGAACCACTTCCTGTACCGATGTAGTCACCGCCAGAGGTTTTGGACCCTTGACCGTTTGGATTGCCGCCGCCACCATGGCCACCTAACGGGTCTACGTCTGATTGGCCCTGATATGTCCAGTATCTGCCGCCGTTGCCGCCATTACCGCCAGAACCGCCGCCGCCGCCGCCACCACCAATGCCATAGGGCGCGGAATAGCCGCCGCCGCCGCCGCCGCCGCCACCGCCGCCGCCAGCGCGATAAGAATAAAACCAGTAATCTCGGGCAAACTTACCATTGCTCCCCGATCCACCGCCGTTACCGCCAATGCCGCCGTAAGCTACCACTTCCATGGTACCGAGGACATAAAGCGTTCCGCAACTTTCGCCATTGCTGCCCGATTTACCACTATTGCCATTATCGCCCTTGTGGTTATAAGGTCCATTGACGTCTGCCCATTGCTCGGCAGTTTGCGGACTCGGCGAACTCCCGCCGTTGCCGCCGGTGCCGCCAATGCCGGCACCGGCGCCACCGCCGCCGTAGCCGCCAGTGCCGCCCGTTCCCGCAATCCCCTCTTCGTCATGCTCCGAGCTGTTGTCGTCGATAACCGCCGCGTTGGTTCCGGGGCCTCCGCCACCGCCTTGTGCCGCGTTTCCGCCTTTAGCGACAAGTTTTCCGCCCCCGACCAGCACAAGCGTAGCGTTAGACGGCAGGTTGATCCCCGCGCCCGCGCCAGTCGATCCGGATGCGTTTCCGCCTTCCACCGTCAGGGTTACGCCTTCGGCGATGTAGACGACAGACGTTGTGTTGTTTGCAAGAGAGAGGGCGCTGCGCCCCGAATTGGCCGTCAGCGTCATGGATTCTCTGACAAAGTAAAGCGTCCCGTCCCTCAACTGGCCGGGGTTCCTGAGTTCGCTGTACTTGGTGACGCCCGCGCAGGCGGACATCGCCATTGCGACCATTACCACTCCCGCAAGAACGCTTTTAACCATTGTCATTTGTTTCAAAACCCCCAAACTTCCGCCGCTACGGTTACATATTGTTCACCGTGCCGACAAGGACGGTGTTAAGCGACTTCAGTACGTTGGAAATCATGTCGTATGCTTGATCCCGTTTGGCCGTCTGCGACTGCAACTCAATCATCTTCTGCTGGCTGAAGCTGTTCATCTCGTCCATCTTCGCCTCGATTTGCGTGACGAAATCGTCAAACTTGATTGCGGTAGGATCTCCGGGCGGAACGTTTACCCACACGGCCTCGTTCCCGTCAAAATTTAAATTTAAACCATAATTTGCATCGGTCAGGAACGTAAGATAGTCGACACCGGTGTACGGGCCAGACTTAAACTTGTGGGTATTGTCATTTAACATGATGTGTGTTTTGGTCGTCTGCCGCGAAGCCCAATCAACCACCTCTTGCTCAATCTGGGTTATAGCTTCCAGCTTCGCAGTCTTATCGTTCATCTCGTTCATCAACGAAATGATGCCCGCCTCCAGCTCCGAGGCCCGGGCCAAACAGAGCGCCATCACGAGCTGACCGATGGAGAGTGCGCGCGGCGCGCCCGTCGCATCGGTCACGCCATCGACAAAATAAACGTTCGCCGTCAGGTGACGGCCGGTTTCCGCGCTGCGGAGCGAAAGATCCAAAGTGTCAACTTCTATAGCCATCGCCATTTTCCTTTCTAGAGATAGTTTTGCGCTTCCTGCATCATGGACTGCCCTAACGCGCTGACAACGTTAGAGGCGGTGGAGTACGCCACATCGCGGCGGTTCACCATCGTCTGGAGATCTATCATATCCTGTTGCTGCTGCTGGGCCAGCGCGTTCATCTTGTCTTGAACGGCCTTTGACACCTGCATACGCTTGTTGAAAGAAGAGCTGTTCGTATCATTCCACAGGTTGGCGGGAAGACTGCTGTTCGGGATTCCCAGCCGATTGACGAGAAACGCTTTCGCCTCCCCCCACTTTTCCAAAGCGGTGGAAGTATTGGCGGTAAGGCTACCCGATGCAATCTTCTCCAGCCAGGCAGCAGCCTCGGAAAGGATGTCCGAGTTGGCGGACATCCGGTTCATCTTGATCACGCTCTGCGATTCGTTGGCGGCTGCCGTGCGAAGGCACACCTGTTGAATCAGCTGCGAAAGCGTAAGCCCTTGCGAAAGCTCGTCCCCGTAAAGGTTTATCGCCGATGCGCCAGCCGGCGCATATCGGTTCGTCGCTATCGTCTCAAGTTCTATCGCCATTTTTTAGTCTCCATGCAAACCACCGCACCACTTAACTACCGCACCACTTAACTATAGATTCCTTATCAGGTTCGAGCGCGTGTCGCTGACGGCGTTCATCAAGTTCGTGGCTGTCGAATACGACTCGTCGCGGCGGTCCACGAGCGACTGAAGCCGGCTCATATCCTTCTGCGCTTCGTTGTTCATGCCGTCAATCATGGATTTCAGCGCCTGTATCACACCCTCGATTTGCGATTTGGTCCAGTTGCTGCTGTTTGCCCAGCTATCATTAATGTTGTTAACCAACTCGCCCGTGCTTCGGAACCACGCCTCACGCAGCATCGCATACTGGTCAGACGTGATACCGCTGACGGTGGTCTTATCCCCCCCGCCGGCATCGGTTTTGAACATCGCCTGGGCCTTCGTGAAGATAGCCAGCAACGAACCCGAGCGGTCGAGGTTTTTGTTGCGGATCGAGATGCGCCCGGTGAGCGGCGTCACTTCGCCTTCGACGGTGATGGCGCGTTTCTCTGAAACCCACACCATAAGGTCCTGAAAATCGACTTGTTGGCTGTCGATCTGGTATTCGGAAAACGAGACTCCCCAACTCTGGCTCAATTGGACCGGTGAATCTTTTGATATGGTTGCCATGGATACCTCTCCTTAATTTCCGATGTTGCTGATGGTGTTGGACGCGGCGTTGGCCGACTTTTTGATTATCTTTGACGCCATAGAAAAGGCGTTGTCCCGTTTCGAGACCAGCGACTGCAAAGAAACCATGTCCTGCTGCAGTTCGTTATCCTCGACATCCAGCGCGTACTGAATGTCATTCTGGGCGTTGGTTGCGTTCCTGTAGGTGATGTTCGCCACCCCTTGTGACGAATTTGACGAGACGTTCAAACTGATGCCGTACTTCGCCGTCGTCAACGCCGCATTGTAGAGCGCGCTGGTGGTGGAGCTGGTCTTGTCTGGGTTATTGCTCTTGGGATCCATCGAGGCGATGGCGGTAGCAAGAACTGACAAGACATCGCCAAGGTCGCTAACCTTGCGCTGCCGCTGGCGAACTACTTCAGACGAGGCCGCCGCAGACGCCTCTATCGCAACGGCCTCCTTAAACGATGCTACCGCCAGTGCAGCCGCATAGTCCTTCCCCGTCTCGTTGTCCACAGTGTATTGCACTTGCTTTACACCGTAAACGGAACCGCCGGCAATCTCCGTAGTTTGGATTAAATCAGCCATTACGCATCCTTCCTCTAGTAAAACCATCCCGGTTGTTCTAGAGACCCTAGATGCCTAGGATCTCTAGAATATCATTAAACCCCTATACCTGAATCGCGTCCCTCATAGACTGGGATTCCGCCGCAATGACGGCCTGCATAAGCTTGATGATCTGGTTAACAAGCTCTTGCGCCTGCGAGAAAAGATCCTTGGTCTGATCCAGTTCCTCCTGGGCCTTCTGTTGTTCCGCCCCCTTCTCCGTGATACCGGCCTGCATATACGCATTGGAGTTCTGGATGAGGCTCTGCGCCACCTGCCCAACGGACGCGACGATGTTCATCATCGCATCGTATCGTGCAACCGTTCGGGTCGAAGAGACATACGTCTCGTCATCCATGCGAGCGGCACGGGCGGCATCTAATTTTATCTTCGCCTCAAGAACGGCTTTCTTGGCATCCGCGACACTAAGCGGTTTTTCCGCAGGTTTCGCTTCGTCCGGCTTGGCAGCATCGGCCGGCTTTTCCGCGGGCTTAGGCTCGACACCATCCTGCTTTACCGCGGGTTCTGGCTCCTCCGCTTTGGCG
>DBXY01000045.1 GCA_002309765.1 Verrucomicrobia bacterium UBA1200
GCCTCGCTCGCCGCGCTGATCCCCGACATCCAGAGACGGGTGGACCGGATGGATGCGGGCCTGAATCCGCTCGGGCTCTCTTCCGGGGCGATCCCGTTCGACCTGACCCCCATCGCGCCCGGGGAGGAGGGTCTCTCGCACTACGAGCAGATCCGCGAACGCGCCGGGACGGCGTTGGCGAATGCCCGGAAGCTGCTCGACAAGGCCCAGACCGAGGGGGGACGTATCCGGATGATCCAGGAGTCGCAGTTCTCCCGTGAGAACCAGCTTGAGACGATGGAGCTGGAGATGAAGAACCGGCTGATCGAATACTTCGGTTATCCCTACGAGGGGGACATCGGTCCGGGCGGAACCTATCCACAGGGATATGACGGTCCCGATCTTCTCCACTACGCCTGGATGGAACCGCAGCGTTACGGGCTCTCCGCCAACGAGGATATCCAGTCGGTTGTCACGAACGTCTATGTCCGTGACGGTTCGAAATTCCGCGACGGCGCCACGATCCTGATCAATAACTTCGGAGTGACAGCCGATTTCATGACGATCACATACGAGAAATCGGCGACCGGCATCATCCTGAAACCCGCCTCCATCACCGGCCGGCGTCGCGCGCAGGGACAGATCCAGGAGAAGTTGGGGGATCTCCTCAACGCCTACCGGGGTCTGAAGAGTAAGCTCCAGCTTTGGGATCTCGCGAATGCCAACTTCGAGTACCAGTATGCCGTGGTCAACCGGAGCGCCGCCATCCATGCGGTCAAAAAGGCGCTCGACACGGTCAAGTACGGTTATGACTTGTACGCATCCGCCGTGGAGGCGGCCATGAAAATCGGAATCAATTCCGTCGAGCATCTACTGACGATGGAGGCTGGCTTGAAGCAGGGGATCTTGGACTCGGCGCCGAAGATCATCGGTGCGGGCATGACCGTCAATACCGATCCGAGCGCCATGGTCGCGGCGGCGGTAGATCCCGTCTACCAGGCAACACGGTTTACGCTCGGGGGCACCCTTCTCGCCGCCAAGAACGAACTGGTTGCCCAGGACGCGCTCGGGGATACCATCGATGCCGCCGGCGAGATTCTCGATATCACGACAGATTTCATCGACACCTACGCGGGCTACTACGAGACCATCATCGGGGCAGCGGGGGATGTTTTTGACGCCGCAAGGGAGTGCAAGGACGCATACGTCGAGCTGATGATCGCCGAAGCGGCGCTTGAGACGGTGATCGCGGAGGCGGAACGCATCATCGATGAGCGTACCCTCGCGCGGCAGCAGGCGGTGGATGTCCTCACCAAGGCGCGTTACAACGAGATGTTCTTCCGTCTCGCCCGTAACAACGCCCTCTCGCGCTACAGCGCGCAGTTCGAGCTGGCCCAGAAATACACCTATCTCGCCGCGCAGGCGTATGACTACGAGACGGGCCTTCTCTCCACCGACCGGGCGTCCGGTGATCGGTTCATGGCCCGGATCGTTGGCGCCCGGACGATCGGCGAATTCGATGACGATGGCGAGCCGATCGTCGCCTCCGATGCCGCGAAAGGCGACGGCGGGCTCGCGGCGATCCTCGCGGAGCTGGATGCCAACTGGCTTGTCCTCAAGCCGCGCCTCGGCATCAACAATCCGCAACCGTATGCGACGTGGTTCTCGCTCCGACACGACCTCTTCCGTATTTATGACGGCGAGGAGGGTGACAAGGCGTGGCGGACGGAGCTTCGCAAGTATCTGGTTGAAGATCTGAATGCCGTTTCGGAGTTCCGCCACTACTGCCAGCCGCTTGCCGGCTCGGTGGCGGAGAAGGAACCCGGACTGGTGATCCCGTTCGGATCCGTGATCGCGCATGGCTACAACTTCTTCGGACAGGAGCTGGTCGGCGGCGATTCCGCGTTGGATCCGACCTACTACGCGACCCATATCGCCTCGGCCGGTATCCACTTTGAGGGCTTCGATGACAGCGTACTCGCCAAGACGCCAACCGCTTATCTCGTTCCCGTGGGCGAGGACCGGATGCGCGCCGTAGGCGATCCCGACACTATAATATCGTGGAAGGTGGTAGACCAGACGATCCCCGCGCCGTTCGCAATCGGATCCACGCAGCTGGATGACCCCGACTGGACGCCGCTTTACAACGGCTACACGGGTGGCAACGACCTCGGAGCGCGCATCCGGAAGCATCCGTCGTTCCGCGCCTATTATGACGACGATGGCAAGGCCCCGAGCGACGACTCGCTCGACTGCACGCGCCTCGTGGGACGCTCCGCATGGAACACCAGGTGGTTGCTGATCATCCCGGCGGGGACACTCGGAGCGGACCGCGAGGAGGCCCTTTCCGCATTTATCAACGGTATCGACTCGGACCGTGACGGTACGCTAGACTTTACTGGTGTGAACGACATCAAGATCGGGTTGAAAACCTACTCGACTAGCGGGAACTAGAAATGAAGAACGAAAATGATTAATGTTACAGTGACGAAAGAAGGAGCGTTCAGAATGAGACACTATAACCAGACCACTTGCAAGAACGGACGAAAGACGGGGAACGCAAGACATGAGACACACCGCTCATGCCTTATTGTCACATTCCTCATCTCTTCATTTTTCGTTTTCCATTCTTCATTCTCTTCCGCCGCGACTCCTGCGGCCGTTACTCCCTACACCTTCCTTGGACGAGTGATGGACGCACGTCATGTCGGATTCGATACCAACCGCGTCGCCAAGATCGCGGCGGCCGACGCGGCGGGGAAACTGCTTGTAGAAACCAAAACCTTCTACCGGCCAAACACGCGAATGAATTACGTACTCGACATTCCAATGGCTACAAGCGCGGCGGAAGGATTCGCGGTGCAAAACACCCTGTTACAGGTCTGGGCGACTGATGACGTTGGTAAAGTTTGGAACGGCGTGATCGCCAACTCCTACGCCGGTGCGCCCGGTGCGGTGCGTGAGGTCGATATCGTACTTGGCGTCGATGACAACGGCGACGGAATCGATGACTCGCTCTACCTTCAGCTCTTGGCCCAGTGGGAGGCGAGCGATTACTGGAAACGCGGCGAGACCTTCGATCCGAACAAGGATTATGACGGTGACGGCGTATCGACCATAAACGAAGCACTGGCGGGAACCGATCCGTTCAATGCCAGGGACGTGCTGACTATAACCGCCATCACCCAACTTGGTTCTGTCGGTACGAGGAATGAAACGGGGGACGGGACCAAACCGGTCGCCTTATCGTTCACCGCGTTCGGCGGACACACCTACACGGTGGAAGAGGCGACCGATCTGATGAAAAAGGACTGGAAGGCACGCGAATTCCAAATCGAATCCGGGGAATTGGCTGACACCGTTTCACTTCCTTCCAGCGCGCGGCGGACCACCTACACTGTTTATCTGCTTCCCACCACGTCTACCAACGCCTTTTTCCGCATCAAGTCAAAGTAAGCGCATCTCAAGACGCACCGCGCTCGAAACGCACGTCAAGAAACGCCCCGCTCGCATTGATGTCAGTGCAAAGCTGAACGATGCCGTTTTCTTCCGCCTGCATTGGACAATGTACATGCCCGGCAAAAACCCCGACCATATTCGGGGCCGAAAAAACCGCGTCCCGGAATGCGCGAGTTATTTCCGTATGTCCGGTCTTGGGCCACCGCGGACGGCGTTCGACTTGCCAACCGTGATCACTGTCCCAGCCCCAGCTTGGATCGCCCACTTGTGCCACCCCGGGCGGATATCCGCGGACGTACAGCGGGATGTGCATAAATAAGGCGAGCGGCTCCCCGGAAGCAATCTGTTCCCGCAAAAAGGCAAGCTGTTCAGGAAGAATTTCCCAAGTCGAATCGTCAATCATTACCATCCGCACCCCTTTAACTTTCCGCATCGCGTAAAGCGGGTTTGCGCCTTGATATAACGGGCCAAGCCTTTTAGGCGCCCATTCGTCACGGAGGTCCTTTAGCGATCCCGGCAATCCCTCGTAATGCCAGTCGTGGTTTCCCGAAATATACATCCAATTCAATCCAGACTTTTTCAGTTTGTCGATCACATAATCCACCCCGGCCTCGCTCGGGAAACTCACGATATCACCGACCAACGCCAGAAAATCAACCTTGGACTTCTGCGCGGTCTCCAGCGCCTCATCGAAACCGGCCGGGGAAATAATCTCTTTGCCCGTCCGCCAATGCCGCATCTTACGGTAAGGTGTGCTCATCCGTCCGGAATAGCTTTTCCACGTCTCACCCCGTTCATCATCCAAGGTAAGATGAGCATCTCCGATTACCATCATGCGGACAGATTCTTGAACGAGAGAATGAGTAAACGTGTACCGGTTTCTCGTTCCGGCAAAAGTCCGTTTTACACGAACATCCGGCTTTGCCTGACCTTCTCCCCGTGCGCAAAATGCCATTCCCCCAAATCCGGCCGCCGCCGTTCCAAACAACCAAGTCCGGCGAGTCATTCCAGCATCGCTTTCACGCTTCATGACAAATTCCTTTCCGTTTAATTATTTAAGACGCAGCAACACGCCTGTACCACGGTTAAGCTCAAGATTGAACGTCTTCCCAACCCGAGTCCATTCGCGGGTTAACGGATTGAACCGTTCGGTTTCCGTTGGTGACGTCACCTGAAGCGAACGCTCGTTCCGGTAATCCATGTTCACCACCATCAGATGGGTCGGGCCTCCGTTCTTGTCAAACCGAGTAACCATCACCGTGTTGGTAAGCTCCTTGCCCGGCTGAAGTTCGGTAATTGGCGTTTCCGGCGTGATCTTTAATAACGCCTGTTCGCACCAAGGGGTTGATCCGGGCGCATGCGCCCCCTGAAGATACGCCCCAACGAACCGCATTGGAGCAAGCTCTTTGGCAATCGCGATAAATTCGCGGTTAAGCGTCTTGATTGTCTCGAACTTAACGTCCAGCTTGCCGTCCAGCGAGACGATCGAACCCTCATGCCCGGGGTGACAGTAGACATAGTAGTAGATGCCGCGCGCGCCGTAGGCGGCTGTGGTGTAAACGAGATACCGCATCTCGTCGGGACCGGGTATCCGGGGCGCACTTGGCGATGCCGCCGCCCCCGGCCGCCACGTACATGCCTGTACACCGTTCCAGAACGGCACCCCCTGAGCACTGGCACTCTGACGGATAATGCCGAGATTCAGCAGGTAATTCGGCGAGTCGCCGCCATTCTGCAGCTGATAGTGGTCATAGGTGATAAACTCGGGGCGGAACACCTCTCCGAAGAGACGCACATGCTCCCAATAGGCGCGAATTATCTCCCCCTCCACACCGAGTTGCTTGTTGTTAGCATAGGTCGGCAGCAGGTTGACCCAAACCGCGTGGTTGGGATCGCGTTTCCCGATCCATTCTTTGATATGCGCCAGCTCGGCGAACTTCTCCGCCGGCGGCTCGTCGAAGAGCGAGTAGACATAGAGCGCGGGATGGTTCTTTACCCGGTCAACCAATTCCCCGACCGCTTTCGCCACCTCGGCATCGTCAATTTGGCTTAACTTCCCATACAAACTCCCCCACGGTCGGTAGATCACGCGCATGCCGTACTTCGCGGCAAGGTCCAAATCCTCTGGCTTGGTCGCCCATACCGTGTTAAATCCGCCCTCTTTCAACTGCGATAGCCACGTCTCGCTCAGTGCAGGGCTGCCCGGAAATCCTGGGCCGGCCCAGTAAGTCGTCACCGGTTCGCCCGGATCCCACGCCGCAAAAAGCTTGAGCGACAAAAGACCGCTCACCGCTAATAATCCCAGTCGCCTGCCGATGAAAGTCCCATGTCCAAGACTTACCAATTTTGCTGTTCTCATAGCATCCTTTCTGTGTGATTTGGTTAAACGCGTACCGCAACTTTGCGTCCGGTGAGGCGGCTTTCCTCACATGCGAACCCAATCAGATGACTCTCAATGCTCGCCTCCAAAGTAGAGGTGAGCGCCGATGGGTCACGAGTATCGACCGCGACCAAAAAATCGCGCATCAAACGCAGGTCTCCGCCGCCGTGACCAGACAACTCATAGCCCGGAACATCCTGCACCTTCATGTTCCAGTCCCAATATTTGCCGGTCGCAAGTTCGGTGAAACGGAATCCGATCCCGCCGCCTTCAAGCATCCCTTTTGTGCCGATCACCCGCGTCCGGCGCTGTCCGACCGGAGACAACGCCTCATAGGAAAAGGCCACCGAGACACCGTTCTCAAAACGAAGCGCGGCCGCGTATTGTTCCGGCTGATCGTTGTCGCAAGCGAACACGCAACGGCAATAGGGCGATGCGCGGAGTTTTTCCATCATCTGCTCTTCCGTCGCATTTGGCGGCGGGTCAAGCGGTGCCGTCCATGACCGGTTTTTCACATAGATGCGGATTGATGAATACGGGCAGTTCTTCTCGTGCGGACAGCCATCGGTGCAACGTGCGGGTGCGCCTTCAGGACGATTCTTTGCAATGAAATAGCGTTGTTCCCCCTCGGCACTGGCATGGGTGCAGCGTTTGCCGATGAACCACCGAATGATGTCCAAGTCGTGACAGCACTTCGAGAGAATCATCGGCGTCGCGATCTTAGAGTTGCGCCAATTGCCGCGCACGTAAGAATGGGAGGTGTGTATCTTGTCCACTAGCTCCGTGTGCTGGATGGACATGATTTCGCCGATGAGCCCACGGTCAATCGCTGACTTCATCGCCACGTAGTACGGCGCATAGCGAAGCACATGGCCCAGTCCGACGATCCGCCCAGTCTCACGCTGCTTCGCGAGCAAATCGCGGCACTCCTTCTCCGTTTGCGCCATCGGCTTTTCCACCAGCATGTCATACCCCTGATCCATCCCCTTCATCGCCGCGTCGTAGTGGAGGTGATCGGGGAGAGTCACCAGCAAAATATCCGCCAGTTTCCCATTCTCGCCAGCCTTCAGCAGATCACGGTAATCGTTGAACCGTCGCTCGGCGGGAATACCCCACTGGTCGCCCATCCGGTCGCGACGGTATGGATTGATATCGGCGACCGCGACCACCTTCATCGTTCCAGGGAACTTCTTGCCGTAAGCAGGATAGACATTGCCGCGCGATCCCGCGCCAACCACTGCAACCGTCAGCTCGCGCGATGTCTTAATCGCCAGCGGCTTGACCGGATACCGAAGCGGATTGTCATCCGGCGGCACGGGCGGCTTGTTCGCGGTCGCGGCCTGCTGCGCCGCCGCCACCGTAGGCATCGCCGCCAAAAAGGCGGTATTCATCATAAATTCCCGTCTGTTCATCACTCACTCTCCTTGCCTAAACTTGCAGTCAAACCACAAGACTTCGGACTTCAGACATCAGACTTACGTACTCCGCTTCTCAACCTCAACTGCCCACGCCCCACGTTACCCTCATTTACATTCCCGTGCGAAGCGCGACCACTCTTCTCTCGTCACTCGTCACTCTTAACTCACTTTAACGGCGCGCAATTAATATGCGAACTGATCAGCCGCCGACGATACTCCGCCGCACGGGCGGAAAACTCCGAAAAGTCGCGTTTCGCGGGATCGGGATATGTCCACAGCACCTCCGCAAGCGCAAAACCGCGCGGCCACAATTTCCACTCCATATCATAGCGGTTCCAGGTGTGCGATGTCCAGTTACAACACTGCCCGCCAATGACATTATCCCGCGCCGATTCCTCCACACCCGTCAACGGATCGAACTGATAAACGCGGGCAAGCGGCAAGTTTCCGCCAATGTAGATATAGGGGTCCTCGGCTAACCCCTGCCGATAGTCGAAGTAGCAGTGCGAGGTGGGACAACGGACGATCTCATACCCCTTGTTTGCCGCCAACGCGCCCGCGCCGTGATTACGCCAACACATGCCCATCGTTGTCTTGGGAAGCATGGCGGTAAATGCGTTGCCTTGCGCGTTTTGGTTTGCGGAATCCACGAAAATCTCGTCCCAACCGATTGTACGGCGGCCTTTCTTCGCAAGGTACTCCACAAAGTGCCGCGTCAGCCACGGTTGGATTTCTTCCACTCCCCGCAGCCCCTCCCGCTCTATAAAAGCTTGGCATTTCGGACAAGTCTTCCACATCTTTCGCGGGCACTCGTCCCCTCCGATGTGTATAACCTCGGACGGGAAGAGTTCGCAAACGTAGTCAAGAACCTTCTCAACGAACCGAATCGCCTCGGGATTGCCAACGCACATCACTTCGTTCAGCACCCCGCGTGACACGGGCTGGCGATTGCGTTTGTATATCTCCTCCGGATGGCAAGCGAACTCGGGATAGGCGCAGAGTACGCAAAGAAAATGACCGGGAAACTCAATCTCCGGAACAACCGTAATATGCCGCGCTTTGGCGTAGGCCAGAATTTCTTTCACATCATTTGCGGTGTAGTAGAACGGCCCCACCTTCTCGCCGAAAGTACGCGGCTTCTGGTCGTTGCGGGTGATCCATTCGTCGCCGTATTTAACTAATTCAGGAAATTCTGGAATCTCCAACGTCCAGGACTGATCGTCGGTAAGATGCCAATGAAACACGTTAAACTTGAACCATGACATTTGCTCAAGGGTTCGCTTGACAACCTCTTTACCGAAAAAGTGCCGAGCGTCGTCGAAGTGGACACCCCGCCATCTGAATTTAGGAGAGTCTTTAATTTCCAGGCAAGGATAAACCTTGCACTTTTCTTTAGCGTCGTAACGCCCGCAATGGAACAGCGTCATATTCGCGTAGTACGCGCCCGCATCATCCAGATGGCGGATCGTCACGCCGTTAGTAGTGACGGAAAGCTCGTACCCTTCGGGCGGAATGGACGAAACCTTCACAAGCTTAGGCGGTTTACGCGCCCAGCACTCACCTCCCGTGACGGTCATTTCCCGTGGCGCGGGGATAATGGTAGCCGTGGGAGGCGGAGCTGCAAAAACCGTAACCACCGCCAGCGCAACCGCGAAGAAAACGAGACAACGAACGCGGTTCAGCTTATCATGCGTTTTCCCCGTTGCCATGGAATCATCCTTTCCCGAAAAACAATGAAAAACGCCATCACTAGCGGGCATATTCAATACAGCGGGTCTCGCGGACAACGATTACTTTAATCTGTCCGGGATACTGCATTGAAGTTTCAATCTTCCGGCTTATGTCGCGCGCCATCAGCATGGCGTCATTGTCGCTGACCTGACCGGGATCGACGATCACCCTCACTTCGCGACCCGCCTGAACGGCATAGGTTTTCTTTACCCCGCGGAAACTGTTGGCAATTCCCTCAAGATCCTGCAAACGCTGAATGTAGATTCCGGTGGTCGCCATGCGGGCACCGGGACGGGAACTGGAGATGGCGTCCGCTGCCGAACATAGCACGGCATACAACGACTCGGCGGGCACGTCTTCATGGTGCGCCGCCACCGCGTTAACCACCAGATCGTTCTCGCCCTGCCGCTTCAGGAAGTCCGCCCCGATGGAAGCGTGGCCACCCTGGAATTCGTGATCGAGCGCCTTGCCGATGTCGTGGAAAAGGCCAATCCGCCGAGCAACCGCCGGATCGATCCCCAACTCGCCCGCCATCATCCCCATCAGATTTGCCACTTCAATCGCATGCCGCAGCACGTTTTGTGTGTAGCTGGTACGGAAACGCAACCGCCCCAAAGTGCGAAGAATCTCCGATGGGACATTTTGCACCTGAGCCTCAAACGCCGCGCTTTCACCCGCCTCGAAAAGCGTCTTGTCCATCGCGTCGGTAACTTCCTTAACCACCTCCTCGATGCGGCCGGGATGGATCCTGCCGTCAGCAATCAGCTGCTCCAAAGCCTGCTTGGCGATTTCCCGGCGGATAGGGTCAAACGACGAGATGACTACCGCTTCCGGCGTCTCGTCAATAAGCATATTGACCCCGGTAAGCGATTCCAGCGCCCGGATGTTGCGCCCTTCACGTCCGATAATCCGTCCTTTCACGTCATCGCTGGGGATGTTTACGGTACTGGTCATCACCTCGTAAGCGTGCGACACGGAATACCGCTGGATGGCGGCGGTGACAATCCGCTTGGCCTCGCGGTCCGCGGTGTCACGGGCATATTCCTGTGCCCGCTTAATAAGAATCCCGGCTTCCGATCGCACTTCCGCTTCCGCACGATCATACAATTCCTGACGTGCCTCGTCTCGCGTCATCTCGGCGAGTTGCTGCAAGCGAGTCTCCGCATCGGCAAGCAGTTGCTTGGTTTTGCTTTGCATCGCTGCGAGGTCTTCCGATTTCTGCTGGTTCTCTTCGCGCTTTTTCGTAGCGGCGGCGTCTTTCTGTTCAACCTGCTCGGCACGCTTATCAAGGTTTTCCTCGCGCTGGGTCAGCCGAGCCTCGATGTCGTCCAACTCCTTGCGCCGCACCTTGGTACTGCGCTCAAACTCTTCCTTGGCTTTAACCACCTCGGCGCGGGCGAGAATGTCTGCTTCCTTAAGCCGGTTTTTTACCTCGCTTTCCGCCTCCTCAAGTTTCCATTTCGCCTGTTTTTCAATAGCATCGGCCTGCCATCGCCCGATCAGTCCGCGCAACGCATAACCGCCCAACACGCCGGCCAAACCGAAAAGCAGTCCGACCGTCGCGTCGCTAACATCGTACCAAGTGAAACTCGTCATAACGCCGCCCTAAAAAATCAATATGTCTGCCGCAAATGTTTCACCTGCAACGCCGCCTTGAACTGATCGAACGTGCAATCACCCTTCGGCGTAAAAGTGAGCGTAACAGGCGACCCGGGATAAAGTGTGAAACTGTTGTCACTAAACTCGCCGCGGATGCCGGTGGCATTCGCCCACACGAAAAACGCCGGCTTGTCAGTGGTGAGGGTAACCGTCCATTTCCCGTTACGGTCGGCAACCGACGCGTCCACCCGCGCCGTTTCAATCGGGCAACGCTTGTAATAGTTGAACATATACTCGTTGCGGTATTTGGTCTTAACGCCGTTGACCGTAGCGTTGATTTCAAGACCAAGGAACCGGTCAACCCGCTCGCCGACGTTGCCGAACTCGCTGCCTTGGCAAGTCCGCAACAACGTGGCTGAGCGCGGCGGCAGCTGATAGGCGTAATTGCGGACCGCAGCCTTCTTCCCGCCAAAGGTCCAAACCGTGCACTGAATGTCGGACAACACCGCCTGATTGGCATCGTTGACGGCCCAAATCTCGATTTCATCGTCATCACCCAACTCGCCGTCCGGCACGGTTTTCGGCTTCTTATCGCCCTTGCGTCCCGAAGGCACCGCCATCACCGCCAGCGGGGCATAAAAACGTTTGGCGTGGTATTGCAAATGTTTCCATTTGCCGCCGTATTCAATGCTTGACCAAGAAGCTACCGGCCAGTTGTCGTTCAACTGCCAAAACAGGGTGCCCATGCAACGGGGTTGCAGATGCCGCCAGGCTTCAACCGCCGTCTTAATCGCCATCGCCTGCTGAACCTGGGAAAGATACAGTATGTTCTCGGTGCCCTGCGGGAACCGGAAGTACCTTGACATGGTTTCGAGGATACGGGTGTTACCGCCCACGTTTTTCTGGTGATATTCGAAATCCGGCGCGGTTGGATTTAGCTGGTCTGGACTGCAGAAGGTGGCTGCCACCTCCGGCGAGGACAGCGACTGGTATCCAAACTCCGAACAGAAACGCGGCTTGATGTTGTAGTAGGCCGAGAAATTTTTGTTCTCGTGCCAGACTGTCCAATAATGCATATCACCTTTGGCGTCATTGTGCCAGCCGTCGCTGAAATCCCCCGGACCGGCGCAAGGCGATGACGGCCAGAAGATGCGGGTGGGATCAAGCTCCGCCACAATCTCAGACATCATGTTATTCAACCGGTCATAGGCGATCAGGTACATATCGCGGTTGCGCCGACTGGAATCAAACCATCCGAGTGCGCCGATACACTCGTTATCGCCGCACCAAATGGCGATGGAGGCATGGTCGCGCAAGCGGCGCAGCTGGTGATTAAGCTCGGCCTTGACCTCGCCCAAGAATTCTTTGTCAGCCGGATACAGGGAACAGGAGAACATGAAGTCGTGCCAAATCAACAGCCCTTTTTCATCGCACAGCTCATAGAAACAGTCGTTTTCAAACTGTCCCCCACCCCACAACCGGACCATGTTCATGTTCGCGTCGGCGGCGGAACTAAGCAAGTCGTTATAACGCTCAAAGGTCTGACGGTTTTGGAAGGCGTCGCACGGAATCCAGTTGGCCCCTTTGCAAAAAACGTCAACCCCGTTGACGCGGAAGATCATGCTCATGCCGTCTTTGTCATCGTACCGGTCTTTTTTATTGACGACCTCCAGGGAACGCAAACCTATCTTGCGCTGCAGAAATGACTCCCCTACCCGAACCCGCAACGGGTAAAGCGCGGATTCGCCGTAACCGTTCGGCCACCATAGTTTGGGATTCTGAACCGGCAGGGTAACCGAAACACAGTTTTTGCCGGGCGTCAAAGTTACCGGGCGTTCGCGTTTCAACTCACCCAGTTCAACCGCCAATGTGGTTTCGCCGCCAGACGGAGAGGTAACCTCGACATTTACGACCACCATGCACAGACCGGGAGTATGCTGTTGGTCGCAAGTCACATAATCGATACAAGCGGTATCATAGGCTATAATCTCGGTCTTACCGCAAAAGCCGGTAATCATTTGCGACAATCCCCAATCCCAGCCGCCGTGGCACGTGGGTTTGCGGATAAGGTTGATGTTCGGTACCAAACCGTTGTCGCAAAGCGGGATCTCGTGGGACAGCAGCTCCGCCCGGCGCTTGCTTTCCTCCTCGGAGGAACGGAAGACGGCGGTGATGCGGTTGTTGCCGACCCGCAACTCCGGTTTTAGATCAAACTCATAGCGACGGAAACGGTTGCCGGTTTTACCGATCAACTTGCCGTTCACGCTGATTTCGCAAAAAGTGTCGACATCCTCCAGCCGCAAAACCACCGCCTTGTGCCGCAACAACGTCTCCGGCACATCAAAGGTCCGCTCAACGACCCAATCTTTTTGCCCCACCCACTGGGTCTTCAGCTCGTTTTGCCCGAAGAACGGATCAGGAATTCGGCCGGCCTTGAACAGGGCCGAATGTACACCGCCGGGAATATCCATCGGAACCGCCGGACTGGCGGAATCATCCGCTTGGCGCAGCGACCATTCGCCGGCCAAATTAATCCGGTCAGCGGTGGTACACACTTCCGCCCGGACACAAATACCGGACATAACGATCAAAACAGCGACTAGTGTCAATTTCTTCATAACGACTCCTTCGATAAAAAATCACTGGCCCAAGAACTCCGTGTGCCCAAACCCAAAGATGTGGCGGTAGTTTAAATCAGCCTTAAGCGTGCCCTGCGGGCTGAAAACCAAGTCAAACGTCGCGCTGCCGGGATGCGCGATAAAGAAAACGCGGGTACGGAAACGATTGCCGTCGGTCCACGCCCCGGAGGCGGCGTAAAGCTGTTTTCCGCAAGGGTAGGTATCGCGATCGCGCGGGTTATCCGGCTCAAGCTGTATCTCGCCATCGACCCAGCAACCGTGGCCAATGTTCAGTTTCTGCAAACCAAACGGCGTGTCGATTTCCAGCGTCCAACCCTGTTCCGCGGTACGCAAAGCCATTGATTTGTATTTTGGCCGATTTGGTCCCAACTCAAACTTTTTAACCATAACTGCCGGCTGTGTCTCCGATTGGGAGGCACCTTCGACCGGACGTATAGTCAACGATGCGGAACGCTTGCTCAGTTCCTCGTCCGCTGCCGGATCGGCTGGCAACGCGGTGTCGCGCATTTCCGGCAACAGTATCCGCCAAACGCTGTTGAAAATTTTGCTGATGTCATCCATACCGGCGGTTACCGCCAAAACCACGTCCTGATCCGGCATAATGATGCACTCCTGCCCGAACGCGCCGTCTCCGCGAAAAGCGTTGTGCTGGCAGCGCCAGAATTGAAATCCGTAGCCCGGCCCCCAATCGCTGTTGGGATTGTTGCCGTTGCTGATTTGTTTGGAGCCAGCCAGCACCGTCCAATCGCTTGGCACCAGCTGCTTGCCTTCCCAAACGCCGCGCTGGAGATAAAGCTGGCCGAATTTTGCGGCATCGCGGGTACAAAGGCACAGCCCGTAACCGCCCACGCTCACCCCAAGCGGACTTTTGGTCCAGCGGGTATTCTCGATACCCATCGGTTTGAACAGACGTTTCTGGAGATAGTCAAAAGTATCCTCTCCCGTTACGCGGGTCAGGATTTCCGACAACATATAGGTGGCTCCGGTGTTATAGCAAAAATGTGTGCCCGGATCGAACTGCACCGGCTGAGAGAAGAAACCGCGAACCCAGTCACCATCCGGTGCGCCATACATCGCGCCCATGGTGTCGTGACGGTGGCCGGTACCCATGCAGAGCAAGTCGCGCACCCGCATCCGCAACAGGTTTTCGTCGGGTTTTTCGGGCAACTTGTCGGCGGGGAAAAACGACACCACGCGCTGGTCAAGCTTCAGCTTACCCTCCGCCTCGGCCATGCCGATGGCGGTGGAGGTGAAACTTTTGCTCAACGAGTAAACGTGTTGCGGCACATCGCGCTTGTAAGGTTTCCACCACCCCTCGGACACCACCTTGCCATGACGTACCAGCACATAACTGTGCATCGCGTCCAGCCGGTCAACCGTATCCAGCCAGCGCAGAACCGCCCGGGCGGACACCCCCTGCGCCTCAGGGGCGGACAATTCCATCTCCGCAAAACCGACCGCCGCCGCTAAAACAACCGTTAACCCTAAAACCGTTTTCATAACCGCACCTTCAAAACAGCCAAACCACAGATAACAACATAATCATACCACAATTTAATACAGAATGTCAAAGCGGATGACAAAGTTGCTATCTGCGGCTTTGGAACAGAATGAAATGGCGGTTACGATTACCAAAGGAACATCATCGTTCCGCTGGGATAAACCAACAACAAATCATTCCCATTTATTACCAGCTGCCAAGGTTCTCCTTCCGGCAACCCCTCAAGCGTAACTCTGTCGAGGGAACCTTCAACGCCTTGGGTGGTACTGGCGATAACGAATCGACCGCTCTTGCCCAACAGCGCGTTGTTACTGACCGAAATCCTCAGCCCAGTGCCTATGATCAGCTTGCCGTTGCTGACCGTAAGGTGATCGCCGTCCAATAGATTCTGCGCGTCAACATGCAATGTTCCAGACAGTGAGATGCTTCCGTTGCCGATTTCGCCGGTCGCGTCAAGGTTCTTGAAGCTGGCGGTCGTGACGCCGAAGAAATTAACGCTAGCGCCTTTAGCGATGCTCACGCGGGTGTCATCAAGCACAAAAGCGGAATCCTTCGGGTTAATCGAAGTGGTGAAGAGCGAACCGTCACCCGGATCAGAAGGAGTGGTGAAATATTCGGCGTTGTTTACCCCGCGCCCTTGGAAGTCAATCGCGAAGCCGTGGCTACCGAACGTCCCGGCCGGTCCCGCGTCGCCGCCGCCCTGCCCGAAACGCGCCTCAAAGGCATGCGCGCCGGGCGACAGCGTAACATTCTTCATGCTGACGTCATTCCAAGTACTGTTATTAAGCACCGTTTCACCATCGATCTTTACCAGGACATAATCGTCAAAACACTCGGCGAAAGTCCAAGTCACATCGGAATCCCCGCGATTCCAAATGTAACCGTTGTATATGGCGGTAGTGTTATCCGTCCAACCGCTGGTGGTGTTCGCTTTAAACGTAGACAACGCCACTCCCTGCTGCGGATTAACATCCGTCACATTGAACGATCCGGAAAGCACCCCCTCATAAAGCCCGGCGCCGTTGTTAAGCACATTCAATATGCCGGACTTAATCTCCACCGTACCGGATTCCTCCACCCCAACGGTGGTAAACAAGGTGTCAAGATTTTCGTAATCCTCCAGTTTCGTGAAGTTCGCCAGCGTCTTCGCACCGCGCCCCTGGAAGTCAATCGCGAATCCCAATCCGGCGGCTTTCCACTCCACGCCGTCCGGATCCCCGGTAGAAGTGGAAGGACCGGCACCGCCGCCGCCCTGTCCGAACCGCACTTCAAAGGTATGGGCGCCAGGGCTCAAAGTAACGTTTTTCACCGCCATGGAAGCCCAACCGGTGTCACGAAGCACCGTCTCGCCGTCAATGTCAACCCGCACGCTGTCGTCGAACCACTCGGCGAAAGTCCACGTCACGTAGTCCTCACTGCGGTTCCAGATGTAACCGGTGTAGATCCAGGTGGTGTTGTCCGTCCAACCGTCATTGCTGTTGCCCATCGCCGGAGAAGCGGTTATCGCGACCGCCGGGTTCGGGTCAGTCTCGTTAAACGCTCCGGAGACCAATCCGGCGTAAAGACCGGAAACGGGTTTCGGTTTTACGGTCATAGCGGTATTGTTCAACGATGCCACTTCCTCGCCATCCTTCACAAACCCACCGCAAATCAAATTCAGGTTATTGATCGATCCTGAGGTGACATTAACCACGCCGGCGGTAACGGAAAGGTTGTTACCCTGCAGCACACCGCCTTCCACCGCGATGTCGTTGCCACCGGGGAACGCGCCCGCCGCCGCCAGCGATAATGTGCCGGCCTTAGTCCTAACCTCGCCACCGAATGTGTTGGCGGCGGTCAATACCAAAGTACCCTCGCCGGTTTTAGTTATGCCGCCCATCGTACCGTTAACGCCGATTGCGGCAGTGCCGGTATATACGTTAGTCCAACCGCCATTAGCCATGGTGACCGTCGGGACGCTGGTGTACCCGGTGCCGGGCGAAGTGATCTTAACCCCGGTAATCTTACGGGTTGAGGAATCGAAAAGCGCCACCGCACTGGCACCGACACCGCCGCCGCCGGAGATGGTGATGTCAGGGGGACCGAGATAATCGCCCATTCCGTCCGGGATGGTAAGCATCATTATCCCGTTACCCTCCGGCTTCAACAACGGCACCGCCGCAGTGCAATTCACGCCGGACGGGACATCAAACGTCGCGCCGCCATTGTAGATGGTCACCGCATTCGGAGCGTTAACACCGGTTTTAAACAAATCGGTGGTGTCGGTCTTGGCCCGGTAAGTGCCGCCGCCGAAGTTTACGTAAGCCACCGCAGTCTCGCTGTTGTCACCGCTGCAACTCGGCCGCGCCGTAATCGTTTTGGCCTCAAACACACCCTGATTGAGATTCAGGATCGCGGTGTGATTGGTGCGGTTGGCGATATTGAAATCATCGCGAACATACGTGTATGCGTCCGGCCCGTCAATCGTCCAAAACGTGGTGCCGCCGCGGGTGTTGTCCCATTCGCCCATCTGGACGTTGGTAAGCACGCGGAAAACGCCGCCGTCCTGATAGATTATGCCCTTGCCGCCGCCCGCTCCGCGGCAAAGCGCCAACCGCCCGGTGTGTTCGGTGTTCTGCTCAAACTCGCCGCCGTGCTGCACCAGATAACCGACGGAGGATGCCCCGGTGCCGCCAACTTGCGAATACCCCATGTATTCCAGCCTGCCACCGTTCAACTCATGGTACCCGTAACCGTTAAGGCCGAGCCTGATGTCATTACCGGCCCCGCCGCTGTTTACCAAGTTGCCTCCACTCTGGTAAATCGCGCCTTGGGAATAATTGCCGGCCGCCACCACGACCTTATTGCTGATCAGCGAATCGCCGGACACTTTCATGATGGCCCGGGAATTGGCCGCACTCGCCACGCACAGCCACCCGGAAGCCACACTGGCTTCCAATTGCTCGGTGGTGACCAGTGTCGCATTGTCAACATTAATGAATGCGGTACTGTTAGCCACATCGCCCACCGTAAAGTCGTGGCCGGAAGCATATCCCATCAGGATTTTCGTTCCGTTGCCGATGTTAAACGTTCCCAGGCGGAAGTACGTCTTCTGGAAATTGTACGTGTTGCCGGACAACAAATTGATCGTGCCGTCATAGATGTAAAAACGCCCATCCGGCAAGTTAAACCTACCGGTCACATCAACACTGCTTCCGGGAGCAATAAAGCCGAACGAACCGACATCGAGATCAAAAGAACCGGCAAACTCCAAAGAATCGGCCTTAACGTCAAGTATCAGATGCGATCCGTTGGCCTGAAGCGATCCCTGATTCAGAATCGACAGCGCATCGTCTTGCACCCATTCGCCATTACCGTACGGCAGAATCAGCGAACCTCCTGTTACCTCCAGTGTGTTCACGCTTTGGTAGCCGGGCAGATCGCCCTTGGTGGTGGCGTAAAGTTCGCCGCCGGTAATCAGTGTGCCGCCGGAATAGGTGTTGTCACCGCTGGACAAAACTATCCGGTTAGCCGAGGATTTCAATTTGCCCGTGCCGGAAATCTTGCCGCTGACAATGGTGTTGGCCCCGCTGAACGTAGCCTCGGTGCCGAGCAGGTTAACCGGACCGCTGATCACGTTCTGCCCCGCGGTACCGTTTCTGATATTGACGGCGGCGGTATCGGCGAGATTAAGCGTCCAACTGAACGGGACGGTCATGGAGTACATATCAAACAAGGCGCCGCCCGCCACGTTCATCGAATGCTGCGCCCCTCCGGAATAGGTGGCGGTGGTTTCCGACGACCACGTTCCCTCGTTAACGTTGATCGACACCGGGTCATCACCCTCATCCAGCGCGATACCGGTCAGGCAGAACATATTTGGACCGATCTTGGTAATGCTGTGGCCGTTCATTTTGAAGGTGTTGTACGCTCCGTCGGCACGGAAATCCAACCGGGACTCACCGCCAAATACCGCGTCTCCCGCCAATTCGCCCCAGTTCATTGCCCAATACTGGCTGGTTGGGGAGTTATTAACCAACGCGCCTTTACCATCCACGCCGTTGCCGCTGACCACCACCGTGGCATGGCCAAGCTTGGCGGCATTTGCAGCCGCGGTATCGTCGCCGACATCCAACGTAGCCCCGGATTCAACCACCACGCGGGTCTGAGCATTGTTAAACGGCGAAACCTTTCCAAGTTTTAGCGTACCCTCGCGCGCAATAATTTCTCCGGTGAAATCTGGACTCGCCACTTTTACCGTGGCGGTACCGGTTCCGGTCTTAATCAGCTTTCCCGAACCGGTCAGCACGGTGGTAAAATCGACATCAGAATTCACGGGGAAAATCCCCGCGCCATCGCCTATGCCCAAAAAGCCCACATTAACCAAACCGGTGCGGAAATCTACCAGCCCAAGTCCTAAAATGCCGACCGACAACCCTCCTTCGCCGCTAGCCGACAAATTAGCGTTTAAGGTAAGGGTGGAATCGGCATCCTCAACTCGCAAGGTCAAAGAATCGTTAACACCGGAGATCGCCCCCTGCCCCAGAGTGTCGCCAATCGTTAAATCCGCCGCGCCGGAAAAGACGCCGATCGCTTCGGCAGTGAACGTCTGTCCGTTTCCCAGCGCCAAGGTGGATGGGTCGGCGGCGTTTTGCATCAACATATTTACCGCTACAGCGTCGCCGCCGAGCGCGTTAAGCGGGGCACCCGCATTGCCAACGGTCTGAATGCGCAGTTTGGCGGAACTGTCGCTGTTGATGGTCGCGCCGCGGGTCGGGATGTCGGTGAAATCGGAATCCGACGGCCCGGCATAGGAAACCACATCGGAAACTGCGGTACCGACGCCGTTGGAGGCCACCACGCGGTAATGCTGCGGCATGGTGGCATCGTACGCGTAGTCAATCGCCGCCGAAGTAACGCCGGGATAATATTCGGCGATGTCACTCCACGGGCCATTGGCCGAGACCGCCTTCTGGACGTAATAGCGCAACACGTTGGGACTCGCGGTCCAACTCACGTTAACCGTGGACAAATTCTTGGCGGCCGAAAATCCGCCGGGTGCTGTCGGCGCTTCGGTACCCCAAATAGTAATGCCTGAATAATGCCCGTTATTGACCTCATTGACGATCTTAATCGTGATCTTGCCGTTACTGTCGGCAGTGGTGATAAATTGTTTGCATATCGCAATGTACTGTCCGCCGGCCACCGTGAAGATATCGAACGACGACAAAACCGACACGTTATTGATCGACACGCCAAACACGCGGGCACCGGCGCTGCTGAAATAGTTCTCGGTCATGTGCAGCTCTACCACGTAACTGGCGTTTGGGGTAAGGTTGCCGAAAACCGCCGTACTGGCGCCATAGTACTCCTGCCGATACACCACTTCCGGGGCCCAGCAGTTCTCGCCGCTGCGGTTCATCGCGGCCGTTGACGCGCTACCCACCGCGCCGCCGGATATAATGGAAGTGTCGCAACGGAATGGGAACGCGCCCACCAATTCCGTATTCCCGCCCATTACCGCGTCAACCAGACCATAACCCGCGGTTAGGTTAGCCGCGGCAATAGACAATGCGTTCAATCCGACCGCACCCAATAACAACAACTTACTCATTTTTACACTCCTTAACAACAGCAAACAATCAAACTCTGCATATTACGCAATAACGCAGTAAGAAACTCAACTGTGAATAATGTGCAACATTTCAAACCAAAAAGCAAGAGCAAAATACCGTTTTTCCGCTTTTTGCCGCACTGTTATGAAAAACCGCTATGCCTAAGACCTTACGGCTTGCATCCGAAGGTCTAACTATGGTAAAATGTTTACATTCAATCCTAGGAACAGAAGAGTGTGTAGTCATGGTGGAATTTTTTGAGCGAGAATACACAGCGAAAGAAGCGTACGGCAGACTGTTAAAGTACGCCAAAAAATACCGTACGCGGCTGATTATCGGTCTTCTGGCCGGAGCCACGACCGCCGGGTCTTGGGTGCCGATATTCCAAGTAATACAACCCATCCTTAAGCAAATCCAGACCACCGAGCAGTACAATATGATCAACGCCGAGGTTGACCAGGCGGAAAAATCATATACGGTTTCTGAGGATCCCGACAGCGGCGGCAAGAAATCCAAGGCGGAAGTATCCGACAGTTTCCACGCCGACCTGAAACATCTGGCAAGGCACGTCAGCAGCGAAGGTTCCGCCCAGGCCCACACCAAACTGCCATCGTGGTTCAAAGACGCGGAACGCTACGCGCACAAGCTTGGTATCGATTTTCAAGACCAGGAGGGGCGGATGACCGCCGACCTGCTGTTGATCGTGCTGTTCGTGGTGCCGCTGGTCATGGCGGTCAAGGTGGTGACCATGTACATGAACCACTACTTCCTGCGCTGGGCCGGCGCCAAAGTGGTGCAAGACCTGCGGTTGGACCTGTTCGACCATCTCCAAAAACAATCGCTGGAGTTTTTCGGACAAACCGACGTGGGACAAATCATCAGCCGCAGCACCAGCGACCCGCAACAGGTCTCCACCGTTATTTCGCAGACCCTGGCCGATTTGTGCCGCGCTCCGTTCGAGGTACTGTTCTCGGTCGGTTTTGTGGTATGGTTCGCCATCAAGAATCACATGATGGAGACGCTGGTGCTGGTGCTGGTGGGCGGACCGATCTTCATCCTGCCGATGGCGCTGTTGGGATCGATGGTGCGGCGGTGGTCGAAGCAGGCGCTCCAACGGATCTCTGTTATTGTCTCTAGAATGCATGAAAATCTGACCTGCATCCGGGTGGTCAAAGCCTACCACACCGAACAGTACGAAAGCGAGAGTTACCGTAAGGTGAACGTACGTTATGTGAAAAGCCTGCTGCGGGCTTTGCGGGTCGAACTGCTGATAACCCCGTCGGTAGAGGCGGTCGGCGTGTGCCTGCTTTTCGCGTTTATCATTTACTGCTTCATGCGCAAGCTGGCCATCAGCGAAATCGTGCCGTTATTCGTGCCGTTCATTGTGGCCTACCGTCCCATCAAACAACTGGGCAAAGTGCAGGCGCAGATCGAAAAAGGCCGCGCCGCGCTGTCAAGAATCCTGTCGCTGCTGGATGTGGACATGAGTCTGCCGCTCGCCGCCAACCCGGTGCGCAAGCAGGACTTTAAAGACAGCATCTGTTTCGAACACGTTGACTTCAAGTACAGTTCCGCTAACGACCTGACTCTAAAGGATGCCAACTTTACCATCCCCCGCGGATCGCTGGTGGCGGTTGTCGGCGGAACCGGTTCCGGGAAGACCACCACCGCCAATCTCTTGGCCCGGTTTTACGACCCGTGCGGCGGCAGGATCACTCTGGACGGGATTGACCTGCGCGACATCGAGATCGGCGATTTGCGAAACCTTATCGGCGTGGTGACCCAAGAAACGGTGCTGTTCAACGACACCATAGCCGCCAACATCGCCTACGGATCGCCGAACGCCACGCTTGACCAAATCGTCGCCGCCGCCAAGATGGCCAACGCCCACGATTTCATCATCGCCCAGCCGGAAGGTTACGACCGCGTGGTCGGCGAAAAAGGTTTTGCGTTAAGCGGCGGCGAACGCCAGCGCGTGGCAATCGCCCGGGCGATTCTCAAGAACCCGCCCATCCTGATTCTTGACGAAGCCACCAGCGCGTTGGACACGGTAACCGAAAGACTGGTTCAGGACGCGATCAACAAGCTGATGAACAACCGCACCACCTTTGCGATCGCCCACCGCCTAAGCACGGTCCGCAACGCGGACATGATTTTGGTGATGGAGAAAGGGGTGATCATCGAGCGCGGCAACCACGAGCAGTTGTACGCCGCAAACGGGGCCTACCGCAAACTCTGCGATATGCAAAATTCGCATTAATCCATACCCGCAGAGAAGGAGTGACATGGAGAACAACGAGATTGTTGGCGGAAGCGAGACGGAAAGCGCTGAATCGACGCGGAACCGCATTTTACACGCGGCGACCCAAGTGTTTGCCGAACGCGGCTTCCGTGACGCCACCACCAGGATGATCTGCAACCAGGCCGGGGTAAACGTGGCGTTGGTTAATTACCACTTTCACTCCAAAAGCAATCTGTACCGTGAATGCGTGCTGAACATCTTCCGCCAAAACGCCGCCTCCCTTAAAAGCGCGCCGCAGCCCGTGACTGACTCTGCGTCATGGAAAAACGCGATTCGCCGGTGGGTTCATTGGGTGCTAAAATTGTGCGCGGCAGAGGAGCCGCCGTTGTCGTATTTGGCGCGATTATTGGGCCACGAAGCCAGCATACCGCCGGAATTGGGCGAGGAATTCCACCAAAAGGTCGAGTTGCCGTTTAAAGACCGGATGATGAGTTTGCTGAAAATGGCTTTGCCCGACCCGTCCCCCGCCCTGCTCAACCTCTGGTTCAGTTCCATCCTCTCCCAATGCGTGATTTACGCTTTGGAAAAACCGGGATGGCGGTTAAAATACTGTCCGGATGAGATTTCGCTGCCGGAATGGCTTGACATGGTTTCCAACCACATCTGCGAATCGGTTTTCTCGCGGCTCGATTACCGGGGAACACAACCATGAGCGAATTGCGGTTGAATTTCACCAAGACCCGGACAATCCCCATCAACACCCGCTGTTTAAATCGGCTCGCTGCCGTTATCGCCCGCCGCGCTGAAGCGTTCCACGGCACCAAATGGCGGGAGGTCGTAATCCACCTGCTGTCGGACCGGGAGATGGAACCCATCAACCTCGCGGTTGTCGGCCACACCGGGGCCACGGATGTGATCACCCAACGCTATGACACGCTTCCGGGCGAACCTGACGGGCTGATCGGCGAACTGTTCGTGGACGTCGAATGGGCATTAAGCCATTGCCCGCGCCGCGACAACTGGAGTCGCGCCCACGAAGTGCTGCTGTACATTGCGCACGGTTTCGACCATCTCACCGGGGCGGACGATCTGACCCCGGAGGACCGCCATCGTATGCGACGACGCGAGATGCGCTGGCTACGCGAACTGGAACGCGAATATCCAGATTTTGGCTTTTTCACCGACTGCACTGTCGTTCAGGAGAAGAAAGGAAAATGACTTACACTTGCGCACTTGACCGGTCGTCGGTCAACCCCAGCATGGCAATTTTCGCCGACGGCGAATGCGTCTCTTCGTACCAGTGGGTAAACGCGCCTTCTCGCGACTCCGGCTGGCTATTGGAATTAAACCGCCAACTGGCGGAACAGAACATCACCCCCGCATTGGTGTCCAACTGGGTGTGCGGCATCGGGCCGGGCTCATTCTCCGGCATCCGCGCCGCACTGTCCGCCGTGCAGGGAATGGCGCTGCCCGCCAAATCGCCTATAATCGGAATCGCCAGTTCCGCCGCGATCGCCAGCGAACTAGCCAGCGAAACCGGCAAAAAGATCGCCGTCGTCGGTGACGCCCGGCGAAACCAGCTTTGGTGCGTATGCTACCAGATTGACCGCGTTGACGGCACATTGCGGTTGAGTAATGGCGAACTCCCGGTCCACACTTCTGACGATTTCAGACTGGTCCAGGCCGACCGGCTTGCCGACGCGATTGACGCCGACGCCATAGTGGCATCCCCGGATTGGATCCGGTTGGAAAACGTGTTGCGCGACACCTTCCCGGAGAACCGCCTTATCGCGCGTCCGGCGGTTCCGCTTGCCGCCGAACTCGGCAGACTTGCCCCGCAGGCGCCGCGATACTGCGACGGCCAAGTCGCAACGCCCATCTACCTGCATCCGGCGGTTGCCACCCCACCGAAATATTAATCATGAGAACACCAGTTTTAATCCTGCTGGCGACCGTAACCCTGGTATGCGCCGCCGCCAATGAAAAACAGGTTTACCGCCGGTCGCTGGACCGTGTCGCCAGTATGGATCCCGCGCTATCGTCCTCCATCTACTCCTCGCGGGCGGTCAATATGGTTTACGAACCGCTGCTGGACGTTGATTACTATGCCCGTCCCTACCGGCTAATCCCCAATCTGGCCCGCGAATTGCCAACGTTAAGCCCCGACCGTAAAACCTACACCATACGGTTGATTGACAATGCCCGGTTCCAGCCCGACCCGTGTTTCGGTCTGGATTCCGACGGCAAACCCCAAGGACGCCCATTGCGCGCCGAGGATGTGGTGTTCTCGCTCAAACGGCTGGCGGATGCCAAAATCGCCTCGCCCGGATCTTGGCTGGTGGAAGACAGCATCGAAGGGATGCGGTTATTCTACGAAAAATCCAAATCGGCCGAACCCACCGATTATTCGCTGGAAGTGCCCGGCTTGACCGCCGTTGACCCGCTTACCGTTCGCATCCGGCTCACCCGCCCGATGCACCAGTTCATTTGGTACTTGGCCATGATCTACTCCGCCATCGTGCCGCCCGAAGCCATCCAGCATTATGGCCTAGAATTCGGTTCACACGCGGTGGGAACCGGCCCGTTCCGCCTTACCACCTGGGAACGTAACCACCGTATGGTATATACCCGGGACCCGGAATGGTGGGGCTGGAGTAACGGCCCGCACGCTTTGACCGGGAAAAGTGGCGGACGCCCGTTCGACCAAGTGGTGTTCAACGTGATGGACGATGTATCCACCCAATGGCTCTGTTTTCTGGCCGGCGAGATCGACTTTCTCGGCGAAATCTCCCGCGACAACTGGGACGTGGTGATTGACAGCTCCGGGAAACTCTCCAACGAGCTGGCCCAACGCGGCTTTAAGCTTTACGGCGTTCCAACGATGGAAGTGGCGTACATCGGCATCAATCAGGAAGATCCGGTGCTGGGCAAGAACAAAAAGTTGCGCCAAGCTCTAAACTGCGCTTTCGATGCGGAGGCTTGGATACGGTTTTTCAACCAACGCGTTACCCCGTGCGACGGTCCGGTTCCGCCCGGTATCCCCGGCAAACTGGAAACACCTTTC
The DNA here is from genome assembly GCA_002309765.1 of Verrucomicrobia bacterium UBA1200. Classification (GTDB taxonomy): domain Bacteria; phylum Verrucomicrobiota; class Kiritimatiellia; order RFP12; family UBA1067; genus UBA1200. The sequence continues at coordinate 25,607 of DBXY01000045.1, forward strand.
CCATACGCGTCAAACCTCGATAAAGCCAAGATGCTGCTGAAGGAAGCCGGTTATCCGGACGGAATCGATCCCGCCACCGGTCGCCGGCTTGAGTTGATCATCGATTTGGGACGGACTTCCCAAGATGTACGGGAATCGACCGAATTGTTGGTCGCGTTCTACAACCGTATCGGGATTTCGCTGGTTCCGCAATACCACAACTGGCCGACCTTCCTGCGCCGCATTGCGCAACGGCAAAGCCAGATGTACCGCATCGGGTGGATCGGCGACTATCCCGACGCGGAAAACTTCCTCCAGCTGTTTCACAGCAAAAACGTGTCGCCCGGGCCCAACCGCACCAATTACGTCAACCCGGATTTCGACCGCGAGTATGACGCCGCATGCGCCGCCACCGACGAGGACGAGCGTAACCGGCACTGGTTGGCCGCGCAAGAAATCATCCGCGAAGACTGCCCGTGGATTTTTCTCAACTTCCGCAAGGAATACACCATCTGCGGCCCGAGGGTAAAAAATTACATTCCATCCGATTTCTCCCACGGTTCCGAACGGTACCTCCGGGTGGCACAATAAGCGCTTGCAGAAGGAGTCAAATAATGGGAAATGTGGTGCATATCGCAGGCATCGGCGGCGTGGGGATGAGCGCGCTGGCGCAAGCTCTTTTGGATCAGGGACGCACTGTTACCGGTTCGGACCGGCTTTTAGACCACGGCGACCTTACATCCACGCTTAGCCGCCTGAAAGCGCAGGGTGTGAAACTCTTTCCGCAAGACGGCAGCGGGATTGACCGCGACACCGCGCGGCTTGTGGTCAGCAGCGCCATTGAATCCGATAATCCCGACAAACTCAAAGCCGAAACGCTCGGCATCCCGGTGGTGCACCGCGCCGACGAATTGGCGGCCGCGCTTTCCGGCCGCACATTGGTGGCCGTGGCGGGAACCTGCGGAAAAAGCAGCGTCACCGCGATGCTCGGCCATCTGCTGGTCGCGGCGGGATTCGATCCGCTGGTGGTCAACGGGGCGGAGGTCGGCGGTTGGGACGACAACGGCCGACGTATCGGTTCGGTCCATTTCGGAACCGGGAAGTGGGCGGTGGCGGAAGTGGACGAATCTGACAAATCGCTAATGGCTTTTTCTCCGGACCACGCCATCATCACCAACGCTTCCGCAGACCATTTCGGCATGGATGAAACGCAAGAGTTGTTCAGTTCGTTCCGCGCCAAAATTCCCGGTGTGGTGATTGACGGGCGAAGCGAAACCGGGCTCCCTCAAGACGTGGAGTTGTCCGGTTGGTCGGGGTCGTTTACCCTCGATGGTACGCGTTACACGGTACCGATGCCGGGAATGCACAACGTAATGAACAGCTGGCACGCGGTGCGCATGGCTTTGGCACTGGGAGCCGATCCGTATACGCTTCAAGCGGCGCTGCCGGAATTCAAAGGCATCTCTAGACGGCTCCAACGCGTGGGACAGTGCGATGGCGCGATGGTGGTGGATGATTACGCGCACAATCCCGAAAAGCTCGCGGCGGCGTGGAAAACCCTGGCGGCAGTGGCGCCAAACGGAGTTTGCGCGGTGTGGCGTCCTCACGGCTACGCACCGTTGAGGAAGATGCTTAACGCGCTGACCGATATGTTCGCCCAAGTGTGCCGTCCCCAAGACCGAATAATCCTGCTGCCGGTGTATGACGCCGGAGGTACGGCAAACCGCAGCGTGAGCAGCGGCGATTTGGCCGAACAACTGCACTTGCGCGGCGTAAACGTTCAACTGGCGAACGGAATACCGGAAGCGGAAGCAATTATGCGCGCGGCAGCAAACCAAGCCGGAGTGTTGGCCACTTTCGGCGCCCGTGACCCGGATTTGCCCAGACTGGCCCAGCGGCTAGCCAACGTATGACCGGTTATTTTTGTTGCACCGGGTGCAGTGACGGATAAAGCGCCAGCCAATAGCCCAGTCCCACGAACACCGCGCCGCCGACGATGTTGCCCAGAGTCACCGCCGCGATGTTGTGCAGGCAGCCGGCAATGGTCAGGCTTTTTGCCGCAATTCCGTATTCGGACGCGGTGAACAAGCCCGCCGGCAGATAGTATAGATTCGCGACACAGTGTTCGTAACCGCACATCACGAACAGCATGATCGGCATGAAGATGCAGGCGATCTTACCGGAAACCTTTTTAGACGAGGCGGCCATCCACACCGCTACGCACACCAGGAAATTACAAAGCACGCCGCGCAAAAAAGCGTCGCCGAAACTCAAACCGGCCTTTGCCGTCGCGATGCCGACAATCGAGGCGCTCAACTTGGAATCTATTATCCCGGGGGTGTGCCCGTAAACAATCATTGCCGCCACCGCGATACCGCCCACCGCGTTTCCGAGATACACCACCACCCAATTGCGCAACAGCGAGAGAACCGAAATCTGTCGGCGGACCAACGCAATCGACATAAGATTGTTCCCGGTGAAAAGTTCCGCCCCCGCGATCACCACCATCATCAGTCCGGCCGAGAAGATGCAGCCTGATACCAGTTTGGCAACCGAAGGATTGGCAATGGTGCAAGACCCGACCGTGGCCCCGACCCCGGCCAAAGCAATGTACATTCCGGCGAAAACCGCCAGCGCCACCATTTGCCGCAGCGGAAGCGTCGCTTTGTTCTTTGCCGCGTTTTCAAAATTGATGGCGATCTCTTTGGGATTGCGCATGATAACCTCCTAGCCGTTTTGCGGCCAACATTCGGCGGTAAAACCGGGAACGGCCTTAAAAAACTCCGCCGGGATTTCTGTGTCAAACGTCATCCGCGTCCCATTGTGCGGATGGAAGAAACTGATTGTTTTGGCGTGCAGCATCAACCTCGACGCCCTCGCCCCGGGGCCGTACTTGCGGTCGCCCATCACGGGATGCCCAGCCTCCGAGAAATGCACCCGGATCTGGTTTTTTCGCCCGGTCAGCAACCGAACCATAACCGCGCTGGCGTTCGCCGACTCGAACAGCAACCGGTATTCTGTGCAAGCGAACTTTCCGCCTTCCGGCACGGAGTGGACAAAATAGTCGTCGTCCTCCGCCAAAAGGCTTTTATACACCCCGCTGGCCGCGATCTTGCCGCCACCGACCACCGCCAAATAAAGCTTCTCGTTCTCGTGCCAGCGGTCCTTGAGTTTTTGCTGCGCCGCCTCGCTCTTGGCGAAAACCATCACCCCGGAAGTCTCCCGGTCCAGCCGATGCACCAGCCAGGCGCAAAGCCGCGATCGGGAATTGCCCTTACGCAAATAATCGCCCACCACCGCCTCGGCGGAGATGGCGCTCGACCCGCGCAGGGAGTTGGTCAACAGCCCTACCGGCTTGTTGACCACCACCAGATCGCGGTCCTCGTAAAGAAACTCCAGACCGTGGTTCTTGAACTTGGCGGGCAGTTTGATCATCAAACGTTTCCGGTTGCGAAAGCGTAGGCGTTGCGGAACATCCGCATCCAAGGCCCGGCTTCGGCGGTGAAGAGATCCGACGGACGGTAAGAGAGCTGGACCGAACGGAAACCGCGTTCCGGATGCGGCATCATAATCGTGGCCCGGCCGTCTTCGGATGTGAACGAGGTCAAACCGCCTTTGGAACCGTTGGGGTTCCAAGGATACCGCTCGGTGGCCGCCCCGCGCCCGTCGACAAAACGCAACGACGGAATCGCCAGCGCCGCATCTTCCGGACGGTCGAACTCCACCCGGCCCTCACCGTGGGCAACGGCAATGGGAATCCGCGAACCGGCCATACCCTTTAAAAGCACCGACGGGGAATCCAAGACCTCCAATGTGGCGAAACGGGCTTCGAACTGTTCCGAGAGGTTGCGCCGGAAGGCCGGCCAATGCGTCGCGCCGGGAATGATATCCTTCAGCTGGGACACCATCTGGCAGCCGTTGCAAACGCCCAAGGTGAAAGTGTCGGGACGCGCAAAGAAGCGGCGGAACATCTCCAACAGCCGGTCGTTGTACAAAATACTCCTGGCCCAACCACTGCCCGCGCCCAAAACGTCTCCGTATGAAAATCCGCCGCAGGCGACCAGCCCGCTGAAACCGTCCAGCGTAACCCGTCCGCTAAGCAGGTCGGTCATGTGCACATCGACCGACTCAAAGCCCGCCAGCGCAAAGGCCGCGGCCATCTCGACCTGACCGTTAATTCCCTGTTCGCGCAAAATCGCCATCCGGGGTTTCTCCGGGGTTCTGCCTGCCGGCACCGGCGCGAAATCCGGGTCATAGGTAAGCTTAAAGCTCAAGCCGGGGTCGGATTCGTCAAGCGCGTTGTCGTACTCCTGCCGCGCGCATTCGGGGTTGTCGCGGCGCGACTGCATCGCGCAGGTCAATCCGGACCACAACCGGCGAATCTTGGTGATGTCGGTGTCGAGCTGTACCGTACCGCCAACCTTGACCGTGAACGAACGTCCGTCGGTTGGGACACCGATATCGCGCACCAGCGCCGACAAACCGTAGCCGCCCAACACCGCCAGCACCGCGTCACGGTTGGCATCGGCGACCTGTAGCACCGCGCCCGGCTCTTCGCAGAACAGCAGCGACAGCGGATCGCCTTCGCCCAAGTCAGCCTCCACGCCGCGTCCGCCGCTGATCGCCATCTCCGCCAGCGTGACCGCCACGCCGCCGTCGGAACGGTCGTGATACGCCAACAGCAACCCGCGGTCAACCAATTCCTGCACCGCCTCAAAGAACCGGCGCAAAAGCCGCGGATCGTCCATGTCCGCCGGCACATCGCCAACTTGGTTCCACACTTGGGAGAGCGCGCTGGCGCCCAACCGGTTGCGCCCCTGCCCCAAATCCACCAACAGCAGCGAAGACTTGCCGGGCTTCAAATCCGGCGTAACGGTTTTGCGCACGTCCGACACCGAGGAGAACGCGCTGACAATCAGGCTCAACGGGGCCACCTGACGGTGCGACGCGCCTTTTGAGTCATCCCAAACCGTGCGCATCGAAAGCGAATCCTTGCCCACCGGAATGGACACTCCAAGCTCTGGGCAAAACTCCATTCCAACCGCCTTTACGGTGTCGAAAAGCTCCGCGTCTTCGCCGGGTTCGCCGCAAGCGCACATCCAGTTGGCGGAGAGTTTGATGTTGCCGATTTTGCCAATCGCCGCCGAAGCGATATTGGTGATCGCCTCCGCCACCGCCAGACGTCCGGAGGCCGGGCCGCCGATCAACGCCACCGGGGTGCGCTCGCCGGTAGCCATCGCCTCGCCGGTATAACCGACGTAATCCGTGATAGTCACCGCGTTATCCGCCACCGGCAACTGGTAACGTCCAACCATCTGGTCGCGGTGAACCTGTCCGGTAACGGTTCTGTCGGTAATGGTGATCAGGAAGGTTTTGTCCGCTACTGTCGGCAACTGCAAAATACGCTCGAAAGATTCGGCCGGCGAAACGCCGGACAAATCCAACTTCGGCGGCATATGGTTCTCATGGGTGACATCGCGCAGCATTCTCGGCGGCTTTCCCAACAGTACCCGGATGTCCATATCGATCGGTTTGTCGTTGAAATGGGTGTCGTTAAGCACCAGCCGTCCGTCATCGCGGGCTTCGCCGATGAACGCGACCGGGCAACGCTCGCGCTCGCACAACCGTTCGAACAACGTCCGGTGCTCGGGCCGGATTGCCAGCACGTAACGCTCCTGCGCCTCGCAGCACCAGATTTCCATCGGACTCATCGACGGCTCCTCATTGTGCACGGTACGCAAGTCGAAAGTGCCGCCGGTGGCCTCGATCAACTCCGGGCAACCGTTGGAAAGCCCGCCGGCCCCGATATCGTGAATGCTCAAAATCGGATTCTGGTCCCCCATCGCCACGCAAGCGTCGATCACCTCTTGGCAACGGCGCTCCATCTCGGCGTTACCGCGCTGAACCGAGTTGAAATCCAAAGCCTCGTCGTTGCTGCCGGTAACCATCGAGCTGGCGGCACCGCCGCCAAGCCCGATCCGCAGCGCCGGGCCGCCGATCTGCACAATCAGCGAACCGGCGGTGACCTCGCGCTTGTGGACCAGCCCGTGGCGGATGTTGCCCATACCGCCGGCCAGCATAATCGGCTTGTGGTAACCGCGGTAACGTCCCGCCACCTCTTCCTCGTAAGTGCGGAAGAAGCCGCAAAGCTGGGGACGCCCGAACTCGTTGCCGAAAGCCGCGCCGCCGATCGGCCCGTCAATCATAATCTGCAGCGGCGTAGCCAGACGTTTCGGAAACTCCGCGTAGTCTTTTTCCCACTTCATCCGGAAATCGGGCAGATTCAGATTGGACACCATAAATCCGGCGATGCCCGCCTTGGTCTTGGACCCGGTGCCGGTGGCGGACTCGTCGCGGATTTCGCCCCCCACCCCGGTGGCCGCGCCCGGGAACGGAGAGATGGCGGTGGGATGGTTGTGGGTCTCCACCTTCATCAGCATGTCGATGCGGTCGGGATTGAACCCGTAGGCGCGGGTACCACCGTCCACGGCAAAACGCTGGGCGTCAAACCCCTCCACCACGCCGGAGTTGTCTTTGTAGGCCACCAACGTGCCCTCCGGATGACTCCGGTAGGTGTTTTTAATCATCTGGAACAGCGAACTGTCCTGCTTTACGCCGTCGATAATCCACTCGGCATTGAAAATTTTGTGGCGGCAATGCTCGGAATTGACCTGTCCGAACATCACCAGTTCCGTGTCGGTGGGATTGCGCCCCGCCTTGGTGTAGTTGTCGCAAAGGTAGCGCATCTCGTCGGCGCTCAAAGCCAATCCGCTCTCGACATTCGCCTGCTCCAGCGCGGCGATGCCTTTGCCAAGCACATCGTAAACCCGTCCGGGCGCGGGCGGCAGCCGGTCGAAGAAATCGTCCAGAGAATCGTAAATACCCTCGGTCATGCGGTCGTACAGGACGGTGGCCGCGTCACCCAAATCCGCGATGCCCAGCACCTTGCCGCCCGACTCGATGCGGAACCGCACCCCGCGCTCAACCCGCGCCACGGCGTCGATGCCGCAGTTGCGGAAGATATCGGTAGCCTTCGAAGACCACGGCGAGATGGTACCCTTGCGCGGGGTCACAAAAAAGCCGTCGCCGCCGGCGGCTTCCCCCGTCGCGCCCAAAAGCGACATCGCGCGTTCCAGCACCTGGCCGTCCAACGGCGCCGGGGCGTTAATCAGGTAAATGAACTTGGCGTCAATCGCGGTTCCGTCCGCGCCGGGCAACCGTTCCGCCAGCTGCGATTTAATGGCGTCCAGACGAAATGCGGAAAAAGCGTCGGTTCCTGAAAGCAAAATCGGTCTCATCTCTAATTATCCTCTTCGGCGTGTTTCAAGAGCGTGTCAATCACTTGATCGGGAGCGGTGGCGGCCAGAATCTCGTTACGCACCGCGGGCTCCAGCAGCGAACGGCTCAGTCTTGTCAACAGCTGCACGTGCACGCAAGGAGCCTCCTGCGGCACCAGCATCAGCACAAAAATCGTGGTCGGGGCGCCGTTGGAGGCGCCGAACGGAATGCCTTTCGGGTGCACCCCGATCACGCAGCACAGCTTATCGATGTACAATGACCGGCAATGCGGGAACGCCACCCCTTCCGGAGTGGCGGTTGAGGCGCTGCGCTCGCGGTTCAGAACCGCCCGCAACACCTTCGGCAAGACCTCCGGGTTGAACAACCCCCGGTCGGCGGCCTGCTCCAGCATGGTCGCGATCACCTCAACCCCGGTGGCATCGTCCAAACCCAGGCAAACCTCGCCAGACCGGATAATCTCCAAAACCTGCGATTGGTCACTCACGGCAAACCCCTCACAACTATTTGCCCGGCCACAACCAAGTCACCAGCGTCGCCACCAGCGTTCCGGTGGCCATACCCGCGAAGACCTCTTTTCTGGTGTGTCCCAGCAACTCCTTAAGATGCACATGGCGAAGCTTGTGGTGCTCGAAAAGCTCGTTGATCATGATGTTCAGCACCCGGGCCTGGTGCCCGGCGGAACGCCGCACGCTGGCGGCGTCGAACATCGTGATGGAGGCGAAGCCAACCGCCAGCATCACCACCGGGCTGCTCCATCCCAGAGCCAGCCCCAAAGAAACAAACAACCCGCAGACCATCGACGAGTGGGCGCTCGGCATGCCGCCGGTACTCACCAAATACTGGAAATCGATGCGCTTGGTCTTGATAAACCCGGTCGTCATCTTGATCGTCTGGGCGATAACCCAGCTCAAAAACGCCGACCAGAACCAGGGTGTGGTACACAAATTCAACGGATTGGGGTCAACTATCACCTTGCAACCTGCCTTCGCTTACAACTTCGGTTTCAAACGTGCGTAATTATCCTATTTTCCAGCCTGTAAGTCAAAATCAAAATTTGTCATTCCGAAAAATCAATTTTTCTATTCATCTTGTCCCAATATTGGCTTGACCTGACATCAATGTTTATGTAACATTTTTATCATGTTTTTTCTATTGGCAAAGACAAAAAGTTTTTCAGTTTCAAGTATAGTTGGGTGCATTATACTCCCACTGATTATTTCTTTTTCCTATGCTGAAATCGCGTACTGCGCCGCCGACAACGCGCCCCCGGGCGTTGCCGACGAGCCGACCGGGAAAGTCAAGCCCGACGTTACCACCGGCGACCCGGTGTCGGTGTCCACCGGGGCGGTGGCGTTCGAGTGCGCCGACGTGCTGGTGCGCTGCCCTGGCGTCGACCTGGCCTTCCGGCGCTACTACAACAGCCGCTTCCCGCATGCCGAGGGCCTGACGCTGGGCGAGGGCTGGCGCGACAGCTGGGACCTCCGGCTGGTATGCCTCACCAGGGGCGTCACGGTCACCGGGGAGTCCGGCCCGGTGACGGTCACGCCTGGCGGCGCGGCGGTCACCAACCGGCCCGTCCACGCCGAGGTGCCGCTTTCCCGCTCGGTCCTGCTCTACCTTCCCGACGGGGACGTGGCCGAGTTCTCCGGGCGCAACATCTCCGGGGGCTACGCGGTCTCGGAGACCGCCCGGTACCGCGTCGCGACCAACGCGGTGGCGTTCATCGCGCCCGGCGAGGTCCGGGTCCCGGACTTCGGGACGCGGGTGAGCCGCGAGTACTGGTCCGACCGCTCGCCGCTGGCGGGGACGGTCTGGGGCGGGGACGGCACCGCCTACGCCTTCGGCGCGGACGGGCGGCTGGCGTCGGTCACCGCCCCGGGCGGGGAGACGGTCACGATCTCCCGCGCCCCGGACGGCTT
>DBXY01000033.1:0-28975 GCA_002309765.1 Verrucomicrobia bacterium UBA1200
GAGAATTTCGGGCTGAAGACAATCGGTCCCTCAGGTTAAAGTGAGTGCGACAACTGGTTACGCGAGAATGAGAATTCGGCACACTGGCGGTAGGCATACCGTCAGCATCAAAAATGGACTCGTGTGATTCCGACCTTACAGGAAATAGTTTATTCACCGCCTCATTCTTTGGGGAGTGATCCCAGCCAAATGTAATCGATACGGCATGTACCGGTCACTTTTTTGCCGTCGGCGGAGAAGGCAAGTTTTAGTTGTTTTAGATTCCCAATCGGCGGTAAGGAGACCGTGTAAATTGTGTCATCGTCATCCATCGCGGTAACATCGAAGGCGATGGTGTTCTTCTCCTCCCACGAGGGGGCAGAGCTATTGGTCTGCCACCAAAGCCGCATCCGCTTTGAGTCGGTATGGTTCTGCATCTTAATGCGCATCGCGTTGGCGCGGGTTGCGCTGCACTGTACCCCCACGTCCATCTCATCAGGCGTGACGATACAGGCTTCGGACGTCTCCTTCAGCGCGATGACCAGATAGTCGCCGCAGACAAGTCGCACCGGATGGGATTTGGAATTCCAAAAAGCCATCTTGTTCTGCAGAAACTCGTAATCGGTTCCGGCGTTCTCCACACGCCAGCCCTGCATATCCAGATTCTTCGCAAAGTCCCACGCCCTAAAGGTCCTGGCGCCATTTGGTAGCACATGAACCGCAGTGCGGGCGGTGCGCCAGAATGTGCCGTTGTCAGCCTTGAGCGCGATGCGATAATCTCCCACGGCAGGGAAATCCGCCTTCGTGCGAACGGCGTTGCCGGCTTTAAACGCCACTCCCGCCGGACCTTCGGTCTGTTCCCATTCCAGGAATGTATTGTCACCGGACACGGTAGCGTCGAGCGCCGCTTCGGTACGGTCGATCCAGATTTCGCCGCAGATTTTGATCACGGGCGGCTCAACAGCAGGATAGGCGCGATCCAATTCCTCCGCAAAATCAAACTCGCGGTTGGCGGAGAGGGTCCAATCATTGGTGGTGGGGGAGTTGTTGACGTAGAACGGTATGCCGGGGATCAGCACATAACCGTTATCTTCTATCAGCCCATTGGAACAAGCGATGTCGGTCGGCGTATCGGGTCCGCCCCACACTTGGATCTCGGCGGGGCCGTTCTTGCGGGAGTAGTTGTTTCGGTCGAACTTGCAACGTCGGATGTGAACGTTGCGCGTCTGGGGACGGATTAACCCAAGTACCTCAATCGCCGCACCGGCGTTGTTGCGGAAGGTACACTCCTCCACGCGGCAGTTTTCACCTCCGCACTCGAAGTCAATACCACCTTGGTCGGGCGACCCGGAATCGGGCTGGTTCAGGAAGTGGCAACCCCGGATGACGAATCCGCAATTTCCCCCGAGCATTACGCCCATCGTCCCTGCCGCCGCATGCCAGCCGGATGCGTCGAATATGCTGTCCGTCATCCATGAGCGGCTGGCGCAATTGTAGGGATGGGGCGAGGTGTTGTGGGCATAGTTGTCATGGCAAAACATTCGTGTTACATACGCATCTAACCCGTTCACGCTGAACCCGCTTGAACACTGGTATGATTCGCAGTCTCGCATAACGGTGTGTCGGGCGAATGTTCCGCCCACATAGATGCCGCAGGACCGGCTGCCACCCGGACCGGGTGCGCCGCGGGCATCTCGCCACTCCGGAATGCCGTGCGAGTTGAAGCGGTAGATTCCTTCTATATGGTGCGAAAGGCACCGTTCCACAAGCAAATGCCCGCTGCCCGGTTCTTCACAGATAAGCGAGAATCCCGACCCGGCGTTGCAGAAAATTAGGTCCCGCACCGCGAGGTATGCGGGGTTGAGCACAAACCCGCAGCGATCGTTAATCGAGCGGGTACGGCGGATTTGCGGGCGCATACCTTCGCCGTATGCTCCAATTTCTGCCCAGTTCTCGGGCGTACCCCGCGCCGATACCCGAAGTTCATCGGTGAAAACGCTTCCCCGTTTCAGAAGCAACCGTTCGCCGGGACCAAGCGTTAGGTTGACCGCGTTCGCGAGGTTTTTCCATGCCGTCGCAGGGGTGAGTCCGTCGCGCGAGTCGTCGCCATCCTTCGAATCGACATGGAAGGTCCGTCCGGGCGTAACCGGCGGGTTCCACGCCTTTGCCGAGAGGGCAGGTTCCTTTTCCGGCATGAAGATTAGGCGTTTGCGCGTTTTTGCGACGACCTTTTCGCCCTGCCGCAAAATGAAATCCACGTGCACGATGCCGTTCGTACCGGGATCGATTACCCATTCGAGCGGAATGGACACGTACTCGCCGATGCCGTCCAAGGCGACTTGTCCGGGTGAGACCTTTGCGCCGTCAACGGGCGAAGCCTCAAGAGTGCAGGCGGTGAGGGCGGTACCGATATTGGAAATCGTTCCCAGCAAAGTCGCGGGTACTCCAACGGTTGGCATCAGTTCGCGGGTCCTAAACTCACCAATCGACACAATCGGTTTACGTTCGTTGCGGATACAGAAATCCGTGACAGCGATTTTCCCTTCAGTGCCGAGCAGAAGGGGCGTGTCGGATGGTTTGCAACGTCCGCCTCGGTTTGATGGGTTTCCGGTCACAGTATCGACCGATACGTTTACCTCGGAGCCGTCCCACCCGGCCGAGAGTCGGTAAGCGCGGCCGAGTTCGACATCGGTCCTAAACGAGGAACGCGGTTCCCATTTGCCGTCGAGGAGAACGAAGAAATTGAAAGCCCCCGCATCGTCTTTCCGCCGGTCATACCGCAACCAATACTCTTCCCTTTTGTATGCGATTGTGGTTTCCCCTTCCGGAGGCGCAAGGAAGGTCGCCGTGCATGAGATGCGGAATCCGGGGGCAATGGATAGATCGTCGGGTTGTGGTTTCGTCGCGGCGGGGCCGGTTACCGTCGGATCCGCCACAGTGCCGAGCATCGGCCCTGTTTGGAGTTCTCCCACGCAGCCGATTGGCGTAGGTCCGCCCGGACGACGCCGAGTCGCGGTCTGTCCGTTCACCGTAATCCAGCTGTTGGTTCCGTCCCAACCGGCGGCAACCTCATACCATTCGCCCGGTATCGGCTTTATGGGTACGACAACGCGGGGTTCAGGCGTTCCCGCGAGGTTTACGAAAAAGCTGAATTTCACCCCCTCTTTGGGCCCGTCCACACGAAGGATGAAAGAACCCGGCGAGTTCGCGCCGCCTTTTTGCAGAATCGTCGCCTGCCCCTGTTCCTCAATGGGCGCGTCGAACCGCACCCGGCAAGCAACACGCAGTCCAGGGCGCAGATCGTACTGATAACTGTCGCCGATCGAATGTGTCCGCTCCGTCTCATCCATTCGGTATTCTTCAGCGGCACCCTGCAAGGCATTAAAAGCGAATACGGTTATCAACATTAAACTCGCATAACGCAGCTTGTCCGTTTTCGTAAACATTGACCAAATCCTTTCCGTACGTTCAGATTTAGGTAAATTGGCGACTACCGGAAAAAACAAGCGCAGTTTATCAGATTGTTTGCCTAACCGTCAATTTGATAATGAAGAATTCGATTTTCTCCAGCACCTTATTACAGATAATTCGCGATTAGGTCTGTTTTGTGCTGGAAATCGGAGTTCTGATTATGCTACACTTTATGCTGTTGTTTTTTGTTTAACCTTTTAATGGGGGTTTTATGAGTAATAGTTTATTGAAATGGGCAATGGCGGCAGTGGCAACCGGTTTTACGGTTCTGCCGACGCACGCCCAAAATATTCCGGAACTTAACGCCGAACAGAAAGACCAAATCCGGCAGATTGTAACAAAGGATTTGGGCTTTACTCCGAAGAAAACCAAGCACCGGGTGCTGGTTTTCTGGAAAACCGAAGGTTTCGTACACCATCATGGCATAGCCGGATGTAATGAAGCCATCCGTACAATGGCTCAGCTGACCGGAGCGTTCTCGGCAGACTTCTCCAACGATTACGAGGATCTGCGGGCGGAAAAACTCAAGCAGTACGATGCTGTGGTGCTTAACAACACCACCCAGCTCAAAACCCGCGAACATGATTTTATTGTGTCCGGACTGATTGACTTTGTCAAGTCCGGCAAAGGCCTGGCCGTGATGCACGCCGGGGCGGACAACTTCTACGACGCCCCCGAGGCGGCGGAAATGGTCGGCGGACGTTTCTGGGGCCATCCCTGGGGATCCGGCGGCACTTGGGCGTTCCACCTGGACGATGCCGGCAATGCGATTAACGCGCCTTTCGGCGGCAAGGATTTCAAGGTAAGCGACGAAATTTATATGCAGCAGCCACCGTTCTACAATCGCGCCAAACTGCGTGTGCTGGTGTCGCTTGACCTCAACGATCCCGCCACCCATGACGCCAAGGGGCAGCGCCGCACGGATAACGATTACGCCGTGTCTTGGATACGCCCTTACGGCAAAGGACGGGTGTTCTACTCTTCGTTCGGGCACGATGCCCGCGGTTGGACCCAGTCCGCCACCGGCGCGCACATGCTTCGCGGGCTGCTTTACACGCTGGGCGATTTCAACGCGGACGACACCCCGACCGGATTCTGTCCCGCCGCCATCGCGAACATGAAGGCCGCCACCGACGAACTGCCGGTGTACAACCAGCTCCAAGATGCCGCGATCCACACCTATTCCGACAAGGTGGCTTTCGCCACTGCCGATGAGGCCGCCAACACGCTGCTCTCCGCGCCGGACGCTTCCGCCGCCGCCAAGAACGCCGCATTGCGCTTCTTTATCGGACGTCAGCCGCCAAAAGACCTAAATGCGGTGGCGGCTTGCACGAAATCGGCCGAAACCAGCTTTTACGCGGTAAGCTTGCTTGCCCAGACCCCGGGTACCGCCGCCGCCAAGGCTTTGGCGGGCTGCTGGGACGGCGCCAGCCGTGAACTGCGGTGTTCAATCCTAAATGCTTTCGCCATCCGCGGCGAATCCGCGTTTGTGGTCTCGCACTGCGCCGATCCTGATTGTGACGTAGCAACCGCCGCCATTCGCGCCTTGGGCCGGATCGGTGATGCCGCGGCGGTTAAAGCGCTTTCCGCCAAACTCGAAAATCCCGCGTTGGAAGATGCGCGTCAAACCGCGTTGGGAGCGGCTCTGGCCGCCGGCGGTAACACCGTCGCCGCGAAGGCGGTTTATGGCGATGCCGCATTGCCCGAATACCTGCGGGCAACCGCCGCCCGGACTCTTATGCTTGAAAATCCGGGATTCTTCGACACCGCCATAAAGGATGAATCCCTGCTGGTCCGTCAAACCGTGATTCGGGAAGCCGGCCGCGTCAAGACCGCGTCCCTGATTAAAGCTCTGGACGAAAGCATTGTTGACCGTCCGGCCATTATCGCACGTCTCACTGACAACGGGGATAAGGCCGCTTTGCCCGCCATTGCCGCCCAGCTCGCCAGCGCAGACGAGACGACCGTGCTTGAGGCGGTTGCCGCCGTTAGCAAACTCGGTGGTGATAAAGAGGCGGAAACGCTGGTCTCCATGCTGGGTCGCGAAGGTTCGGTCGGCAACGCCGTTGGACTGGCGTTGCGTAATATGGCTGGCATTGGCCCGAAACTCATCGCTCAGGCGGAGAACAACCCTGCGTTGATCGCCATCCTCGGCGACCGCGCCGAAACGGCGCTGATTCCGAAGTGGAAATCGCTGTTGCAGTCGAAAAATGAGGAAATCCGCAAAGAAAGTTGGAAAGCGCTCGGCAAAAACGCCGTCGAGCAGAACTTGGATCTGTACCTCAGCTGGTTGCCGCTGGTGCAGGAGCCGGAACTCACCTTGGCTGGTAACACCATCCGTGCCGCCGCCCGCAATGTCACCCCGGATGACCGGACTGCAAAGTTCAAGGCCGCTTGGGAGAAATGCGGCGACACCCCTCGCCGGTTGCTCGCCGACAATATGGGTACTTACGCCAGTGATGCGTTTTTGGATTCGCTCTACGGCGGTTTGAAGTCCGGCGACACCCAACTCCGGCAGTCGGTGCTGGAAACCCTTTCGAAGTGGGATTCGCTGGCTCCGCTGGCTGAGATAGAAAAGTGCTATAAGGAAAACAACGAGTTGCGTCAGGATGCTTTGCGGGCCGCCAACCGGCTGATCGCAGCCAAGGCTGGCAATGAAACCCCCGCGAAGATCACCGAGCTGTTCAAACTGGCGGCAGACTCCGACCGTACCCGCGTGGCGGAAAACCTTTTCCGCAGCACTGGGTTGGGCGCGTTCAAGACGCTTGAAGGAATGTTTGCCGATCCCGCTTGCGGCGCTTCGGCCAAAAAGGCCTATGTGGAAGTCTTCGACCGGTTTGTCAAGAACGGCGACGGCGGGGAAAGCAAAGAGATCGATCGCCGGAAATGGCGGGCGGCGGCGTCCCACAACGGGCGCGATGTTAAGAACGCCTTTGACGGCAAGGGCAACACCCGCTGGTCGAGCTCCACTCCGTCGCGTAGCGGAATGTGGTTTGTGGTTGATATGGGTGCTACCTATACTGTTGGTAAGGCAATCCTCGACACCACCAGCTCGGCCAATGATACCCCGAACGGTTGCGAGGCCTTTATCTCCGCCGATGGCAAAACTTGGAGCGGCCCGGTAGGCAAGGTCGACGGCAATACGAAGAATGTTACTGAGATCCCGATGTCCGCCACCGGACGGTTCATCCGCTTCGTATGCACTGGCGATCGGGACGGTTTGTATTGGTCCATCCACGAGTTGCGGCTCATGTCCGGGCTGGACAAGAACGCTGTCGAGCAAATTTCCAAGGTTGCGGACACCCTCCGCTAAAGCAGAAAGGTTTTTACGATGAAAATTTCACGCAGAGGATTTTTCAAGGGTTGCGCCGCCGCCGGAACGGTTTCGGCGTTCAATATTGCCCCAGCCAGCGTTTTCGGTAAGAACGCCCCCAGCAATCGCATCACCATGGCATTGGTCGGGTGCGGCGGCCAGGGTAACGGCGACATGGGCGAGTTCCTGAATATGGACGATGTTGTGGTGCGTGCCGTGTGCGACGTCAACCAGCCCAGGATGGAATCTTCCAAAAGGCGGGTTGACGACCGTTACAAAAACAACGACTGCATGATGTTCAAGGACTTCCGCGACGTCTGTTCCCGTGACGACATCGACACGGTGCTGATCGCCACGCCTGACCATTGGCACGCTTTCGTCGGCACCTTCGCCGCCAGTCACGGCAAAGACATCTACGGTGAGAAGCCCTTCACCCACGATCTGTTGGAAGGTCGCGCACTGGTCAACGCTGTTAAGCGTAACGGGCGAATATGGCAGACCGGTAGTTGGCAGCGTTCCAGCGGCGAAATGCGCCGCGCGGTTGAGCTGGTCCGCAACGGTCGTATTGGCAAGATCGTCCGCGTCGAGGTTGGCCTGCCCAGCGGCCGGTCGATACGGAACCGGTACAACCCCGATGCCAAGGTGCCGGAAGGGTTGGATTGGAATTTCTGGCTCGGTCCAGCGCCGTACCGTAAATATGTCGGTATTTGCGATTGGGACTGGCGCTGGGTGCTGGAGTGGGGCGGCGGCCAGTTGATCGACTGGATCGGCCACCATGCCGATATCGCCCAGTGGGGGTTGGATCGCGACACCTCCGGCCCGGTCTCCTTTGAGGGATACGGCGAGATCCCCATCGACGGCATTTACGATTCCCCCACCCACTACTGGTGTGAATGCAAATACGCCGATGGCATCGAGATTGTGGTGGCGGATAGCTCCCGCGTTCGCAGCGGCGCCACCTGGTACGGCGAAAATGGTGACTGGGTTTGGGTTGACCGCGGCCGGTTCGACGCTTCCAAACCCGCCATCCGCGACAGCAAGATTGAGGCTGGTGAGGTTCGCATGTACAGTCCAGGACACTTCCGCAACTTCATTGACTGCGTGAAAAACCGGAAGACTTCCATCACTCCGGCTGAGGTGGCCCATCGTTCAGCGAGCGTTGGACACCTTTGCCAGATCGCGATTCTCACTGGTCGCAAGATCAAGTGGAATCCGGACAAGGAGCAGATTATCGGCGATCCGGCGGCGTCGGCATTGCTTGGCCGTACTCCGCGTGGCCCGTGGTCGCTCACCTAACCTGAAAATCGGCAGCGGCCCATGCGTTACGCGATCGTTTCCGATCTGCACGCCAACTTCACGGCTTGGCAGACCGTGCTTACCGACATCGGCGACCTTAAGGCGGACAAGATAATCTGCCTCGGCGATGTGGTGGGGTACGGTCCCAAGCCGGTGGAGGTGTTGGAGTCGGTTTATCGGCACGTGAACGTAACGCTGATGGGTAACCATGACGCCGCCGTGTGCGGGCGATGCGATCCGGCGGATTTTTCCGAACGCGCGCAGGTGGCGGTGGCAGACCACAAAAGTCGGCTGTCGGCATCCGCGCTGGTTTGGTTGCGGCGATTGCCGTATGTGCATGAAGAGCCGGGTTTTTGCTGTACCCACGGTGATTTTGACCATCCGGAGTATTTCAACTACATCACCGATCCGGAGAGCGCTTTGCCGTCGTGGCGGGTGCGCAAGGACGCGTTGATGTTTGTGGGACACTCGCATCTGCCGGGCATTTACGTGCTCGGGGCCAGCGGTAAGCCGCATTATCTGCCGCCGACCGATTTTGTGCTGGAGCCGGGCAAACGGTTCATTGTGAACCCCGGAAGCGTGGGGTATCCCCGCGCCGGCGAGTGTCGTTCCACCTATTGCATTTACGACAGTTCCAGTCAAAGCGTGGTGTTCCGTCAGTTGCCTTTCGATTCGGCCGGTTACCGTGCCGAAATGGAACGGTTAGGCTGGGGCGACAGCGACGGCTGGGTGCTGGAAAAAGAACGGCGCCAGCATAGCGCGTTGCGGGAAAAACCGGCGTTCGGCAAACCCGCCGCCGCAAAGCCGGTTCCCGAAACGCCGAAACCAATCGCGACCACCCCAAAACCGGTGGTTGAGGAAACCATAAAAAAACTTCGTCTGCCGGCAAAGAAAGTCGCCCTAATAGCCGGAATCGCCGCCGGGGCGGTCGCGGCGGTGGCGCTGATCGCCGCCTTTTGCGCGGGACGGAGCAACGTCGAGCCGTCCTATGCTGTGCGTGTGCCGGATTACGAACTGACCACCAGCATTGCATATCCGCTCACGCCGACGGACAAGAATCTGTTGCCGCCGTGGCCGGCGGCCGATGCGAACGGGCGACTTCCGGGTTGGCGTTATGCGCTGGAAGACAAAAACGCCCAACGGTTCAGCACCGGTCTGCGCGATGGCGAAATTACGTTGCGGATTATTAGCGGCGCACCCGGCAAGGCGCGGGTCGAGTCCGCCATTATCGATTTGCGCGGTACCGACACCAAAGCGGTACGGATTAAGGTCAAAGCCCTGAAAGGCGCGGAATCTTCCGGAGTGCTGATGGCCGGAACCGAGGCATACTCCAATCAGGATGACGGAGAGTACCGCTGTCTGCGCACCGACCAGTTTGAGTTGCGCCCAAAGGGTAAATCCGCCGACGCGGTGGAGGTCAACCGAAAAATCACCCTGCCCAAAAAGTGCGATTACGTGCGGTTTTTCGTCGAGTGCTCTGGTTCCGATACCGTAGAGCTGATGCCGCCATACCTGGGCAAAGCGGAGTGAGTTGTCCGCGTGTCACTGAATGTATTTGCGTAACGTGGTGCGGGATATCTTGAGCGCGGTGGATGCCCTCGATAGGTTCTGGGCGTATTTGTTGAACACCTTCTGGATGTGTCTCCTTATGGCCTCGTCCAGCTCATCCGGCACCACGTCCGGCACTTCGGGGGGCGCGTTGTCAAACAGCCCTGCGTTCATCTCCCGGTGCTTTTCAAGCAGAAGCGCGAAATCCGATTCTCCCAACACTGCCGCGCGTTCAAGCAGATTCAGCAGCTCCCGCACATTGCCGGGATAGTTGTATGATTTGAGCGCGGAAATCTGCGCATCCGAAAGATGCTTTCTGAATCGGTCAAACCACCAGTTGTCGGCAATATCACGGATATCGTCCTTGTGTTCGCGCAACGATGGCACCCGCAACTGCACCACGTTGAGTCGCATAAAGAGATCCTCGCGGAATTTCCCCAGACGGACAAGCTCCGACAGGTTGCGGTTGGTCGCGGTCAGGAGACGCACATCCGTATTGATTTCCTTCATGCCGCCAACACGCATGAAACGTCCGCCTTCCAACACGCGCAACAATACCCCTTGCGCCTCCAGCGGCAATTCCCCGATCTCGTCCAGAAAAAGCGTTCCCCCGTCGGCAAGCTCGAACAGCCCCGGCCTTTCGCGGTCCGCGCCGGTGAACGAGCCTTTTTCGTGACCGAAGAACCTGCTTTCCAAAAGTTCGGGATTCACGCTCGCGCAATTGAAGGCGTAGAACGGCTCGTTACGGCGCGGTGACTGCGCGTGAATCTGCAGCGCCACGGTCTCCTTTCCGGTGCCGCTTTCGCCTAGAATCATTACCCGCGCTTCCGGATGAGCGGCGATACGTTCGATATAGCCGCGCAGTTCCTTCATCGTCTCGCTCTTACCGACCAGTTCGCGATGCCCATAGCGGCGGTAATGGTCCACAAGCCGTTTCAACTCTGAGGGCCAGCCATCCTCTGGGACACCTTTGGCAAGCACCTCTATCGCTTGCGAATACGAAGCCTCATCCTGATACGACCGGTACGCGAACATTGCCGCCGAAAGTAGCTCGTGGTAGGGCGGCACTGACTTTGGAAGTTTCGCCTTTTCGTAAGCGTATGGAAGGAATCGCGACACATCGGTCCCGAAAGCTTTGCTCACGGCTTTCACCAGCGAACCGTTGAACGGGCCGCCTTCGCACTCTATGACCTTCATAAGCGGGGCAATCGTTTTCTTATGAGATTCGTTCATCGGGATTGCGCTGATCCAAACGACCCTGGTCTTGCCTTTCAACGCTTTTAGCGCATTGGCAAGCCTAGCCACATCGCCGCCAAGGCCAAGGCCAACCAGGACAATGCGTTGCCACGTTGCCGCGTCGGATTCCATGAACTCCGGCAACCGTCGTTTGCTCATGCCGCGTGCGGTTGCGTTGCCGCCGAGCGCTTCCAGCGCCGCGGCAGCGGCAAC
The DNA here is from genome assembly GCA_002309765.1 of Verrucomicrobia bacterium UBA1200. Taxonomy (GTDB): domain Bacteria; phylum Verrucomicrobiota; class Kiritimatiellia; order RFP12; family UBA1067; genus UBA1200. The sequence goes on from DBXY01000033.1 coordinate 11,057, forward strand.
CGCATATTCCTTCCATCCCCATCCAGTCAATACCAGCGATTTCATGGACAGAATGATACCCGATAACGCATCGAATTGTCAATCATCGAAAAGCGCCGTGCCGAGTATGGTTCCAACGATCAAACCGCCGATACCGCCGACCACGGCCCCAATGACGCTTCCGACACTGTGGCAATCATCATCTTCGTCGGTATCATCTTCCCCTTCCTCGTTCGTTTCATCCTCTTCATTATCGTCAATGTCATCGCCAGATTCCAAGTCATCTTCTTCTTCGTCTTTCCTTGTTTTCTCCGGTGTTTCGGCATTTTCGGTTTCGTCATCCAAGAGGTTCTTTAAGATATCGCTTAACTCCTTCTTGGACACCTTTATTGTTTCGTCAAAATCCAAATCATCCAGACTGTCCTTTTTGCGCTTGATAGCCTTTATGATTTCCTCACTGGTCAGTTTACTGTTGCTCATTTTCGGTTTCCCTTCTTTGGTTGTGGGTTGTGGTTGCCATGCCTAATCTTCGAACGAAAAGTCGCCAGGTCCGAAACCTGTCGGTTCCCAAGTCACGCATTGGCATCCAAATTTGCGTTTAAGCGAGCGGGCCACATCGCGGTCGCTCAGCTTTGCTTCTCTTGGCACTTTGCCGGTTATGCATCGCACCGTGAACTTGTGGCAGTTGTTGTCGATGAGATCGTATTCCCGGTTCCCCTGGCAGGCGTTTGCCAATGTGCGGGCGCGCTCGGAAATTTCCGGCGATCCAAGCGCGTTTCCGCACCCGTCGGTCGCGATGTAGATGTTGATTCCGGTACGGAGAAAGTTTGTCCCCTGCCCGTTCAGAAAGTCGTGCGGATCTACAATTTGCGGTGTGGCCTTGCCGTCCACGTTGGTAATCTCGGCAATTTCGTCATTGCCCAGATATATTCCCGTGTGGCAAAATCGGCCACCGGTAAAATTCGCGCCAAACGCCAGATCGCAGCGCAAAACACAACCGGCAAAGGGTTTAACCTTGTCTCTAAACTCCGCAGACAAACTCTCCAGCAGATTCCCGATTATCGGTATCGTAAACTCAGTCATCTCAAAACTCCTCTTTCATTTCACACGCGTTGTGGCTTTGCGGCTATTCACGGGCCGACCCGAATCGGCACACTCCAGCGATGGCCGCATTTGCGGCATTTCATTTCGGCGACCGTTGGACCGTCCTTTACAATCATTCCCATCGGCTGACGGATCTCATTCTTCACTTTCGCGCTTCCGCAAATCGGGCACTTTCCGGCAAATGGCAAGCGTAATCCAGCGAGACCCATTAGCGTTTTCACCAACCTGTTCATGACTACTCCCGGATTTTCCCTGTACAACGGCGGTAGCGTTCTAAATCAATCCGCGCGAGCCGCACAACTGCGGTTATCACGAGTATGTCGTCAATCCATCCGGCAAACGGTATCGTGTCCGGGACGATATCGATCGGCGACGCAGCATACGCGATACCGATTACGAGCGCAACGAGCAGGCGTATTGGAGACCAGTCGAATTTTCCCGCGAACCAGTCGCAGATCATCGCCACCGTGTCAACGGCGTCCACCACCAGACGGGTAAAGAAACCGACCACTCCTCGCCCATACACTTCGACTCCGGTACTCATTCGACACCCTCCAGCCGTCTTTGCAGCGCCTCGCTCTCAAGCAAAACCCTGTACAGCTCCTTAAAGTCCTCAATCATATCGACGGTATGGCGGCGCATTTCTAGGAAATTCTTAAGCGCGATCCGGCTTATCTCGCCCTTCTCGCCTTTCTCCGCCTCCGCGATGTCGCGGTCAAGTTCGGCAAGCTCGGTTTCCATCTCCTCGATTGACTCGCGCATCCCCCGCGCCTCGTCCGATTCGAACGCTTCAGTTTTATTCTCCATGGCAACACAATCCTTTCGGTTTTTTGTTTAAGACATCCTCCTAATGCAAAATCCGTGCCAAAGCGAAAACCCCGCAAAACATAGCTTTTTGCTGGGTTTTGGTTAATATGCTGACCAATTATTGTCCAGTTACTGGTCAAATCTAATACAGATTCAAAGACATCTTTTTGATTTCAACAGAGTTTGACATGGCGAATTTAGCGTGTGGTCTGGCCGTACGACCTAAATCTTGTAAATCATGTTAATCCTGTCCGGAAATTAAAAAGCGGTGTGGGGTTCACGCCAACACACCCTCTCCTTCGCGCTCAACTTCTCAACATTTTTTGCCGCAAAGGGCGCATAGGTCGCAAAGACTGATATCACTACGGTTACGCAGTTTTTAGACAGGATTAACAAGATTGACAGGATTATGTGAAACGGATGGAAATCTTAATCTTGTAAACCTGGTCTAAAAGCAGATCATCGCCACCATATCAATGGCGTCCTCCTGGCGACCAATCTTTCCACGGTATAACAACTGTTACTCTCGCGTAAAAGGGAGAGACGCGTTCCGTCGCGTCCGGGTTGCAGGGTTGGCTATCTCCATACCTTTGCGTTCCTTGCGCCCTTTGCGGCCAAAAACAAACGGATTTGTTCGCGACTAACGCCGCTCACGGGAATGTGACGGGATAGCAGATTTGTGCGGATTCGTGTCACCTTGCGGTTCACGGCGGACGCGACGGAGCGCGACCTGACGGCAAGACGCTTGTCGTTGATGAAGTCCAGAAGGCTCCGGAAATTCTGGACGCCATCAAGATCCGTTTGGATCGTGATGGTTCAAAAGGGCAATATTTGCTGACAGGAAGTTCCAGCCTTAGATTCGCAAAGATGGTGAAAGATTCCCTCGCAGGCAGGCTTGCCACAATACGGTTGCGTACGCTTGCTTTGGGTGAACTGAAGGGCGGAAGCGGCAATTTTCTTAAGCGGGCGTTTTTAAGAGATTTCACTGGTGGATTCGATCAACTTGACAAGCGCATGGTAATCCATCTCGCTTTTCAGGGAGGATATCCAGAAACATTGGATTTCTCCCCAAAGGCACGAAAGGGGTGGTACCGTGATTACGTTGACGATCTGCTTATGAAAGACATCCGGGATGTAACCGAAATCAGGAAAACGGAAGCGTTGCTGAAGGTCGTAGATTGGATGTTGGCGTACACGGCGAAAATTTTTGACCGGAAAACCCTGTGCACGGCCGCGCAATTGTCCGGAGTAACGATAGATAATTACCTTGGAGCGCTGGGTGCATTATACCTTTTCGACGCGGTACCCGCATGGGCGGGAAGTGATTACGCCAAAATCGGAAAACGCGTAAAATATTTTGCGGCTGACCCCGGTCTGGTTGCTAATCAGCTGGGATGGAAGGAGGAGCAAGTTTATCTTGACGGCGATCGAAGCGGCAAACTGGTGGAAACTTGGGTTTATCATGAGCTTGCAGCCATTTCCGGTCTGAATCAAGAATACACAATCACCCAATACCGCGATTCCGATAAACACGAGATTGACTTTATCGTGGAAAATGATGACGGGGACCTTTTGGGAATAGAAGTAAAGGCGGGGAGCAATTTGGGGCCGGAAGACTTTAAGCACCTCAAATGGTTTTCTGCCAAGATGTCCAAGTCCCGATTCACCGGCATTGTGCTATATACAGGGAAAGACGTATTGCGATTCGGCGAAGGGTTTTATGCGGTTCCTATGGCAATGCTGGCAGTGTAGCCTTCCACCCGTGCTTCGCGCGTGAATGGTTCATCTTGACAACCTTAACCGTGTAGAACGTATAGATCTTTGTGACCTTTGTGGCAACTAATCTTTCCACGGTATAACAACTGTTTTTATCTCGCTCAGAGACGCAGAGGCGCGGAGATTTACAGGTTCCCGGCGGTCCCACGTGAGAACGTAAGCGAGGAATCTAGCTTTTTGTGGAATGCATCTGAACTGAGCGGCTCACCCGGAGGGTTCGCCCCACTTGAAGGTTCGTCAAATGGTAGGGCGAGCCGTCCTCGGCGAGCCGCAGATTGAATGGGATGATGATTCACGTTGGAGTTTCCACAAAATTCTTCTTAGAGCCAAAATTTTACATTATTTCGCATAATTATTTTCAAAAATCTGCGTATTAAAGTATAACGCGGAAGAGTGCCGTAGGGTTGACGGCACAAACTCCGCCACGGAGGTTGTAAAGTGGGAAGAAAGCTTAAAGGCCGTGACGAATTAAAGGAACAGGTGATAAACATCTTGTCATCGCCAGACGTTGTCGGCGAGATCAGAAAAATTGTTTTGGGGATTTTAAGGGAGGAATCCTTGGGGCGGACATTTACTGAATCCGGCGATCCCAGCGGCAAAAGTCAGATTACCGTAAATCTTGAAGAGACTTCCGTCACATTATCATCTGGGAACGCAAAGCCGCTTTCGATATCAGATGGTGTACAGTGTCTAATGGTGGTTTTGGCGTTGAACGGTTTTGGCCCCCAGTTGGAACCACGGTATTGGCAAGAGCGGATGAACCAGATATTCGCGAACAGCAAATCCTGCAAGTACCGGTGGATAACCTCAACGGTTGGGATCAGAAACATATCGGAAAAAATGCGGCAGGTACGGGACCGAATCGAGCCATGGTTGTCCAAAATTGCCGGAACGCGGTGCCGGATTGTTCCTTCCTGCCGGAAATCGGGTTATGAAAAAGCGGACTGGGACGACCATTTCCAAGTCCAATGGATGTTTTCCGGACAAATCACGAAAGATTTCCCGTATGGGGAATTTCCCGACCCCGTGTCCAAAAAACTAAAGTCAATCGTATAGGCGGCAAGAATGTCCAAACCTGTTTTTTCCATAATTCGCCCATACTGCGCCCATATACTTTCGCCACAGAATGCGCGATAATATTCACTATGTGATGGTAGGGTTCTTTTGTTGCGATGCGGAGACGATGGTGCGCATGACGATTAGCCGGATTAATAGAATGATTACGTTAATGGTGGCGCTTGCCGCCATTAACGTTTTATCCATGCCAACCGCGCAAGAAATCACGAAAGCGCAACCGATGGTGCAAGAGCTTATGGCAGATGCGATGGCCGACGTAAACGCCAAGAAAAAATCGTCGGCGGAAGCGGCGGAGGTTTCCATAAGGTTGGCCGCCAACGCCGAAAGCGAAGCCGCAAAATACCTATTGTTGCGCGGTGCGTTTCTCCTGTATGCCCGAGCCGGGGAATTTGTCAAGGCTGGCGACGCTATCGACTTGCTGCGAAAAGAGGTCAAGGAGATTCCGGTTGAAACTCTTTACGAAATATTGGCTCCGGCGTTGGTTGGGGTGAAAGAGGAGAAAGCCCCCAGCATCTACGCCTTGTATAGCGAGGCGAAACGGATTGTGGATGCCAAACGGGAAATTAAGGAGATTGAACCCGTCCTCAAGAAAAGTCCTGCCGACAAGCGCCTTCGGCGGAGGCTGGCGGAGTGTTATGTTTTGGCGGGCAATTGGCCGTCCGCGCTCAAACATTTCTCGCGGCTAGGCCAAGAATTTGCTGACATTGCCACATTCGAGAAATCTGGATTAACTACGGGAACGGTCAACTCCTTGACCGCCGGGGATTTTTGGTGGGACTACACCACTTCCAACGATGCCGTGCTGTTCAAAAACCATGCGGCCGAATGGTACCGTAAGGCGCTGAAAGAGAAACTGCCGACCGGGCTCAAGCAGGAACTCGTCATAAAAAGACTCGCATCGCTGGAAGCGCGGCAGACGGATGGAAAACCTGCCGTTCCGTCCGCGGCAACCGCGAAGAAAACGTTAAAGCCCGGCGAAGTGAAAACCTTAACCCTGCCCGGCGGGGTTGTAATGCGTTTCCGTTGGTGCCCGGCGGGAACGTTCATGATGGGCAGTCCCCAAACGGAGGCGGAGCGCGGCAAAGACGAGACCCGACATCAGGTTACGTTGGCAAAGGGCTTCTGGCTGGGCGAGACCGAGGTAACCCAGGCCCAGTGGGAAGACGTGATAGAAAACAACCCGTCACGGTTCAAGAGTGGAAGTGGCGGGGAACGCCCGGTCGAGAAGGTGTCCTGGGAAGATTGCCAGCGGTTTGTCCAAAGAGTGAATGAAAGATTGAAGTGCGGTATGCGGCTACCGACGGAGGAAGAGTGGGAGTACGCATGCCGGGCGGGAACGGACACGCCGTTCGCGGGAACCGGCGATCCTGACGAAATGGGCTGGAACGGCGGCAACAGCGGCAAAGAGACGCATGCCGTAGGTCTTAAACCGCCGAACGATTGGGGTTTTTGCGATATGCACGGGAATGTGTGGGAATGGTGCGCGGACTTGAAAGACACATCTAACGCGACCGATCCCAATGCCGTCCGGGTAAAGCGCGGCGGCAGTTCGTTCAGCCCAGCGGGAAGGGGGCGTTCCGCCAGCCGAGGCGGCGATGTCCCGACCTACGCCAGTTGGGACACCGGATTCCGTGTCGCGTTAAGCGAAGAGAAGGAGTAGCAATGCCATTTGATGTTCCGATATCGCACAAGAAATGCGCAACGTGCCGCTGGTGGCACGGCGAACGCGAACTAGTATTCATTGGCCGCGACCCCAAGTTCGTACGCTTACCGGTAATGGTGGCATCCGCCCCCTGCGAAGCCTGGCCCGTCAAGAAGTACAGCGGTGCCATGACCTGCATGCGCTGGAGCAAGTGGGAGAAGCTGTGAAGTGGTGGGAGTATAGTATGACTGTAGGGAGTACCGATACTATTGCCGAAGCATTCGATGCTGTTATTGATTGCATAAGAAAGGATCAGCGGTATTTCGATGATACTTCCGTCCTCTATTATTTTCGTGGCGAGAATAAAAATCATCATCCCGTGAACAGTCCATTCCCCCCACAAGATCCAGCTATGCCGAATCTTCTTCGTGACAATCAATTTCGTATGCGTGAGCATGAGATTTTCAATGAAACGATTCGCCTGTATCCCCAAGATTTTCCCCGCGGCGAAACGACTTTTGAGATTTTAACACGGATGCAGCATTACCAAATCCCGACACGACTTTTGGATGTAACTCCGAAATTGACAACAGCTTTAGGGATGGCTACCCTTCCTGGATTGAGCAACGATGAATCCTCTCAGTACAATGGTTTTATACGCATTTACCGGGTAAACAAACAACGTGTCAAATACTCGACTAGTGACACTACAGTTGCGCTCAGCAATCTTGCACGAATTCGTCCCGAACATGTCACGCTGAATAATCTCGAATACCTTGCGTATGAGTGCAAAAACGAACGAGCAGGGTTTTATTGGGATGCGGGTAGCCAAGTTTCGAAGGATCTACAACGTGACATCAAAAAAGTCTGGTGTGTCCGGCCGGTAAACAACAATGTTCGAATTACGGCGCAGCTTGGCGAGTTCTTCCTTTTCGGATGTGGAGAGAACAAGGAGCCGCTATCGGTCACTTTTTCGGAGGCGGACTACGCGAATGAGAACGCAGCAACAGAGGGTTTGGCGCAGATTGGCATTCTTGTTATAACACCGCGACTAAAACAAGAGGTAAAAGAGATGTCTGAACTTTTAGATGTTTCCGAGAACCGACTGTATCCTGATTTGGCAAAGTTCTACCAGGTAATTGAGAAACGTTACAGCGACAAAGCAAGGAGGTAAAAGAATGAGTGATGCTATCTATTATACAGAAGGATATATCGGTGAAATCCGCTTAAGCCCCTTAGGGGAATCAAAGGAATCAGATATTCAAGCTGAAGAATACCAGTTCGTTATAACTCACAATAATTCTAATCAAATTTCAACAGTTACAATCAATGGCAAGTGTGTTTCGATAACGATTATACCTGTTAATCCGATCAAACTTACTGAAGGCGACTCGGAGTATGTTCTCTGGACCAAGCAAATTGCCAGCAGCGAAAATCAAGCGGTGAGTGCCAGGAAAACTGATGTGGATGTAAAATTGCGTTTGATTTCTCACCCTTATCCTGTCGGAGGATTAGCAGATGCCGAGTTCCTATTGACATTGAAGCAGTCGAGAACCAAAGTCAGGTTCATGTGTGATGAAAACTTATCCCTTACGGAATTGGACATTCTGTAAGGTCAAAAACAAGGAGAAAGAGTCATGAGAAGACTACCCGTATACATGCTCGTTGATGTCTCCGGATCGATGTCCGGCGAACCAATTGAGTCCGTTAAGAGCGGCCTGCAGATGCTGGTCGATGCGTTACGCAAGGAACCGCGTGCACTTGAGACCGCTTATCTGAGCGTTATCACATTCAATAGCAGGGCACAGCAGATTGTCCCGCTGACCGATCTGGCTTCCTTCCAACTTCCGGAAATCACCGCCAGTGGATGCACGGCACTTGGAGAAGCCCTTAAATTGCTTTGCGATTGCCGTAAGAAGGAAATCATCAAGACAACAACCGAGGTGAAAGGTGACTGGAAACCGATGGTTTTCATCTTGACCGATGGCATACCGACCGATGACGATGATGTGCTGTCAGAGGGGATATCCGAATTCCATGCGGAAAAATGGGGCGCCGCCGTCTCTTGTGCCGCCGGACCGGATGCCGACAAGGATTTTCTCGATAAGGTTACGCCCGAATGTGTTGTTGAACTGGCAACAGCCGACAAATCCAGATTGTCTGCGTTCTTTAAGTGGGTTACCGCTTCCATCGCGACGACATCAAAGGGAATTAACGAACAGGGGGATGGTGCGACTGGGCTTGGTCAACTCCCGCCGCCGCCGCCTGAATTAACAATCGTTTAGTTTGAGGTATCTGCATCCTGATTCCGGCGAGACGGGCATTATCGCCGGAATCGGGATAAACTAGAGTTGCAAAAGGGTATGGCAATGTTTATTTGGGTTCGTGACCTGCTCCAAAAAATTCTGGTGTTTATTATACCAGAAAAGGAATCGTGTGATGGTTCCGGAAAATCAAACGGCGAACAGAAGTCCGAAGTCGCCAACCCTCTACTTTCTGACGACATACCGTATTTCCCCCAAAGATCGACGGATTCGCCCTTGCCATCCGAGTCCAATCTCTGTGGCAAAAACGGGATTCCACAAAAAATTCCTTCTGAAAAAACGGAAACAGAGACTCCTTCCTCGAACAGGACAGAACAAGAGGAACCACGGGAGGCACTTGACAGCCATATCAAAGAAGTCGCAGCCGTCCTGCCAGCCAAGATCCGCCTTTCGCCTAATTTGACCCTCGGTAAAAAACCAGCATTTATTGACTATCCCCTTGAACAAGATATTAGGTTAGACAAAGATTACGACGAAACCGACCAGTGGAAGACGATAAAAACCGAAAGCGGAATCCGAATAATCCCGAAGACGGCTGGCGAATTGGACATTCCTATACGGTACAACAATGGTGCTTGCGTTCACTTCCAGCTTTCGGTCAATCCAGATCTTTCATCCCTATGGCAGAAGAGGGAGCCGGAAGATAATCAGATCGTGTTTGATCAGGATTATGTCAGGCTAAAAAAAAGACACAAGGACTTGATAGCGGTAAATTTACCCGGTTGGCAAGTAATCGGAGCCAGCCGCCGAGGACGTTCCCATGAGCATGAAGGGACTTTTCGCGATGATGAGATGGGGTACTGGGCGGATGAGGCAACTGGGCGATACGCTTTCTTTTTAGCAGATGGTGCGGGAAGTGCCCGCTTTTCACGCGAAGGCGCACGAATCGCGATCTCCGTCCTCCGGGAAAAATTCGGGGCAAACGTAACAGAAGCTTTGTGGAAGGGGGCAATGGATGACGACACATCTCCCGGTGGGAAGGTAGGAAAAATGTTAGTCCAACTTGCTTATTACGCAATGAGCAGAATCGACTCGTTCGTCAAGGATTCTAACGCAGCGAATCCAGAACGGAAATGGGTAATCAAAGACTTCAACACAACGATTCTGATTGCAGCAGTGAAACGAGATGATGACGGCGGGATACGGGTCGTTGCATTTTCGATAGGTGACGGCGTAATCGCTGGTTATACAGGCGACAACGTTAGAATCTTGACACGCCCCGATGTCGGGGAGTTCTGCGGGGGTACGCGGTTTCTTACAATGTCCAGCGTCTGGGAAAAGGCGGCAACGAACTGGTCGGCATTTTATGCCTCGCGTTTGACAAGCGTTCGGTTTTCCCCCGAAGAGACGCAACGACTGATTCTGTTTTTAATGTCAGACGGTGTCTCTGATCCGTGGTTCGAGACAGATGCTGGACTTGCGACACTTGAAAAGTGGCGACATTTCGTGGAAGACGGACTGGTGGGATCCTACGGCGGAACAGCCTGGATCGCCCCGTCCGAAAACGCCGATGTGAATGCCGAACGCCTATGGCAATGGTTAGGATTTGAGGTTACTTCCCATTATGATGATCGCACACTTATCGCGATTTATCCGCATAGCGGTATGGGAAAGAATGTCGAACAGTCTGTTCAAAAAACGGGCCTAAGGGAATTGAACGTGAAGGATGGGATTGGCAATGTATAAAAACGGGAAGTGTGTTACCGTGAAGGCTGTTTCCGGTAAAACCTATCAATACATATGGACGGACACGCCGGCGTCAGGCGTTATGAAGGATGTTTACTTCGCGCCGGACAAGTCATACGTCGTGGCATTTTTCAGGGAACAACAGGACGCAAACTCGATTGAGCGACTAGAGAACCTTGTCGGGAGGTATCGACAAGGGATGTTTGGCGGGGACGGCGGAGGTTACTGGGAAAAGGTCTATTGCTGGCCATACGATTTGATACGCGATGGCAAAAGAATCGGACTGGTTGTTCCCGCATACCGCAAGGAATTTTTCTTTAGGTATGGCAGTCCGACATTTGACCTCAAGCACGGTGAAAAACAGGGCGAGTGGTTCACCAATCCTTGGCATCGTTTTTGCAACTTAGACCGTCGGGAGACGGGAGACTGGCGGAAATACTTTGATATATGTATGCTATTGGCAAGGGGTGTCCGCCGTATGCACATGGCAGGATTGGCACATTCGGACTTGTCGTACAAAAATGTGCTGATTGACCCCATTACGTCATCCGTCGCAATCATCGACATCGACGGACTCGTCGTGCCCGGAAAATTTCCGCCGGACGTACTCGGAACGGACGGTTTTATCGCGCCCGAAGTCTATGCAACAATGGGGCTTCCAAAAAGAGACAAGAATCGTAAGTTCCCGTGTAAAGAGACAGACCTCCATGCACTCGCCGTCTTGATTTACATGTACCTTCTTTGCCGGCATCCGCTGGAAGGCAAGAAAATATGGGATGTGAATGATGAACAGCGCGACAAGCTGCTTGCGTTTGGCGAGAAGGCGGTTTTCATCGAAAACCCCATGGACACCTGTAACCGGTACACGGTGGAATGGGTGAGGAAAAACGAACCTCCTTCACGTTTTCGATATCTCCTTCCTTGGAGAGACCTTGACAAACTGCCCTACACGGTACTGGGACCGTATTTGAGACCGCTCATTGAACGCGCGTTTATCGACGGGCTACACAATCCCGCCAAACGTCCGCAAGCTTTCGAATGGGAAGAGGCCTTGATACAGACGATGGACTTGATGATTCCATGTCGAAATGCAAAATGCGATCAAAAGTGGTTCGTGTTCGACAATTCCGCAGCAAAACCGAAATGCCCGTTCTGCGGTACGCCCTACAACATTTCCCTCCCAGTGCTGAACCTCTATCATCTTTCGGGAAAGAAATATGCGTTTTCTGGTAAACGGGTGATGGTGTACAATGGTACACGCCTGTACCGATGGCATATCGATCCCAAGGTCGAAAGGAATGAGAAACTGACGGATGCGGAAAAACGCCCGGTAGCCTGTTTCCAATTCCATCAGGGGAACTGGTATCTGCGTAATGAATCCGACTGTGACATGGTGGACATGGGCAAGAGAACACCGGTTCCCAAACAGTCGGCAATCCTGCTCGCTGACGGTGTGCAGATCCGCCTTGGCGGTGAGTCTGCGCGTATGATTCATGTGCAGATGGTGAACAAATGAGGTAACCAGTTGAATTGACTTTTGTTGACGATACGAAATGGAGGTTGTTAACGTGGCGAAAACAAGTGGTGGGAAAACTAAACAGTACCGATGCTCCAAATGCGGCGAGGTGTACGGCTACGCCTACAGCATCTGCCCCGGATGCGGAGCGAAATGCGAGGCGGTTGGCGGAAATGACGCAACCGTTCAGGATGCTAGGGACGGTTCTGCTGAAAACGGTTTAACGTCAAGCGAGCGAGTCTTCCTCAACGGTGTACGGCGATTGTTGTCGAAGGGTACATTGACGGATGACGACAGGGCGTTCTTGGATTCGTTTGCGGTCGAACTGGGGATTTACGCCTCGCGACGTGACATCCTGATTGGTCAGGCGAGATGCGAGATAAATAATATCAGGAAGCCGGCATCGAGAAAAAGGCTTTCAGAAATGAGTCAGTCCGAACTTTTAGAAGCTATGGAAAAAGACCGTGATGAATATTATGAATTATTAAACCAACAAATAGAAGCATCAAACCAACGAATAGAAGAAACAAGAATAGTATATGAAAGATTCAAGGAGAGATGGAGAAGTATAGACGAAAATATGCCATGAAGAATGATGAAAAAGACACCCAGAACGAAGAGCGGGTGGAAGTCGCAATATCGGAAGTGACGCACGATATGCACATAAATGTTTGTGAGTGGTGCGCGGACTGGTACGGCGATTATCCATTGCAGAATGTGGCCAATCTCGTTGAACCGCCTTTCGGTAGTAGTCGTGTATTTCGTGGCGGGAGCTGGTGCAGCGATGCCTCCTCCTGCTACTCCAGTAACCGGAACAACCGCTATCCCCCAAACATCACCCGTGATTATCTGGGCTTCCGCGTCGCACTGGATGAATGAATGGAGTGGGAAAACAATTTCGTCGAATTGAACTGACGCTTGTTGGAAGATGTTTACGATAGGACTAAGTGATGGAGAACGCAAAAACAAAACGATACCGTTGCACGAAATGCGGCGAGGTGTACGGCTACGCCTACAGTACCTGCCCCGGATGCGGAGCGAAATGCTCGGCGGTTGGAGGAAATGACGCAACTGTTCAGGAAGTTAGGGACGGTTCAACTGAAAACGGTCTAACGTCAAGCGAGCGGTTCTTCCTCAACGGCGTACGGCAATTGTTGTCGAAGGGAGTATTGACGGATGCCGATAGGGCGTCCTTGGACTGGCTTGCGATGGACTTGGGGATTTCCGACTCGCGACGCGACATCCTGATTGGTCAAGCGGGATGCGAGCCCGAGACAGCGTCTGTCTCGGATGAGGGTATCGCAAGGTCACCTTCACCGGAAATTGTTATTCCCGTACCGCCCAACACAAAATACATCAGACTTCACGGGGGGGAGTACATGGACTTCATCTGGTGTCCGCCCGGCTCGTTCATGCGGGATGGACACCTGGTGATACTGACTAAGGGGTTCTGGTTGGGGAAGTATCCCGTCACGGTGGAGCAGTGGAGGGCAGTCATGGGGGGTAACATCTCTAACACTCGATCAAGAATCTACCACGTCCCAGTAGAAGGCGTTTCTTGGGATGCCTGTCGGCGATTCATAGCCAAGGTGAACAGCGCACAAAAGAGCAGTATGCGGCTGCCCACGGAGGCGGAATGGGAGTACGCCTGCCGCGCCGGGACGATCGGCTCCTACAGCGGGACGGGCAATCTGGACGAGATGGGGTGGTACAGCGGGAACAGCGGCGAAACGATACACCCGGTCGGGAAGAAGTTGCCGAACCATTGGGGGTTCTACGACATGCACGGAAACGTAAGAGAATGGTGTGCAGACAGGTACGATATTTATCCTGAAAGGGATGTTATCGATCCTGTTGGGGAACTTCGCGGCCGTTATCACGTCATTCGTGGCGGGTGCTTTATCGAAAGTGCTTACTTCTGCAGGTCCGAATATCGATCCTCCGGGATCGCATACGATGCCGCCTACCACACAGGCTTCCGCGTCGCGTTGGATGAATGAAGGGAGTGCCGTAATGTCGCATAACAAAAATGACAAAAAAGAAGATGATCATTGTGAAACCGACTTGTCATTTCGCTCCGATTTAAAAATAATTGCGGAAACAATGAATGATTCCTATAAAACACAGTTGAGGAAATTTCTTGTTGGCGACATCGAAGAATGCCGTTGTCCGAAACTCATTTGAGGGAGTGGCGTATGACGGTCTGGAACATTGTGCCGTTGCGGATTTCAAGCGATCAATCAAAAGTGGTCACCTTGCAACGAATTAAGGGCTTAAAAGAACTAAAAACAATTCCATCCTAAATGCTCAACCTTTTTGTGGCGTGCGTAGCGCACCCCCAAAACCATTTCCACAATAAGAAGAACCGTTTCTTTACGATCTTTGTGATCTTTGTGTCTCAAACCCAATTTCAGCAGAGGAATTAAAAAAAGTTGGGATCTTCCATGTAATTTCGGCTCACATATCATCGAGCGAGAGGCATCCCATGCTGACATTCAACGTGCGTTTTTGCGGGTTCTTTTGGAAGAACGCCTCGGCCTTTGCGGCGAGTTGCTGGGCATCGTACCGGTTGGCGCTGCGTTTCACTTCGTAAAAGACGATTTTGCCCGCAGGTTCGTCCTCGCAGACGAGATCGATTTCGTTTTCCCCTTTGCGGTCCCACCAGCCTTCGACACGCGTGAATGCGCCTTCGGTCGCAAATTTCCAGACGAAATACCGTTCGAGCGCATACCCGCTGAACACGTCAAAATCCCGGAGAACAAGATTTTCGAGGTCTTTACGTCTGCCGAACTCAAGCCATGCGCCGTACTTGAATACGAACCGGAACCAAAAGCGCAGGAAACAGTCGTCGATGCGATACGCGGAGTTGCGCGAACCCATACGTTCGAAAGCCGGTATCTGCCGCCGGATAATGCCGTAGTCTTGTTCAAGCCGGGAGAGGTAGGTGCCAATGTCCGGTCCGATGGATGAAGATAATTCGCCGAATTTCGTTTTCCCTGCGGAGATTTCGGACAAGACGGAGAAAAACGTTGCGTGTTCTCCGCCGAATTCTTCCGCAAGCAGGATCCGCCCTTCATCGACAAACGGAGATGCCTTGTCGAATACCGTGGAGATCATCTTCTCTTTTGTGTACGCCCTGTCGTCCATCAGCAGCTGGACATAGCGGGCTACACCGCCGGTAATCGACCATAGCGCGAGCAAGTCCTTTTTTGTATAGCCGGGCTTGCCGGATGCAAGTATCTCCTTCAAGAGATGAGTGGGGAATGCGGCGACCTTGAGATGTCCTGTATTACGCCCGTAAAGCGGCTCGGCTTTGTCGAAAAACACTTTTTTCATCAGCCGCGTAACGCTTCCGCATACTACAAGGTTAATCTTCGCACTGCGGTGGTAGGCGTCCCAAAGACGCTGGACATCTCCGAATACTGCCGGGTTCACGCGGACGAATTCCTGAAACTCGTCTATCACAAGCGTGACGGGCCGAGTCTCGGCAACCCGCAAAAGGCTTTCAAATATCTCCGCGAAGGATCTCGCTTTCCCAAGCATAGGGGTGCCGAGTTGTCGCTCCACCTCGGACTGGAGCGTCTCGCAAAGAGTTCGTTCGCTCTGGCGCGTGATTAACAAGTACACGAAAGTGTCCGTGCCGTCACCAAAAGCACGTTTCATAAGCTCCGTTTTGCCAACGCGCCGGCGTCCTGTTACAACGGTGAACCGCGCCCATTCGTGAGAATCCGCGCGAATGCGCCGAAGCGATGCAATCTCATCTTCCCTTCCAAAGAAATCCATGTCCACCTCCTTGTGCCGTACGGTTTTCTAACTATAAAGTTACTAACACCGGTGTCAGTAATTTGGTATAGTATATCATTTCCCCGCGGCTGCCGCAATGGGAAATGCCCGAAATAATATTTTTTTGAATCGGGCGAAGGTAGAACGTGTAGATGCGCGTAAAATAATCTCCGCGCCTTCGCGGCTATGCGCGAGATAAACCGTTGTTATACCGTGGAGAGATTAGTTGCTAGAAAGGGCGTAAAGATTTACACGCTCTACATGTTCTGCACGGTTAAAGTTATCAAGATGAACATTCCCGTGCAAAGCGCGGGCGGCGGGCTAACTACCAAACCACCGCACCACCAAACTACCCAACTTAATAAGTTATTAATACTGTGATTCGATGGCGGCAATCATTCGATTTACGCGGTATTTAATTTGACGGAGGGCGTTGACGGTCAGCCCGTAACGGTCGGCGACGGTCTTTGCCGGCTCGCCATTGATGGCATAAGCGCGGTACGCCGCAACGGTACGCGGGTCAAGCATGGTTTGGGTAAGTACGTGCTCAACAGCGGCGGCATGGCGGGCCAACCGCAACCGCGCATCGACAATATCCGCCACGGTCGGGTCATCGGCAAACACCTCCCTTTCGTCCAACGGTACTTCGCGACCTCCCCCGCGCACCAACGCTCGACGGTGGCGGTCGATCAGAAGCCGACGGACCATGGAGGCAAGATAGGTGCGGAACCGACCCTTTTCGGGTTGATACTGGCGGGTACGCAACACATCGACCAGCCGGACAAAAATGTCTTGCACGATGTCGGCGGCATCGGCCTCGGTGACGTCGCCGCGATCCATTACAAATTGGCGAATTACCGGAGTGTACAACTCGACAAACCGTGACCACTCGGCGGCGTCATCGCCGTTGGCATATTCGGCAATCTTCCGAAGCAGGGTTTGCGGAGTGTTTATATTCATGGCTTTTGGGGGGACGTTTCGGCAGTTGGGCGGACAGGACGGGATATGCTGTCGCGGAGCGGCCACCGGTCGCCCCATCCCTTGGCGTCAGGGCGAACGTGGTTGACCAGCGTTTCAGGAGTGCGGACAAGAATACGGACGCCGGTTGGATTCGGCGCGTCGCCGGCAAAATAGATGTTCTGAAGGCTACGGCATCCGCCGAACGCGGCTTGACCGACTTCCTTAAGGCCACTGCCGCAACGCACTTCACGCAACGCGAAACAATCGCCAAAGGCATACGCCCCGATGGAGGTGACCGAGTCGGCAATAGTTACCGTCTCCAGTTTGGGGCAACCGAAGAAGGCCACGTTACCGATTTTTCGTACCCCGTTTTCCACCACCAAGGAACAGAGGTTCGAGCTGGCCTGAAAGGTGTTCGGGGGGATGTCCTTCGCCGATCCGCAAATCACTAATGAGGTCACCGCGCCGATATCAACCCCGCCCAAATCCGCGAAATCCGCCAGACGCAATACGCCTTGGTCGAACGTAGTCGATGGAAGCGTCGGGGTTGGAGTCTGGTTCTGGGAAAAGACGGACCATCCCAAAAATCCCGCCGCGACAACCGCCGCACAGACCGCGCCAAGCACAATCCGCTGTCCCCATCGGATTCGCGATGCGGTTGCGGTAATCCCGGTGACAGTTCGAGCGGCGGGATTTTCGGAGAGCAAACGCGGAAGGATATCCTGCCAGAAGGGGTCGAACGGCAGCAGCAGGTCGAACGGAGACGCGGAGGATGAAGGATCTTGCGGTTCGTACCACATGCCGGTCAGAAAGCGGAAAAAGAGTACCCCGAGCGCGTAGAGATCTGATGCCGCCGTGGCCTCGACGCCCCTGCGCACTTCCGGGGCGAGATAAAAGTAGGTACCCATCACGGGGCGGGTTCCGGTGGTTTGGCCCTCGATGAAGGTCTTTGTGACGTTCAGTTCTTGGCGCAGTTCGTCGCTGAGAATCCGGGAGATTCCGAAATCAGAGAGGACGGCATGCCCTTTCGCGTCCACCAGCACGTTCTCCAGTTTAATGTCGCGGTGCGCGATCCCGTGGGCATGGAGATAGGCGAGTGCGTCCGATAGCTCATGGAACCAGCGGAGCAGCTGTTCCTGCGAAATCCCGCCGCGCCGCCGCGCGTTTTCAAGCGTTTCGGGTTCACCATGCTCGTTCAGCACGAGATCCATCGTGAAAAACGGCACGTCATTCGTTTCTCCCACGTCCCGGACTTTCACCAAATG
>DBXY01000033.1:29143-35067 GCA_002309765.1 Verrucomicrobia bacterium UBA1200
CAGGTTAGTCAGCTTTGGGGGTGGATTCGATGAGGTTTGCCATTTCGTCGCGCCAGCCCAGCACTGCGGCGGGGTCGTCGGTGTATAGGGTCATGCTGTGCAACATGTTTTCCGCCACTTGCAGGGCGGCAGTGGCTTTCCCGGCCCATTCGGGATCGCGGTTCCCGGCTTTTGCCAGTCGCGCTTCCAACACCTTGGCGTAGGCGTAATCTTCCAAGCCGTCCCGGAAATTTTGCAGACGCTGCGTGGATAACGGAATGCCGTCAGGACCGACGCACGTCCATGCGCCGTCGCCGTGGTATGTTGTCCAGCTGCGCGGGTTCCAATCGGTGAACGGTCCGGAGGTGATGCACTTCGTGGAGTTCCAAATGGAGATTTGATAGTAGAGGAATCCGTCCGGACGCATTCTGGTGGTCATGGCTCCCATCAGGATGCGGGCCTCGATCGGCTGGCACTCGATGAACATGTTGGCGTGCGGGGCGTGCGGTCCGCAGCAGATGTACCACCACACTTGGTGTCCTTTGGCGCGGGAGGCGTTTGCCTTTTGGACATCGAATTTCGGGGTGAGCGGGGTGAACCAATCCATGCAGTCGAGTTCGGTACCGACCCCGAATTCATGGTCGTAAGCGGTGGTGGAAATCGGCACTCCGGGCAGTTCCTGCTTAAGGATCTCAACGCACCGGCGGATATTAGGGAAAAACTCTTTGTTGATTTCGTCGCAGCCGTAAACATAGGCGTGATCGAGCAACCCGTACTCTTTGGCCTGGGTGTACATTTTTTTCAGCGAGGCAAGGGTAGTGTCGCGCCATTTTTGTTCGGCTCCCTCCGAGTTGTTGAAGTAGTGCCAGTAGCCGAGGTTGAATTTCCCCAACCGACCTTGTTCCTTAAGCCGCTTCAGCACCTCAAAATGTATGGTTCCGCGATGGTAAAGCGAATCCATGGTAATGTAATGGTCGGCAAGAAAATCCCCCCACTCCGTTTCGTGTTTCTTCCAGGCGTTGATTGGCGAATCGGGATCGTCGCGAATCGCCTTTGCGGTCGCCTGCCATTCCGCGTCGTCGGCTTCCCCGTGGTGGCAGCCCGGTGCAAAGGTGATCGCCATCGGCAGCGGAGATTCTTTCCCGATCGCGAAATCGTTGACGCGAAGGGTGAGCTGTACGGTCACCGGTTCGGCGTTGTCAGCGCTCACGGTGATTTTGCCTTGGTAAACACCGGCGGCTTGGTGTTCCGGGCATTTGGCCTGAAGCCAGAAACTCTGTACATCGCGTCCGGCGATATCGGTTTGATGCATAAAGCTGAGAATCGGATCTGGCCACCAGCCCTGCTCCGGACGCTTTAACTTCCGGACGAATCCAGGAGTTTCGTTGGTGGCGACGTTGTACCCAACCTTGTAGGGCGGCTGTTTTTCCGTTTTAACGTAGCCCATGACATCGCAGCTCCAATTCGCGCCGCCAAAGATTTCGTTTCCGTTTTCGCGCTTAAGGTCGCCTACGGTCACCTTGACGTTTTTCAGGTCATGGTCAACCGGGCTGACCAGAATCTGGACACCCTCCGATTCGTTACGGGCCAAACGGAGGTTAACCCGATGCGCGCCTTGGGCGGAGAACTCGCCGCGCGGCAGAATGTGCGTCATGGTGGATGCCTGCCCGACCAGCATATCCGCGTTTGCGGAGCCTGCCCGGTTGCACTGTTCCCGGAACCGCCAATAGGCGTCGAGATGCCGCATTTTTGCGCGGACTTCGGATTGTTCGGCCTCGCTGGCCGCCACCCGAGCGCTCATCAGCGGAAGCAGGTCGCGGCCAACGCTGGGCGAGTCCGGCGCGGGTGGCGTTTCGTCCTTTTCCAACAGCGTTATGCGGTCGATAAACAGCGTTTGGCTGAGCGGTTCGCTGGCAAAGAAATGCACTCTGGAGATTCGGTGTGGGTTGGCGGTTTTTGGCCAGCCCTTCAACGGCACGATCCATTGGCGGTACCCGTGGGCGGGAAGCGTGGTGTTGCAGAGCAACCCGTTTTGGATTCGGCCCTCTTTTTCCGCCAAATAAACGTGGAAACGGTCGCCCCCGTCGCCGAGGTTTACCAGGTCAACCGCCATTCGGTCGAATTTTGACCAGTCGCTGACGGGCGGTGTGATGGTAAAGGACGGCCATTGGTCCATGCCCTTTTCCCAAGATTTGCAACCAAAAAACAGCGAGTGCCCACCGCTGGTGGCGAAGGCGTTGGTGACGCAGACTACCCGATCGGTTCTGCTGATTTGCGGCATTTCGGCCTGTTCCGCCGGATCTTCGAAATCGAAAATCGTGACCGCCCCAAACCCTGCGGCGGCCGTAAGACAACTTAAAAGAGCAATCGTTGAACGCATGGCATCCTCCTTCTCAATGGACTAAAAAAGGCGGATGCGGCGGGGAGGCGAATAAGCCGGATTCTGTTCACCCGCCGAAAGCGGGCTCCGATCATTCATCTAACGCGATCTACCCGGAATGCTAGCGCACCGTTTTGGCCGGCGCGACCGACGCGGGCCGCGTCTCGCAATCCCTATTTGATCTTGCTCCAGAGGGGGTTTACCCTGCGGCGGCGGTTTCCCGTCCGTCCGGCGGTCTCTTACACCGCCTTTTCACCCTTACCCCTCGCGGGGCGGTTTGTTTTCTGTGGCACTTTCCGTGGGTTCCGATATGGCGAAACCCCTCCGGCCTTAACGGCCGGACCTCTTGCCCTGCGGAGTCCGGACTTTCCTCCCCCGCATCGCGGGAGCGACCGGTCACTCTCCCCGCCGCGCCCGCGAAAGGTCACGGCGAAATTTCCCCGATTCGGTTATTCGGCGTCGTAAAGAATACGCCCGCACATCTCACACTTCACGATTTCCTTGCCACGGCGCACCTGCTGTCCGACCGATGCGGTCTGGCGCAAATGGCAGCCGTCGCAAACACATTCGCTGCGGTGCAGTTTAGCCACAACCGGCCAACGCCCGCGGGACAACAGCAGGTTGTACTCCGTAACCATTCTGGCGTTACGCGGGTCCCCGAGAAGCTCCTTTTCATACTCGGCGCGATCCGCCATGGCCTTTTCCAACTCTTCGTCGGCCTTCTTTTTGCGGATTTCCAGCTCGTTGACGTATTCGTCAACCACCTTGCGCTCCTCTTCCAGTTTCGCGTCGGCCAAGGCGGCGTTGTGACGCGGAACCACCACATCGTCGTCCGCGATCAGCAACTGGTGCTCAAACTGTTCGATTTCAGACTGCAACCCCATAATCTGGGTATTGAACGCTTTGAATTCGCTGTTGTCCTTAAGGGTGGCCTGGCTTTTTTTCAAGGCAAGGGTCTTGTTTTGGCGCTCCGTGATTGCCGCCTTAATCTCTTCGACCCGTCGTTGGGCATTCGCCAAAGCGGCGTTGGCCTCGGCACAGACCGCCAGGGCAGCCTCCAGCCGAGCCTCTTCCTCTTTCTTCCGTTCGGGGATGTCTATTTGCTCCTGCCTTGATTTGCGGATGCGTCCGTCAATCTCCTGCAACTTCAGCAACGGGTCAATCATGCTCACAATACCACTCCTTGCGAAAAACCTTTTTCGGTGAACAACTAACAGATAATGATACTCTTATTTCGGCCAAGAGTCAAACGCCTATGTGCGGTTTACGGCTTTTTTTTCAAATCCAGAGTTTGCGCGACAATTAAATCCGCCAGCCCGGCGAATAGGAAATACCATCTTTTATGGTTAAAGTTAAACATAATCCCTCCCTCGTCACATGGCCGGATGAATACGAGGTCAGTTCGCGTCAAGATTGGGGAAAATCACTGCCACACTAGTATTGCAATCTGACGCAGTGTGGTATATACTATTATTGTTCTCCTTAATAAGGGCTGTTAGCCAGATGGTACCGTGCCATATAAGACTTCGTAAGCGATAGGTTACCGGTGATATGACACATGCGAACTCTGAGCTTTTGATGAATTGTCAAATGGTTCAGTTGATTGGGTTTGGCATTAAGGCGGGACGCCAACGGGTCTTTATGGTATGGTAAACGCAGAAGAAGGCAAAAAGTGGTAATGACTGATCTCGCCGCAGATAAATCTATTACTATGAGTTTTGATCGTGACGTTCGGGAATGGCATTCCTGGGATTGTTAATTGTGTGACAATTGATAAAATTGGGTCTATGTATTGACAAGGAGCATTCACATGAAAAGAAAAGGCGTAATCTACATTCTGACGAATCCGGCGTTTCCACAATATGTCAAAATAGGATATGCGCAGGATTTGGAGAAACGGCTAAAGCAGTTGAATCGCAGCGAAACAATACCGTATGCATTTCGCGCGTATGCGGTATATGATGTCGAAAGCGAGCTTACCGACAAAGACCTTCACGCAATCATAGACAGCATCAATCCTGATTTACGGACGATTGAGAACTTTGACGGCAAAAAGCGCGTCAAGGAGTTTTATGCGATGTCGGCGGAAGATGCATATCATTTATTGGAGTGCATTGCAAAGATCAGTGGTACGACCGACCGTCTAAAGCGCATGAAGCCGGAAGGACACGAGATGGAAGACGAGAACACAGCGCGTGAAGTACAGGAAGCGGCGCGGCGCGGTCCGTTTCGATTCAGCATGTGTGGGATTGGCGTTGGAGCGGAAGTTGTATTTGTGGGCGATGAAAGTAAAAAAGCGGTTGTCGTCGATGATCGGCATATCAGATTTGGCAATGAAATCACTTCGCTTTCTAAGCTTGCAGAGTGCCTTTTGGGGTGTAAGCATCCCGTTCAGGGTACGTTATATTTCAAGTATAAAGGCAAAGTACTTGATGAGATTCGTAAGGAACGTGAAGCAGAAGGGAATGTCACCGTAAACTTATAAACGCGGATTCAACAGGGGTATCACCCTGATAAAGTCGTACAATTGGTGATGACACAGATAGTTGATGCAAGCAGAAGGAGCGGATATGCCAACGGGAAAAGAGGCGAGACGAATCGGCTTGGGGCCAAGCGCGATTTGATTGAGGGCGCGTATTCGACAAAATAAAAACAAGGAAGAGAAATTACGGAGTATGTTGATGAGACGATTTTTAATAGGATTGTTTGCCGTTTTGTCGGCGGTTGTTTCGTCGGCCGATACGGTCACGGTTGCCGAAGCAGTGGCAGCAGCGGAGAATTGGGTCGTCGACGGGGCGGCAATGGGTTTGACGTTGACCGGGTCCGCCGTCGGAGCGCAGACTTTCCGAAATGCCCCCGGCGACAACGCGGTGCATGTGGTTTCGTTCGGAGGCGGAGGTTTTGTCATTACCTCGTCGGACACCCGGATTGAACCGATTCTCGCGTTTTCCGAAACCGGGACGTTTAACGCGGCTTCCGGTTCGCCGCTTGCGGATTTGCTGGCCGCCGACGCGCACTCGCGCCAAGCGGCGGCGGAAACGGCATCCGCCGCAGTTGACGGAATTCGGCTACTTTCAGCGACAATTGACGCCGCCCTTTCAGATGGTTCCAGTGCCAACGAGGAAAAATGGAGCCGACTGTTGAACGGTAAACGAGCGGCGATAATGGCGTTTGCACCAGCGAGCGGAAAATCTTCCGTGTCCAACGTAAAGGTGTCACCGCTGGTAAAATCAAAATGGGATCAGGAAGACGTGGCCAACGGCTACTGCTATAATTATTACACTCCAAACCATTATATGTGCGGGTGCGTCGCCACCGCGATGGCCCAGATAATGCGTTACCACGTTTATCCGACCGGCAATGTGACGGCCCAGAAAAAATTGTGCGCGGTGGACGGCAGGTCCAAATATCTGACCATGCTGGGCGGCACTTACGATTGGGCGAGTATGCCGCTCAACCCTTCGTCCGCCAACGCCGGGCAGCGGCAAGCTATCGGTAAGCTGACCTACGATTGCGGAGTGGCGGCGAGCATGGATTACTCCGCTTACGGTTCCGGCGCTTATCT
>DBXY01000050.1:0-18990 GCA_002309765.1 Verrucomicrobia bacterium UBA1200
TTTTCTTCATAGTCCTCAAGATAGAGGGTCAATGCTCTTTCAACGGCAACAGTCTTGGTCTGGCCTGCGTCTTCACACAGTTTCTCTAATCTCTCATAGAGGGGAGTCTCTATACAAACATTCAGATNNNNGTGCCGTTCTTTTTAGGTCTGGCCATTGTGATTCCTTTTGTAGAATTAAAACAAGTGCTGATAGCATACCACGATTCACCACGTGTTTCAATCCATTACCACAAAAAAGGTATATTATTCGTCTGTGGTTTGCAGAACCAAACGCGGGAGCGGTTTGCGATTATCTTCTTTGATGAAAATCAAGATTTGGCGTGTTGACACTTGTTCTTGCTTTGGGGGTTGAGGGTGTGGTATTATTTTAATGTTGTTGATTGAATGTGTATCGCATTTGTCCGCGCAATGTGGGTTGCTGACGGTGTGAATGAGGTTTTTGATTTAACCCGAGGAGTGGCGATGAAAAAGTTTCTGGTTGCGTTTGCGGCAGTTGCCGCGGTGGTAGCCGCCGGTACGGCGGAGGTGCCGGAGCTGGTGACGAAAGAGGCCGGTTTTTGGTTTGACGCCTCGACACTTGCGGAAGAAGCGGGTACAAGCCTTGAGACGTGGAATGACATGCGCGGCGAGGGGTATCCAAGCCTTTCCACGTACACCGCCACCAAGCCGCAGGTGATTCGGATTGCGGACGGCGCGCTCGCCGGTAAAAAGGCGGTTACCTTCTTCACCGTTGGCACGGAGTGCGACATGCGCTTCCCATCGACGCAGGAGATCAAGACGGCGTTCTTCGTGGTCGATATCGACCAGGAACAGTACGCCTTTCTCCTCGGCGGCCCCAGCAATGGAACGGCGCCGTACAACTACGGTTTCCACCGCAACAGCGGCGGCGCATACCGTTACCAATACAGTATCACCTCCGTACAGTATTGGAATGACGGAAGAGTCGTCGCCGCGCCGCAGACGGACAAGATACCCACCGGCTACCAGCTCATCACTTGGGGCTGGGGATCGTCCGCCCAAGTGCTGAACATCTGTAGCGACCGGGGCATTTCCGGGCGCATCGGCGGCAAGCGGCTGTGCGAAGTCGTGGCGTTCAGCCGCGAGCTCAATATCGCAGAACGAAGCATCGTGGAAGGCTACCTCAAGACGAAGTGGTGGCCGGGTTCGGTGTCGGAGGCAAACGCGGCCACGCTCATGCTGGGTAGAAAGGCGCAGGTACACTTCGACGCAGCCGAGGCTTCTAGTTTCCACTTCGATATCGTTGGCAATGACACCGCCGTGTCGCAGTGGGACGACCTCTCCGGCAACGACAACCACTTCACGCCCGGGGAGACTTGGGGAACGAATCACGGCATCAACTACGGTACCGTGGGCACGGTGGCCGAAAAGCCGGTTTTCAACGCCGGCGCCGTTTCGAGCGGCATTGACCTAAAGCTTGCCTCACGCATCACCAACACCCGCACCGTCTTTATCGTGACTGAGATCGACCGTGCCGAGCATGCCTTCTGGCTGGGCGACAGTCCGAACGCCTCCTACCGTTTCCACCGTGGCATCGGCGGTCAGTATTCCAACCCCGCTTACAGCTATATCGACAAGTACGGCGCAATCTGGGCGAACGGGTGTAGAATCGTTAACCAGGGGCAGCAGTATCCCGAGCCGAACGGCGGGCTGACGGTGTACACGCTGCGCTCATCCCAGAACTGCGAATGGAGTACCCTTGGCCAGGACCGCAACATCTCCAACCGCAACGGCGGTAAGCGCGTGGCGGAGATCTTGACCTTTTCTGAAGCGCTTGGCGATGCCGAACGCACCGGGATAGAGGCTTTGCTGACGGAGAAGTGGCGTCCGTCGGATGAATATGTGGACGCCATTATCGCCGCCGCTCCGGTGCATGTGGACGCGTCCTCCGGAGACAACTTCAACTACTCCGGTGGCGCCATAACGGGATGGAAGAACCAAGGCACCGGCGCGGACCTCGTAAAGCCGGCCAAGCTTTACAAGGAATCCGACGAGCGGGAGTGTTACCCCGGCTCCTACGGCTACACGAACGGCGTGCCTGCCTTCCTCATGGGGCCGCACAGTTCCTACATCGATATGTACTTCACGCGCCTCACGAATGTTCGGACCATATTTTGGGCGATGGACATTGTGCGCGACAAAGAAGCATTCTTCCTTGCCGACGGCAAGAACGAAGTGATCCAGAATGCGAGCTCATATCATTTCCACCGCGGCATCGGAGCATCCGATTTGGGGTGCTACGCTTCGGCTGGCTATAGTGCCAGCGGATACAAGAACGGGCCGATGTATTGCGATGACAACATCGTGGTGTCGATGACGACCGAACGCCCGCCGTTCGGCGCCCATGTGTTCGACATATCTTCTTACGAGAATCTCACGGCGTCGTCCATCTCCGCCGACCGCTGGTGCAACGACCGCAACGGCGGCAGGGCGATTTCCGAGCTGCTGATCCTCACCGTTCAGGTCTCTGGCCTCACGCGCAAGGCGATCCGCGACCGCATAGCGGCGAAGTGGACGCGTTCGTGCGGTTGGGCGGGCGCGGGCGACGCGGAGTGGGGCGCGGGCAAGTACCGCGTGTTCGGCGCGGACGCGGCCGTGCCCGCCGAGGGCGCGACGGCGGACGGCGTTGGCTTCACGGCGAGCGCGGAGCTTTCAGGCGGCGCGTTGACGCTTGGCGACGGCGGCTTCTTTGCGAGCGAGGGGGTGACAAGCCAAGTGTCGGCACCAATCGCCGGCAAGTTGGGCGTGTACGGTCCGGGTACGGTGCACCTTACGCAGAAGCTTGACACGTTGGATTCGCTTTCGATCGGCTACGGCGCGACGCTTTTATTGCCGCCTGCCGGGGCGGTAACGGGAACCCTCTGTATCCAGGAGAAAGGCAGACTCGTTCTGGATGTCTCGGGTCTTGCCGAGAAGGAGCACGCGGTGATAACGTTCGGAAACGTGGCGCTGCCGGCGGGCGGCACGCTCTACGACTACGTGGCGCTGTCCGGCGGGGAAGGTCATTTCTTCTCCGTCTCGGCGGACGGCAGGGAACTGCACGTGAATTCCCCGAACGTGGCGTTGACTGCGGAGTGGACCGCCGCGGAAAGCGTCGATGTGACCTCTCCCGCCAACTGGGTCTGCCGGAATCTGGTCGGCGAGGTGGTTGAGGGCCTGATTCCCGGGCGAAACACGGAGGCGGTCACGTTCAGCGCGGACTGCGATCTGCGCGTTCTGGGGCAGCTCGCGTTCGCGGACGGCGTGGTGTTCGACCTGAATGGCCATGCGGTGAAGGTGGCCGGATTTGAGGGGCAGGGGTATCCGCTCTCGTCGGTCACCAACTCCGCTCTAAACGCGGGCGCGGAGCTGCATGTGGACGTAGCGGGCAATCTCAACATCACGAACAGCACAGTCGTGATCGGCGGTAACGTGAAGTTAGTCAAGGACGGCGAGGGCACGCTCATCGCGGCGAAGGCGCAACAACCGTACACTGGTGGCAACGAGGTGACGGCGGGTGTTCTGGGGGCGCATTACAATCTGCGCGACAGCCGCAACTACGCCTTTGGCGCGAAGGGCAGCACGTTCGTCCTGCGCGAGGGTTCCACCTTCAAGATGAACGGTATGTACGCGCAGGCGGATGCCGTGTACAAGTTCGTGCTGGACGGCGGAACGCTGATGGGCTGCGAGGCCGATGTGCCGGACAGCTACGGGGAGATTCATTTGATTGAGCTGACGGCGAATTCAACATTCGCCCCAACGACCAATTGCGGCCTTGTTCCCGGCGGAAGCTTCTCCGCGACCACGCTGGATCTTGGCGGGTACACGCTCACCGTGCCGATCGGTACAAACAACAAGAACTTCTTCCTCTACAACACGACGGTGAAGAACGGCACGCTGAACATCACGTCTGGCGGGTGGTTATCCACCAAGAGCGGCGCCACGGTGAACGCGACCGACGTGGATGTGATCGTGGGTTCCGCGCTCAACCTCAAGGGGACGATTTCCGTGCGCAACTACGAACAGGTGTACGGCTCGGACAACAACAGCGGAACTGCGGCGTTCAACGTCTATGGCGTGTTCAAGCCGGCGGCGGAACACAATTACTTTTACGGCTGCACGATGCAGGACGGTTCGACCATCGACCTTTCCGGCAAGACCGGGGCGTGGTCCACGAAATCCGCGTTCTCCAGCGGGTTGAACACCGTGACTTTCGCGGATGGCGCGACGGTGACGATTAAGCTTGAGGGCCGCGAGGATTTGAAGGCGTTGTCGGAATCCGAAAGCCCGTATGTCGTGACATGGCCGTTGGACGATGCGGAACAGCCGGTTGAGCCGACGGACGTGACGTTTGTTTCCGACGAGTGGACGGAGCAGAACCGTTTCCTTCTCCGTAAAGACGCGAAGGGGCTTAAGCTGCTCTATAACAACGGCACTTTAATAATCTTTCTTTAGTATGCCGACCGCGTGGTCAGCGGTGCATCAGTTTGACCGATTTATCCCAGGGCAGATTGCGCAGCGATTTGATTAGGCAGGTTAGCCGCAATCGCTGCGCATCGTTTTCCGGGGAAGATTCGTTGCTGAGCTGGCCGCGCAGTTTTTCGGTGTGCGCGATCCAAATCGCGGTAATTAGGTCTTTTGCCGCTTCTTCCGGAGAGATTTCCTGCGCGCACAGCAGTTTCTGGCTGCCGGCGGTAAGCTCCGCGATCAGGGGTTGCCACTTCGGATCGGCGGACTGGCAGAATTGCGGCAACAGGTCTTCGCCCTTGTCGAGTTCATTGAATATGGTTTCCATGAGACTTTGGGCAAACGGATGCGTCACCATGTCAACCGGCAGATGCTCTCGAATCAACTCCAACACGTTGCGCTGGTGTTCGCATTCAATCAGCAGTTCGCAAAGCAGCCGCTCGTTGAGCGGTGGCGGATCGGGCGGCACTTCGCCCGGTTCGAAATCTTCCGCAATATCGGGCGCATCTTCTACCGGTAGGTCGTACTGATCGGTTGGGGCGTTCCGGCTTTCCGAATGCGCGTCTTTCGCCCATTCGATTTTTTGCGCCGCCCGTTTCTGCTGTTGCTCTCTCAACTGGTCTAAATCCTCTTCCAGCGCGGAGAACGGTAGGTGCAGCAGGTCGGAGGCTTCCTGCAACAGTCGTGAACGCAAGGTGGCGGCGGGGCAGCCGGCAAGCATTTCCAGCACTTTGCGGGAAATGCGGTTCACCGCATCGATGGAATCGGGGGACGCTTCGCCGCGCCGTAGGGTTTCAATTTGAAATTCGGTTATTGAGCGCGCCCCGTCCAGCAATTCTTGAAACGGCTGCGGCCCGCGATCGCGGAGCATGGAGTCCGGATCATCGCCCGGCGGCAACGCCGCGACTCGGACCGGGATGGACTCGGCGAGAAACAGCGCTCCGGTTCGGAGCGCGGCCTTGCGGCCCGCGTTGTCGCCGTCGAACACCAGCACCGCGCAGTCGGCATAGCGTTTTACCAGCTTGACGTGGTCGGGGGTGAAAGCTGTGCCTTGGGAGGCGATGGCGGTGTCAAAACCGCTCGCGTGGCAGCGGATTACGTCGATCTGGCCTTCGCATACGATCACCTCGCGCCGGGGGTGCTTGGTGATCGGGGCGGCGGCCCGGTCGAGCGCGTAAAGCACCCGGCCTTTGGTAAAGACCTCGGTTTCCGGGGAGTTGACGTATTTGGCCGGATGCGCCTTGGCGTCCAGAATCCGTCCGCTGAACGCCACCACGCGCCCCTGGGTGTCGCGGATGGGGAACATTAGCCGGCCGCGAAACCGATCGAAATAATCGTTGGGCGCGCGGGGGTTTTTCGGTTCGGACAGCACTCCGGCGGCTATCATTTCCTCAGGGGTGTAACCGTGTTTGTCTGCCCACGTCAGCAGGCAGTTTTTCACCCTTGCGGGGGCGTAACCGATGCCGAAAGCTTCCACCACCGCGTCGGACAGTTTTCGCTTGGCGAGGTATTCTCGGGCAGGCGCGGCTTCGGCGGTTTGGCTAAGGCACCGCTGGTAGAATGCCGCCAAATCGGCGTTCAGCGCATAGAGCCGCGCCCGCAGTTTGGCTTTGGGGTTGTCGGTTACGATGAGTTTCACGCCGGCCTGCGCGGCCAGCCGCTCCACCGCGTCCTGGAATGTCAGCCCCTCGTACCGCATGAGGAACTTGAAAATGTCGCCAGACTCGCCGCATCCGAAACAATGGTAAAACTGCTTTCCGGAATTGACGTGGAACGACGGCGTCTTTTCCTGATGGAAGGGGCAACAGCCGACGAGCGAGCTGCCGGAGCGTTTCAGCTGGATCCGGTTCCCGATAACATCCTCAATGGGCAGCCGGGATTTAATCTCTTCAAGAATCTGCTCGTCGTATCTTGGCATAGACGCTTCGGGGCTTATTGCCCGCTTTCAATCATGTCGCCGGGAATCCAACCGCGGCGACCGCCGAACTCCACCCGCACCCAGTTGTTGGCGGATTCCAACGGGGTGACCTTTGCGCCGGGGCTGACTTGGAAGAGCGAGGCGGATTTTGCCGACGGGGCCAGCCGGGCCTCGCAGTGCGCCTTTACCGGCAACTGCTTTTTCTTGGAAACCAGCGCCGCCAGATTCACCGGTGTGATTGCGGCGGGGGTTTCTTCAGGCGGCAGCTCGGTGTGGATGACCTTTACCCCGCCGTCACTGGACGGGGCGGCGGATTCCGAGACGGTCAGTTTGAACGGCCCGGCCGAGGTCTGCTCGTATTTTCCACTGGCCGGATTGAAGAAACTTAAACTGGCGGCGGGAATCTCGGTGGCTTGCAAGTTGAGCGGGATCCACACTTGTTCCGTACGCCGTTTAAGCGGTTCGTTTTCAATCGTCTTGGGCGGATAGATTTTGAACGCCGGGTCGGATTTCGGTTGCGGCACGGCGCAATCCCCTAACCACCCCTTGCCGTCCAGCACGAGGGTTAGCTTAACAATGTCGCCGGGGCAGGCTTCGCTTTTGGAAAGACTTCCGCGTAAGGCGAATTTTCCGATCGCCCCGCTGAAATCGTCCGGGCGGCCGGTCTCCGGCAACTCCAACACTTTAAGTCCGACCGGCTTGAGCTGGCACTGCTGCGGGAAAGCCCGCCAATGGGAGAACAGTCCGCTGTTCACCCGTTCCACCAGCGAGCAGCTGATCTGCAACGCCAGTTGCAGGTCTGCCGGCGCGGAGGCTCTGCCGTCCACGGCGAAACGGTGCACTGTTACCGACTGGAGGTTGTCTCCCATAGTTTCGCGGGTTTGCGACACTTTACGGATGCGCTCCCAGCGGAAAGCGTCGTTTTTGGGCAAACCGAAAAAACGGATGTCCTCCATCTCGCTTCCAAAGGTAACGGTGATCTCGCACTGGAGTTCAAACGGCTGGTTTACGTAAATCCGTTCCGGGGTCACTGAAACTTTGCTTTTCAGAATCGCCCCCGCGAACGCGCTGTTCGCCGCCGCCAGCATCGCCGCCAGCCAAAAGACCCGTCTGTTCATTCAAGCTCCTTTGCCGCCAGCTTCGCGCCGCCGAGCGCGGCGGAGTCGGTGACCTCCAACGGCACCACTTGGGCCTTGAAGATGTCCGCCAGCACTTCGCGGATGCCGCGGCTGCGGGAAGCGCCGCCGGTGACGCGGATTTCGCTGAAATCCCCGATCCAGCGCGTGTGTTCGCGCATATTGCCGATTTGCCCCTCGACCACGGCCCGGATTTTAACCTCCGGCGCGGCGGCGGCGTAATCGAAATTGGCCTTGATGCCCAATTCTTTCGACGGGGGGGTGATCTCCGGTTCGAACCACGGCAAGGCTTGCCGTCCGAGATTTCCGGGCGGCGTCAAATCGAACGCGGTCTCGTCAAAGAATTTCCAGTCCACGCCGATTTCGCGCCGCACCCGGTCGCGGGCGAGCGAACCGTTCTTGAAGCAAGTCAGGCACATGCATCCTCCGGCTGGGTTGCCAAAGACATGGCCGCAACCGTCGGGGTCGGTGTGGAAATGGTCCATCGCCGCGAAGAAAGTGTCGCTGGTGCCGAGACTGACCACCGCGCAACCGGGTTTTTCCGCTCCGCAGCCCACTAGGCTGGCGGGGTTGTCGCCGGTCCAAACCGCAACCGGAATGCCGGGCCGCAGTCCGTATTTGGCGAAGTACGGGTGCAGATTTCCGGCGCGTCCGTCCCGCACCGGAGGAAGCTTCTTGATAAGCCCCGGCGCGGTGAATTCGGCAATTTCCGGATCCCAGACGTTGGTGTGCAGGTTCAGCAGATTCATGCCCGCGCCGTCGCCGCGGTCGATCGGGGCGGTGCCGCCAATCAGCACCGAACAGAGGAACGAGCTGACCAGATGAATGTCGGTGGTGTTGGCGTACTCTTCCGGACAGGTCCGCCAGAAGCGGCGGATTTGCGGTCCGGTGAACCGCTCGATCGCGGGCGATCCGGTATCGGTCTGGAGCCGTCCCCCGAACCGCGCGCTCAGCTCGCGGCATTCGTTACCGGTGGAGCTGTCCATCCAAATCGGGGCGGCGGGCCGGGCGAACGCCGTGGCGAGCTGTTCCGCCAGGGTGCGTTCCGGGTTGAGCGCGGGCAGAATCTCGCGCCAGTTGCGGTTGAGGTAAACCGACCCGTGCTGCTGGCCGTCGCCGCCGATGGCGGCGATTTCCGACATCGGAGCGCCCGCGGAATTGAGGCGGCCGAACAGCATGTCCAGCGCGTCCAGCCACATCATGGGATCGGACTGTTTAACCAACGGGTCGGGATTGGGCAACACGCCGTCCGGGCAACCGTACTGGGGCAGGTCGGCCCCGAAATTTACCGAGGCGGTTGCCGCCACCCGGTCTTCCGCCGGATCATAAACGCAGGCTTTTACGCCCTGGGTGCTGCTGTCGATACCTAAAGTGTAACGTTTTTGCATAGCAAGAACCTTTCGTTTGGCTAAAGTTGTTACGGTACCAGTTTGGCTTCGCCGGTGGAGTAGAGAATGTCGCCGGATTCGCCTTCGGCGATGCAGAAGGATTCCGGATGGCGGTGCAGTTCGGACTTGAACGTCAGGCGGCCGCCGTAACGGCGCTGAAGCTCGACCAAGAAGGCTTCGTCCTCGTTGCGCAGCCGGTCAAGCACCGACGGGGCAACCACGATTTGCAGTTCCACGGCATCGCGGCGCTCGTAGCGGAACCGCCGCATGAGCGCGGAAATTTGACGCTGGATGTCCACGCTGAGCGCAAGCGGCGACTTGACCAACCCGTGGCCCTTGCAGTACGGGCAGTCGCTGTACATTTGCGAGAGGATGCTTTCCTCTTGCCGCTGGCGGGTCATCTCCATCAGCCCCAGCTCGGAGATTTGCAGCACGTTGGTGCGGGCGCGGTCGCGTTTCAGCGCCTGCTTCATCGCTTTGTAAACCGCGTTTTGATGCTTGCGGGACTTCATGTCGATCAAATCCAGCACCACCAGGCCGCCGATGTTGCGCAGCCGCAACTGGCGGGCCACTTCCTCCACCGCCTCCAGATTCACCTCCAGAATGGCGTCTTCCTGCGAACCTTTGCCGCGATGGCGTCCGGTGTTCACATCCACGGCGATCATCGCCTCGGTCTCGTCAACCACCAGATAACCGCCGGATTTCAGGTTGACCTTCCGGCGAAACGCCTCTTCCAGTTGACGCTCGACGCCGTAGTAATCGAAGATGCACTGTTGACCTTCGTAGTGGGTGATAACCTTTTTGGCGCGGCGGGAGATACGGGCCGCCACGTTGCGCACCCGTTCAAACGCCTCGTCGTCATCGATGGTCACGCGGTCGATTTCCTCGGTGAGCCAGTCGCGAACCACGCGCTCCACCAGTTCCGGCTCCTGGTAAACGCAGGCCGGGGCGCGGAGTTTGCTGATGTTCTCCTGCAGCACGTTCCAAGACTCCCACAGGTTGCGCAGGTCGCGTACGAACGCGCCTTTGCTGGCGCCCTGCCCGACGGTGCGCACGATCAGCCCCGCGTCATCCGGCAGCGGCATCCGGTCCAAAATTTTCTTCAGCCGCTGGCGTTCCTGGGCGTCGCCGATCTTGCGGGAGACCCCGCGCAGCTTGGTGCCGGGCATCATCACCAGATAGCGTCCGGGCAGCGAAAGGTTCGCCGTCACCCGCGGGCCCTTGGTGCTGATCGGGCCTTTGCTTACCTGCACCACGATTTCGGTGCCGGGTTTGAAACGCTCCTCGATCTCTTTGTTGTTGATCCGGCGGCGGCGCGACGGCGCGTGGTTCTCGTCGTCATCGTCCAGCCGGCTGTCGTCGTCCGGAATCATGTCCCAGTAGTGGAGGAAGGCGTTTTTCTTTAGGCCGATGTCCACGAACGCCGCCTGAAGGTCGTGCTCCAGATTTTGGATCCGCCCCTTGAAAATCGAGCCGACCAGCCGTTCCTGGGTAGGATGCTCCACCTGGTACTCTTCCAGCCGGCCGTTTTCCAGCACCGCCACCCGGGTCTCCAGTTTCTCCACGTTAACGATGATTTCGCGCTTGGGTTCAGATTTTTTGAACAATCCCAAGATTGCCTTGCCACCCTGTTGCGCCAATGCCATTATACCCATCAATAACCTCCTTTTAAAACCTTGTTTCCGGTTCGCGTCCGTGTATGGACACGCTTTGGACGAACCCGAACGCCAGCATCAGCGTCACCATAAAGGTTCGCCCGTAACTTATGAACGGCAGGGGAAGCCCCGTGATCGGCATCATCCCGATGGTCATCGCGATGTTGATGAAGGCGTGGCTGAACACCAGCGCCGTCACCCCGACACAGATGAGCCGTCCCCGGTCATCCTGACACTTGAACGCCACCCACAGTCCCGACCACAGCAGGGCCAGAAACAGGAGCAGCACCGTAATCGTTCCCATGAAGCCGGTTTCTTCGGCCAACACGGAAAAAATGAAGTCGTTTGACGACACCGACGGCGGCAGGTAGCCGAGCGTGTACTGCTCGCCCTTGCCGTAGCCTTTGCCGCGCCAGCCGCCGGAACCGACCGCAATCTCCGATTGCCGACGGTTGTAGCCGCTGCCGTGCAAATCCTTGTCCGGGAACAGGAACACCTGCAGCCGCCGGATCTGGTGGGGGCGCAGATGCGTCGCTTTCAGGACCTGTTCCCGCTGTTCCGGCGTTAGGTCTTTGGCCTTTTCGGCGTAGTAAACCGTGCCCAGCACCGCCCCGGCCAGCAGCATTGCCGCCAATACGCAGGACCAGACCGCCTTGGGCGCGATATTCGCCGCGAACAGCATCGCGATAAAAGTAGACGCCATGACCATGGCGGTGCCAAGGTCCGGCTGCAACAGAATCAATGTGGCCGGCACCACGACCAATAACCCGGAAAAGAGGAATGCCTTGAAACCGTGGTTGGCCCCGCGTTGCCCAAACAGTTGCGCCAGGGTCAGGATGACCGCCAGCTTCATCAGCTCGGCGGGCTGGATTCCGAACAGCCACCGTTGGCCGCCCATGCGCGTCTCGCCGATCAGCGGCACCAGCATCAGCATCACAATTCCCGCCGCGTAGGCGATCCAGTGCCATTCCAACAGCTTGCGGTAGTCCAGGAAGGAAATGAACGTCAGCGCGGCCAATCCGGCCAGCGCCACCTCGATATGGCGCAAGTGCAGCACTTGCAATACCGGGTTTTCCCGGATCGAGCAGGCGCTGTAGATAAAAAGCGTGCCGACGATGCTCAGGCTGATCACGCAAGCCAGAATCAAGGGGTTGAACCGCCGGAGTTTTTTCACGAAGCCCCAGTCACGCATTGCGGGCCTCCGTTTCTCCATCGGCACCCTCGGCAGGCGCGGGTTCGCTTTCGGGTTGTTTTTCGTCCGGATGCGTTTCGGCGGAGGGGCCGGTTTCCCCGAAAATCGCCGCCATCACCGCGTGGACCATCGGGGCCACGGTAAGCCCTCCGCTTTCGCCGTCCTCCACCATCATCACCACCGTCGCGGTGGGCGCGTCGTACGGCGCGAAAGCGGTTACCCAGGTGTTTTTGCGGCGGGGNNCGGCGGCGCCCGCCGCGGTCGACTTCCGCCGTGCCGGTTTTAGCGGCGATCTTTAGCCCGCCGGTCTGCACCCGGCGGCCGGTTCCGAAGGTCGCCACATCCAGCATCCCGGCGCGAACCAAATCGATTTTCCATGCCGGCCAGTCGAGCGACCGCACCCGCACCGGCGGGTCGGCGAGATTTAGGTGCGGCCGGTACACGGTGCCGCGGTTGGCCAGCGCGGCGGTTACCACCGCCATTTGCAGCGGGGTGGTGAGCAGCATTCCCTGGCCGATCGCGAGTTGGCAGGTGTCGCCGGTCCGCCACTTGTCTTTGAGGCGGCGCTGTTTCCACTCGTCGGTCGGCAGCAAGCCCGGCGACTCGTTGGGCAGGTCGATCCCGGTGACGGCGCCCAACCCGAGTTTTTTGGCCTGGTCATAAATCGCGTTGTAGCCGATAATCCCGCCCAGGTTGCAGAAGTAGCAGTTGCAGGACTGTTCCAGCGCTTTGCGCATCGAGATTTCGCCGTGGCCGTAGGTGTTCCAACAGCGCAGGTGCAGACCCGCCAAGGTGAACACGCCCGTGCAGTCGTATTCCGCGTCGGGCGAGTAGCCTTTCATCAGGGCCGAGATCGCGGTGACCGGTTTAAAGGTGCTGCCCGGCGCGTAACGTCCTTGCACGGCCCGGTTAAGCAGCGGCTTGTCCGGGCTGGTGCTGAGTTTTTTCCAGACGGACGGGGAAAGGATCGGCACAAAGCTGTTCAGGTCGTAACTGGGCGCGCTGGCCAAGGCCAGTACCTCGCCGTTGCGCGGGTCAAGCACTACCCCCGCGCCGCGCCAGCCGCGCAGCGCGCGCTCCACCGCCCGCTGGATTTTCAGGTCTAGGGTCAATTGGAGGTCGTGTCCCGGCGCGACGTGCTTTTCGCCCTGGATTTCGTCATGCTTGTAGCCGCGGGAGTCAACCTGGATCAATTTCTCGCCGCTGGAGCCGGTTAGCAGTTCGTTGTACTGCGCCTCCAGACCGCTCCGTCCCACCTGTTCCGGCAGATAGAAGTGCACCACGTCGCCGGGCAGCGGTTTGGGGCGGTCGCGCCGGACGTAACCCAGCACGTGCGCCGCGAGCGAACCGTAGGGGTAAACCCGCTCAGGTTGGATGTGGATGTCCGCCCCGGCGAAATTCACCGGGCTTTCCGCCAGCCGCGCCACCGTTTCGTGCGACAAATTCCGCCAGACCAGCAACGGCATCGGCAAGGCGCGCAGCACGTGGTTGGAAACCGTCTGGTGGGAAATGGTGCGCGGGATGTCAAGGTATTTCGCGATGCGGTCGATTTCGGCATCGACGGCGTTGATGGTGTTGGTCCAGTTGCCGGGACGGCGGAGTTCGGCCACGTTGATCGCGATGCAGAAACTCGGCTTGGTCTCGGCAAGGCATACCCCGTGGCGGTCGAAAATCCGGCCGCGCGCGCCGGGCTCCTGTTTGCGGCGGATGCTTTGGCGGCGGAGATCGTGCGAGAAACGGTCCACCTCCTCCACCTGGACACGGTGGAGCGATGAAGCCAGGGAGAAAAACCCGACTCCGAAAATCAACGCCAGCAGGGCGAGCCGCCACCAACTAACGGTTATTTTCTGACCATACGATTCCATTGTCCTCTTCCACCGGTTTTTTCAAACCGGACAGACGGTCGACCAGCCCGCACCAAGAAAAACCCACTCCGCCGGCGATCGCCCCCGACGCAAACAAAACGCACCAACGAGCCACGGTCTGGAGCGCCGTGGCACCGTCGCCCTCGATCCATAGCCGAGTCCAAATCCCTTGCAAGACCGCAGTCACCGCGGTGAACAGCACCCAATGCGGCAAATGGGGGTCGTGTAAAATCCGGGCGAACAGCCTCGTCACCCCCAGCATTATTACTAAGAAACTTACCGTACAGAGCGGCGGCAAACCGCCCAAAACATCGGTGAAGCCGCCGGCCAGGATTGCCGCCAGCATGGCGTAGCGCTTGGGCCGGAAAGCCGACGCGTGGAGCGCGACTGCCGTCAGCAGCACGATTTTCACCGGCGCCCCGCCGAGGGCGGGAAGCGTGTCTTGGAGAACGGCGGCGGCCAGCAGATTGAAAAGCAGGGCGAAAACGGTTAGCTTATCGGGCATTGGCGGCCTCCTGCGCGGTAAGCACGAAAACGTTTTCCAGACTGGCGAGATCGGCGGCCGGGACCGCTTCGGCGCGGCGGGTAAGCCCGTCCGGCTCCATGGAACTGTCCAGCAGATATCCCACGGTCAGCCCTCTGGGGAAGGCGCCGCCCAGTCCGGAGGTGATGATCCGGGTACGGGGCGGGGGGGTGAATTCGCGGTCAAGGTAACGGAGCTGGAGCGGCTCAATCACGTACAGAAGCGAGAGGTCGTTTTTTTTGTCGCTGTTTTTGGGGCGGGAGAGGCGGGCGTTGCCGCCGTAAAGGATGCCGCGCACCGTGCCCAGCCCTTCGGACGGCACCTCCAGTTCGCAGGCGATACGGCTGTTGCTGTCGGTGAGCAGCAGCACTTCCGAGGAGTGCGGCGCGGTACGGGAAATTCTGCCGACCACGCCTTCTGGCACCACCACCGGGTCGCCTTGCCGGATTCCGTCGGAGGCCCCTTTCCCGATGCGCATGGTTTGCCACAGTGCGGTGGTCCCGCCGCGGGAGAGCACCGCGGCCGGCAGACAGCGCACGTTACCGGTGAAGGACACCCCGACCGTCCGGCGCAAGCGCTCAACCTCGCACTCCAGCCGCTCGACCCGGTCGGCGTCGAGACGCAGCCGCTCCACCTCCCGTTCCAGCATTGCGCATCGGGCGGCGTTTGAAGAACGGGCGGCCAAAGCTTTGAGCCGCACCAAGACCGTGCGGTTAAACCAAACCCGGGCTTTTTCGTAGGGGCAGACGGCGTCAGAGACAACGCCAAAAGTACCGCCGCGCCAAAACACCAGCGCCGCGGTCAAAATGACCATTAGCCATATCCAAAACTTCGTGTGCTTCACCAGTCCGCTCCCCCGCGTTATCGCGGGCGAATGGGGACCTTAGCGCAGCACCCTGCGGAAATCATCGGCCCAGTCTTGCCCGGGCCAGAATGTTAATCTCGTTCAGCACTTCGCCGGTGCCTTCTGCCACCGCGCTCAGCGGATCTTCAGCCATCGTTACCGGCAGGTTGGTTTGCGCGGCAATCAGCTTGTCGAGCCCGCGCAGCAAAGAACCTCCGCCGGCCAGCACTATGCCGCGGTCCACCAGGTCCGCCGCCAGCTCCGGGGGGCTTTTCTCAAGCGTTATGCGCACGGAATCGACGATGGACGAGACCGGTTCCTGAAGGGCGTCGCGGATCTCTTCCGAGGTCACCGTCAGCGTTTTAGGCAGGCCGGCCACAAGGTCGCGCCCCTTCACTTCCATGGTCTTCTCTTCGCCCAGTTTGTAAGCCGAACCGATGTTTATTTTGATTTCCTCAGCGGTCTGCTCTCCGATCATCAAGTTGTAAACGCGCCTCATGTACTGGGTGATGCACTCGTCCATGGTGTCACCCCCGACGCGGACGCTCCGCGCGTACACGATACCGCCCAGCGAGATCAACGCAACCTCGCAGGTGCCGCCACCAATGTCCACAATCATGTTGCCGGCCGGCTCCTCTACCGGCAACCCGACCCCGATCGCAGCCGCCATCGGCTCTTCGACCGTAAAGACGTAGCGGGCTCCGGCCCCTTTGGCCGACGCTTCCACCGCCCGCTTTTCCACCTCGGTGATGTCGCTGGGAATCGCTATCACCACCCGGGGCTTCACCAGTTTCGTCTTGTGAACCTTGCGGATGAAGTACCGGATCATGGCCCCGGTAATGTCAAAGTCAGCAATCACCCCGGATTTCATCGGCCGCACGGCCTTGATGTTGCGGGGGGTGCACCCGAGCATTCGCTTGGCTTCCTCTCCAACCGCCAGAATTTTCTTCGTGCCTTCCTGGATTGCCACTACGGAGGGCTCGCGGACTACAATCCCTTCACCCTTTAAAAACACAAGTGTATTCGCGGTACCGAGATCGATACCGATGTCACTTGACAAAAATCCAAACATTTTCGAAAACGAAAACATAGCACGAATATCCCAAACTCAAAAGTTACAAACACTCGCACCAAATGTGTCTTTTTTTAAGAAAAACGAAAAAAGGCACACTTCGCGCATAGTGTTGGATATTTTCCCCTATATGGGATTTGGGGTCAAGCCAAAAAGGCGAAAAAACAAGAAAAAACGGAATCCGTTTGTGCCGGATCCCGTTTTTTCCGTCTTTACGGTCTAAACCGGGTTAAAAACGGCGAGGTTTGCCGCGCTGTTTCTTGAAGCGGTCGAAACTCCCGCTGCGCGGTCCGCCCCGTCCGGGACCGGCCGCCCGCGGTTTGCGGTTACCCGCGCCGCTGCCCCCCGGCCGTCCAAAACGCGGACGTTCGCTGCGTTCGCCGTCACGGAAGCCGGGCTTCCTTCCGCCGAAGCGCGGCCGTTCTTCGCGTTCGCCGAACCGTTTTCTCCCGCCGCGCTCGAAACGGGGGCGCTCTTCACGGCCCTCTTCGCGGAAACCGGGCTTGCGGCCGCCGAAGCGCGGCCGTTCTTCGTGTTCGCCGAAACGCTTTCTCCCGCCGCGCTCGAAACGGGGCCGTTCTTCGCGCCTCTCTTCGCGGAAACCGGGCTTCCTTCCGCCGAAGCGCGGCCGTTCCTCGCGTTCGCCGAACCGTTTTTGCCCGTCGCGCTCGAAGCGCGGGCGCTTTTCACGCTTTTCTTCTTTCGGGGCTTTCCGTTTCGGCGGCTTAGGGATCTCTTGGTCGTAGCGGGCCAGTTTGGATTCAAATTCGGCCTGTTCCTTGTCCAGCTCGCGTTTTTCCTTGGCTTTCAGATTGCGGCCGAAGGGTTCGTCGTACCAGTGGGATTCGACAACCTGATTCTCCTCGCTCTCTGAACGGTTGGACGTCTTGGCGGGTTTGGAACGTTCAGGTTTAGGCCGTTCGGCTTTGGGCCATTCCGGTTTAGGTTGTTCAGGCTTGGGCCGTTTGAACGCCGGTTTTTCCGGTTTCGGCGGCTCGTCCAACTCTTCGAGCGGCGAGTGGTGGAAATCGGGCTGGCGCCGTCCCAGGTTGCTGGGACGACGGGCGCGGCGCTCGGTGCGCTCTTTGCGCTGACGCCACGGCGGCACGAAATCGCCGTTTTCGTCAACCGACTTTCCGGCGGCCCGTTCGGCTTTTTCTGAGTGGTAGGGTTGGTCGCGGCAAATGTCGATTTCCCGCTTAATCAGCCTTTCCACCGCCCGCAGCAGTCCGCGCTCTTCGGCGGAAACAAAGGAAATCGCGGCACCTGACGCCCCGGCGCGGGCGGTGCGCCCGATACGGTGGATGTAGGACTCGGTCTCTTCCGGCAGGTCGTAGTTGATTACGTGGGTGATGCTGTCAACGTCGATGCCGCGCGAAGCGATGTCGGTGGCGACCAGCACCCGGACCTTGCCGTTGCGGAAAGCGTTCAGGGTGTTGGTACGCATCCGCTGGGTCTTGTCGCTGTGGATGGCTTCCGCGCTGACATCGCCGTCGCGCAGCGTCCGGACGATTTTGTCGGCGCCGTGGCGGGTGCGGGCGAAAACCAGCACCTTGTAGTATTCCGGGTGTTCCTCCAGCAGGTTCAGCAGCAGCTTGGGCTTGTCCCCTTTGTCAACGAACATCAGCATTTGGTTGATGCGGTCCACGGTCGGCTGCTCCGGCGAAATGGTGATCTCCACCGGGTCGGTGACCATTTCGGCGGCGAGTTTGCGGATTTCCTTGGAGAGGGTTGCCGAGAAGAACTGCGTGTGCCGCTCCGGCGGGAGTTGCGGCAGAATCTTTTTGATATCCGGCAGAAAACCCATGTCGAGCATCCGGTCGGCTTCGTCCAGCACAAACTCGCGAACCGCGGAAAGGGAAACGTGGCCCTGCTCCATCAGGTCGAAAAGCCGGCCGGGCGTGGCGATGACGATTTCCGCTCCGCGTTGGAGCGCCTTGACTTGCGGGTTTTGCCCTACGCCACCAAACACCACCGCGAACGGCATCCCTAAGAATTTGCCGTATTCGCCGCAGCATTCTGCGATTTGCGCCGCCAATTCGCGGGTCGGGGCCAGCACTAGGGCGCGGGGCAGTCCGGGCTGGGCTTTGTTTTCGGGGTCGGCGGCGAGCCGATGGAGAATCGGCAACAGGAATGCCGCGGTTTTGCCGGTGCCGGTTTGGGCGCACCCCAGCAAGTCGCTTCCGGAAAGCAAATGGGGAATCGCCTGTTCCTGGATCGGGGTCGGCTGAAGGTAGCCCTCCTCCGCCACCGCGTGCTGCAACAGCGGGTTCAACAGCCCGAATACGTTGGATGCAAATTGTTCCGGCAGTTCACCTTTGGGTTTTGGCGGCTCTTTCGGCAGCTCGCGCTCCGCCAGTCCGGGATGTCTGTTTTTGCGCCGACGGTACGGCGCACGTCCGCCGCGGCCTCTCCGGCGGCGGGAAAAGTCTTTATCTTCTGAATTCATAACGCTTATAATTTATAATTTTTTCCGATGACGCACAAGGTCAAAGTTGGAAATACCGCGAAAATATTTCTTACCTATAACAACAACGGTTAAGGTTATCGAGATGAACGTTCCCGCGCGGGGCGGGGGCGGCTGGCTTGCCTATAACTTCCTTTTATTTCCCCTTACTTGCTTTCGCTGACTGGGAGTTCTGGAGTTTTGGAGAATGAGTAAATTGATGAATTTTCTCCTTAACTCCGAGACTCCCAATAGCGAAAGCAATTATCAAAGTTATCCCTATTTACATTCCCGTGCGAAGCGCGGGCGGCGGGCTAACCCATCAGACGCAACGGGTTCTCAATGCCGATCAGGCTGAGTTCTCGTTCGGTCAACCCGATCCGCTCCCGCAAAATGCCCATCATCTTTGCCATGGGGGCGGTGGCGCCGACTAAGCAGTTGCGCGCGGGGTTCCAGAGCAAGCCGTCCGGCTCCAGCCGCGCATG
>DBXY01000050.1:19052-21203 GCA_002309765.1 Verrucomicrobia bacterium UBA1200
GGAACCGCCCGGCAATAGACCTTCAGTGCCGTGTCGGGCAAGTGGTGGCCGTCGGGAATGAACATGACGCTGGCGCGGTCTTCCGCGAGCGCCGTCAGGATGATGTTGTCGTGGCGCGGGATTAGGTTCGGGATCCCGTTGCCAAGATGCGTGAACGCCTTGGCGCCGGCGGCGATGCAGGGCGCGATTTCTTCCGGCGTGGCGGCCAGTTGGTGTCCCAGCGAAACGGTCACGCCCCGCTCCGTGAGAGCTTTCACGAAAGCGGGCATTCCCTCGATCTCTGCCGCGACGGTAACCAGTTGTACCGCGCCGTCCGCAGCCTCTTGATAGCGTTCGAAAAGCGCGAGGTCGGGCGGACGCACCCACTCGACCGGATGCGTCCCAACCGCTCCCGGCGCCGGGGAGATGAACGGGCCTTCGAGATGGATGCCGAGAATCCGGTCGCGACACTCCGGGTCGTTCCGTCTTGCGGCGGCAACCGTCCGGATATTGGCAAGCACCACGGCGGGGTCACCCGTGACGAAGGTAGGCAGGTAATGCGCCGTGCCGTCATCGGCCAGCCGCTTGGTGATGGCGCGGACCTGTTCGACGGTCAACCCGGCGGTGTTGAAGTCGATGCCGCCGTATCCGTTGATTTGCAGATCCACCCATTTCGGTTTCATGTCACGCCTCCAGTTTGTCCATGAACGCGCGTACCGCCTCCCGG
This sequence comes from Verrucomicrobia bacterium UBA1200, assembly GCA_002309765.1. Taxonomy (GTDB): domain Bacteria; phylum Verrucomicrobiota; class Kiritimatiellia; order RFP12; family UBA1067; genus UBA1200. Next base: position 19,759 of record DBXY01000050.1, read on the forward strand.
TCCACCGGGGAATCCGGCAGGAATTTTGATCCGGCGAAAAGGGCAATGGCGGTAGTGGCCGCGGTGATGCAGTACATCGGGATTAATTCGCGCAGTACTGGCCATCTCGCGCCGATGATGAACGCGGCAAGCCCCGTCGCGATTCCCGCAACCAGCCCGATCATGCCGGCGCGTCGGGAGATTCCCCGGATGAAAAGCCCCGCCAGCATCGGAATGGCGATCGGCGGGATGAATACGCCGAAGGCTTTGTTGGTGAGGTTGAACAGGTCGTCCGCGCCCTGCACATATTGCATCAGGAAGGTCAGTCCGATCACCAGCATGCCGGTGACGAGCGTCGCGACCCGCGCCGCGACCATCAGACGGCGCGGCGTGGCGTTGGGGGCGAACCGGCGGTAGAGGTCGTTTGTCATCACGGAGGCGACCGCGTTGAAGTTACCCGCCAGCGTGCTCATCGTGGCGGAGAACATGGCGGCAATCACCATCCCGATCATTCCGACGGGGAGGACCTTGCGGCAGAGCAGGGCGTAAACGCCGTTCATCTGGTCCGCCGGCACCTCCGGCAGGAAGACACGCGCGGCCATCGCCGGGAAGAAGAAAAGCGGCGGGCCGAGGAAGAGCAGCGCGGCGACCAGATAGGCCATCTTCTTGGCATCTTTCTCGCTCTTGGTCGAGTAGTAGCGCTGAACGAGCGACCAGTTGGTGGAGAGCGTCGAGCCGACCAGCAGGAAGAAGACGACCATGTACGCCCAGTTGTATTTCCCGGCGGTGAGGGCGAAGAATCCCTTCGGGACGCGCTGGAGAAAGATTTCGAACCCGTGCGCCATTCCCGCGCCGCCGTCAAGCGCGGCGAGTTGATTAAGGCAGAGCGGCGGCAGGGCGAACACGACCGCGAGGATCACGAAGAATTGGATGAAGTCGCAGACGAGCGTCGCCTTCAGTCCGCCGAGGAAGGTGTAAAGCACAATAATCGCCCCGGACGCGGCGATTGCCCAGTTGAGCGGGAAACCCATGCCGATCCCGACGACGATCCCGATCGACAGGAGCTTGAACGCGTTGTCGAGGAACTGCATCGGTAACCCCAGCCAGGCGAGTGCGCCGCACATTCCGGGCGTGTAGCGCGCGGCGATGTAGTCGATCGGGCTGCGGGTCGCGGCGCGCCGCCAGCGCACGGCGAGAAACCGCGCGCCCAGCAGCACGGCGGGAACCGACAGCCAGCTGATCGTGACGGGAACCCACCCGTATTGGTACGCCAGAGCGGAGTACATGACGAACGCGAGCGCCGAGAAGCTGTTCATGTAGAACGATATGCCGCTCAGCCACCACGGGACGGATTTGTCGCCGCCGAAAAAGAGGTCCGTATTCTTCGCCTTGCGGCTGAAGAATAGTCCCACGGCGATCATCGCGGCAAAGAAGGCGATGATCACCGCATAGTCAATGGAATGGAG
>DBXY01000050.1:21245-22103 GCA_002309765.1 Verrucomicrobia bacterium UBA1200
CATCGCCGCCGGATTCTGGATCGGGCGGCCCGTCGCAGGGTCAAGATTGACGGCGCCGCCCGTGAACTGGGCGATGTTTCCGACCAGCGCAAGATAGGTGGATTTCACGCCGATTTCCGCGTTCGCGTTCGCGCGTTGAGGCGTCTTGTCGCGGATGCATTTCGCAAAGTTCTCCAAATGCTCCTGCGTGGTGTCGTTCCAGCCACCGCCCGAACGGTTGTCCGTGTTGGTGATTTTTTCCTGACCGGATTTGCCGTCCCAGGTGCGGACGGTCTTTCCCTTCAGGTCGTAGATTTCAACCTGTCCGCCGGGGGAGAAAAACGCGCACCCTTGGTCGCCGTAAATCATTGCTCCGGTGGAGACGTTTTGGTACGGTTTGGTGTTGGCGCAGCTGAGACCTTCCCAGGTGATTAACTTGCCGCCCGGAAATTCCCAAGAGATGTTCTGCGTGTCCGGCCATTCCCAATCCGTGTCGGCGGGGATCCAGTATTTCCCGCCGGAAGATACCGCGCGTTCCGGGTAATCCACGCCGAGACACCACCGCGCGATGTCCACGAAGTGTACGGAGTTGTTCCCCGCCTCGCCGGTTCCCCAGTTTCTGAACCAGTGCCAGTTGTAGTGGAGCAGGTTGTCGCGCAGATTCTCGCGCGGCGCCGGGCCTTGCCACAACTCCCAATCCAGCCAATCTGGAACGGGAATGTCGGCGCCTTTGCCGATCGGGGCGCGGCGCGTCATGTACCACGTTTTCCCCCATTTCGGGGAGCCGATCGCGCGCTCGTCGCGGATTGCCTTGACCGCGGCGAGGAAGGCGGCGGAGCTGCGGCGTTGCGCCCCCATTTGGAATACCATCCCCGTCTT
>DBXY01000050.1:22135-25326 GCA_002309765.1 Verrucomicrobia bacterium UBA1200
TCCACATACACGTGTTTGCCCGCGCGCATTGCCAGCACCGCGCTCAGCGCGTGCCAATGGTCCGGGGTTTCGGAGATGACGGCGTCCAGCTGTTTGTCCTCCAGCACCTTGCGCAGATCCTTCTCCTTCTTGGGCGCGGTACCGGAACTTTTCTGCACGAAATCGGCGGCGAAATCCCGTGCGCGTGAATCGACATCGCACACCGTGGCGACTTCAATCCCCGGAACCTTCGCGAGTATTTTAAGGATAGCCGCGCCTCGGCCCTTTTCGTGACAGCCGATAACCGCTACTCGCACGCGGTTGGAAGGAGCTCCCTCTCCAATCGCTTTTCCCGCCGCCGCAATGAAGAACGCTCCGGTTCCCGCTTTGATAAAATCGCGTCTTTTCATATCCTATTTCCTTTCTTTACCCGCCTTGCCGTACGGAGTCCATAAGTCCTTTGAAATAGCCGATTGATAGCGGTATCCACTCCGGATTTGAAGGGAAGGCGTTAGCCAGTTCAATGCCGCAGACACCCTCGTATCCCGTTGCGGCCAGCGCCTTGACCACCTTAAGGTAGTCGATCTTCCCATCGGATGAATTGGTGCCGGAACTGCCGTTAGTCGGGTCGGAGATGTTTCGGAAATGGCAGTCGAACAGACGGGCCGCGTATTTGCGTATCTCTTCCGCCGGATCGAACCCGTCCGCGAAGGTGTAGGCAATGTCCATGCAGATACCCATGCGGCGGTCGAGTTCCTTCACCACTTCCCACACGTCTGCCGGTGCGCCGAAGAGATTAGGCGCGCCGGTTTTCGGGTTGCGTCCGTGGTTATGGATCGCGAACCGGATATCGTAGCGTTCGCAGAGGACGGAGACTTTAGCGCACAGCTCCGGTGACTGGCACCGTTTGTTCCATTGTGTGCCGCCGTCGGGATTAGGTTTCCATGGAACGCCGACCAGCGTCGGGACGCCGAGCGCGGCGGCGTAATCGAACGCGCGTTTGGCCTCGTCCTCCGTCTGCATGTAGATCGGGCCGACGCCGTATGGGGTCACGCCGCGGTCTTCGCACTTTTTCCTGAACGCCGCGATTTCCGCCGCAGTCGATTGGAGCGGCAGATGGAAATCCTTTACGCACAGAAAGTGGATTCCGAACTTTTCCAGCGCTTCCAGCGTCTGGTCGATGGTGAATTTGTTGTAGGTGTATCCCGCCATGCCGAGGCGGAATGAAACCTTGCCACGGGATTCCGGTGTGAGCGGTGTTTCCGCTACGGCATTGCCGGAGGCAACGGCGGCGAGCAGTCCGGCTTTCATAAAATTACGTCGGTTCATGTGTCTCCCTCCGGTTTTCATTCGGTTGCGTGGCCGCTCAGTTTTGCCGCCGCCGGCGGATCCAGGAATAACCCGCATGAGGGGTGCAGTTGCAAAACGGAACAAGGGCAACGGTTGGTTACCGGTCCCTCCACGCCGTTTTTCACCGCATCCGCCTTACGCGCGTCCGGCACCGTGCAGACTATTTTCCGCGACCACATGATTTGTTTGACGGTCATGGAAAAGGCGAATCTAGGGACCTCGTCCAAAGAGGCGAACCAACCTTCGCCGACCTGCTGCATCCGGCATTTCTCGTCCAACGGCACCACCCGGTAGGCGGCGTTGGTGTCAAAGTCGGCGGGCGGGTCGTTGAACGCGATGTGCCCGTTTTCGCCGATTCCGATGCAGGCAACGTCAATCTGATCCTCGCGCACCAGCGCCTCCAGTCGCGCACACTCCGCCGCCGTGTCGGGCGCGTTTCCGTTGACCTCGTGGAACGCCTTCATCGGTTGCGGTGTCCGGGAGACGAAGCGTTCGCGCATATACTTTCGGAAACTTGCCGGATGCTCGACCGGCAATCCGACGTATTCGTCCAAGTGGAAACCGGTCACCTTTGTCCAGTCGATTCCCGGTTCCTTTACCAACGCGTCAAGAAACTCGAACTGGCTCGCGCCGGTCGCCACGATGATCCGCGCCGCGCCGCGTTCCGCAATCGCCTTGCGGATCACAGCGGCGGCCGCGTCGGCGGCGAGTCGCGCCATCTCCAGTTTGTCTTTACCAACCACAATCCTCATGACCTTGTCCCCCCGTAGCGACATTTTTCAAAACATTAACATCGTACTCGACCACCGGACGAAACACATAATGCTGCGAGAGTTTGTTGAAGGTAATCTTACCTTGCGTAAACAACAACCCTCAAAAACAACGAATACAGTATACACCATCCTACGGCAGATTGCAACACTCGTGCCGCGGGAATTCGGAAATGAATGTTTGCGCGGAGGTTCTGCCTAGACATATCTTTGAAAAAATCAAAAACTGTCAAAATAGCCACTTGTAATACCAATCGGAATTTGATAGAATATCTGGTGTTTTAAAACCATGGCTGTATTACAGGTGTTGCGCTGGCTACTAGTTGGCCGGAGCTTGACGAAAATTAGGAGAATAAGATGAATAAACGAATGTTTTGCGCTTGGCCATTGGCGTGTGTTTGCACGATTGGTCTTTTGTTGGTTGCCAACCATGCTTTTGCTGACGATGTCTACGCCGGATATGGACTTGTTGAGGCAATTCACGCCGGAAACGTGGCCCACGCGGATGCGGCGCCATTCAGGATGGACACTTCCATCATTTCCGGAAACTATTCCGCCCGAAACGCGAACGCCATTGATCGGAGTGGCCCGAACTGTTGGGCACCGGAGGCGGTTTACCAGTGCGAGACCTGGCATAACGACTGGAGTGACCATCCGATCATTATCAACAATCTGGTTCCCGGCACGATCTATCTAGTCGAATGCCATAACGCGGAGGCAGCGTTCGGCGCCGCGAACTCCCGTGTTTTCACCATCAAGGTGAACGGCGAAACCGCCGTTGACAGCTTGGATATGGCGGCCACCTACGGTCAGTTTGTCGCCTGCTGTATCCAAAAGGTTGCGATCGCGGATGCGAACGGCCGCATCGTCATTGATTTTATCAATGTGAAAGAGAATCCGCGCATCGCCGGTGTTGCGGTTTGGGGTAAGTCCGCACCGAGCGCGATTACCACGTTCACTGCGACAAAGAACGCCTCCGCGATAGACTTTGCCTGGTCAACGGCGACAGACACCCTGCGCTACTACATCCAGAAGGCAGAATCAGAGACGGGGCCATGGAGTGATTTGGGCGAATATGTCCGGACGGTCTCC
>DBXY01000016.1:0-30683 GCA_002309765.1 Verrucomicrobia bacterium UBA1200
GGCGCCACCTCCCGCATCCTCACCTCCACGCTCTACGTGCCTACCCTCCCGCCGCGTACCACCACCTACCTATACAACGACCTCTGCGAGCAGGTCGGCACCGTCCTCGACGGCATCACCAACCGCACCGATGTCACCTACGAAAAATTCTCCAACGAATGGTGGAAAGTCGAAACCACCACGGTCATTGGTCTCTCAACCAACTCCCACACCATCACCCGCACGCAGCTCACCGGCCTCTCCGACGTCTGCCGCCGCCACGAGGTAACGATGGTAGGGCGCGTTGTCCCCAACGCGCCGTCGGGAGGGTCGCCGTCCTCGGCGACCGCAACCGTCACCGAAACCATCGCCGCCTACGACTCCGCCACCGGCATCGAAACAGAAACCAGCACCTCCTCCACCGGCCCCACCGTCATCCGCCGACTCCTCCGTGGAATCCTTGTCTCGACGGAAACATCCGGCGCCGCGACCTTCAACGCCTACGACGCGTTCGGCCGCGTCGCGGCCACCTCCCGGGCCGTCGGGGAGGACGCGCCTTCGCCGCTTCGGTCGTTCGACTACGCACCCTGCGGGGACTTGCTTGACGCGCACACCTACACCAACGCCACCGACTGCACAACCGGGTTCTACGCTTACGACCTCCTCGGCAACTGCACCGCCATAACAGACGCGCTAGGCAACGCCGTGTTCAGGTCTTGCGACGCATTCGGCAACGTGTTGGCCGAATGGGGCGCGACCTATCCCGTGCGTTGCACGTACGACACCCAAAACCGCCGCACCTCGCTCTCCACCACCCGCGACGGCGCGGCATGGGACACGACAACGTGGGCTTACGATGCGGCGACCGGCAATTGCCTTTCCAAGACCTACGCCGACAATTCGACAGTAACCTACACCTACACGCCGGACAACCTGCCGCTCCGCACAACCTTCGCAAGCGGGCGCTGGAAGGAGAACGTGTACGACTTGCGGCGGCAGGTCGTCGGAACGCTCTCAAGCGACGGCGGGGGTGACGCCGCCTTGCGGCGCGACGCATACGGGCGCATCGTTTCGGAATCCAACGCGGTTGTGTCCGCGACATACACTCTTGCCGCCGTCGGCACGGCGACAAATGAAACGGTAACGGTAGGGACAAACACCTTTGCCATCACGCGCACACTCGACGCCCACGGCAGATTGGGCGGGATGGCTATTCCGGATGTCGGCTATTCATTAAGTTACACATACGCCGCCGACGGCAGCGTAGCGTCTATCTCCAACGCGATTGCCGTTGTGGAGTACGCCTACACCCCGGACCGCCTCGACGCGGGGTACTCGCTGACGCTCCCGAACGGCGTCACATTCGCGCGCGGTCTTACAAGAGACACCTTCCGCCGCTCGCTCGTGACAGCGATAACGAATACCGTGAACGGCGTGGCCGCGGAGACGTTAGCCTACGGATATGACGCGCTTAACCGCCCGACTGCCCGCAACAGCGACACCTTCGGCTACAACAATCGCAGCGAGGTGATTTTCTCACGCAGGGGCGCAGAGAACGCAGAGGATGCATACTCGTATGACGGCATAGGGAATCTCATGTTTTCCGCGTTCAACGCCGCGACGAACACATATACTGCCAACAGTCTAAACCAGTACACCTCAATCCTCCTCCCCTTCGCGTCTCCGCGTGAAATAATCCACGACCTCGACGGCAATATGCTTTCCGACGGTGTGTTCGCATGCGCCTACGATACCGCCAATCGACTCAAGACCGTTTCCTCGAACGGTGTCCTGCTCGCCACGAACTTCTACGACGCGAAGTCACGCCGCGTGAAGAAGGTGACAGCGGAAGCGACAACAACGTTCTTCTACGACGGCTGGAACCTCGTCGAAGAGCGTGTTTCCTGCACAAACGGCACTACTTCCATAATCCATTACTACTGGGGCAAAGACCTCTCCGGCACGTTGCAGGGCGCGGGTGGTGTCGGAGGACTGCTCTGCCTCACGGTCGATGGCTCGATCTACATTCCGTGCTACGACAACAACGGCAATGTCACGCGCTATCTTGACGAGAACGGCAATACCGTCGCGCAGTATATGTACGATGCGTTCGGCGAGATTATTGCCCAATCCGGCCCGCTCGCCGACTTCTTCCGCCACCGCTTCTCGACGAAACACTTCGATGCCGAAACGGGACTCTACTACTATGGTTACCGATTCTATTCGCCGCAACTTATGCGATGGTTAAACCGCGACCCGATAGAGGAAGATGGCGGGGTGAATTTGTATGAGTTTTGTAAGAATTGCCCATTATTATTTTTTGATCGGCTTGGGGAAACGGCGGTAACCATTAATATGTACACAGAAAAACGGCACGATCAACTGTTTGGCCTTGAAAAATTGTTTTTGATAATTTCTGCCACAATTATCGAACCGCCGCATTCAGGACATTTAATTAATTTCATTCAATTGAGAAAGGATGATGACGGGGAATGGAGTGTTGATGCCCGTAAGAATGCAGAACCCTATTATATTGAGACCTTTGACCTTAAAAACCGCACAACAATTAACGACAAGAAGCAAACCGTCATTTCAATGGGCGATTCGCCTGGAGGTGCTATATCAGATGTTGTTGATTTTTTTGTAGCGGTAGTTGAGATACAAAGGTCTTGTGAAAGAGGCCAAAACTTCACCAAGTCGTTTCGCTGTTTTGACAAAGTGACAATACTTGACACTCGAAAATGGCAATATAATACCGCAAATTCTGGTAAACCATTTGTGTTCGAGAATGTTTCTTCTGGGAAAGAAGAAATGCTCCCAACATTGAAAACTCTTATTGAGCGCAAAAAATGGGATATAAAATGGCTATGTCCTACAACAGTCACGGAGATAAACTAATGAGAATAATCATCACCACAGCCTTGATTTGTTTGTTTAATATGGTTTCTGGATGCATATTAAGTGGTAATAGGGTACATGTTTATGTCGCGCAAATCAGCCGCGATTCAACAGATATTGTCTCCAGAACATTTGACGCGAATGACAAAATGTCCCAACAGTTCCAAGGAGACCGTTGGGTTCTCAAACACTTTTTCGATGAAGATTGCCGTGACCAGAATATCTGCCCCACATTCATGAGGGTCGATTTCATGGTCGCCATACATAATTGCACAAGTGATAAACTCTACCTCTATGATGAGGAATTCTCAACTGGGTATTATAATCTTACACTGGATGTACGGCGCCGCAATGGTGAAATTGTTACACTCACCAAACAGGAGGGGGCATGGTATCGGAATTATCCGAGAATGATTGTTGTGCCGCCGGGCACATTCCTGCTTTATCCAGTTACCCTGCAACCTTCGGTATGGAAGAACTTGCCGAATTTCGACATCGGCGAGGAGATTTTGGTCAAGGCGCGGTTTCGAAATGGGGAAATAATGCGGGGCATGAATTTGAAACCTCAGAAACCATATATTCTTGAAAGCATCTGGACGCCTATCATAATCAAAGGAACTCGAAGCTATGATCCGCTTATTGGAAAATAATTTTTACGTAGTGCGCGAAAGTAACCGCACTGTTGTGGAACTTACTGCACCATATCGGGTGCGATTACTTCTGCAAACTACCCCAAACGAAAAATCGCACCACAAGCATTGCAATCTGCCTCAAAATGATGTATAGTATTGCCGTTGTTTTTGAGAGTGTGCAACACGATTTGCCATGTTCGGCAGCTGAACGTGACGCCAAAGGGTTTCTGATGCCGCGCCATTCCACGCATTTTAATAATCTTTTTCTTGCCGACACCTTCGGCTACAACAATCGCAGCGAGGTGATTTTCTCACGCAGGGGCGCAGAGAACGCAGAGGATGCATACTCGTATGACGGCATAGGGAATCTCATGTTTTCCGCGTTCAACGCCGCGACGAACACATATACTGCCAACAGTCTAAACCAGTACACCTCAATCCTCCTCCCCTCCGCGTCTCCGCGTGAAATAATCCACGACCTCGACGGCAATATGCTTTCCGACGGTGTGTTCACATACGCCTACGACGCCGCCAACCGACTCAAGACAGTTTCATCGAACGGGGTATTGCTCGTTACCAACTTATACGACGCGAGATCCCGCCGCGTGAAGAAGGTTACAGCGGAAGCGGCGACAACGTTCTTCTACGATGGATGGAACCTTATCGAAGAGCGTGTCGCCTACACAAACGGCATAACTTCCACAATCCATTACTACTGGGGCAAAGACCTCTCCGGCACGTTGCAGGGCGCGGGTGGCGTCGGTGGACTGCTCTACCTCACGGTCGATGACACGATCTACATTCCATGCTACGACAACAATGGTAACATCACTCGCTACCTCGACGCAAACGGTGCCACCATTGCGCGGTATACCTACGATGCTTTCGGAAAACTCATTTCCCAATCCGGTGCCCTTTCCAACCTATTCCGGTATCGCTTCTCGACGAAATACTTTGATGCCGAAACGGGTCTCTACTACTACGGTTACCGCTTCTACCATCCCATCCTCATGCGGTGGCTAAATCGCGATCCGATAGAGGAAGAAGGTGGGGTGAATTTGTATGCATTTTGCAAGAACGATACCTTTATTATTCATGACTTATTAGGATTACAAAAACAATTAATTGGGATAAAATATGTTTATCCAAAGCATGGTAAATTTTCAGAAGCTTTAAATGATTTCTTAAATGGCGGTCAATCAATGCACTATTTGTATACATATCCCGATTCTGCAACAATAAGGCTGGCTAATCATCCAAACGTGTTACCCGCTTGGAAGCATTTTTCAAGAGTCCATTGCGGAAAATCACATGAGGAGAAAGGAACAATCAACTACACGGCTTCATGGCGGCAGTTTTTTAGAGATTTGTGGACTTTATGGGGGACTTATAATATTAACAACACATTAAATGTTCCAAACAGTAACGCGCAAGACTGGGGCTATGAAATCTTGGGATCTTTCAGAGGATACTACACTATCACCCTTGATTGTAAAAGGTGCGTTAAGACGCTAAAAATGCAAATCAATAATTCCTTTTCAATGTCATCTCTTACCCGTAATCCTTTCTCAAAAAAACCATTATTAACTAAACCAATTCTTAATCCTGTGTTCCAGACATTTGTTTACAATGTTGAATGGAATGCATCTTGGGATGGCGTGGAAATAAGGAGCAGATAATGCGCAGAAATAAGTCGATATTTGGACTGTTGGTTACAACCGCACTTACCGTTATTTCCATATTGGTAATGTACAATGACCGTTTTGAGGGGGCAAGGTATATGATAGACGACAATCGTAGGATACCTTTGTGGTTTCCATACGAATTGTCTGAATGTGACTTTGGCGAGAATGTGATGCTTGGAACCTGGACAAACAACAATGTGTCTCACGCATTGTGCTGTGCCACCAGTAGACTGGAATTAGCTCTGTTAAGCTCCGATGGGATTTACAGTTTCAGAGTACAAGACAACGTGTTGTGTGGCAAACGGCAACTCCGTGATTCTATGACAGGTGATTGTTTCGGGAGACGGTATTTCATATTTTCTACAAATTATGTTTCTTTGAAAAATTTTGAATCTGAAGCCGCATACTTAAAAGAATGCGCGTCGTACGGGATTGACGGGACTAGACTAGAAAATTTCGACAGTAATTTCAACGCATATTGGTCAAACAAAGGAAAGATTACGCCTATTAGAGTTTACAAAAGCTTCCTTAGAAGCGGATTCTCAAGGAGCGAGGGGATTTGTCTGTTTTTTTTAGCATTTCTGTGGATTTGCGTTTTGCTGAAAATGCATCGTAATGACGAATCACCGCCTCTTCAATCATTCGACATTGAGAATGTAATTCAAAAGAATTCCGGCAATTTGCAAGATGCTGGCGTTGGCGACGATATGCCATTCCTCGTTGAAGATGGTTCCATCTACGTTCCGTGCTATGATACAGTGAATGAAGGTAAGAGTTTGCCGCATGGATATTTTGAGTCAACGAAAAGAAAAAACAATCATTCAATAGAATAGTGTAAACTATTGTCTGAAAATTCACTTTTGTCTGGTTTATGATAGGTTGACGGTTGCAATGTCAACTCCCTAAACCAGTGGTCATTCTCCGCGACTCTGCGGCTCCAAGAGAAATTATACTGCGCCATATCGGGTGCGATTACTTCTGCAAACTTGCCCATAACTTCCTTTATTTCCTCTTACTTGCTTTCGCTGCTGGGAGTTTTGGAGAATGAGTAAATTGATGAATTTTCTCCTTAACTCCGAGACTCCCCTATAACGAAAGCAATCATCAAAGTTATCCTCATTTACATTCTCGTGTTAAGCGCGGGCGGCGGGCTACACCCTAAAATCTTTTTTGGCGGCTTGACTTTTGCCGCATAAAATGTTAAATTTTTATTGTTATTTACTAGTTCTGTTTTTATGGTATGGCATATAAGGAGAGTGTGGTATGAAGGGTCTTGTGTACGGGTTAATCGCGGTCGCGGCGACGTGTTTTGGCGTTTCCGCAGCTATGGCGGATGTGATTAGTCTGAATTTCGCGACGGACAGAAACCAGACAGCCGTGTCCGGGACGGAGGTTACCGGATTGGTGGATGGCGTGCCGGGCTTGGCGTGGAACAACTTCACCGGCGAGAACGGCAACGCTTCCAATTTGCGCAGCTTAAATCAGGAAAGCATTGACGGTCTTTCCGTCACTTGGTCTTCCCGAAACACGTATTCCTACACCGACGGCATTCAGGAGGCCTTGATCAAGGACTATCTGGACGACGGCAATACCGTACAGATTACGGTGACCGGCGTGCCGTATTCGTCCTATGACGTGGTGATTTACACCGCGTCCGACAATAACAACGTCCGTTTCAGTCCGTTTTATGTGAACGGGATGCTTTGGACGTATGACAGCGACAGCGGCGAGGCGCAACTCGCGTACAACACCCTTCAAAGTTGGGGTATTTCCCGCCACCCGGTCGCAGAATACGGTATCAACGTTATGCGGGTAAAGGGTATTTCCGGTTCCACGCTGACGGTGGCCAGCCCGGTCCGGGGCACTGGTTTGGACGGTGTGAATTTCCGCTCGTCTTTGGCGGCTATCCAGATTGTCGAAGTGTCGGATGCCCCCGGTTTGCCGGCTCCGGATCTGATCTGGTCGGGTATGCCGTTCACTTCTCCGTCCGGCTGGTTCAGCAGTTGGAGCGGTGAGGCCAACAACGAATATTACCGAGTTGGGCCGAAGGGTGGCGAAACGTTGGCAACCTATAGGGGCAGGCATACCCCATATCTTTCTTCTTTCACCTTGCCCACCAGTTTCACCTTCTCGTTTTTGGCGGATATTTCGGATGTTGACGTTTCCAGCAAAGAAGCGGTCCTGGTTGATTTCGGCACTGGTAAATCGGGCGGCAACTACAGCCTGCTATTGCTGAAACTTTTGAATTCGCAGGATGTCGAGCTGGCGTACTGCCGTTCCGCCGATTCTGGCAATGCCGGCAATTATTCAAAAATCAGCACGGTGACCGTTCCGTCCCTTTCGCTGGGGTATCATTTGTTCACCATCACATTCTCCACTGCGGACGGGATGTCGCTAAAGGTTGACGATCTCGCCACGGTCTCTTATTCCGGCGCTATGAATGCGTTGGCGTCCGGATTCCAGCTGGGTAATATACATGGCGGGGCAAGCATTTCGGAGGCTGCCAACCATATGGGTTACTGCAACATGATGGCTTGGAATTCGGTTTTCACCGAGGAACAGAAGGAGCGGTTGCTGGCTGATTCCGCAACTTATATTGGAACCCCGGTGCATTATCAGTACTCCAAAAACCACCAGGGGGTGTATCTGTCCGTTCCGAGCATGGTGGAGACTGAACCCACTTACCTCGGTGCCAGTTCCGGCACCATCACGATTTTCCCGGATCAGGAAGTCACCGTCTCCCATTTGCGGATGTTGAACGCTTCCAGCGACACCAACTCCGTAACGCTCAACATTAACGGTACGGTGAATGTCGTTTCCACCAACACCAATTACGATGTCTATAGCGAGCGTAACAACTTCAAGGGCATTTTGTTCGGGCATTGGCAAGGAACCGGCACATACAACATCACCGGTACGCTGGTGGGTGAACACGCCTATCTGCAAACCGTGTATTCCTCCAGAAAAGCCCAAAAGATCAACATTAACGGCGGAACCGTGAAAGTGCGCGGATTGTATGCCTATGCCGGCAACAGGAACAGTTCCATTTACCTCTACAACGGCGGAACTTTGGAATTCGCCGATTACCACGCAGGTGGCCAGATTTCGCTTACTTGCGAAGCTGGTACCATACGGGCCTGTTCTTATGAAGGCTCCACCGGTTGGACCTATTCTTCGCCGGTTACGTTCAATAACGCAGAAACAGGAACCGTGATCGACCCATGCGGTCTTGACATCGCTTTTAACGATTCAATTCTCGGCGGCGGCAAGGTGTTTGTCCGCGACTCGTCCGCCGGCGGAACCGGTAAGGTGGCGTTTCCTGCGATGAACGGTTACATGGGCAATCTCACAATCGAGGGGGCCGTCACGGTCGATATTGGTAGCAGCCGTCCCGAGGGAATCGTCACCTTCTCCGATGACTGTACTTTGGTGTTGAAAGAGTCTTTGGCAGACGAGGGCGGGTACGTCAACCTCAACTTCACTGGCACTCCGACCGTGGTTATGTACCGCCCTGATGGAACGACACTGATTGATGATGCGGTGGTGGTAACCGAGGCTGGGGTACAGCGTATCCGCTACACGCCGCTTGATGTGCCTCAGGTTTCCGGCGTTGCCTGCTGGATGGACTTTGAGTTTGATAATTACTCTGTCACCAGTATTGGCTACAACAAGACGACCATGAATTTTGATGCGACTTACGGTATCGGGTTAGGGGTCACTGAGAACAACTTCAAGGACCTTTATTCAATTTATACCGCGTGCGAAGCCTGGATGGATATTTCATATCCGAATCAGTGGTCGGCCGCGATTTATGCCACCATCCCGCAATATCCCGAAGTCTCGGTGATGACCTTCGGTACTTTGGGCGGCGGTTTGATCGGCCTAATTGCCGGTACCGCGGAAAACGAAGTGCTGTTGGTGCGCACTACCGGTAATTCCCATTATACGATACTCGCTTCGATGACGGTGCCGAATGCCAGCACTGCGCAACACCTGTATGTCTTTTCCAAGCGCGACAAGCATATCGATATCTACCTTGACGGCATACTGTGGACCACCTATACTGCCGAATCTTCCATCTCGTTCGGAAGCGGTTTCCAGATGGGGTCGGTCCACGGCGGCGAAGGCAGCACCGGAATCAAACGTTGGAGCTGGCGTTACTTTGGCGAGGACAACTCCGCCAATGACGAGCCGGCGTTGCGCACTTCCTACATTGGCATGCTCCGGCTTTACGACACCGCGCTCAGCGCTTCGGCGTTGGACGCTTTGGCGGCCGAATTCCCCTATGTCTCACCGAACGGCCTGTTCTCCCGCGCACTTACCGGTTCGGCGGCTGCCGAGGCATGGAGTAGCGACGGCGCATGGACGAAGATTACCGAATCCGGTTCGGTGGCGGTTGCCGCCCCGGACGAATTGGCGGTGCTGCGTTTCAACAACAACTCGGATAACGATGCTTCGCTTGCCACGGATTTTGAGGGCATCCAGCACTTCGAATCGTTCTCGTTCTACGGGGATGGTAAGATCACGTTGGCGGCGGGCGGAGGCACCGCGGTTAACGACGGTGCTACATTTATCGATGCCAATGTCGTAATTGAGTATGGCGCGGCAACCGTCTCTGGCGGACCGCTCACCATCGAGTCCGGCGCGTCGCTGACATTCGATTATTCCAACTGGCCGATTGACCTGTACACTCCGAATCAGACCAACCAGCTCACCGGTATTTCCAGCGCTGACGCCTCGGTGACGTTAATCTCGCCGGCGAACACGTTGGGCCGCACGTTTGAGCTGTTCTTCAACGACGAGACCAGCTGCTGGTGCTTGAGCATCATACGCGGCAATTACACCCTGAATTGGAAGGGTGACGATCAAAGCCAGTGGGATGCCGACACGGTTTGGGAAAATTCCGCCACCGGTGCCGACGCGGCTTTCCTTATTGGCGATGCAGTGAACTTCCCCGGATTGAACGGCAAGGATAATGAGACCATCGACGTGGTCGACGCTTTCACCGTGACCGGGTTCGGGTTCTCTTCCGACACTACCTCCTATCAGCTGACTGGCGCGAATCTGACCGTTCCGACCGTCACCAAGACCGGCAGAGCGGCGTTGCTGGTCAACAACACTTTGAACGTGGCGTCCGGCTGCACGATCTCTGCCGCCGGCGGCGGGACGGCACTCAGGGATGTTCGCGGTACGGTCGGCGGCGCCATCTTCCAGATCGGTTCCGACAATGACCTCGCCTTGCTCGGCACGGCCGGGACGCTGAATGTGTCCAATCTCACCTTCCGCGCCAATCTCCAGCCGGTTATTGACGTCGCCGAGGGCGGCATGGTCAACATTTATGCCCCTGCGCTTACCGCGCCGTCGGGGGTGGTTCTACACAAGACCGGTCCCGGCACTTTGAAGCTGCACGCCGGTTCCGACGGTTATGTCGGCGGTTTGGTGATTGACGAAGGCCGGGTGGAGATCCCGACCACCAGCGCAGGTCTCCCGAATATGACCGCAACTCGCGACAATCCGCTGCTGGTCAACGCAGACGGCTATCTGTTGATTAGTCCGGAAAACTGGATCACCAAGACCTTCCCGGACGGTTCCGTGATTAAGGCGGACGGCGGATACATTGAGGTTAACGGAAACAACATCTTCAGCCGTGATTCAGGCAAAGCCCCGGTCTTCGTGGTTGAGAACGGCGGCACCGTCCAATTCAACGGCGCCGACGAGGCGTATGACCTCCGCGTCGAGGGGATCGAGTTGAACAACTCCACGCTGCTCTTTGCGGGAACTACCGCCAATTGGCAAAATCGCGGCGTTTTCCTCGCCGGCGGCACTCTCTATTCGGTGGGCGATTCGTTCGTTAACGCCGTCGAAGGATGCCCCAACCGGTTGGATGTTGAAGTGCTTGAGGTTAACGACGGCACTTTGACCGTGGCCGCCCCGACCGAAGGCAATTTGGTCAAGACCGGTAACGGCACCTTGGTGCTCAATGGTTTGGGCGGATCTTATTTGGGAATTGTCGATATCCGCGGCGGCACCATTAAGGCGACGGAGGCGCTCTCCGCCAACAATGACCAATTGCTGCTTTCCAACGGGACAACGCTCGATCTTTCCGGATTGGACGGCGTGTTCGGCGGCGATGATATTTCGCTTGCATTGGCTTCCGGCGCCAACGAGATTTATATCGATATCGGCGATCGCGAGGTTAACATGGGCGATCAGCTGGTCGCCTGGGGGACAGACGGTGAACAACCGGCCAAGTACTTACTGCGCAAGTCGGTTGGGACGGCATCGATCCTCCGTACGGATGAAGGGTTGTTCGTCTCTTCCGGCGGAACGCTGATACTGTTCCGTTAACGGCGGCAATTGTGGCGCGACGGCAGACCCCGTCGCGCCACAATTTATATGGGGGCATAGCAACTTTTTTATGGTGTCCCTTTCTGCTTGCCCGTTCCGTTTTTTTTTTGTAAAATATTCGATTGGTTTTTGGATTTTTAGGCTTTTAACCAGTTGTTGGAGTTGGTATGCCAAATACGGTTTTGGTGGGTGCCCAGTGGGGCGACGAGGGTAAGGGCAAGGTAATTGACGTGTTGACGGCCCAGGCGGATATCGTAGTCCGTTACCAGGGCGGCAGCAACGCCGGACACACGGTGATCGCCGAGGGCAAGAAACGGGTACTGCGTTTGATTCCCAGCGGTATCTTGCATGAGGGCAAGACGTGCGTCATCGGTAACGGCGTGGTGATGAATCCGCTGGACTTGATTGAAGAGATCGAGGCGATGCGGGCTTCCGGAGTGGAGCCGAAAGGGCGGCTCTTCATTTCAACTCGTACCCAGATGGTGATGCTTTACCACCGCGCGCTTGACAAAGCCGAAGAGGCGGCGCGGCCCGCCGGAAAGAAGATCGGCACCACCGGGCGTGGCATCGGTCCCGCGTATGCCGCGAAGGTTAGCCGCACCGGGTTGCGTTGCGGCGATATGCTCTCTGACCGTTTCTTGGATCTGGTTCGCGAGCAGGTGGAGGAAGCCAACGCCAAACTGCGGATGTTGAAGCAGGAGCGCCGGGACGAAGGCTCGGATATCGAGGTTCCCGGTTGCGTCATCAGGGATTATCAGTTGGACGCCGATGAAATTGTCGGAATCTACGCGGTGGTTAAAGAAAAACTTGCCCCGTACATCATCGACACCGTACCTTTGCTTCACCGCGCGAAAGCGGAGGGGAAATCAATTTTGATGGAAGGCGCGCAGGGTACCATGCTCGACATCGATTTCGGTACGTATCCTTTTGTCACCTCGTCTAACCCCACTTCGGGCGGGGCTTGCATCGGTACCGGACTGTCTCCGCGTGACATTGATTGCGTGGTCGGTGTGGTCAAGGCCTATACCACCCGCGTTGGCGAGGGGCCGTTCCCCACCGAACTGTACAACGCGGTGGATTTGCAGGACGCGGACGGCAAAACCATGGCCGAGCGCGGTAACGAGTTCGGGGCGGTAACCAAACGCCCCCGCCGCACCGGTTGGTACGATGCCGTGGTGGCGCGTTACGCGCAGCAGGTTAACGGTATCGATTACTGGGCGTTGACGAAACTTGACGTCATGGACGTTTTCCCCAAGATTAAAATCTGCGTGGCTTATGAATTGGACGGCCGCCGCATCGACTATATGCCGTCTTCCGCCGATGAACTCGCGCGGGTCAAGCCGGTCTATGAGGAGATGGACGGTTGGATGTGCGAGACTTCCAACATCACCCGGTTCGAGGATTTGCCGCCGAAAGCGCGGGCTTATGTTGACCGGCTGATTGAACTTTCCGGCGGGAAATTGGGGATCCTGTCCATCGGTCCCGCCCGCGAGTCAACCTTGAGGATTGGCCTTTAATCCGGGAGTGCTTACAGTATGGCAGTAGAATATCCCGAGCTTGCAGAACTAGCCGCCACCGGTCGGGTTCCGCGCCACATCGCCGTGATTATGGACGGAAACGGGCGTTGGGCCAAAATGCGCGGCTTGCCGAGGTTGTCCGGGCACAAAGCCGGATCGGAAACGGTACGCCGTCTGCTCGGGTACTGTCGGGACGCGGGGGTGGATTATCTCACTCTGTATGCGTTCAGCACTGAAAACTGGGGCCGTCCGCCGGAAGAGGTTTCCGGTCTGATGCAATTGCTGGGCAACTTTATCGCGGATAACGAAAAAGAGTTGCTGGCGCAACAGATTAGGTTGCGGTTAATTGGGCGGCGCGAGGATTTGCCGGCTGAACTGCTGGGCTCGATCGAGCGTATGGAGGCTGCCACCGCCGGGTTCAAACGGCAGCTGTTGGTGGCGTTGAGCTACAGCGGTCGAAGCGAATTGGTCCATGCGGCGCGGCAGATCGCCGGACAGGTTAAGTCCGGTGCGCTTGATCCGCAAGAAATTGGCGAATCGACCATCGCGGCGAATCTTTACGCTCCGGACGTGCCGGATCCGGATTTGATTATCCGCACCAGCGGGGAATTGCGGGTGAGCAATTTTCTGCTATGGCAATGCGCCTACAGCGAGTTTTATGTCACTCCGGTGCTGTGGCCCGATTTCGACGAGGCGACGTTTGCGGATGCCATAAAGGCATATATGGCGCGTAACCGGCGTTACGGCAAGGTTTAATCTAACGACGGGAGTTTTTAATGTTGCACAGGGTATTGGCGGGGCTTTTGGTTGGGGCGGTATGGCTGGCTGCGTTGCGGTTCATGCCGGGCTGGATGCTGTTTTTGGTTATGGCGGCGATGTCCGGCATCTGCCAAGCCGAGTTTTACAAAATGCTTAGTGCCGGGCGGACCCGTTTTAGCTGTTCATCGGCGTGGGGGATTTCCCTCGGAACGCTGTGGCTGGCGTGGTGTTACGCGGTTTCGCCGCCGGTTGCCGCCGCCGCCGGCGGTTTTCTGCCGCAGGCGTCAGTGCCGGTATTGGTTTCGCTGGTCGGGGTTTTTCTGGCCCGGGTGCTTTTCATGAAGCAGGACCGTCCGGTGGAGTACGCGGCGGTTACGCTGCTCGGTTTCTTCTACCTCCCGGTGATGTTCACCTTCCTGATCCGCATAGCGCAATGGGGCGCAAACGGTTACGCGCAAATCGCGCCTGACCGCACCGGCATCTATCTGGCGCTCTTTGTGGCGGCGGTGGTGAAGTTCAACGATGTCGGCGGTTTTGCCTTTGGGATCCCCTTCGGCAAGCACAAACTCATTCCGCAGGTTTCGCCGAAGAAATCGTGGGAGGGAATGTTCGGTGGATTCCTTTTTGCCATTTTGGTAAGCCTGCTGTTGACTTGGTTGGCGCACACCTACGCCTGGGTGCCGGGCGGACCGTTGAAGACGCTGCCGTACCCGGCCGCCGCGGTTTTGGGCGTTGTTCTGGCTTTGGTCGGGCTTTTTGGCGATTTGGTGGAATCGCGCATCAAGCGCGATGCCGACACCAAAGACTCTTCTGTGTTGTTGCCGGGGCTGGGCGGAATTCTTGATATGTTTGACAGTTTGGTTTTTGCCCCGGCGGTGTTTTACCTTTTCTTGCAGCTGGCGAAATTTTAGTTTGAGCAACCACGCATGAAATATAGTTTTAAGCACATTTTTGAATATTGCGCGCTACGGGCGGTTTCCTGGCCGTTGAATGTGTTGCCATACCGGGCGGCGCTGTTTCTCGGATGGTGTGTGGCCGGATTCGCGTTTCACGTGCTCCGCTTCCGTCGCAAGGAAACTTTCCGCCGGATACGTTTTGTGCTTGGCGACGACACCCCTAATGAACGGGTGCGTAAGATCGCTTGGATCTCGTTGCGCAATATCGTTTTCAACGCCATAGAGATGATGCGCGCCCATAAAATCGACCGGAAATGGGTTGAGCGTCACATCCCCGATTTTTCCGACGCTATCCCATACGTCCATCAGCTGGTGTCGGAGCGCAAGGGCGCGGTGATTGCGGTGCCGCATTGCGGTAACTGGGATCTCGCCGGTTGGGCTTGCGCAATTTTCGGGGTGGAGATGTTCAGCGTTGCCGCAAAACAGAAAAACCCGCTGGTGAATGATTGGATGAACCGGCAGCGTGAGTGTGGCATGACGGTGTTGGAACGCGGCAGCGGCAGCCTGATGCTCAAGCAGATGATCAAGATGTTGCGGTCGGGCAAAGTGCTGGCCATTTTGCCCGATGTGCGCATGAAGACCCCGGACTTGGAATTGCCGTTCTTGGGCGGAACCCTCAACGCCGGGCGCGGCATGGCCATGTTTGCCATTGCGTCCAATGTTCCGATCGTTCCGGCGATTTTCCGTCGCGAGGGATGGACGAAGCACGTTTTTACCCGGTTCCCCACGCTTTATCCCGATCCTTCGCTGGCTAAAGAGGATGACGCGAAACGGTTGACTTCGGAAGTCCTCGACATTGTGGACCGGGCGATTCGCGAAACCCCCGAACAGTGGTTTTGGTACAACAAACGCTGGGTTCTGACCCCGGTAAAGAAACCCAAGAATCAGGAGAGTAAAGCATGATCCGTGTCAATGAGAATTACGCCAAATTGCAGGCGTCGTACCTTTTTTCCGAAATCGCCAAGCGCGTTAAGTCTTACCAGCAGGCCAATCCCGATAAGCCCGTGATCCGTTTGGGCATCGGCGATGTCACCGAACCTTTGCCGCCGGTCTGTATTGAGGCTATGCACCGGGCGGTGGACGAGATGTCGAAGCGCGAGACGTTTCGCGGCTACGGTCCGGAGCAGGGTTACGATTTTCTGCGCGAGGCGATCGCCAAAAACGATTTCCTGCGCCGCGGCGCGGATGTTGCCGCAGACGAGATTTTTGTGAGCGACGGTGCCAAATGTGATACCGCCAACATTCAGGAGCTGTTCGCGGACAAAATTTCGGTCGCGGTTCCGGATCCGGTGTACCCGGTTTATGTTGACACCAACGTGATGGCCGGCCGTACCGGTAAAAACGTTGGCGGCCGTTACTCTGGGTTGCATTACCTCGACAGCACCCAGGAAAACGGTTTTGTTCCCGCGCCGCCGTCGGAGCCGGTTGATCTGGTTTATCTCTGTTTCCCGAACAACCCGACCGGCGCCACCGCTACCCGCGATCAACTTGCCGCCTGGGTGGAATATGCCCGCAAGAACCGGGCGCTGATCCTGTTCGATGCGGCTTATGAGGCGTTTATTCGCGACAAATCCATTCCGCACAGCATTTACGAGATTGAGGGCGCCCGCGAGGTCGCGATTGAGTTCCGCAGTTTCTCCAAGACCGCAGGTTTTACCGGCACCCGTTGCGCCTATACGGTTGTGCCGCACTCTGTGGCGGCTTATACCCGGAAGGGCGATGCCGTGCCGCTGCACCCGATGTGGAATCGCCGCCACACCACCAAATTCAACGGCGTTTCTTACCCGGTTCAGCGCGCTGCCGAGGCGGTGTTCTCCCGTGACGGCAAGAAGCAGACCAAAGCCCTTACGGACTTTTACCTGAAGAATGCCAAAATCATCAAGAAAGGTTTTGCCAAGGCTGGGTTTGAGGTTGCCGGCGGCGACAACAGCCCGTATGTCTGGGTTAATATCCACGGTGATTCTTGGGAGTTCTTTGATCGGCTGCTCAACGAGGCGCAGGTGGTTACCACCCCCGGCGCGGGATTCGGAAAGATGGGGCAGGGGTTCATCCGCATCAGCGCGTTCAACAGCCGCGAGAATGTGGAAAAGGCGATGGCTCGCATCCAAAAAATTCTGTAATGAGGGTTTTTGTCGATTTTGACGATGTGCTTTGCGAAACCGCCAGTTGCCTGTCGGGACTGGCGGCTTCTTTGTTCGGGTGCAAGGTCGCATATCAAGAGATAATCACTTTCGATTTGCAGGAGGCGTTTTCGCTTTCGGATCGCGAGCTGGAAGAGTTGATGAGCCACGCCCACAACGATGATTATCTGGCGACATTGCCGGCTACGGTCGGTTCGGTGGAGGCCATTCGCGGCTGGATCGCCGACGGCCACGAGGTGGTGGTGGTGACTGGTCGCCCCCCGTCTTGCCATCGCGGTTCCAAAGCGTGGCTGGACAGTTACGGGTTGTCCGAATTGCCGTTGATTCATCTCGACAAATACGGGCGGACAAAACCTTCCCCCGCCGTCGGTGGCTTACCCGCCAATTATTCCCCGGCCGATTTGGTCGGCATGGGTTTTGACGTGGCGATAGACGATTCGCCGACCGCGCTTGACTTGCTGGCTAAAAAACTTCCCGGTGTAGAAATTATGGTATTCAACCGGCCTTGGAACCAGACCTATCGGCCACCGGTTCCGATGCGCCGCGTTTCAACGTTGCCAACCCGTTTGGCTTAAATCGCGCCAAGCAGCAACTCCAACGCAAACTGCACCGCCTGTTCTCTTATGCTGGCACGGTCGCCGGAAAAAAGTCGGCGATGGGCTGTGGTGCGTTCGGGGGTGGCTAGGCCGAAATATACCAGCCCCACCGGCTTGGCGGCGGAGCCGCCTCCGGGACCGGCGATGCCGGTGGTGGACACCGCGATGTCGGAACCGGTGACGGAGCGGGCGCCGTTGGCCATTGCGGCCGCGCATTCGGGGCTGACCGCGCCAACGCTGCGCAACACCGCGTTCGGAACGCCCAACACCTGTTCCTTGACGCGGTTGTCGTAACTGATGATTCCGCCCAGAAAGACTTCCGAACTTCCCGCCACGGCGGTGATGGCGCCGCCGACCAGTCCCCCGGTGCAGGATTCGGCGCACGCCAGCCACTTGCCTTGTTTTTTTGCGGCGGCCACAACCTTGCTTGCCAGTTCTGTCGTTTTGGTTTCAGGGAAAATCGCGCTTTTATCGGGCATACTTCACCTCGCCGTTACTTCCGGTTCAAAAGTTTCCAAACCCGCAACAGTTCCGACATTCCCCACGCCTGCGCCGCGCAGCCACGAGCAAAGTGCGGGGCGTCGCCGTCGAAAATCTCCGCAATGTGGCATAGGCCGCCGCCCCGGTTCATTTGATATGCCGCCGAAGCCAGCAACGAACCGCAGTAATTGCGGGCCTTCTTGCCGTATAATTTGAACAACGCTTCGGCGAACAGCGGGAACATCCACGACCAGGCGGTTCCGTTATGGTAGGCGGGTTTCCTCAAGGTGTCCTCATCGCCGCGGTAATGTCCAGCATAAGGTGCGTGCGGGTTGTTGAGCAGCCTGCCATCGCGCCAGATTCCCATATCAGCGTTCACCGGCAGATCGGCTAACGAGCGGATCGCGCCGGGAATCAGCAATTGTTCGCAGGATTCAACCACGGAGCGTGCGAGTTCGCGGTCATTAAGCACGTCCAGTGTCACCGTCAGCAATTGGTTGGGACGAACCGTGTCCTCCGGTTCCGCGCCGGATGCCGGGCAGTTGGGCTTTGCCCGCAGGCAATCGTGCAATCCGCCGCCGGGGTGCGGGAAGAGCGCGGATAAAGATTGTGATGCCTTGTCCGCCAGTGGCGTCCACTTGGAATCGATATGCTTTGCCGCCAATCGCAACGCCGCGATCCACAGGGCTTGTATTTCCACCGGGTAACCCTCGCGCGGGGTCCCGGCGGGATAATTGGTGTCCATCCAAGTGAAGTGCGGCGGACTGAACACCAGTCCGCTGTCGGGGTCAACCTTCACTCCGTTCGGAGTACCGGAAAGAATGTTTTCCAAAATCGACTGCACCACGTCGCGTAGCGAACGCTCGCCGCAGCGGGCGTTGAAAACAGTCGCCGCATCCGATTTTTCAGCCAGATCTCCGGCCGCGACGCAGAACCACAGCGGCGCGTCGGAAGTGTCCCAGTTGCCAACGGTATTGCCGTGAATGATGTTGGGCAGCATTCCGCGTTGCTCAAACCTCCCGAATTCGCGCAATACCGCCAAGGCGTCGGCGGCGCGTCCGTCGGCAATCATTCCCCGCAAAACAATCAGCGTGTCGCGTCCCCAGTCGAGGAACCACGGATAGCCGGCGATAACGGTTTTAAAGGCGTCGCGGTTTACGATATACAGCGACAGCGCGGATGAACAGGCAATATCCAGTGGAAGCGGGTTGACTGCGGGAACGGATGGCGTGGTCGGTGCGTTGAATTCGCCGGTGTAACCGATTCCGCCCAACAACCGCTCTTTTGCGCCGCCTGTCAGCGGGAGTTCGAACCAGCCGGGGCTGAAACAGTCGCTATCCCCGCCCAGACCGCGTTCGAACTCTTCTGGATGCGGGCACATGTAACGCCATTGCGATTCTTGATGGAACGCCCCGCCGGTGATTCTCATTCCAAGCCCGCCGGGTGCGCCGGGCGGAGTGAAACTGAAGCCGTCCCCGGTGGCGTGTACGGCGGCGGGGAAGCTGTGTTCGGCACCAGCGTATGCCTTGGTTTTGTCGTGGAAACTGCGCCATTCCACGTCCGGACGCAGCACGACGGTCACTTCTTCGGAATCGGCCAGCCGGCCCTCGTCATTTTTAGTGCATTTCTGCCGGGTGATGGTCAACCGCGACAAATTAGCGTCAACCGCCAGCTCTAGCCGGAAAGTCAGCGCAACCCGTTTGCCCATGCCGCACGGGATGTCGAATATCCAGTCGGCGAAACGTCCTGCCGGGTCGGCGCAGAACCGGGTAAGGCAAGATTCGCCAATCTCATGCGAGTAGCCGCGGAACCGCAGCCAAGCGCGGCAAGAGGTCCAGAAAACCATTTTGTCGGCCGGCACCTTCGGGTCGGGATTGATGCCGAGCAGACAGTCGTATTGGCTGCGGACTTCGCCCCAGGCTGCCCGCGTGTAAGCCATCGCCCCGATCGGATTGGACAGTGCGGTGTGCAGGGTGGTGAAGGCGTATGGGTGCAGCCGTGCTTCGTCTTCGGTATTGCAGGCTTGGCATCGCAGCGAGTCCTCGCGCACCTCGCGCCCGGTGGCGGAAACCCGGATCCGGACATTCTCCGGTTCCGGTAGCGCCAGAATTTCGGACTCGGTGCGTTGAATTCCGTCCGGAGTGAATACGGTTACCGTCAGTTTCCTGACCGCGCCGCCCAAAGTCCGGTTGGTGCCGGTGGCGGCTACCACCGGCAGGAACATCATCCAGCCGGAATCGTCCCGTTTCACGGCGCATCCGTTGGACGGATTGGCGTCGTCGGCGGAGAGTTCGGCGCGGAAACGGTGGTCGGACAAAATTAACAAAAGGCTGCCGTTGGGGACTGGCACTTGGCGCCGTGTGTCGGTCGGCCAATTCCAGACCACGCAATTGGGAAAACCGCCGTTGGCACGGGCGCAGAACCCAACCGGATCCGCCGTCATGTCGGCACCCAGAGTGTCGGGCGGCGATTTGCAAAGGAAATCGGGAGCTAACCATTGGCAAACCCGCATCGCCATTAGATTGGTGCGGCGGCGGTCAATGGCGGAGATGTCAGGCGCGTCGGTGGATTGGATCTTGGCTGCGATTGCGCCGGCATTCGGATCGATGGACAGGCAGCGGCATTGTCCGGGTTCAAGGTCGCAGAATCCGCTGGCGGCGGAGTCTACGGTTTCGCCGGTAAGGAGATCAATCGCCGCGCTGGCGGGGAAACTTTCGGTATGCCAATGCACCCGCTGCCGTGAACCGCACTCCAGATTTACCAGTACCAGCAAGGGATTGCTTTGTTCGGTTTGGCGCGCCACTGCCAGAACGTTTCCGCCGCCGGTCTGAATCATGCGCATTCTGGCGCCGGGGCCGAACGCGGGGTGGCATGAGAGCAACCGGTTCAGTCTGCTGATTGGTTCAACCAGGTTTACGCTCGAACCCCAGTTCAACGCGGAGGCCCCGTGGACGTCAATCTTTTCCGTGGCCAGCCACTCAACGCCGTTGGCGATACCGAACGCTCCGTTGTGGGAGAGCAGCGCTGAAAGTTGTACTCGCATCAGGGCGTAAACCGCCCCATTGGCGGCCAAACGGTTGTTGTCGTGGGTCTCGGCAAAATGGATCAGCGGTCCGCAGGTTTCGGACAGTTCAATCGCTTGGGGAAGGTACCATTCCATCGCCTCGCGGTTGTAGGTTTGGAACAGCTCGGAATATGCCCAGTCCAGATTCGATTCCGACAACAGTTGCCGGGTGGTTTCTACTTTTCCGCCCAAACCTTCCAGCATGAAAACCGTGTCGGGATAACTTTCCCGTACCCGCGCCACGATGTAGCCCCAGGTCTCGGCGGGAATCATATAGCCGGCGTCGCAGCGAAAACCGTCCACGCCCTGTTTGCACCAGAAGAGAAAAACCTCCGCCATGTAGGCGCGCAGTTCCGGGTCGCGGTAGTCGAGTTCCACCAAATCTTCCCAAGTCACGCCCCAAGCTCCGGGCGAAGCAAAACCTCCGTCGGGCTGGCGGCGGTACCATTCGGGGTGGTGGGTTTGCATGGTGGCGGCCCAACCGGTGTGGTTGGCGGGAAGATCGAGGAATAACGTGCCGTTGCGGGCGTGAACCGCATCGACCAGCTCTCGGAATTGGTCAAGCGGCGTGGCGTACCGGTCGAATTCGGCCAAAGCGGGGTCAACCGAGAGGAAATCGCGGGCGGCGAAAGCCGAGCCGAAACGGCCCATGCGGGCAAAGGTGGTCGGCACGGGGAAGATGGGCAGAAGTTGGATGATGCCGAAGCCCATTTCGCGCATGATGTCGTCCAGCCGTGCCTTCAAGTCGCGAAAAGTCCCGGACGGCGGAATCACCGTGTAGCCGGCTGCGCTTAGCGTTTCTTCGGTTTCTTTAAAGTCGGTGGAACTGGCGGCAAGCGTGAGGTCGCCGCCGAATTGCCGCACAAAAGCGGTGTACATGGTGTTGGCGGCGGCGGTGTGCGCCGGCTCAACTTTGATGCGGAGGTTTTCCCCCTCCGGCCAAACCGGGGTGGCGTCGCCGCCAGCCGGGAAGAAGCAAGCTTTCCCGGCGAAAATGCCGGTTTCCAAAAGCGGGATCTTGGCCGTGTAACGTCCCGGCGCCACCTTTTCCATCGGTATGTCGTGCCAATCGCGGGCCAAGATAGGTTCGCCGCACTCTGTAAAGTCAATCAGCTCGCGCCGCCGGATCGCGGCCCGCCCGATATTGGTGCGAAACATGGCGCGGCCAGGGATATCGCTGTCGGAGACAAGGGAAACTTCAAGCACGTCTCCGGCCCAGCGCAGCAGGAATTCGCCCAGTTGTGGTGATTGGCTAAGATTCATGGTTCAGAATGCGGACGGAAAAGTTGAAAGGTTGAAAAGCCATACCGAACGCACAACTTTTCAACCTTTCGTTTTAATTCCGCACAGCGGGGTAGGGGGTTACAGACCGCAGGAGCCGGCCCACTTGTAGTAATCCTTCAGCGTAAGCTTGGAGGCTGCCGCCTCGTCAAGATACACGCGGGTGTCCGGGTGCATCTGGAGGATAGAGGCGGGATTGAATTGGGTGATGCCGCCCTCGATCATGCCCTGCACCGCAGTGGCTTTGTTGGCGCCGAAGCAAAGCATGAGGCAGGTCTTTGCCTCCATAATGGTTCCGACGCCCATGGAGATCGCCTTGCGGGGAACATCGTCCGCCTTTTCGAAGAAACGGGCGTTGTCGCTGATGGTTTGCGGCGTAAGCGCCACCACGCGGGTGCGGGAGACGAGCGAAGAACCCGGCTCGTTGAAACCGATGTGCCCGTCCGACCCGATACCGAGAACCTGGATGTCAACGCCGCCGGCAGCCTTCATGGCGGCTTCGTATTCGGCGCAGAACGCCGCGGGGTCGGCGGCGGTGCCGTCCGGGACGCGGGTGTTGGCCTTGTCGATGTTGAGATGGTCGAAGAGGTTCTCGTTCATGAACCGGCGGTAAGATTGCGGATGGTCGGGTTGCAGCCCATAATACTCGTCAAGGTTGAAGGAACGGACCTGACTGTAGTCAAGACCGGCTTTGCAGGCTTCGGCCATTTCCTTGTACAGACCCAGCGGGGTGCTGCCGGTCGCCAGACCAAGCACGAGTTTAGGGTTCTTGCGAATCTCTGCGTTGACGTATTCACCTGCCGCGCGGCTGGCCGCCTCGGGGGTGTCGAAAATGAAAATCTGCATAATAATGACCCTTTCTTGTCTTGCGGCACCACGCCGCAACATACGGGTAAAACATTACTCTTATCTGATTAAAAAGTCAATTACAAATCCGCCCTAATTTGCATTTTGAAGCGATTCCGCACTTCTTCGCAAATATGTTTAATTGGCGGTAATATATTGACCAATCAGGTAAATTTATGATAGGCTATTGCCGTTTTGAATTGAAAAGGGCATGAGATGAACAGCAATCTGATACTTACCGGATGGGGATACGCCGAATATGTGGCGGCGGCGGCGGTCGCATTAAAAGCGCTTGACGGAACGGCGGATGTTTTGGGCATCAGCCGCAGACGCTTGCCGGAATTTATGGAAGAGTTGACCGCGACGCGCCAGAGTTGCAAATGGCGAAACATTTATCTAATCGGGCTTTCGCTTTCCGGCGATCCGGAACGGCTGGCCACCGCGTTGGCAAAACTCAAGGGGCAGGGTGTCAAGGTAACTTGGATCAGCGCGCTTGAAATGCATAATGACATCGCCGAAATACTTAAAGGGCTTATGGAGGTGCGCGTCATCGGTTCTTCGCTTCTTGAGGCGGTTGGACATACCTTCGGCATTGAGATCGAACAGTATATGACTTTCCTCAAGGAGCCGAAGCGTGTCTCGTCGGATGTCCGCGCCTATTTCACGTTAATCGCCACGGCCCAATTCTATTACCGCAACTATCAGGATGAATCGCTCTATGCTAAGACCGCCCGTTATTTGGCGAGCGGAGTTAAGCCTTGCGCTTGGGAGCCGGACGTCAAGGCCGCCGTGCAACATTACGACCGTTACGGCAGTCGCGAGCTTTTGGGTAAGAGCCGCGAGATGTCGATGCTGCAGGAGCGCATCAATCGTGTTGCGGTGCATGAACACGCCCGTGTCCTAATTCTTGGCGAAAGCGGTACCGGCAAGGAGACGGTTGCCCAGCAGATACACACGAAGAGTCCCCGGTGGAATATGCCATTTATCGCTTTCAACTGTGCCAGCGTTACGAAGGACCTGTTGGAGGATCGTTTTTTCGGACACGAGAAAGGCGCGTTCACGAACGCCATCGAGCGCACGGACGGCCTTTTCCTGATGGCTGACGGCGGCACGCTTTTCCTTGACGAAATCGGCGAGATGCCGATTGAGGTGCAGGCGCTTCTCCTGCGGGTACTTGAAGGCGGACGGTTTATGCGCGTGGGCGGCATGGAGGAGTTGCGGTGCGATGTGCGGCTCGTCACGGCTACCAATCGCGACCTCCCGGCGCTTGTCAGGGAGGGCAGGTTCCGCGAAGACCTTTACCAGCGGCTTAACGTGGTGCAGTTGAGAACGCCGTCACTGCGGGAGCATAAGGATGACATTCCGGTCATAGCCAACGCCTGGTGGCGAAAGTTCCACAACAACCGCGTGTTGCAAGCGGAACAGATCGCCGCGCTGATGGACTACGACTACCCCGGCAATGTGCGCGAACTCGTCAACATCCTCGACCGGGCGACGGCTTTGGAAGAGGAGGATTTTGGTCTGCTCATGCGCGAGCACAAGGAGATGAACGCCGGGCTTTCAAGCGGTCTGGAGTTGAAGTCCGGACGGATTCCCGACAAGCTCGAAGACGCGATTCGAATCCACATCCGCCGCGTGTACGATAAGTACGGGCAGAATCTCACCCGCGCCGCCGAAGCGCTGGATGTCAGTAGAAATACGGTGCGGAAGTATTTGTAGGTTTTTTTTCCCGCCGAGAGCGTGGAGGAGTATCGGATTGACTTTGCGCTTTTGCGGGAAACAGATAAGGAATCGTTATGAAAAAGTTTGGAATCGTTTTTTTCACGCTAGTCGCATCTTCGGCGTTAATTGCGCTTGCGCGCCCGGTTTGGGAAGATCCCGACCAAGGCGGCGAGGCGGTTGTCCGCAAGCTTGACGACGGTTCGCGTGTCCGTCTCGATGCGGTGGCGAAGGACATTTTTCGGGTGCGGCGTACGCGCGGCGCGGTTTGGACCGAGAGCGGCATGAACCGTTACGGTGTCATTCCGCGTTTGAAAGCGGACGCGTCCGCCGTCAAGCGCCGCGAGTTCGGGTTCTCGACCTCCGCGCTTTCCGTTGAAATCGGCGAAACCGGTAACATCGCGTTCTCTTCCGCCGTCTCTCCGGTAAAGATGACCGTTTCCACGGGTTTGACGGCGGCGGGCGGGGATGTGGCGTTTCCGCTTTCGGCGGAGGATCGCGTATATGGGTTGGGCGATGTCAGCCGCGACAACATCCAGCGCCGTCCCGGTCGGTATGAGATTTGGGTCAAGAACGTTAACAGCTATATTCCGATACCAATGGCGATTACCAGTAGCGGCTGGGGGGTGTTGCTCAATACCACCAGGCGTAACTTTTTCGACGTTGGCAAGTCCGATCCCAAGGTTATGCGTTGCGAGATCCCGGAAGGGGATGTCGATTTCTACGTTTTTGTCGGCCGCGACTACGCCGCGTTGCTTGAAGCGTACACAAGGTTGACCGGACGTCCGGCGCTGTTACCGGTCTTTGGTTACGGCTTTACCTACGTGTGCAACCAGTGGATTGACCAGTTCGCCCTTATGCGCGAGGCGCAAGAGTTCCGCGACCGTGAGCTGCCGTGCGACGTGATCGGTTTGGAACCCGGCTGGATGGAACATTTTTACGATTTCACCACGCGTAAGCGGTGGGACCCGCACAAGTTCTTCTTCCCGAGTTGGAATCCCAGGGGGCGCATCACCTTCACGCGTACGCTGGAGCAGCGCATGGGTTTTAAACTTTCGCTCTGGTTGTGCTGTGACTACGACCTCTATCGTTACGAGGAAGAACTTGTCGGCGGCAAAGTCGCACCGATACCGTCGAATACTGTTGCGTCCGCCGCGATAACCGGCGAGACATTCCACGACAAGAATATCGAAGACGGCGCCGCGGTGCATGACACAAGGACTGGTGCGGCGGTGCGGCGTAGGATGTCGGACGAGATATTTCCCAAGAAAACCGTTCCAGAGGGGTCCGAGCCTTGGTTCGAGCATCTAAAGACCTTCGTCGATATGGGTGCGCGTTGTTTCAAGCTTGATGGCTCGTGCCAGGTGACTCCGCACGATCCCGCCCGCAAGTGGGCTAACGGCATGACAACGGAGGAGGCGCACAACCTTTATCCGCTCGTTTATGACAAACAGATGGCCGTCGGTTACGAGAACCACGCGAAAAAGCGGGCGATGGTGTACTCGGCGGGCGGCTATGCCGGCGTGCAACAGTATGTCGCGACTTGGGCCGGCGACACCGGCGGCGGACCGCGTTCGCTCGTCTCGTGCCTCAACCTTGGGGCATCGGGCCATTCCAACCAGAGTTGCGATATGACTCTGTTCGATGGAAACAACCGTTTCCGTGTGGCGGGTGTTCATTTCGGTTTTCTGCAGCCGTGGAGCCAGCAGAACAACTGGGACTATTGGGATCAACCTTGGTATCAGCCTAAGGAGGATTTTGAGACGTTTCGAGAGTACGTGCGTCTGCGCTATCGTCTTATCCCGTACCTGTACGGCGCGGCGGCCAAGGCGGCGCGGACGGGGTGGCCGATGATGCATCCGCTCTGTTTCGTGCATCCCGAACGCGACGAATACGCCAATCTGTCTTCGACTTACTACCTTGGTGACAGCTTGGTTGTCGCCTGTTATACCGACACCGCGCATCTGCCTCCCGGCGTTTGGTACGATTGGTGGACGTGCGCGCGCGTGACGGGGCCTGTTAAGGTTCCGCTAAACCTCTCTAACTGCATCGGCGGCGGACTTTTCGTCAAGGCGGGCGCAATTATTCCCATGTTGCCGAAAGGTGTCCAGCATATTGAACGCGGCTGGCACGATACGGTCGAGCTTCATGTGTGGGCTGGCGCGGATGGCGAGGCGGAGTGGTACGAGGACGATGGCGACTCGCTCGCCTATCGTAACGGTGCGTATGCGATAACTCCGCTTTCGTTCAAAGGCGGGGTCTTGACAATCGGTGCGCGGCAAGGTTCCTTCGCTGGCATGCCGACCTCCCGCTTTGTGCGGGTTATCCGTCACGATGAGCGTGGTCAGACGGTAATTGGTGAATGCGAAGTCGGTGCCACCGGTGCCACTTTCTAAAGCATAATAAGGTTGTATGGTGATGCAGATGAAGACGATGGTTTTTGCTTGCGCGGTTATGTGTGTTGGTTATACGGCATTGGCGGCGATGCCGAAGGATGACGCGACCGACAAAGATATCGTTTCGCGGGTCCGGGATATCGACGGCGACGGCGTGATCCGTGTCGCCTGCGTGGGGGATTCGATTACGGCGGGCACGAAGGCGTTCAATTATCCCAAGTATCTCGCCGAATGCCTTGACATGCTCGGCCAGATGGACGGCCGGAAGTACGCCGTGCGGAATCACGGCAAGGGCGCGGCGGCGGTGCGCCATGTGCGAGAGAAGGTGGATGTGAACGGCGACGGCGTTAAAGACGATTATTTCTATTATGACGATCCGAGTTACCGTTCCGCCCTAACCTATACGCCCGATGTAGTGATCATTCAGATGGGGACGAATGACTCGCTCTTTGATAATTGGGCGAATTGGAATAACTACTTTGACCGGGATTATGAGACTTATCTCGTCAAGCCCTTCCGCGACAAGGGTTCGCTGATAGTAATCTCTACTCCGCCTTACGCGCAGAACGGCTGGCATGACCAGAATGTGAACGGCCCGGTGCATGACCGCGTTGTCGCGCTGGCCCGCAAGCTCGGACTGCCCGTAGTGGACACAAACCGTTTGCTTTGGGGACAGCCGGAGATCCTTGCGGACGGTCTGCACGGCAACCTGACGGGTTACACCCTGATGGCGCAGAATTTCTATAAGCATATTTTTGGCGGCAAACTCAACATGGTTTCGTTTGCAGGCGAGCCGCAAACCCGCATCACGCTGCGCGATGAACGAACGAAACGCGCCTACAGCCGGGTGCTCGACAATGATGGCAATGGTACGTTGTCGTTTCTGCCGGGTGCCTATAGCTTCCGTCTGGTTGCCGAGAAACCGGAGTTTAAGCGTGAGGTGCGCACGTTCGCCGCCTTTCAGGCAGGGAGCGATCAGAAGGTGTTAGTTGCGCTCAGGCCCGGCGATTTCAACTACGCTCCGCGCGGGAAGCCGATTCAGTGCGATGCCAAAGTTTACGATGGCCGGCTCGACTGCGCGACACTCAACGACGGCAACAGGACAAAGGATGGTTACCAGCCCGACCGTTGGCATGCCGGCGACTGGTGCGGCATCACGCTCGACGAGACCGCGCCGGTTCACTCCGTGGTAATCTATTGGGAGACCCCCGAATTTATCTCCGCCTATCAGGATGGCGGCTATGATGTTTTCTTGAAGGTTAAAGACGAGTGGCGCGATGTTGCGGCGCTTGGTGTCGCGGATGTGGCGCGCGAGACGTATTCCGGCGCAGTCATTGCGGATACCCTCTCGTTCAAGACGCCCATCGATGCGGGCGGCGTAAAGGTGGTTTTCAAAGAGGGCAAAAGTTCGCACCGGTATGCGCCGAAGGTGTATGAGATTGAACTTCTTTCCGATGTGAAGCCCCGGGAACCAACGGTCAAAGGCGCTGAAACGGTGGAGATTCCGCCGTTTATGAAACGCGAGCCGAATGGCGAGTGCACCGTCACCTCGGTGGTGAAGACGGTTATTCAGAATGGCATTTGCTCCGATTTCATGCTCAATGTGCCATATCCGGAAAACAGTCTGTACCAAGAAATCGAATGGATCGATCCGCCTCAGGAGAAATGGCTGAAGCCGTATGCGGAATCCGGCGTCAAGCGGTTCTTTTTTACCCGGACCGATTGTTCCGAAGCTCCAGAAATCCGATGCGCCTTCAAGGTGCGGTTTTATCGTATCGCGACTGATTTCTCGGCCATCCAAACGCTCTATCCATACGACACGTCCACTGTGCGCTATCAGGATAACGTTCGGACAGATGAAACGGGAGCGGTCCTGCGCCGGTTGCCGTGGCTGCGGGAGAGTGTGTCCCGTCTCCGGTCCGCCAGCGGAGATAATCCGCTCGCCTACGCTCGGCTCGCCTACGCGCATGTGGTCACCAATTTCACCTACGGCCTGCCGTCAGGCGAAGGGGAATGGTTGCCGCGCACCATCGAACAGCGGAAGGGCGATTGCGGGATGCTTTCCGAAGTCTATGTCGCCCTGCTTCGCGGTGGCGGCGTTCCGGCGCGGCTGATGGCCTGTTTCCGTCCGATCAAGGGACAGGCGTCGCATTGCTGGGCCGAGTTTTATCTTGAGCGGTACGGCTGGTTTCCGGTCGATGTCACGTTCGATCTTGCACCCAAACCCTCCTACAAACATTTCGGCAAGTATGACGACCACACCGTGGTAATGACGCGGGGCGAGGATTTCAAAGTCGAAAGCGCGGGCGGCAGGAAGTTCGATATGCATTTCTGCCAGCATTTCTGCTATTGGTACTGGAATGACGCGGGTAAGTCCGGCAAGCCCGATGTGACATGGTCATTCGATGCCGGAGCAATCAAATGACCGTTTGCGGATTGTCCGCGCAGAGGTGTAATTGCGGTTGTCGAGGAAATTCGGGGAGGTACGAAATGCGGAAACGAACGGTGATGTGCTTTGCGGGGCTTGCGGCGGTTCTGGCGTTGGGTGAACAAGCGGCGCCGGCGGACGAGTTGGCGCGTAACCGTCAGGGGGCGCTTGCGGCGGTTCCGGAGGCCCCTGAAGGGTATCGCCGTCCAAAGGATTGGAAGCCCGTACTTTATCCGAAAACCTTGCGTCAGATTGCGGACGACCATTCGGCGGAGACGATGGCGTGCGCGAAACGGCAATTGGCGAAGGTCGATGCCGTGAATGCCGCTGGGAAGTACAAGGCGACGGGCGCGTCCATCGACACGCATAAGTGTCCAGAATGGTTCATCGACGCGAAGTTTGGCATTTTCATCGACTGGGGACCGTGGTCCATCGCTTCTTGGTGCCCTTACGTAAAGGGTGCGCGCCTCTATCCCGACTGGTATGAGTTCCGTTGCCGTACGGATGCCGCAACAATCGCGTATCACGAGAAGAACTGGGGATCGGATTTCAAGAGCGACCATCTTCTTGATCTCTTTCGCGGCACAAAATTCGACGCGCCTGCGCTTATGTCGGTGTTTAAGCAATGCGGAGCGAAGTATGTGGTGCCGTTCCTCAAACACCATTCCGGTTTCTGCCTGTGGGATTGTTCCTACAC
This sequence comes from Verrucomicrobia bacterium UBA1200, assembly GCA_002309765.1. Taxonomy (GTDB): domain Bacteria; phylum Verrucomicrobiota; class Kiritimatiellia; order RFP12; family UBA1067; genus UBA1200. Next base: position 30,423 of record DBXY01000016.1, read on the forward strand.
GTTCCGTGACACCGTGGACATGGGGGCTCATCGCGACTTCGCGCGAGAGGTGTCGGATGCCTGTCGGGCGCAGGGACTGAAGTTCGGCGCCTACGTCTCGCAGGCCGGGGAATGGGAGTATCCCATCCTTCAGGACGACGGCTCCATCCGCATCTGGCGGGAAGCGAACCAGATGACGGATTACATGCCGGATATGGAGTGGAAAGCTTCCGGCAAGATTGCCGTGAAGGATTTCGTGCGCGACTACATCGTGCCGCAGAC
>DBXY01000016.1:30728-54323 GCA_002309765.1 Verrucomicrobia bacterium UBA1200
ACCTTTGCCCACGAGAACGGCAGTTACGTTATCACAGCCTACCTCTACAACCGTGCCGAGGGACGCAAGGAGGTGGCCACGAATGACCGTCTTGGCAAAGCGAAGCCGGAAGAGATTAAAGGCCGCTTCACGAAACGTCCGCGCAATTGGTTGCGCACTGTGCGCGGCGACTTTTTTACGGACGAATGGGGCGACACGGAGGAGTGCCTGGACCCCGCGAAGTGGCATCCGTGGGAGTCCTGCTCGGGCATTTCCAAGGCGTACGGCAACCACTGGATGGAGAATGCGGATCCCGGTATGGTGATGTCAGAACGCGATTTCGTCATCCACTTCGCCGATATCGTGACGCGCGGCGGCAACCTGCTTCTGCTCGTGAACCTCGACCCGCAGGGCGATATCCCCGCCGTCCAGCGGGAACGGTTGCTCCAGATCGGCAAATGGCTCAAGCGGTACGGCGAGGCAATCTACGCCACACGCATCCTCGCGCCGTACAAGACGGATGCGGTAGACTACACCCGCTCGAAGGACGGGAATACATCCTATGCGATCGTGAAGAAGCCGGCGGAGGCGGTGACACTCGCGTGTGCCATTCCCGACGAAGCAACGGTGACGATCATCGGGGAGGGGACACCGCTCAAAACGGAAAAGACCGCAGCGGGGTTGAAGGTTTTCCTTCCGTCCGCCTATGCTTCTGCCGATGTGCCGTTCGCTCTGAAGATCGCCGCGCCCCGTCTCGCGCCTTGAGGTTTGGCGATGCCGTTAATTTTGCCCTTGTGCGATGATGGCGGGATTTGTTATCATTTAACCGTATTCAAAAAGCGGGGGTGTGCCGTCTGGGTGGGCGGTACACTTGTCCGCAAGATGGTGAAAGTTTTCCCTGGGGGAGCGTATGAAAAAGTGTTTGGTTGGTGTGTTGGCTGCGGTTGTCGCCGCCGGTTGCGTTTCCTTATACCATTCTGGTTCTTGGCGTGATTACGAGAGTCCGCTGATAATTTCTCATCGCGGTAGCCGCGGCGAGTATGAGGACAACGCGGCGGAGGGGTTCGCGAAGTGCCTTAAAAACGGAATCCGGGGTTTTGAGACCGATATCCGGATCACCAAGGATGACGAACTGGTGATTATGCATGACAGCAATGTGGCCCGCACCACCACCGGTTCCGGCGATGTCCATAACATGACGCTGGCCGAAATCACCTCGCTGACATTAAAGCGCAGCGGCGACCACGTGCCGTCTTTGGCTAAACTGTTGTCGGTGTTCAAAGGCCGGAGTGATGTCCGTCTGGAGCTGGAGATGAAGGAAAGCACCGAAAAACTGGGCAAAGAGCGAGGCGAGCTGTATTGCCGTAAACTCCACGACCAGGCGGTAGCCGCCATGAAGCCGGGCACCTACATCTTCACCTCGTTCAACGAGGATACGCTGCGCACGATGAAAGCGCTTTTCCCGGACGCGCCGATCGGTTTGATCCGCGGCAAACCCTGCACCAGAGAGTATGTGGATACCGCTATCGCGCTCGGCTGCGAAGGCATTGCGCCAATATTGGCTGGAACCACCAGCGAGGCGATGGATTATGCTCACGAGAAGGGTTTGCTGGTTACGCTTTGGATGGTGCAGAATTACCGCGACTACGCAGCTTCGCTGGCGTTAAAAGCGGATTTCAACACCAGCGACTGGCCGATGAAGCTGAAGAAGTCCATCTCCAAGAAGAAGAAACTGGTTTGTCTTGATTTGGACGCGACGTTGTGCGAGCACCGGATGCCCCCGCCGCCGGAGAATTTTGCGGCGCTGAATAGGTTGGAGAAGCAGTTCAAGTGCGTAATGGTCGCGGCTGGCAACGCGCAGCGGGTTTACAAGCAGATGGGGAATTACCCGATTGACATTGTGGCGAATTACGGGATGCAGGAAACCAAGGTCATAAACGGGAAATTCACGGTGGTTAAGGCGGTGACCAATACCGTTGACCGGGCGTTTTTCCGCGAAAAGACCGATTACTTGCGCAAGAAGTATGGTTACACCGAATACTTCGGCGAACCCTTGGAGTTCCATCCTTCGGGAATGGTGACCTTTGGGTTGCTTGGCACCACGCCGCCGCAGGAAAAGAAACTGGCGTTCGATCCCGACCGTAAAAAGCGCCGTGCGATGTATAAGGAAGTCTGCGAGATTTTCAAGGACTATTCCGTGTTTATCGGCGGTTCAACCAGCTTTGATTTCGCCGGCAAGCAGTACAACAAATACGACGCCGCATTGGACTACGCCCGCCGGCACGGCTATAAAGAGGACGAAGTGGTGTTTATCGGCGATGATTTCGGCGATGGCGGCGGCGATAGCCATGTCCGTATCAAAGGCATGGATTACATTGAAATCACCGATTACCGCAAATTCCCCGAAGCGGTCTCGATACTGCTGAACCAATAGTCGTCGCGGCGAAATCCGTTAACGGTTGTTCAGGAAGTATTCCAGACTTTCCAGCATGGCCTGCCACGATGCCTCGACAATGTTTTCCGAGACCCCGATGGTGGACCATTGCTGTTTGGAGTCGCTGGATTCTATCACCACGCGGGTAGTGGCTTTGGCCGCTTGTTGCGGATCAAGAATGCGCACCCGGTAGTCGGAAAGGGACATTTGATCGATTTCCGGGTAAAACGGCCGTAAGGCGGTGCGCAGGGCCTGATTGAGTGCGTCGACCGGGCCTCCGCCCTCGCCAGCGGAGAGCGATGCCTTGTCGCCGACCTTAATCTTGATGGTGGCTTCCGAGATACACGGAACATCGCGTCCGCGTTTTTCAACGATTACCCGGAATCCGTCCAGCTCGAATTTCGGGGAGTACCGGTGGAGTGCCTTTTGGAGCAGGATTTTCAGCGAACCGTCAACCGACTCGTAGGAGTAGCCGACGCTTTCGCGCTCTTTGATTTCGTTGAGAATTTTTTCCAGCCCGGTTTTGTCCAAATGGTCGAGCGGCTCGCCCAATTCCCGCGATTTAATTAGGATGTTGGTTTTTCCGGCCAGTTCGGAAACCAGAACGTGCCGTTCGTTGCCCACCGCCGCGGGGTCGATCTGTTCAAATGAGCTGGGGTCTTTGGCGACAGCGTTCACATGGGTGCCGGCCTTATGGCTGAATGCCGACGAACCCACGAACGGGCGGCAGGGGTCGGGACGGCGGTTGGTCAGTTCGTCAGCCGTCTTTGACAGGATGGAGAGCATTTTGAGCCGTTCCGGGCCGATGCAGGTGAACTGCGGGCATTTCAGCTCCAGTATCGGGATGATTGAGGTCAAATCCGCATTGCCGATGCGCTCGCCAAAACCGTTGACGCAACCTTGCGCCATTTCCGCCCCGTTTTCCAGCGCCGCCAGCGTGTTGGCAACCGCTAGCCCGCAATCGTTGTGGGTGTGGATGCCCAGCGGCACCCCGGATTTCATGGCGGCAACCGCCGCCGTGAAGGAGCCGATTTCGCCGGGCAGGGTGCCACCGTTGGTGTCGCATAGCGTCAAGTATTCCGGGGACTCCGCGAAAAGTTGTTCGAGCATTTGAGCGACATCTTCGGGCGCGGAACGCCAACCGTCAAAAAAGTGCTCGGCGTCGAAAATAACTTTCCGCCCTTCACGATGCAGAAAACGCACGGTTTGCGCCAACAGCGGAAAATAATCGCGCCATTGCAAACCCAGCACTTTTTCGACGTGCGAGGGATGCGATTTGCCGTAAATAGTGACCCACTCCGTTTCGGCTTCCAGCAACGCCCGCAATGCGGGGTCGCGGTCCGGCTCGATGCCGGGGCGGCAGGCCATGCCGAATGCCACCAGCTGCGCATTGCGGAGCGACGACTTTTTCATCTCGTTGAAAAAGTTGCGGTCGGTTGGGTTGGAACCCGGATATCCGCCTTCGATGAAGTCAATCCCGAATTCGTCCAGCAAGTGGGCGAAACGGATGCGTCCGGATTCGGAGAAAGAAACCCCTTCGCCCTGCGTGCCGTCACGAAGCGAGGCATCGTAAATACGGATTTTCCTTTGCATCACTTCAAATTGAAAAATTCGTTGTAAAGGGAACGGACGGCTTTGTTGCGCTGTTCCGCTTTAATGCCGAACACGATACTGATTTCCGAGGAGCCTTGGCTCATCAGCTCAATGTTGACGCCCGCTTCGGCGAGCGCGCGGGTGGCGCGGGCCGCCATGCCGACCGTGTAGTAAAGCCCTTCGCCGACCACCATAATCATGGCGTAGCCGCGGGTGAGCGTTACCGAGTCCGGATGCAGCTCGTTGCGGATCCGGTCCATCACGATTTTTTCGGTCTCGCCGTTCAGGTTGCGGGTACGGATGATTACCGACACGCTGTCGATGCCGGACGGCATGTGGTCATACGCTACGCCGCACTCTTCGAGAATTTGCAGCAGCCGGCGGACAAAACCGACCGCGCGGTTCATCATGTATTTGTCAACGTACAGGTTGCAGAATCCGTCATCGCTTGCAATGCCCACCACGCCACCGGCGATCACCCGGCGGGACTGCACGATCATGGTGCCCGGCAATTCGGGGTGGTTGGTGTTGCGGACATTGATCGGGATGCCCGCCTTGACCACCGGACGCACCGCTTCGTCGTGGAATACTCCGAACCCGGCGTATGCCAATTCACGCATTTCCCGATAGGTCATGGTGGGGATTCCGCGTTTTACGTCCGGCACCACGCGCGGATCCACCGGATAAACGGAATCGACGTCGGTGAAGTTTTCGTAAATGTCCGCTTTTACGGCAGCCGCCAGAATCGATCCGGTGATATCGGACCCGCCGCGGGGGAAGGTGGCGATTTTCCCGTCTTTGGTGATTCCAAAGAATCCAGGGAAAATCACCAGTTCGTTGCGCCCCAGTAGCGATCCGGCCAACAAACTGTACGACTCCTCCAGCAGCTGGGCGTTGCCGAAGTCGCTGGAGAGGTACATCCCGGCCTCGCCAGGGTTGACGTACACCGCATTTGCGCCACGCGCCCTAAAAGCTTGTGCAACGATTTTGGCGCTGTTGTCTTCGCCTGCGGCTTTAAGGCAATCCATGTACATTCCCGCGTGCGACTTGTCGCCGGCCAAACGGTCACGTAGGTCGCGCTCGATTTCCTTCACCACCTCAGGGGGAAGGTTGAGGTCGCGCTGTATTTCCGCATAGCGATCCACAATGGCCATCAATTGGCTTTCCGTCTCTTCCCCGCTTAACGAGGCCGAGGCCAGTTTGATGAGCATGTCGGTGACTTTGGTGTCCGCGCTGTTACGCTTGCCGGGGGCGGAAACCACCACAATCCGCCGATCGGGGTCGGCAAGGATGATGTCGATTATTTTGGTCACTTGGGCGGCGTCCGCCACGGACGATCCGCCGAATTTGCAAACTTTCATGGATTAATCAACCTTTTACAGCACCCGCAGTTTGACTGGTTCTTCGCTAACCACGCCGGAGACCAGGATTTCATGCAGCGCGGTTTCCACCGCTTCAACCGTTGCGGGATGGGTCAGCACCACCACCGGCACGAAACCGTTGTTAACGTTACTTATGGTTTCCTTTTGGGTGGCGGCCAGCACGCTTACGCCGTGGCGTCCCAGCGATGCGGTAAAGGTAGCCAACGCCCCGGCCCGGTCGCTCACCATCAGGCGGATGTAAAAACGGCTCACCTCTTTTTCCGCCGGACGCATCTGGTATTTTCCGGTGTTGGCGGTGCAGACCGCCTGGGCATAGCGCGGACGGCCGAAGGTGAGGTTTCTGGCGATATCGCCGATGTCGCCGATCACGGTACTGGCGGTAGGGGCTCGCCCGGCCCCGCGCCCGTAGTAGAGCGTATCGCCGCTTAGGTCGCCGCGGATCATCGCCGCGTTGAACACCCCGTTCACCGAAGCCAGCATGTGGTTCATCGGCACTAGGGTGGGGTGTACGCCCACCTCGACTTCGCCGTCGCCGCTCTTGATGGTGGCGAGCAGTTTGATGCGGTAGCCGAATTGGGCGGCATATTGAACATCGATTCCGCTCAAATTGCGGATACCTTCCACCTCCACGCTCTTCAACGGCACGTAAAATCCGTAAGCCAGCGACGCCAGGATGGTTGCCTTGTGGGCGGTGTCGAAACCGTCAATGTCCAGACTAGGATCGGCCTCGGCGTAACCCGCCTCCTGGGCGGCCTTCAGCACCTCGTCGAACGGCAAGCCTTCTTGTTCCATACGGGTGAGGATGTAGTTGCAGGTGCCATTGAGGATGCCGTGGATGGTTTCGATCCGGTTACCGGACAAACCTTCGCGCAGCACGCGGATTATTGGGATGCCTCCGCCCACGCTGGCGCCAAAATAGATATCGACCTGTTTTTCGGCAGCTGCCCCAAAAATCTCCCCACCGTACTCGGCGAGCAGTTTTTTGTTGGCGGTTACCACCGATTTGCCGGAATTGATCGCTTCCAGCACAAATTTCTTCGCGATGCCGGTGCCGCCGATCAGTTCAACGATAATCTGGATTTCGGGGTCGTGGATTACAGACATTGCGTCGGTAGTGAGCATTCCTTCCGGGATTTCAACCCCGCGGTCGGTAGTCACGTCCAAGTCCGCGATTTTGCGCAACACAATATCCACGCCCAGCCGTTGCGAGAGCAATTCACGGTTGGAGAGCAATCCCTCCACCACGCCCGCGCCGACTGTGCCGAAACCCAATAGGCCAACACCGATTTGCTTCATAATTTTTACCTGCTTTCTCTAAAAAACAAAGATAAATTTTTATTATACCGCACTGGACGGTGGCAATCAAGCGCGAAAATCAACGTGAAAAGCGGTCTTTAGTCATTAAGTGGATATTTGATAGTCATTCTAGCTAGTTGTTTGCCGTGATTCTGCACGGAGTCTTTTTGCTCTTGACTTGGGACGGCAGAGAGGGTAACATTATTGCGACAATTGATGTGGTATTTTCTTTGGTTGTCATACAGGGGAGTTGTTACTATGAAAATCAGCAGTATGCAGAGTCTGTTTTGTTTGTTGTCAGCGGCGTTGTTTGCTTTCGTGTCCGTCGCTGGCGAAGAAATGGTCGTTAACGGCGACTTCGAGGAAGGTTATGCTTCCGATCAGTCATGGGGTGCTTACTCGGATAAAGATGCGTACAGCAACCCTGGTTGGTCGGTGACGGCAAGCGGCGGCCTTGCGAAGCCCGACGGCACGTGGATGAACAACGGTTTAGATGTGGGAGGATATGCGCTATTCCTGCAGTCGAGTACCAGTAGTTCGGCTACGGCCTATCAGGAGGTGTCGATAACAGAACCCGGTACCTATCGCATTTCCTTCCGCTGGGCCGCACGTCCGGGTCATGTCGGTCAGAGCGTCCGTGTTATCTTCGACAGTACGACGCTCGATACGATATCCACCACGGATACGTCTCTGCAATATTGGTACAAAGACGTGGAAATCAATGCGGCGGGATCGTTCAGTCTGTATCTGGTGTCCGAAGTCGCGTCTGGTGATGTTGCGACCGTATTCGATTCTGTCAGCATGCGCAGAATCAAGAAGTACACGTGGACGGGCGGCGGCCAGACGTCGAGTGTCTCCGACGCAGGCAACTGGGGCGGCAGGCCCGGCAGCACGCAGCAATTCAACAGTACCGATTATATCATATTTGACAAGGCGGCGGACGTTGTCATCGACTCTGATGTCATGGTCGACGGCATCCTGATTACCGGGAGAGGAGCCGTGAGCTTTTCCGGCTCGCGTACCATTACTATTGAGCGCGGCATTATCAGCGATTCGTCAGCTGATGCCGAGTTCAACTGCCCGGTCAAATTCCTCGGCACCTATATGGTGTTCAAGAACCAGTCGGTCAAGTTCTCCGGTGGCGTTACCGCGACTTATCCCGACGTTACGTTGCGTACTGTGGACGGTAACGAACAGAGCCGCACGCTGGAAGGTGACATTACCTTTACGGAAGACTGGGAGGTCGCTCTATGCGGTTCTGACGCCGATCGCCCGTGGATCGTACCGGCGGGTTCGACCGTGCACGGCAGATCGCTCACCGGCCGCCAGAACAGCCACCGTTCTATCATCAAGCTTTGCGAAGGCGCGAGTGCCTATTTTACCAGTGTTATCAACGGATGGGACATCGGCGATATCGACATCGACGGCTACATGGAGGTTAGCGGCGAGATGATTGTGCAGACGTACAACTCGTCTTCCTCGAACGAATCGCATTTCGGTCGTAACGGCAACACCGGTACCCTCAAAGCCTATCGCATCGCGAAGATAGGCCACTCCATTGCCGGATCGTACATCCCCAATCTGATCGTCGGGGCCGGCGGTACGGGCAGTATGGTGCAGGACTATTACTGGCGTTTCATGGTTAATACCACCATTACCGCCGCAGAAAATTTCGAGTTTCTGGGCGTGTACAAGGCGGACACCCAAAACTTTACGGACTGGGGCATCGACATCGGTGGGCGCACTACGCTTACCATCAACGTCCCCGAAGGCATTACCGTAACTTGCGGAATTGGTGTGTCTGGCGGCGAAGGTGCTTTGCGCAAGACCGGAGCCGGTACTCTGGTGATGAGCAACACTTATGACGGCAAGTCAATTTACGCCAAGAATTACGGTTCCGCGGCGGGTTTGGCGGCCGGAACGATTGTCGATGAAGGAACGATGCGGTTGGTCGCCTCCGGACAGATCGGAAGCGGCGCGGTCCGTCTGGCCGAGGGAGCCCGGTTGGAAATCGCTTCCGGGGTATCGGTTGCCAATCGCATTGACGGCAATGGCACGATCCAGTTCGCGAACGGAGTTACGCTGGCTAACAACGGTAACCCGAGTCGAGCGGAATCGGTTGAGTTCACCGCTGCCAGCGACAGGGTTACTCTTACCGCTGCCGATGGCGCGTCCGCGCCCTTGGTGTTTCTTACCGGCGTGAACGCCGCCGACCTTTCCCACTTCACCTATGCTGCCGGGACACTCTCGGTTAAGGGCGGCGCTTTGATGCTGGCGGACGTTGCGGCTGCCGGAACTTATGTGTGGAACGGCGGCGCGAACGGCGACTGGTCGATTCCCGGTAATTGGTTGGTTGACGGTGTCGCGTCTACTGCGGCTCCGGGCGCAGCCAACACGGTGCGTTTTGAAAACGATGTGCCGGTTACCGTCGGCGGCACGGACGCGCTTACGGTCACGAAGATCATCACCACTACCGGCGCAACGGTGACGTTCGATTGCCCCGTTGCTTTCAACGGGACCTACAACGTGCAAAACGCGGCGGTTGCCCCGGACTTCGCTGGCGGTGCCACGGCAACGTATCCCGACGGTTCGCTCACCAGCGCAAATATACCCTCCCATGAATTTAGAGGAAATATCACCTTCACCGAGGACTGGACAATCCCGTCGCAGTCGGCTGGCAACCCGTTCGTGTTCGCGTCCGGAGCGAAGGTGTACGGTAAAACGATTGCGGCCGATGCCTACCAGAACGCCAATTACCATCTGCGTATCGACAAAGACGCGGTTGCCACGTTCGACACGGTTTCGGTGGCTGGTAAGCTGGTGTTCAAATTGAACGGCGGTAAACTGATTGCTAATGGTGACGTTAATATGGGCGGTGACGCTACCGGGCGCGATTGTGGCCAGTACCTCGGCAATATTGGTACCGTAGAGGCCAAAGGTATCATAAAGAATGTGGCCGGTGTCGGTCTGATTTATTTCTATCTGACGGACATGATTGTCGGTTCGGACGGCTTTGGCATGTACCGCAAAGATTACAACATTCAATTTGGGTTGGATTCCAAGCTTACCGCGACGGCCAACCTTACTATTCACCAACCGATCGCGGAGGACGGTCCGAAAGACGGCGACTGGGGCTTGAACCTGAACGGCAAGACGTTCACGATCGACACCGCCGGGTACACCGTCACGTTCGATTCGTGGGTCAGCGCAACGGCAGCCAAGATCGTCAAGGAAGGTGAGGGTGAGATGATCATGCAGAGCCGCCAGAAGCAGCACACCGGCGGCACGATTTTGAACGGCGGTCTTACGACGGTGAAAACCGTGGGGTCGCTTGGTTATGGTCTCACCACGGTGAACCCCGGTGCCGTGTTGCGCTTCACGGATTCGGCGCTCACCCAAGACTACCCGATTGAGGTAAAATCGGGCGCCACTCTTGAGAACACCATCCCGGTGGCTCTCAACGCCAAACTCACGCTTGAGGCCGGTTCGACCTTGATACCGCAGCAGAACACCTATTTCTCTGTCACCGGCGGCGTGGCTTTGCCTGGCAGCGGCACGGTTTATGTGGATCTGTCCAATTTCGCCTGTGTCAACGGCATCTCCAATCCGCTTCTGAGCGGTGTTGCCGCCGGCGACGAGGATAAGTTCACCCTGATTCTCCCGGAAGGAATAACCGGTGATCTTTCAGTGGATGACGGTACTCTATACTTCACCACCTCCTCCGGCGGTACTGCGGCGGCAGACCTGTTCTGGCACCCGGTGGGTGATTCGACCTGGTCGGTGAACGTCGCCGCGTGGACGAACGCGGTCGGTAACCAGGTTGCCTTTACGCCGTATTCGAACGCCACCATTGCCGACCCGGCAACGATTTCGCTGCCCGCCGATGTCTCGGTAAATGATGTGACCGTATCCTCAGACGGCGATGTTATTTTGAACGGCACCGGCAAGCTTGGCGGCACCGGTACGATTGTCAAGACCGGCGAAGGAACCTTTACGTTCAACACGACGGGCGGGTTGGATTCACAGCCCATCATCGTCTCGAACGGCGTGTTCAAGATCGGTGAGGCCCTTCACGACAACGCGCTCGGCAGTGCGGCCGATACTTCGCCGCTCGTGATCGAGAACGGCGCAACGTTGGACATCAACTTTAACGCTGAAGGTATCCCGTTCCACACCAACCGCAATATGGTGACGCGCAACAAGCTCATCACCGTTTCCGGCGACGGCCATGACGGCAATGGCGCCATCGTTAACAACACGTTTAACGGCTATGACACCATCAGCCAGCTTGTGCTTGACGATGACGCTTCGGTGGGCGGCAAGGCGCGTTTTGACGTTCGCGGCAACAAGGCGGCGGCAATCGGCTACGCCCGCAACGGCGGCAGCATCTACGGCCCGGACAAACGACTCACGGTTAAAAACACCTCGACGTTCGGCATCGTATATTCCGATGTGACGCTCGGTTCGCTTTACATCGTAGATGGCGGCAAGGTTCAGATCGAGGGAACCGGAACTTACAACATCGCCGACGGCATCCATCTGGTGGACGGCCACATCAACTTCTACGGTGCCGGCTTCGGCAATGTGCCGATTTCGGCTGACTCCGGTGCCAACACCTTTGCGGTCGGATCCGGGACGCCCACGGTATCCAACCCGATCACGGTCGCGGATGGCGCCACGCTCACCCACACCGGCGGTTCCGCCATTTACTCCGGTGCCATGTCCGGCCCATTAAGAATGACGGGCGGCACGGCTTATTTCACCTCAGGCATTCCGGCGGACGGTTGGGTCCTTGACGGACAAAAGAGCGGTGAAATCGTCAAGCTGCGCCAAAGCGGAACATTCAACGGCGCGAACATCACTTGCACCACGCTCGGCATGGGAGATGTTGCGAATGCTACTTTGGACATAGTGTTCAAGAATTCCAACATCGATGTTGTCAACTTTATGGTCGGCTGGGGATTGGGCACGGCGACGGCTCTCGCGTCGGCCAACATCTCGGTCGGGGAGGGGACCACGGTCACCACGCCGAAGGTCGCGATCGGCGACGACGGAACCACCATCAGCAACAACGTCAAGACGGTGCTTTCGGTTGACGGCGGTACGCTGAACCTTACGAACAACGATTTCTTCGTTGCCTATAACGGACCGAACGCCGAGTTCGTCGTAAATTCCGGCACGGCGAATGTGGACAAGGCGACAATCTGGCTTCGTAGAAACAACCAGTCGCTTGGCGGGTACAACAAGGCCCGTTTCATCCAGAACGGCGGCGTGTTCAACTACGGCGGCGCCGGCTTCCAGGCACATTATGAAGACAATAACGATGGCGGACAGATCATCTTTGGCGGTGGTGAGTTCAACGCCCTCGCCAACTGGGCGATTCCTCACTTCATCCCGCTTTACTTCAAAGACGGTATCGCCGGAGGCTGGACACTAAACCAGGCTGACGGCCTCACCGCTACGTGGGACACCGCCCTATCCGGCAACGGCGACGTTACGCTCAACGGCAACGCTGCCCTTGTGGGCAACAAGGAGGTACAGGGCGCAGTCGGCGGCAAGTGGACGGTTGGTGACGGCTTCACTGCTGGTTTGCAGGGCGCTGCGTCGTTCCTCGGCGGACTTTCCCTCGGTGAGGGCGCGGTGGCTACGATTGACGTCGCGACCGACCGCAGCGCGGTCTTCACGGCCCGCGACTTTGGCGACCGCGATATAAACGCCGCCAACAGCCTTGCCGGGCGTTTCAACAAGAAAATCGGCGGAACCACGCGCGGTACGATTACGCATAACGAAACCCACCTCTTCACGCATTATGATACCGCCAAGCGTCCGTTCGGCGACATGAACTACACGGCGGCGTACGCCGTCGGCCAGTTCTACGTTGAAGCGGACGCGGCTGGCACATGGTCATTCTCCGGCAAGTGCGACGACCGGGTGGCGCTGTGGATCGACGGCGAACTAGTTATGATTACGACCGGCGACTGCGCCGCTGGGGAGGGGTCTAAGACTTTGACGGCCGGCTGGCACTCTTTCCGTCATATCGCTACGGATAACACCGGCGGCTTCGGGGCGGACAGCGGCAACGCCTACCAGACGATTGGCTACAAGGACGGCAGCGGCAGGATGGGCACCTTTGCGCGCTTCAACGTTGAGAACCTGAAGATGCGCCCGGCGGCTGACATGGCTGACCCGAACAACACCAACACGATCCGCTGGAGTCACTACAAGGGTTCGTCTGCCACCGTGACGGCCAGCACCTACAAGAACGACGAGTTCGCGTGGGACTTCTGCTGCATCACTAACAACCTGAAGTACCTCCAGTGGTACGGTAGCAACGACACGACATGGTTCAACACCTACACTGTCAACCGCTACGATGGCTGGTTCTTCGTGACCGCGGAGAATGCGGATAAGGAATGGACGTTCCGTTCCAATTACGATGACCGCGCCGCATTGTGGATTGACGGCGTGGATTCCGGGCTGGACGGAAACAGCGGCAGTACGCTCACCTACAAGGTTACGCTTGCTTATGGCTGGCACCACTTCCGCATCCAGACCGCGGACTTCACCGGCAACGCCGGTCCGTGGAGCGGGAACGGTCTGTCCGTCTCCTATCAGGTGGCGGGCGGTGAGCAGACGCTCTTCGGAACAGATACGCTCGCGATGTCGGTTTGCCCGGACGGTTTCATGCAGGGTAACGTGACGCTCGCTTCCAACTCGCGGCTCACGAACGGCGCGACCAAGAATGCGGCCGAGGTGTACGGCACGTTCGAGGCCACCGGTACCGGGGCGATTGTTTCCGGCCCGTTCAAGTTCGAAGGCGCGAAGCTCGCGTACTCCAACGTGGCGGCGAATACCAAAGACTTCACCTCGCTGTTGAAGTTCGAGAACGCTGCCGAGGACATGTTCGCCAACTTGGGCGGCATCGAGGTGGACTTCGCGGCCGACCCCGCCATCGGCACCGCAGTGATCGGCCCGGCGTACGGTTTGGCGGCTGAGGATATTGAGTCGAATGCCTCCGTAACCGTAAACGGCGAGCCTTACACGAAGAAATACACCGTAACGGTTGAGGATAATAAGATCAAGCTCTATTTCAGCCGCGGGCTGGTGTTCATTCTCCTGTAATTCATAAAGTCGGATAAGAAAAGCCGGGTGCGCATTTCCGCACCCGGCTTTTTTCATTTTAGACTTTATGGCTGATATCAGACCCTCTATTGTCATTGCCCAGTTCGTCAAATAGAAAAGACACTCTTTGATGAATGATGAGTTCATTGCGTTCGTCAAATACTGGACACGTTCCTAATGGTTTGTCTTTCCGGGCAGTGATGTTGTCCCGCCCCCGTCCCCGGGAGCGAAGACCGTCCCCGGAGGGGTGGCACCGCAAGGTGCCAAGGCCAGAACGGACGGGGACGGGAGATGAATCCTTCGCGGCCCCTTGCAGTCGCCGGACGCGACGCAGCCTTAAGTGTCCAGTATTTGACGAACGGGCTCACCAAAATTCTACCGCCGCTTTCAGAAGAGTTTCCATTATTATGACAAACTGTGTAAAATCACATTGCGCTTGACATCACATAAGAAAATGATAAACTAAACGCGCTACCGGGGAAAGTGTAGTCTCCGCACGTTTGTTTTGTGAAATAAGGAGTGTTATATGTCGTTCAAGACGTTGAAAACCGCAATATTCGCGGTGGGGGCAATCCTCATTGCGGGTATTATTCACGCTGCTTCAAACACCTATACCTGGATAGGCGACGAGCACGATGCCATTGACAATCTCAGCAAATGGACGCCCATGCCCGACGGCGGGTTTACAGCCGAAGACAAGCTCGTCTTCACGTCCGGTGCTTTGGTGAATGTCTCTGGCGCCATCACAGTCGGTACAATCGAGCTGAATTCCGCATCCCCCGTGACGTTCTACGGCACAAGCCAGATCAACGTGACTGAAATCGAGAACAAAGGGACTGGTAGCGTGTCGTTCGAGTGCCCAGTGCAGTTCTCTGGGACCTACCGCGTGATCGCGCAGTCCGTCCCCGTTAAGTTCCCCGGCCGCGCCACCGCCACGTATCCCGACAATGACATGCACGTGGCTGAAAGTACCGTCGCCACGCGCACGCTCGACGGCGAATTCAACTTTACCGCGGAGAACTGGATCGTCAGCAATGTGGGCGACTATCCGTGGATCGTTGCAAAGGATGCCGTCGTGCACGGCAATAACTTCTCCGGTTTGCAGACCAGCCACCATCGTATCCTTAGAATCGATGAAGGCGGTTACGCCTGCTTCACCACCGTCACGAACGGCTGGGATCGCGGCGATATCGACATTGACGGTACGCTTGAGGCTACCCAGGAGGTGATCGTGCGCACGAATCCTTCCGGCGGCTCGACCGCCTCGCATTTCGGACGGTCCGGCAACATCGGCACGGTCAAGGCAAAGCGCATCGCGAAGGCAGAACACTCAATTGCGCAGTCGCTCATCCCCAACCTTATCGTAGGTTCCGGAGGAATCGGTAGCGTATGCCAGGATTACATTTGGCGTTTTGAAGTCGATACCACGATTACCGCGATGGACAATTTCGACGTTATCGCTGTTTACCGGTCGGCTGGACTCCACGACTGGGGTATCGGTTGCAGCGGCACTATAACCATCACGTTCAACGTTCCGGAAGGAAAGACGGTTACGTACGGAACCGGTTTCTCCGGCTCCACCTGCACGATACGCAAGACGGGCGCCGGTACGCTCGTGATGGGCAACACCTATGCCGGCAACTCGGGATACTTGAAGCAGTATGCGAACGGCACGGTCATTGAGGAGGGCATGGTGCGTCTCGCGGCGAATGGTCAGCTCGGTACCGGGGCTGTGACAATAGCGGACGGCGCCCGGCTTGAAATCGCAAACGGTGTGGCCGTTTCCAACCAGATTGACGGAGAAGGGACGCTCGCGCTTAACGACGGCGTGACGCTCACCATGGGCAATATCCCGTGGAGTGTTGGCGCGGTGGAAGTCGCCTCTGACGCGACGGTCAATGTGACGACTGCCGCCACCGGTCCGTTCGCTTTCCTTACTGGAGTAAACGCGGCTGACCTTTCGCACTTCAAGTTCGGCGAGAATGCACTCACCGTTGCGGGCGACACGCTTAGCTACGCGGGTGGCGTAACGACTGGTGCATACGTATGGAACGGTGCGGACGGAGCCAACTGGAACGTGCCCGGTAACTGGCTCGTCGACGGCGCAGTTCCCGCGACCGCCCCCGCATCGACCGACACCATTGTTTTCCAGAATACGGCACCGGTCACAGTTGGCGGCACGGACACGCTGACCGTAACAAATATCCTCACGCTCTCCGATGATTTGGTGACGTTTGACTGCCCCGTGAAGTTCGCCGGAACGTACCTTGTGGAGAATGTGGCAACTGCGCCGCTATTCGCGGGCGGTGCCACGGCGACACGTCCCGACGATACTCTCACTAGCATGAACATTCCCAGCCATGCACTTAACGGCATAATCACTTTCACCGAGGACTGGACGATTCCAAACCAGCCCGCCGGCAACCCGTTCGTTGTCGCCCCCGGTGCCAGATTGTATGGAAAGACGGTCACTGCCGCCGCTTACCAAAATACCAACTATCATCTGCGTATCGATGAGGACGCGATCGCCACGTTCGAGACGGTCGCGGTGGCTGGCAAGCTCGTGTTCCATTTAAACGGCGGTAAAATTGTCGCAACCGGTGATGTCACGCTGGGCGGCGACGCTTCGGGGCGCGACTTTGGTTTCTATGGAAAGACTAATGTTGGCACTGTGGAGGCGCACGGTATTTTCAAAAGCGTGACTGGTGTCGGATTGGTGTATAACTACATCACGAACATGGTCGTGGGCGCCGGCGGCTTCGGAATGTACCGCAAGGACTACAACCATCAATTCCAAGTGGATTCCAAGCTTACCGCCAAGGACAACCTGACTATTCACCAGCCAATTGCTGAGGACGGTCCGAAGGATGGTGACTGGGGCTTGAACTTGAACGGCAAGACGTTCACGATCGATACTGCCGGGTACACCGTCATTTTCGATTCCTGGACTGCCGCCAACGCCGCTAAGGTCGTTAAGGAGGGCGAGGGTGAGATGATCATGCAGAGCCGCCTGAAGCAGCACACGGGCGGCACGATCGTCAAAGGCGGCAAGTTGACTGTCGCCAGGTCTGGCAGCCAGGGCGAGGGTCCATTGACGGTGTACCCCGGAGCCACACTTGCCAACACGGTTGTCGTGAGCCATCCTTATACGCTCACTCTCGACGCGGACGCGATTCTGAAGCCCGCGCAGAACACCTATTTCGATGTTTCTCGCGGTACGATCGAATTCCCGGAAACGGGTACGGTAATCGTTGATATGGCGAATTTCGAGTTCGTGAACGGCGTCGCGAATCCCGTTCTGGCGGGTGTCGCGGCAGGTGACGAACAGAAATTCACCGCGATTGTCCCGTCCGGCGTGATTGGCTCGTTCTCGGTCGCTGACGGGTTCCTCTATTACAAGGCCATTGCGGGCGGCAGCGCCGCGGCGGACCTCTTCTGGCACCCGACTTCGGAAGGCATCTGGTCGTTGTCGGTGGCGGCGTGGACTAACGCAGCGGGTACACAGGTTACGTTCTCGCCATACGCAAATGTGACGGTGGCGGATGCGGCGACGATTTCGCTCCCTGCCGCTGTCGAGGCGAACGACGTTAATATTACGGCAGACGGCGATGTCACGCTCAATGGCGATGGCAAGCTTGGTGGTCCCGGTACGATTGTCAAGACTGGTTCCGGAACGTTCACCTTCAATGCAAAGGGTGGTCTCGATGCCCAGCCAATCATTGTTTCGAACGGAGTGTTCAAGCTAGGCGAAGACCTTCCTACCCGCGCGCTCGGCGCGACGGCGGACACTTCGCCCATTATTGTTGAGAAAGGCGGCACGCTTGACATCAATTATAATGTCGATGGCAACAACTATGACACTGCCCGTACCACCCTTACGCACGATAAGCTCATCAAGATCGCCGGCGACGGCGTTGACGGCAAGGGTGCTATCGTAAGTAAAAACAAGCAGACCTATTTTGCTTTCAGCGACGTGGAGCTAACGGATGACGCGACGATTGGCGGTACTGTCCGCAGCGACTTCCGTCATTCTACAGCGTATGGCGCTATTCGCGGCACAACGAGCAACTCGATCACGGGTCCCGGTAAACGCCTTACCGTTAAGAATACTGCAAAACTCGTTCTAGTGGATACGGCAATCAATCTTGGTTCGATTCTCGTGACGGATGGCGGTGCCCTTGAATTCGAGCATCCCACAGTTGAGAATGTGCCGGGCGGTATCCATCTTGAGAACGGTACCTTCTCCATTTATAACTCGACGTGCTCACTTGGTCTGTTCGCCGACTCCGGCAACAACTACATCAAGAACACTTACTCCGACACGCGGGAAATCTTCGGCGCAATCAATATCGCGTCCGGGGCCACACTTGCCCATGCCGCCGGTAACGCCATTTACACCAGCAAGATTAACGGAAAGATTGGGCTCACCGGCGGTATGATCGTCCTCACTGGTAACGATCATCTGGATGGGGTCGAGATCGACGGTTCGCTGTATACCGGCATTACGCGCATTCGCCAGAGCGGCACCTACACCGGGGCGAAGATCACCAGCCAGGTGTTCAGCGTGGCAGACCAGGACTCGACGCCTGTCGACGTCGTTTTCAAGGACTCCTCGATCGACACCCAGAGCGCCATGGTCAGCTGGGGCTGTGCCACAAAGACAGCCGCCCCCTCGGGTTCGATTTCGGTTGGTGAGGGTACGGTGTTCAACGCCGCCAAACTTGCGATCGGTGACGACGGCACCTCCACCGACAAGTCCATCAAGGTGGCGTTTTTGGTGGACGGCGGTACGTTCAACCTCACGAACGTCGACTTCTTCGTTGCGTACAACGGGCCGAACTCTGAGTTCGTGATAAATTCCGGCACGGCTAACGTTAACAAGGCGACGATTAAGCTGCGCGCCAACAACCAGGCGCTCGGCGGGTACAACAAGTCACGCTTTATCCAGAACGGCGGCGTGTTTAACTACGGCGGCGCGGGCTTTACGGCGCGTTATGAAGACAACAACGAGGACGGCCAGATCATCTTCAAGGGCGGAGAGATGAACGCTTCTGCCAACTGGGCGATTCCAAACTGGATTTCGACCTGCTTCAAGGACGGCGCGGCGGACGGCTGGACGCTCAACCAGGCGGACGACACGACGGCGACGTGGACGACGGCGCTGAGCGGCGACGGCGACGTGACGCTAAACGGCGCGGCGACGCTCGTCGGCAACAAGGAAGTGCAGGGCGCGGTCGGCGGCAAGTGGACGGTCGGCGACGGCTTCACGGCGGGCTTGCAGGGTGCGGCGTCATTCCTCGGCGGGCTTTCCATCGGCGAGGGCGCAACGGCGACAATCGATGTCGCGACAGACCGCAGCGCGGTGTTCACCGCGCGCGATTTCGGCGACCGCGATCTCAGCGTCGCCAACAGTCTTGTCGGACGGTTCAACAAGCAGTTCGGCGGCTCGACGCGCGGCACGATCACGCACGACGAGACGTTCCTCTTCGTGAACTATGCTGAAGCGGCTCGTCCGTTCGGCAACATGAACTACTCGGCGGCGTATGCCGTCGGCCAGTTCTACGTCGATGAGACGGCTTTGGGCACCTGGTCCTTCGAGGGCAGATGCGACGACCGCGTGGCGCTCTGGATTGACGGCGAACAGGTTCTGCTTTCGACCTCCGACTGCGCCACCGTCACCGGCACCAAGGAAATCACAACGGCCGGCTGGCACTCGTTCCGCCATGTCATATCCGACAACACCGGCGGATTCGGTGCGGCCGCCAACCACGCCTACCAGACGGTCGGCTACAAGGATCCCACGATGTCCGCATACGCGCGTTTCAACGTGGAGAACCTGAAGATGCGCCCGGCGGCGGACTTCGGCGATCCGAACAACGCAAACACCATCCGTTGGAGCCACTACAAGGGAACATCGTCCACCGTCACGGCGGACACCTTTAAGCGTGACGACTTCGCGTGGGACTTCTGCTGCATCACGAACAATCTACAGAAGCTAAAGTGGTACGGCAGCAACGATACAACGTGGTTCAACACCTACACGGTTAACCGCTACGAGGGTTGGTTCTACGTGACGGCGGAGAATGCTGACAAGGAGTGGACGTTCCGTTCCAACTATGATGACCGCTGTGCGTTGTGGATTGACGGCGTGGATTCGGAGCTGGACGGTTCTAGCAACAACACGAAGACTTACATGAAGACTCTCTCGCAGGGGTGGCACAAGTTCCGTATCCAGACGGCGGACTTCACCGGCAATGCGGGTCCGTGGAGTGGACAGAACAAGCTGCCGGTCTCCTATCAAGTTGCTGGCGGCAGCGAGACGTTCTTCAGCGAGTTGACGCTTGCGCTTACGATTTGCCCGGATGGTTACGTCCAGGGTGGTGTTACGCTCGCCTCGAACGCGACGCTCACGAACGGTGCAACTAAGAATGCGGCCGAGGTGTACGGGACGGTCGAGGTTACCGGCACCGGCGCTACGGTTTCCGGCCCGTTCAAGTTCGAGGGCGCGAAGCTCGCTTACTCTAACGTGGCGGCTAACACCCGGGACTTCACCACGCTGCTGACATTCGATAACGCGGCGGAAGATATGTTCGCCAATTTGGGCGGCATCTCGGTGGACTTCGCGGCCGATCCCACCGTCGGTACTGTTGTGGTCGGCCCGGCGTACGGTTTGGCGGCTGAGGACATTGAGTCGAATGTCGCCGTCACCGTCAACGGTACCCCGTACACGAAGAGATACTCCGCCACGGTTGAGGACAATATGATCAAGCTCAGTTTCCGTCGTGGACTGATGATTATTATCCAGTAGCGGATAACTGTTTTATCGGAGAGGCCGGGTGCGCATTGCCGCACCCGGCCTTTTTCAACGGAGCAAGCTTTGAGATTTTCCATTTTCTGTTTTTTAGCAATGTCGGTGTCATCGCTGATGGCGCTCGGAAATGACCGGGTGCCGTTTGCCGATCCGTACATTTTGTGCTACGGCGGAATGTATTACGCTTACGGCACGCATTCCACCAACGGCATTGCGGTGGCGGTCTCCAAGAACCTCGTTGATTGGCGGATGTCGGCCGGACGGTCAAAAGACCGGTTGGCTCTGCACAAAGATGATTCGTACGCCGACCGTAGATTTTGGGCTCCGGAGGTTTACCGCGCCAACGGCAAGTTCATCATGTTCTATTCTGCCGATGAGCACACCTGCGCCGCAGTCGCGGAAAATCCGCTCGGGCCTTTTGTCCAGTCGGTGAAACGCCCGCTGATCGAGGACTTCAAAAGCATCGACAATTCGCTGTATATCGACGCTTCCGGCAAAGGGTGGATGCCGTTTGTGAGATTCAACAACGGCAATATCATCTGGATGGCGGAGCTAACGGACGATTATCTGCATATTAAGCCCAAAACCATGCGTTTTTGTCTGGAGGCCACCGAGCCTTGGGAACACCGTATGGGTAATGTAGCCGAAGGCCCGTTTATCATCAAACACGGCCGCTATTACTATTTGACCTATTCCTGCAACGATTTCAAGTCGAAAGACTATGGCATCGGGGTGGCGGTGACGGACGATTTGCGCAAGCCGTGGGCGAAACAGCCCTACAATCCGGTCTTTCAGCGCGGTTTCGGTTTGCCCGGCACCGGGCACCACTCTTTTTTCAAGGATGCCAGCGGCAAAGTGCGCGTCGTTTTTCACGCGCATTTTTCGGAGTCCAGAATACATCCGCGCTGCATGTACATCGCCGATGTCGTGTTCAAGCCCGCCGAGAAGGCTGGCGATCCGCCGCGGCTGACCATTGGCGGCAAACTTATCGAGTGTAAAATCCAGAGAGGGTTCGGCAAGTGAAGGTTTTGATGGTGGGTGATGTGGTCGGAAAGCCGGGTCGAAGGATTTTTGCCTCGGTTGCGCGTAAGCTTCGTGATTCCAACGAGGTTCACGCGATTGTGGTCAACGGCGAAAACGCCGCCGCCGGCAGCGGGATCACGCTCGCTTTGGCCGAGGATTTTTTTGCGGCGGGGGCGGATGTGATAACGCTTGGCGACCACACATGGGGCCAGCGCGACTTTGAAGGGCAGATCAATTCCGAACGCCGCATCATCCGTCCCGCCAATTATGCGTCCGGAGTGCCCGGTCGCGGTTGGGTGTTGGCTCAGAGCGCGGTGATGCCGTTCGCGGTGGTTAATCTGCAGGGCCGGGTCTTCATGAATCCTGTCGATTGCCCGTTCCGGGCGGTTGACGCGGTGTTGCGGGAGATTCCCTGCGGGGTGCCGGTGCTGGTGGATTTCCACGCCGAGGCGACTTCGGAGAAAATCGCGATGGGGCTGTATCTCGACGGCCGCGTGGCGGCGGTGGTCGGAACCCATACCCATGTGCAGACCAGCGACGCTAAGCTGTTGCCCAACGGCACTGCCTATCTGACCGACCTGGGGATGACCGGCCCGGAGCTTTCGGTGCTTGGTCGCGACCACCGTCCGGTACTGAAGAAATTCACCACCGGCATTCCCGCCCGGTTTGAAGTGGCGGAAGGGCCGGCGGTGCTGGAAGGTGCGATTGTCGACATTAACCGCGAAACCGGCAAGGCGGTATCGATCCGCACGGTGCGGTATCGTGAACCGGTGGAATGACAGCGGTGGGGAAATGGCCGAACATCCGGTAAAAGTTTTTAGCGTCTCGGAGATCACCACCTCGATAAAGCGGCTGTTGGCATCGTCCTTCGGCACGGTTTGCGTTGAGGGGGAGATCGTCGGCATCAAGAACCACAACGGCCATTTGTACTTTTCCCTCAAGGATGAAACCGCGCAATTGAACGCCGTGATTTTCAGTCGCGTGCGGATGACTTTGCCGCCGTCGCTTGAACTCAAGGATGGCGCAAAGATTCGGGCTTACGGGGAACTCTCGGTATTCGAATCCCGCGGCCAGTACCAGCTGGTGGTGCGCAAGGCGGAATCCGCCGGCGCGGGCGACCTGATGCGGCGGTTTGAGGAGCTGAAGCAAAAGCTGGAGGCGGAGGGTCTGTTCGCTGCCGAACGGAAACGCAAGTTGCCGTTTATGCCGCATCGGATCGGGGTGGTCACTTCGCCATCCGGGGCGGTCATCCATGACATCATGGACGTGCTGTGGCGGCGTTTTCCGAATGTCCAGCTGCGTTTGGCTCCGGTGCGGGTGCAGGGCGACGGCGCGGCGCGGCAGATCGCTTACGCGGTGGAAAAGTTCAACGAGTGGTACGGTCCGAATAGCGGCACCGACTGGCCGATGGATTTGATGATTGTCGGGCGTGGCGGCGGCTCGCTTGAGGATTTGTGGTGCTTCAACGAAGAGATGGTGGCGCGGGCGGTGGCGGCGTCCGCCATTCCCGTGATATCGGCGGTGGGGCATGAGACCGATTTTACGCTCTGCGATTTCGCGGCGGATGTGCGCGCGCCCACGCCATCGGCGGCGGCGGAGTTGGCGGTGCCGGTCAAGGCGGATCTGGAAAAACAGCTTCGCCGTTTTTCCGAATTGTCGCGGTCGCTGTTGACCCGGCGGTTGGAAACGCTGAAGGCGCGGTTAAACGCGGTGAAATCCGCGCCGATGTTCCGCCGTCCGCTGTCGATGGCGGAAGAGCGGATTCAATTGGTGGACACCCTCCAGCAGCGGCTGGTTAGCGCGGCAAAGTTGCGTGAGAGCGATTTCGCCCGTCGGTTGTCCAACGCGGAACACGCTCTGGCCGTTTGCCGCGAGCGCGTCATCGCGCGCGGAAATTCCCGTATCGAGGCGGCTGCCGCCAGTCTGGACAGCGCGGCGGTTCGGTGGTGTGAAAA
>DBXY01000016.1:54351-84658 GCA_002309765.1 Verrucomicrobia bacterium UBA1200
TGGCGGTTTTGGATCGCGGTTACAGCGTAACCCACACCGAGGATGGGAAATTGGTTAAGACCGTCGGTTCCGCCCCGGCGGGTACGGTGTTGGTGACGCGACTGCCCGACGGCCAAGTGCGCTCGGTCGTCAGTTAACGAAGGATTTTGTGTCGGTTAAGGAGGAACAGGTTATGCCCGAAGAGAAAAAAACGGATGCGCCGGTCAGTTTCGAGGCGGCGTTGAAACGGCTGGAAGAGATTGTAGAGGCGATGGAATCCGGCGAAACCGATTTGGACAAGATGATTGGGGCTTTTGAGGAGGGGCAACGTTTGGTCGCGCTGTGCAACGCGAAACTAAACGAGGTCACTAAGAAAATCGAAAAGTTAACCCGTGGCGATGATGGTAACACCCAAGTGGTTGAGGTTGATCCGTCGGATTTGCGTTAAAACGGCAACAAAGGAGAGTACGATGAGTGGCAAAGAAGAAAGGTCGGAGGTCTTTTTTACCGATTTCAGGACAACCTACACCGAGAATCTGCTTCAGAAACTGGCGCGGCTTATCAAGGCCGCCGGTTTCGACAAAATCGATTTCCAAGACAAGTACGTAGCAATAAAAATGCATTTCGGGGAGCCGGGGAACCTGTCGTTCCTCCGCCCCAATTACGCGAAGGTGGTCGCGGATATGGTTAAGGAGCGCGGCGGCAAACCGTTCCTAACCGATGCAAACACGCTCTATGTGGGCGGGCGCAAGAACGCGATCGATCATTTGGAAAGCGCTTTCGCCAACGGGTTCAACCCGATGGTTACCGGGTGTCCGGTCATTATTGCCGATGGCGTTAAAGGCACGGACGACGTGGAGGTCCCGTTGCCCGACGGAAAATACGTGAAGGCGGCAAAAATCGGGCGAGCGGTGATGGATGCCGATGTGATTATCAGTTTGACGCATTTCAAAGGCCACGAGCAGACCGGTTTTGGCGGCGCAATCAAGAACCTTGGCATGGGTTGCGGGTCGCGCGCCGGAAAGATGGAAATGCACAGCGCGGTCAACCCCTACGTCGATGCGGACGCCTGCATCGGTTGCCGCGCCTGCACGAGGGTTTGCGCCCATGGCGCAATCTCTTTCCCGGCGAAGAAGGCGGTCATCGACGATACTAAATGCGTCGGTTGCGGCCGTTGCATCGGCGTTTGCCCTAAGGATGCGGTCAACCCCGAATTCAATATGGCGTTTAACGTGGTGCAGGCGAAAATCGCCGAGTACACCGCCGCCGTGGTTCGCGGCCGTCCGGCTTTCCACATCAGCCTTATCTGCGATGTCTCCCCGAATTGCGACTGCCATGCCGAAAACGACGCGCCGATTTTGCCTAACATCGGTATGCTCGCCAGTTTCGACCCGGTTGCTTTGGATCAGGCCTGTATCGACCTTTGTTTGAAGACGCAGCGGCTTGACCACAACGTTCTCGACGATCAGCCACGCACGGACGACATTTTCCACGACGTCCACCCCACGACCGATTGGCGCGATGCCATTTCGGAAGGTGAGCGCATGAAGCTTGGAACGAGCAAATACTTGTTAAAGATGATCTAGTTGCGGTATTGCCGCAAGGAGGGTTCAATGAAATTCGGGATGATTTTGGCTATGGCCGCGTTGACGGCCGGGTTTGCGTTTGGACTTGATACTCCGTTGAAACGGGCGGATATCCGCATCCGGGATCCGTTTGTGCTGGCGGAAAACGGGGTGTATTACCTCTACGCCGCGACCGGCAATCCGTGGCAGACCACCAAGGCTGAACCGAATGTCGGGGTGATGGTCTATCGCAGCGAGAATCTTGAAGATTGGGCAAAACCCGAACGGGTTTGCACCATTCCGCCGGATTGGCTCATTGCGGCGGTATGGGCGCCGGAAGTTCACAAGTACAACGGAAAATACTACTTGTTCGCGACTATGAACTACACCACCGAACCGAAGGTGAACTCCATGCTTGAAGGCTGGCATCCGCAGCCGATGCTTCGTCGTGGCACTTGCGTTTTTGTGTCGGACTCGCCGATGGGGCCGTTCAAAAAAATGAAAGACGGTTCGCACACGCCGTCGGAATGGCTGGCGTTGGACGGAACGTTGTGGGTGGAAAAAGGCGTGCCTTACATGGTTTTCTGTCACGAATGGTTACAGTTGCGCGACGGCACTATCGACGTGATGGAACTCAAGCCGGATTTGTCCGATGCCGTAACCAAGCCGGAGAAACTTTTCCCGGCGTCTTCCGCACCCGATCACCGCACCGATCCCAAGGCCGGGCTGGTGACCGACGGGCCGTTCGTTTACCGCAGTCCCAAGAGCGGCAAACTCTTCATGATCTGGTCAACCTTTGCCAACCGCGGCGGTTATAACGTGCAGCTTGCCGAATCGACCAGCGGCTCGGTGAAGGGCCCGTGGAAACAGCGCGGCGCGATTTATGCGGGCGACAGCGGGCACGGCATGATTTTCAAGCGCTTTGACGGTCAGCTGATGCTTTCGTTGCACGGCCCGAACGCCTCTCCAAAGGAGCGGGCACATTTCATACCGTTGGAAGACACCGGCGACGGCTTGAAAGTAAAACCCTAACCGGTCGGTATCGTTTACACCCATACGGTCTGCCTCAATAAAGAGACGCCTCTATGCCCCAATGTAATTGTTTCGTTAAGAACCAGTTGCGCCGGGTGATGCTGTGGTCGATAGTTTGCATACCGGCGATTTTACTCTGACAGCGATGCTCTCCAATATGCTTGGCGTGCCGGAACAACCGCACATTAGGGCCAAAGTCCTGCCGTTGACGCGAACTCCATTGCACTTTTACGTTATGCAAATGATGTGGATTACGCGAAATTCAAGTTATTGTATATTGACACTGCCCAATCGGATGATATGCGTTTTCAAGCCTTTTTTGCGCATCTTTTCTCTGTGGGTGCTGATGGCGTTGAACAAGTTGTCGGTCAGTTGTCAGAACATTCTGTGTTCCCGTATTCTCTTAGAAAATCACTCTTTCAAGGAATATGCCTAGTGTATCAATGGTCTGTCCCTGATAAAAGAAAAGCCATTGCGGCTGCTTTCAAGAATGTGGTCAAATATGAGGGCGGCGATAAGTGGATGTTTCTTAATTGCGACGATATGCTAAAATTCTTTTACGGGGATTATGCCCGTTCAGAATTCCGGCGGGACTTTATCAGACAATTTCTAAAGACTCCTTTTAATGAAAATGAATCCCGACGTCTAAAACCGTATTTTGAACAGGCTATCGCCGAATACACCAATCCCAAAGTTAATATTAAGCCGTCTTTGGAAAAAGACTACCATTATCCACCGTACGTCAGCTATGAGGAGACGATATTGGCCGGCAAGGGCATTCCTGAAATCAAGAAAATGGTTGATGAGTTCCGGAACGGCGGCGGTGAGCCGCAGGCAACAGAGAAAACACAACCTGATTGTCAATGGTGTCTTTGGGGAGCGGTAGCGGTGGTTGGAACTGTGGCTATTTGCGTGCTTGTATCCTTGTTCACTCGGAAGGGGAAATAATCCACACCAATGCGTCGATCGGCGCATGGCACCCCGGCAATTTCCCGCATTAAACCCTTGCCGCCTAAAATGTTCAGTTCATGCTTGTTTGGGGTTAGGATTTTTTGTATTATTGTAACGCCAATGAGGGTGAATTGGCGTGTATTGCGATTTCTTGAGGATTTTGCGTTTTGGGCGGAGGAGTCCGCCTAAATTATGGAAGGATGCGAAATGTTGGTGTTTAATACGCCTGCGGAGTTGCAGGCTTGGTCGCTAGAGAAGCGGAAAGCCGGCGTTAGGGTCGGCTTGGTCCCTACTATGGGTTATCTGCACGAGGGCCACTTGTCGCTGATCGCCGAGGCGCGCAAACGCGCCGACGAGGTGGTGGTCAGCATCTTTGTCAATCCGGTGCAGTTTGGCCCCAACGAGGATTACGAGAAATACCCCCGCGACGAACAGCGCGATTTGGAGCGTTGCGAGGCTGCCGGCGCGTCGGCCGTGTTTTTGCCCACTCCGCAGAATATGTACGCGCCCGACGCGAGCGTGTTTGTAGTCGAGGAGAAGCTGGGTCAGGGGTTGTGCGGCGCGCGTCGCCCTGGACATTTTCGCGGCGTTTGCACGGTGGTTGCAAAGCTGTTCAACCTGGCGTTGCCGCAGGTCGCGGTGTTCGGGCAGAAAGATTTCCAGCAGGCGGCCATCATCAAGCGGATGGTGCGCGACCTGAATTTCCCGCTTGAAATTGTGGTGGCGCCGATCGTCCGCGAACCGGATGGCCTGGCCAAGAGTTCGCGCAACGTTTACCTTTCCGCCGAGGAACGTCAGAATGCCCTGGGGTTAAGCCGTTCGCTTGCTTTGGCCGCCGACGCGGTGGCCGCAAACGGCAGTTGCCCCAGCCAGGATTTGCGGGCCAAGATGGCGGCGCTGCTGGAGTCGATGTCGCTGCGGGTGGATTACGTGGAGCTCGTGGACGCCGAAACCCTGCTGCCGGTACCCGAGGCGACCGCCGGTACGGTGGCGCTGGTGGCGGCGTACTGCGGCAATACCCGGTTGATCGACAACCGGATTCTTTAACCAAGGAGACCTTCGATGTTCCCTGTAAAACTGGACAAGCCGCTGGTTATCTTTGATATCGAGGCGACGGGGACCAATCCGCGTACCGACCGTATTATCGAATTGGCAGCAATCCGGCTGAATGAAGACGGAAGCCGGGATGACGGTTATTGGCTGTTGAACCCTGAAATGCCGATTCCCCCGGAGACGATCGATATTCACCACATCACCGATGACATTGTCAAGGAGTGCCCGACTTTCAAAGAAAAGGCGTTAGAGATTATGGGCTTCTTCGGTGATGCCGATCTGGGCGGTTTCAACGCCGCCCGGTACGACATCCCGATGCTGGAGGAGGAGTTCCTCCGCCTTGACATTCGGTTTGACACCTCGTACCGTCGGATTTTGGACGCGCAGCGGATTTACCATGCCCGCGAACCGCGCAATCTCTCCGCCGCGCTGGAATTTTACTGCGGACGCAAACACAATGAGGCGCATGGCGCCGAAGCCGACGCTCAGGCCACGCTGGACGTGATTTGCGGGCAGTTCGATAAATACGGCGATTTGCCGAAGGATATGGAGACGCTTGACCGCGTTTTCAATCCGCAGGATCCAGCAAATGCCGATAGGGCCGGGCGCTTGCGTTGGGTGGACGGCGAGGTGGTGATTAATTTCGGGAAGCGTAAAGGGGAGAAGATCCGCGAATTGGCGGAGAAGGAGCCGAGTTTTCTGAAATGGATCACCAGAAATGATTTCCCCTCCGACACGCGGGAAATTTGCGAGAACGCGTTGAAAGGCATCTTCCCGACCCCGCCGGCCGATGCCAAACGGTAAGCGGGGCGACCTTCTCGTTATTGCAAAAATGCCGTATTTGTCGGCTTGAATTTGTCGGCGATTTGTTGTATCTTATCGGTTATCAAGAAAGGAACGAGAAATGACACAGGACTATTCGGACCGTTTCCACCGGGCGCAATGGAGATTCATCATCTACAGCATGATTGCGTATGCGTTTTTCTACATAACGCGCAAGAACCTCTCCATGGCGCAGCCGGAAATGCTGGCGCAGGGCGTGATTACCAAAGAGGCGCTCGGCACAATACTTACCGTGCACGGGGTCTTGTACGGAGTGAGCCGATTTGTGAACGGTTTTTGGGCGGATAAGCTTAACGGGCGGATCTTCATGACGATCGGTCTTGCGCTATCTGCACTGATGAACTTTCTCTTCGGATGTACCTCGCTTACGATCCTCTTTGCGGCGTTCTGGATTATCAACGGCTGGACGCAGGGCATGGGCTTCCCGCCGTGCGCTAAGATGCTTACGCACTGGATCCATCCGAAAGAGCTGGCCACCAAGATGTCGATCTGGAACACCAGCCATTCCTTCGGCTCCGCCGCTGCGCTCGGGCTTTGTTCGCTGCTGTTTGCCATGGGGTACGGTTGGCGCTGGTGCTTCTATGTCCCGGCCGCCTTGGCTGGGCTCGCCGCGGTGTTCTGTTTCTTCTGCGTTAAGGACGGCCCGGCGGAAGACGGCTTGCCGGAACTCGACCTTTCCGATGTCCGCGGCTCGACCGAATCTAATGAGACGCGCAAGGTGACGGACGCGGACCGCCGTCGGCTGGTATTCTCCAACCGCGTCATCTGGCTCTGCGCGCTCGCGAACTTTTTCGTTTATGTCGTCCGTTTCGGCTTTTTGGATTGGGGCCCCACCTTCTTGAAGGAGTACAAAGGCATTCCGGTGTCGAAGGGCGGACTTATGATTATCGCCTTCGAGTTGGCGGCGGTTGTAGGTACGATTTTTGCCGGGTGGTTCACCGACAAGGTGTTCAAGGGCCGCGGCGTGCGCACTTGCGTATTCTGCATGTTCCTGACCGGATTGTGCGCGCTCGGTTTTTGGTATCTGCCGGCGGGCGCGGCGATTTGGAAAGCTACGCTCCTTCTGATGGGTACCGGTTTCTTCATCTACGGGCCTCAGGCGTTGATCGGTATCGTCGCGGCGCAGCAGGCGACCAACGACGCGGCGGCAATGGCGAACGGCTTTATGGGTATCATGGGCTACGCCGCTACCACCGTCTCCGGGCTTGGCATCGCGCTCATCAGCAAACATTTCGGCTGGAATGCCGCGCTCCTCTCCATTGGCGGTTTTGCGCTGGTCGGCATGGTGTTCTTCCTCTTCGCGTGGAATGCCAACGCCACCGGATATAAGGCGGAACAATAAATCGATGTCGCGGTGGCGGTTGTTTCTTTTGGCGTGGATGACCGGTGCGGTGGCGGTTGCCGCCGCGCCGCAACTGCACCTTTCGCTGGCGACTGACGGAGTGGATTTGGATGCCGGGGAAATGGGCAAATTCAACTTTTCCTATCCCCGGATGCGATTGCAGCAGGAGGACCGTTCCCGTCCGGTGGAGGCGAAACGCGAAGGCGACACCGTAACCATCAAGTACCGCGACGGCAGCGTGATTTCCGGCAAATTGTCCGCCGATCGCATCCGATACACGCTTACCGCTCCGGCCGCCGGTTTCCAAGGCACGTTTTACGAAATGTATGTGCCTTTCAACTACAACCAGGGCGGCAGTTGGAGTGTCGACGGACGCGGAGGGCCGTTCCCATTGGAGAAGGTTCCCGGCTCTAAAATTTTCCAAGGGCACGGCAGGGTAGTGGGGGTGGCGGACGCCAACCGTTCGCGCCTGTTGATTTCCGTTCCGGAATACACCTATCTCGAAGTGCAGGACAACCGCGAGTGGAATTGGAACATTTTTTGGATCGGCGCGCATCTTCCGAACGTCAATCGTGAATGGGAGTTTGTCTTTACGGTGGACAACGGTGAGTTTCGGCAAACCAAGCTGGTTGACCGTTACGGTCAGGTGTCTAGGGATTTCCCCGGTAAGATTAAATCAGACGAAGAACTTAAGAGCGACGCGGAATCTGACGGCGAATTTTACCGTAAACTGGATTTTCCCGGACGGTTTAACGCGGTTTACCGTAACTTATGCAAAAAGATGGGCGGCGATCCGGACGCCGCGGCGTTGGACCGCTTTGGCGGATTGGCGGGATCAAGAAACTGGTTCGGTCTAAAAAACACCGGTTTCTTCCATATTGATACCGTAAGTGTCAACGGTAAATCGCGCCAGGTGCTGGTCGATCCGGACGGCAACCTGTTTTTCCATCTTGGCATTTGCGGGTTTGGCCCATCGGATGATTTCACCAGCGTTGAAAAACGCGAAAATTCTTTTGAGTGGCTGCCGCCCCACGCAGGCCCTTTCGCGGCGGCATGGAAAGACCGTCCCGGCGATTGGTGGAACACCCGTGCGGTCTCTTTTTACAAGGCCAATGTCATCCGTAAGTTCGGGGAATGGGATGACGCCGCGATGTCCGGGCGATATATAGATCGGGTGCGACAGGCGGGTTTCAATTCCATCGGCGCATTTTCTCCTTTCGGCGAAACCGCGCGGCAGCGCAATTTCCCGTATGTGGTTTCATCGTTGCCGACCGGCGGTCTGCGCGAGCTAAAAGGGGTGCGCGGGATGTTCGATCCCTTTGATCCGGAGTCCGAAAGCAAGTTGGACGCGGCGATGGCAAAAGCGGTCGCGCCCAAGGCCGACGATCCGTTGCTGATCGGTTATTTCCTGGCTAATGAGCAGGCGTTGGAGGATATCCCTCGCGCCGTGGCGGAATTGGACGGCAGTTATGCCGCCAAACGGGCTTTGGTGGACAAACTCCGGGCAAAGTATGGCGGTCGGATCGAGAATTTCAACACGGCTTGGGAGATGCGGGCGTCGTCATTTGACGATCTTCTCGACCGCGCGTTGCCGGTAACTTCCCGTTCGGCGTTTGGCGATGTTAGGGAATTTTCCGAAATGCTGCTGGAGGCTTATTATGGGAAAATCGAGAAAGCGTTCCGCTGTCACGACCGTAACCACTTGCTGATTGGAAGCCGCTGGCAGCCCGGCACCGCCAACAACGAAATTCTGTGCCGGGTGGCGGGCAGGCATCTAGACGTTATCAGCATCAACTATTACACCGCCGGTATTGATGAAGATTTTGTCCGCCGGATACATCGATGGACGGGTGGGAAACCGCAGTTCTGGAGCGAGTTTTACTACACCGCCACCAAGGCAAGCAATTGCGGGCCGTCCAATTATGATCTTGGCACGCAACGCGAACGCGGCAAGGCTTACCGCAACTATGTTGAGGGGGCGGCGGCGCTCGGGTTTGTTTTGGGTATCGAGTGGTTTACCCTGATCGACCAAGCCGCAACCGGCAGGTTCTTTGAGGGGCTAAACGGGGAACGCTGCAATACCGGTCTGTTTTCCGTCACCGACCGGCCGTATCGTGATCTCATGGACGAGATGACGCAAGCGCACTTGAATCTGTATCCGGTGTTCTTGGGCCTGTCTGCGCCGTACAAGTTCGATGATCCCCGTTATGCCGCATCGGCGGTTGCGGCGGCGCGGACGGTCACCGCCGGACACGCTACCGCCGAAATTAAAACCGATGGCCGTCAGGACGGTTACCCGTTGCGCCCGCCGGAACGGATTTCGTCTTCGCGGCTGGTGTTGGGGAGTGACGCAAAGGGCTTGGAGGCTTCGTTCAAGGCCGCATGGGACGAGCGTTTTCTCCATTTGTTGGTTAGTGTCAAGGATAACACACCGATGTGCAACCGGCACAAAAACGGTGAATTGTGGAACGGCGATGCGGTTGAATTGTTCGTTGGCACTGAACAGCCGGAACGTGGCGGCGCGATGCTTTTCTCCGACCGTCAGATTCTAATCGGGGCGGCGGAGGGGTCGTTCTATGTTCCCAACGTCGCGGTTCAACCGTCGATACGGACTAAACTTTTGAAATCCGCCGATGGCAACGGTTATGTGTTAGAGGTGGCGGTTCCGTGGGAAAGCCTTGATTTTAAACCTCAGGCGGGGGCGGTGCTGCTTTTTGATTTAGCGGTGGATGACGCCCCGGCGGATGGTGATCGCGCCACACAGCTGATGTGGAACGGCGGCGGGAGAAATTCCAGCGACCGCTCGCGTTGGGGACGGCTTTTGCTGGTGCAGTGAGGAATGCTGACATGTCGGTGTATGGCGATGGAATGACGGTGGTTGAGGAAAAGCCGCAAACCGGACTTGGGCTGGACGATGTTTTCCAGGTAACGTTGTGGAACGATGACGTCAACGACTTCCTATACGTTATCGATTGCCTTAAAAAAGTGTTCGGACATCCGGAACCGATCGCGGAGCGGATTACAATGGAAGCCCATGTGAACGGACGTGCTGTGGCGGAGGTGGAAGACCGTACTTCGGCGCAACGCCATGCCGCGCAGTTGGGTCGTCTGGGGCTGGAGGCAACGGTAGAACGCATTTGAACGTGCAACGGTGGAACGGCAATGGGTGCGAAAAAAAACGAGATTCCGATGACGACTGCGTTGCGTGCGCTTAAAAACGCCGGCGTGCAGTTTGAAATTTTACAATACGCCTTTGTCGAACATGGCGGCACCCAACAGGCCGCGTCTGAATTGGGTTTGGACCATCATGCGATAATTAAGACCATCATTCTTGAGGATGAAAACAAAAAACCGTTTGTGTGCCTGATGCACGGCGACCGTGAAATTTCGGTCAAGCAGCTGGCCCGGGTGCGCGGGGTAAAAACCGTAACCCTTTGCGAGCCTGAAACCGCAGACCGCCATTCCGGTTACCATGTGGGAGGGACGTCGCCATTTGGCACCCGCAGGCAGATGAAGGTGTACATTGAGGAATCCATTTTTGACTGTTCGTTGATATACATCAACGCCGGGCACCGGGGGATATTTGTGGCGATCGCGCCTTCGGTGTTGGAGCAGGTGCTTCCCGATACCCAGCGGGTTAGGGTGGCGGTGACGGATTGCTGATATTCACGAAAGGGAAGCAATGGATAAAATCAAGCTGTCGGTGTTGGCGTTTTTGGGTTTGGCTTGTTCGCTTTTTGCCAAGGATCTGGCGGACGAAGTCAACACTTTGATGGGGGCAACAGAATGGCGTCGGGGCGGATGCTTGGTGGGGCCTTGCGTGCCGCACGGGTCAATCTATCCCAGCCCGGATTCCTTGTGGCCGCGCGAACAGCCGGATAAGTCCAAATATCCGCACCCGCCTGCTTCTGGTTACCACTACGGTGATCCGGTTACTGGGTTCTCGCAACTGCACGCGCAAGGCACCAGTTGCTTTCCGCCCAGTTACGGCGAGTTCCTTATCTCCCCGAAGATTGGCTCCGGTTTGGACGAGGCGTCCTGCGCTTCGCCGTTGAAGATCGTCCAGTCTTCCTGTTATGTTTTCGTCGGCGAGTTGGAGCGGTGGAAGGTGCGCGTTCGTTTGGCCCCGACCGAACATTGCGCGTTGTACGAATTCACCTTCCCGAAAGGATCCGATGCGCGGGTAGTACTAAACGCCTCGCGAAAAATAGCGGCGACTGGCTTGGTCGAAGGCAAATTGGAGATCGACCGGGAAAAGGGCGCGATGTTTGGCGGTGGCCGTTACAAAGGCAACTGGAACCCGCATTCCTTTATGGCGTATGTTTACGCGCAGTTCGAGCAAACCCCGTCGGACGCGGAGGTGACCCACGGTAAGGAGCGGGAGATCGGCGCATTCAAATTCGACACTGCCCGGGAAAACGTGGTGCGGGTGAAGGTGGCGGTGTCATTCAAGTCGATTGACCAAGCCCAAAAATGGATGGAAAATGAATTGTCGGATTGGAACTTCGATGCGGTGGCGGCAGCCGCCAAGGCGAAGTGGAATCGGTCGTTGGCTGCGGTGCAGGTCGAAGGCTTGCCGCCAAAAGAGCGCGAGCTGTTCTATTCCCATGTGTTCCATACTTTTGTGCAGCCTCGCGACCGTACCGGCGATTTCCAGAAATACGGCGACGGTCAGGTGTGGGATGACCAGTTCACCCTGTGGGATTCTTGGAAAACTTTGTATCCGCTGTTAACCATCATCGACCCGAAAATGGTGGCATCGGTGGTGAACAGTTTTGCCACCCGGATGGAAATCAACGGCGAGTGCTCGGTTTGTTTCACCGGCGGACGCGAGTTCCGGACCGGTCAAGGCGGCGACGACGTGGACAACGTGATCGCCGACGCATGGGTTAAAAAGATACCCGGAATCGATTGGGAGCGGGCGTGGCAGGTGTTGAAGAAAAACGCCGACCGCCGTACCCCGGATTACCGCAAGGACGGCTGGGTGCAGCACGGCGAGAAACACGATTATTGCAGCCGTATGCATTCCGGGTCCAGTACCATCGGTTTCGCCTACAACGATTGGTGCGCCGCGCAGGTGGCGTCAGGGTTGGGTAAGCCCGAAGCCAAGGCGCTGCTGGAGCGGAGCTGGAACTGGACAAATGTTTGGGATTCAACCTTCACCGATCCCAAGAGCGGGTTCAAAGGGTTCATTAGGGCGCGGTTGAAAGACGGGAGTTTTAATCCCGCCGAAAATCCGCGCAAGAATTACGGCAGGGATTTTTATCAAGGCAATTCTTGGGAGTATTCCTTTGTAATCCCCCATGCCATTCCGGAATTGATCCAGCGGATGGGCGGTCCGGAGAATTACGCGAAACGGCTTGAGTATGTGTTGAAAAACGGATACGCCGATTTCGGCAACGAACCGTCGTTCTTGACGGTCTGGCTGTTTGATTTTGTCAATCGACCCGATTTGGCATCGTATTGGGCCGACCAGCTAATGCATAAGTTCTCCCCGGTGGGGCCGCCCGGCGATGACGATCAGGGCGCGATGGCGTCGCTGTACGTATTCATGACGGCGGGGATGTTTCCGGTGTCGGGTTTGAACCTGTACGCCCTTCACGGTCCGCGCGCGGAAAAGGTGGTGTTCACGGTCCCGCTTTCCGGCAAGCCCTTTACCATTGTGGGCAAAAACGCCGGCGGCAAGAATATCTACTTCAAGAGCGTCAAGTTGAACGGCAAGCCGTTAACGCGGCCCTTTATTCGTCATGAGGACATTTTGGCGGGCGGTACTTTGGAGTTTGACATGTGCAGTCAACCGGAGCCGCAGACGTTTCAGAAGTGATTAACTAACGGAGGAATGGGATGAACACTGTTGTGATTGGACTGGCGGCGTTGGCATTGGTGCCGCAACCGGAAAAATTGGTTGAGAAAACTGGGAAGGTTCCCGCGAACACCCCGATTCGTTACGAAACCGTGTTGGGCATTCCCCCGGAAGGTTACCGGCTTACGGTGGCTGAAGGCGGCATTACGGTGGCGAGTTCCGATGCGGCTGGAAAATTCTATGCTGGAAAGACCTTGGAGCAGTTGCGCCAGAAGGAGGGGAAAAATAATTTCTACCCGTGTGTGGAGATAGAAGACGCGCCGGCGTATCCTTGGCGCGGGGTACATATCGATGATTGCCGCCACTTTTTCGGCAAAGAGACCGTCAAAAAAGTGCTGGACTTGATGGCGCAGCACAAATTGAACCGGATGCATTGGCACCTTACCGAAGATCAGGGATGGCGCGTTGACATTCCGGGGTACCCCGAGTTGGTGAAATACGGCGCGGTGCGTTCCGCCAGTCCTCGGCATGGCACCCATCCCAGCAAGGGATCCAAAGAGTGCGCCGCTGATTTGGACGGCACCAAATACGGTCCGTACTACTATACTGAAGCCGATTTGAAAGAAATCGTGGCTTACGCCGCCGATCGGTTCATCACTATTGTGCCGGAAATCGAGCTGCCCGGTCATGTTTACGCGGCGCTGTCCGCCTATCCGGAGTTCGCCTGCAATCCCGGCAATTTAAAGGATCGCGATCCGCGGTTAGTGTGGGGGATTGAAAAGGACGTGCTTTGTCTGGGCAACGATCAGGCGATTAAATTCATGGAAAACGTGTTGGACTACATCTGCCGTATTTTCCCCGGCGAAGTGGTGCATATCGGGGGCGATGAATGTCCGCAAGTGCGCTGGAAAACCTGTCCGAAGTGCCAGGCTCGGGTCAAGGAAATCGGGATAAAGGACGAGACCGAACTTCAGGCGTGGATTACGAGACATTTCGTAAAGTTTTTGGAAGCCCGCGGCAAGCGGGTAGTGGGGTGGGACGAATATTTGTTGGGCGACGTTCCCGCCAGCGCGATCGGCATGAGTTGGCGGGCCGGTGGCGGCGGTGCCGGACACCGATTCATGACCCCGGAAGAGTGCGTCAAAAACGGTCATGATATGGTGATGACACCGCGTACCCACTGTTACCTCGACTACAATCAGGGGTTGAAGGAAGATCCTTTCCAATACATCGGCGGTTTGGTCACGTTGGAAAAGTGTTACTCCCTGGATCCCTGCGCCGGCATCCCGGCGGAATTGCGCAAGCACATTCTGGGCGGTCAGTGCAACAACTGGAGCGAGTACACGTGGAACGTGTATGATTTGGAGTGGAAGATGTGGCCCCGCACCTGTGCGTTGGCAGAGGTATTTTGGCTGGGCGACAAAAAGCCCGATTTTGCGGATTTCAAGCGCCGCATGGCCGAACACCGCCGCCGGCTGATCGCCGCCAAAGTCAACTGTGCCCCGTTGGAATAGGTAGGGACGATAGTAGTTGTTAGTCATAAGTCGCTAGTCGGTAGTCGATAGTCGTTAGCGGTTAGTCGGTAGTCGTTAGTTGCTAGTCGCTAGCGGTTAGCCAGCCGCCATTGCCCCGCGCGGGAACGTTTATTTTGATAACTTTAACCGTGTAGAGCGTGTAGAATATCGTTTGACAGTTGGACAAGCGGCCGTCGACAATCCGCCGGCAAGACCATTCACGTCCTGGGACTGTAACGAACTCTTGTACAATGGCGGTTTTTCAATTCGGTGGCTGCGCCTCTCCCGGCTTTGCGTGAGATAAAACCGCCGTATTATTTTTTTCGTTCCGTGCTTGACAAAATGGCGAAAAAAAGGGGATAATGTTCTTCCGATTTTGCATGGAGTCTCCATTGCGGGTTGTCCCGCAGTTGGTCGTGCAGATAACCGAAAGAGTAGGCATTTCCCTATGCGGCGCGATGACATTAAAAAAGTTTTGATTATTGGTTCCGGCCCGATTGTGATTGGGCAGGCTTGCGAATTCGACTATTCCGGTACCCAGGCTTGCAAGGCGTTGCGCGAGTGCGGGTATCAGATAGTGCTGGTCAACTCCAACCCCGCCACCATTATGACCGACCCGGTTATGGCGGACGCTACCTACATCGAGCCGCTTAACGTCGAGCGATTGGAGCAGATTATAGCCAAAGAGCGGCCCGATGCGCTGTTGCCGAACCTTGGCGGACAGACCGGACTGAATCTGGCCACGGAACTGTCAAAACTGGGTATCCTTGACAAATACGGCGTGAAAGTGGTCGGCGTAAATCTGGACGCCATCCAGCGCGGCGAAGACCGCGAGGTGTTCAAGGAAACCATGAAGAATCTGGGCATCGAGACCCC
The DNA here is from genome assembly GCA_002309765.1 of Verrucomicrobia bacterium UBA1200. GTDB lineage: Bacteria > Verrucomicrobiota > Kiritimatiellia > RFP12 > UBA1067 > UBA1200. The sequence goes on from DBXY01000016.1 coordinate 69,310, forward strand.
GAAGAGCGGTATCGTGCATTCTGTGGAAGAGGCTAAGAAGCTGGTTCTGGATACGATCGGTTTTCCGGTGGTGGTGCGTCCGGCCTACACGATGGGCGGTTCCGGCGGCGGGTTCTGCTACAATATCGAAGAGTTGGAGACGATTTGCAGCCGCGGCCTTGACGCTTCGCTGACCCACCAGTGCCTGATTGAGGAGTCGATCCTTAATTGGGAGGAGCTGGAGGTTGAGGTGGTCCGCGACTCCAAGAACCAGATGATCTCGGTATGCTTTATCGAGAACATCGACGCGGTTGGGGTACACACCGGCGACAGTTATTGCGCGGCGCCGTTCCTAACCATCTCCAAGGAATTGCAGGACCGCCTGCAACGCGATGCTTTTAAGATTGTGGAGGCGATCGGCGTGATCGGCGGCACTAATGTGCAGTTTGCGCACGATCCAGCCACCGGGCGGATGGTGATCATTGAGATCAACCCGCGCACCAGCCGTTCTTCGGCGCTGGCTTCCAAGGCTACCGGCTTCCCGATCGCGCTGGTCTCGGCCAAGCTGGCCAGCGGCATGACGCTGGACGAGATTCCCTATTGGCGCGACGGCACCCTTGAAAAATACACGCCGTCGGGTGATTACGTGGTGCTGAAGTTCGCCCGCTGGGCATTTGAGAAGTTTCGCGCCGTCGAAGACCGGCTTGGCACCCAGATGAAGGCCGTCGGCGAGGTGATGTCCATCGGCAAAACGTACAAAGAGACCCTCCAGAAGGCGATCCGCGCCTTGGAAAAGGGCCGTGCCGGATTGGGTTTTGCCAAGGATTTCCACGAGAAATCGCTGGATGAGCTGCTGCGGCTGCTCTCCGTGCCGAACTCCGAACGCCATTTCCAGATGTACGAGGCGCTGCGCAAAGGGGCGACCGACGAGCAGATTTTCCGGGTTACCGGTGTCAAGGCGTACTTTGTGCAGCAGATGCGCGAATTGGTGCAGGAAGAGGAAGAGCTGATTAAATACCGCGGCACCCTGCCGCCGGATGATTTGCTGGTGGCGGCCAAGAAGGACGGGTTTAGCGACAAGTATCTGGCACAACTGCTTAAAATGCCGGAAAAGACCATCCGCGACAAGCGTACCGCGCTGGGATGCGTTGAGACCTGGCACGCGGTGCCGGTGTCGGGTGTGGTCGGCAAGGCGTACTACTATTCCTCGTACAACGGCAAGGAAAGCGAGGTGCCAGTCACGGACAACCCGAAGAAGGTGCTGATTCTCGGCGGCGGTCCGAACCGTATCGGGCAGGGCATCGAGTTCGACTACTGCTGCACCCATGCCGCGATGGCGATGCGCGAGCAGGGGTACGAGACCATTATGGTCAACTGCAACCCGGAGACGGTTTCCACCGACTACGACACCTCCGACAAGCTTTATTTCGAGCCGGTGACGTTGGAGGACGTGCTGCAAATCTACCAGAAGGAGAAGCCGGAGGGCATTATCGTCCAGTTCGGCGGACAGACTCCGCTGAACATCGCCCGCGGGTTGGCGGATGCCGGATGCCGCATTTTGGGCACCAGCGTGGATTCGATCGACGCCGCCGAAGACCGCGATCTGTTCCATTCCATCATGAATCGGTTGGGCATCCCGATGCCGGAATCGGAGATGGCGTCGGATATCGAGGGCGCGCTTAAGGTCGCCCAGGATTTGGGGTATCCGCTGATTATCCGCCCGAGTTTCGTGTTGGGCGGTCGCGGCATGGAGGTTATTTACGACGAGCAGATGCTGCGCGAGTATGTTGACAAGGCGGTTGGGGTGACCCCGGACCGTCCGTTGTATCTGGACCGTTTCCTCTGCCATGCGCTGGAGTGCGAGGCGGACGCGCTGTCGGACGGCAAGGATGTCTTTATCCCGGCGATCATGCAGCACGTGGAGTTGGCGGGGGTGCATTCAGGAGATTCGGCCTGCGTGTTGCCGCCGGTGTCGATCAGCGAGGAAAACCGCGCCACGATTCTCGATTACACCCGGCGCATTGCCGACGAGCTTAAGGTGGTTGGCCTGATGAACATGCAGTTCGCGATTGAGAACGGCAAGGTGTACGTTATCGAGGCCAATCCGCGCGCCAGCCGCACTGTGCCGCTGGTTTCCAAGGTGGCCGGCACCCAGATGGCCCGCATCGCGACCCGTCTGATGCTTGGGGAGAGCGTGGTCTCGCTTGGCTTGGACAAGCGGAAGATAATCCCTTACCACGGCGTGAAAGAGGCGGTGCTGCCGTTCGAGAAGTTCCCGGAGGTCGATCCGGTGTTGGGTCCGGAAATGCGCTCTACCGGCGAAGTGCTGGGACTGGCGGAAACCTTCGGTTTGGCTTATTACAAGAGCCAGGAAGCGGCGGGCTCGCCGTTGCCCATCAAGTCCGGCAAGATGCTGGTCTCCCTCTCGGAAAAACCGGAAGACGCGGCGATTGCGGCGAAGAATTTTGCCGATCTCGGATTCGAGATTGTCGGCACCGAGGGCACGGTCAAATTCCTGTGGGGGCACGGAGTGCCCGCCACGATGGTGGCGAAAATCGGGCAGGGGCGTCCGGATGTGCTGGATCTCATCAAGAACCGCGAGATCTGCCTCATCCTCAACACTCCGAGCGGGCGCCGCGATGCCCGCGCGGACGACAACTCGATCCGTCGCGCCGCCATCAAGTACCGCGTGCCTTACCTTACCACGGTGGCGGCCGCCCTGGCCGCGTCCGAAGGCATCAAGGCCGCCCGCGAAGGCAAGGGCGGGGTGAAGTCGATTCAGGAATATCATGCGGACATCCGCTAAATAATCGCGTTCCGTTTGCACTGCGCCGCGGTCGGCTCGTGGTGGGGGCGGAATGCTCTCATTACGAGGTGTGATATGTCAATGGTGACGGTAAAAATTGGAGAACGGGAAGTTCAGGTCGAGTCCGGTTCCCGGCTTGATCAGGCGCTTCCCGCGTCGGCCGGTACAGGCCGTCCGGTGCTGGGCGCGATTTGCAACAACATGGTGGTGCCGCTTTCGGTGCCGGTGTTGACGGATTGCGAGGTTAAGCCGCTGTACATCACGGACGAGTACGGCTGGCCGATTTATCGCAGTTCGCTCTGTTTCCTGCTTGCCAAAGCCGTCCACGAACTCTTCCCCGGCTCGAATTTCCGGGTGCGCAATTCCATCGGTTCGGGACTTTACTGTACGGTGGAATGGCCGGATCCCTCAACAAAGGCGGTGGCAGACGCCATAGCCGCCATAAAAGCCCGGATGAAGCAAGACATCGCCGCCGATTTGGAGGTGACCAACGAATTGCTAGCATACGGCGAGGCGATTAAGCTTTTTCAGCGTCTTGGTCAGACGGACAAACTGAATCTGCTTGCCCATCGCAACCCGCCGTTCGTGGCGATGACCCGTTGCGGCAATTATTGCGACCTGGGACAGCAGCCGCTGGTCACTAGGGTGGGGATGCTGAAGCTTTTCGACTTGGTGCCGTTTGGGGACGGTTTTGTGCTTGCCGTGCCGCCGTCAACCGATCCGGACAAAATTTTGCCGCTACCGCCGTCGGAGCAATTGTTCAAGGTTTACCGTGAGCACATCGAGTGGGGTAAGATTGTCGGCATCACCACGGTCGGTGAGCTAAACCAGGCGGTGATTGAAAAGCGCGCCGATGATTTTGTCCATACCGTGGAGGCGTTGCACAACAAGAAGCTCAGCAACATCGCCGACGCGATTGTCGCCCGCAAATCTGTCCGGCTGGTGTTGGTGTCCGGTCCGTCTTCGGCCGGTAAAACCACCTTTTCAAAACGGCTGGTGACCCATTTGCGCGTCAACGGGTGCAAGCCGCTGCTGATTTCAACCGACAATTATTTTGTCGGGGACGAGCGTAATCCCCGCGATGAAAACGGCAATTTGGATTATGAGCACATCGAGGCGGTCGATTTGCCGCGGCTGAACCACGACCTGCTGGCGTTGATGGCTGGCGAGCCGGTGCGGATGCGCGGGGTTGATTTCAAGACCCGCAGCGGGTTTGACTATGATTACGAAACCAGGCTCCCCCCGAACGGGATTATTGTGATGGAGGGCATCCACAGTTTGAATCCGCGTTTGACCTCGGAAATCCCCGCCGACCAGAAATTCCTGATTTTCGTCAATGCCCTGACCCAGCTTGGCATCGACAGTTGCAACCGGATATCCACCACCGACACCCGCAAGATCCGCCGTATGGTACGCGACCACAATTTCCGCGGCCGGCCGGCCATCCAGACCTTGCAGATGTGGCCGTCCATCGCCCGCGGCGAAAAGCGTTGGATCTACCCGTTCCAGCACTTGGCGGACGCGGTGTTCAACTCCGCGCTCGATTACGAGCTGGCGGTGTTCAAACCGTTGGCGACGTTGTTGCTCAACCAGATTAAGCCGTGGGATCCGGAGTATGTGGAGGCCCGCCGTCTTTCGGGAATCCTGCACAACTTTTCGACGATGGATTCCGAACGTATCCCCGGCGATTCCATATTGCGGGAATACATCGGCAACAGCCAGCTTAGTTACTGACCGCGATGCGTGACGCCGCCGAAAAAATCCTGACTTTGGTTGTTCCGGTTTACAACGAATCGTCATTGATTGGCCGATCTTTTGACGCTATCGCCGCATTCATGTCCGGATTTGAGCCGGGTACGGCAGAAGTCATCTTTGTGAACGACGGTTCCCCGGACAACAGCGGGGAACTTTTGGCGCGGTGTCTGGACGGGCGCGATCCGCAAACTTTCCGCCTGATTAGTTACGAGCGCAACCGCGGCAAAGGTTATGCGGTACGTCAGGGCGTGGCTGCCGCCATTGGACGGTATGTGCTGATGTCGGACGCGGATTTATCCACCCCGTTGGGGGAGTGGGAGAAACTGCGGGCGGCGGTCGAGGCCGGTGCCGAGTTCGCTTGCGGTTCGCGTGCGGTGGCGGGGGCGCGGGTCGGTAAGCCGCCGCCGTTGCACCGCCGGATGCTGAGCAAATTATTCAATCTGCTGGTGCGGCTGGCCGGGGTGCAGGGCATTCGGGACACCCAGTGCGGGTTCAAGCTTTTTCAGCGCGAAGCCGGACAGCGGGTGTTCGCGGCAATGCGGGTCGACCGTTTCGCGTTCGATGTCGAAATGATTTCGCTGGCGCGGCAAATGGGTTACCGGGTGGCCGAGGTTCCGGTGGATTGGGATTACAGCGGGCATTCCACGGTACGCGTATTTTCCAGCGGCAGCAGGATGCTGTGGGATTTGTGCGGCATTGCCTTGCGCCGATGGTTTGGAAAACATCGATTGTAGTTTAGAGGTTCATCCCCGCGACTTTAGGCTTGTGTTCCGGGCTTTTAAAATGATAATATAATATCGTTTTAATGGAGTTGAGGAGACCGAAATGGAGCAGAACCCAGATTTGCACCGGATGATTCAGGAAATGGGCGAACGGGCGCAGCAGGCGGCCCGTAAGATGGTTAAGCTTACTTCCAAACGGAAGAACGAGATCCTTCTGTCAATGGCCGCGGAGCTGGAGCTTCGCCGCGATGAAATTTTGGCGGCAAACCGCAAGGATCTGGAGCTGGCCAAAGCGGCCGGACTGTCACCGGCGATGGTTGACCGGTTGACGCTTACCGACCGTCGCTTTGAGGCGATGGCGGAAGGGGTGCGGGCCGTTGCGGCGCTTCCCGATCCGGTCGGCAAGCGGATCGGCAAAACGGTGCGTCCGAACGGATTGGTGATTGAGAAACGCCGGGTGCCGATCGGGGTGATCGCCATTATTTACGAATCCCGTCCGAATGTTACCGCCGACGCTTCGGTGCTTTGTCTTAAAACCTCCAACGCGGTGATTATGCGCGGCGGCAAGGAGGCGTTCCATTCCAACCATGCCATCGCGGCGGCATTGCAGTCCGGCGGGGAGAAGGCCGGTTTGCCGGCGGGCGCTTTGCAGCTGGTGGCAACCACCGACCGTGATGCGGTGCGCGAGCTGGTACAAATGGACGACCGCGTTGATTTGGCGATTCCGCGGGGCGGAGAGTCGCTCATCCGGGCGGTTATGCAGTACGCCAGAGTGCCGGTTTTGAAACACTACAAGGGCGTTTGCCACATCTATGTCGACAGTTCGGCCGATCAAGCCCAGGCAATAAAAATCATTGATAACGCTAAATGCCAGCGGCCCGGCACTTGCAACGCGCTGGAGACGCTGTTGGTCGATGCGCAGATCGCCAACGAATTCCTGCCCGCATTGGGGCGGTGGGCGAAGTCCGCCAAGGTGGAGTTGCGTGGCTGCTCCAAGACCGTAGCGGCGATTCCGGGCTGCGCGGCGGCAACCGCCGCCGATTGGGAAAAGGAATATCTGGCATTGGTGCTTTCGGTCAAGGTGGTGAACGGGGTAGGGGCGGCCATTAAGCATATCAACCGTTACGGGTCGCACCATTCCGACTCGATACTCACCTCCGATAAGCGCAACGCCAACCGTTTTTTGAAGGAAGTCGATTCGGCGGCGGTGTATGTTAACGCCTCGACCCGTTTCACCGACGGCGGCGAATTCGGCATGGGTGCCGAGATGGGAATCAGCACCGACAAGATCCACGCCCGCGGACCGATGGGCTTGGAGGAACTTACCACTTACAAGTATCTCGTAACCGGCAACGGCCAGATTCGGCAGTAGGACGGTTGGACTTTAAAACAGGGAGCAGTTATGAAACGGATAGTTTTGGCCTCAATTTGCGCGGCGACCGGAGTGGCCGGCGCGGCGATGTTGGATGATGACGCGGCGATAAACGCCGCCCGCGAGACTTTGGCGAAGATGACGCTAGAGGAGAAGGTTTCGCTGTGCGGCGGGTCGGGCACCATGACCCTGCCGGCGATTCCCCGGGTAGGAATCAACAGCGAGTGGACGATGAGCGACAACTCCGCCACCGTTCGTCCGCAGATGAACCGTTGGGACTGGGGGTACACCAAGCCGAAAAGCCAGAACACGATGCTGCCGTGCCTTTCGGCGCTGGCCGCGACCTGGAATACGGAACTGGCTTACGCGCACGGCGATGTGTTGGGAGCCGAAATGCGCGACCGGGGCGTTGACCAGTTGCTTGGCCCGGGGGTCAACATAATGCGTACCCCGCTGAACGGGCGCAACTGGGAGTATCTTTCGGAAGACCCGGTCTTGGCCGCCAAAATGTGCGTACCGATGATTAAGGGCGTTCAAAGCCATAACGTTTCCACCACGGTAAAGCACTTCTGCCTGAACAACCAGGAGCTGGAACGTAATTCCGTCGATACGATTTGCGACGACCGCACGTTCAACGAGATTTACCTGCCGGCGTTCAAGGCGGCGGTCAAAGAGGGAGGATCGCTTTCACTGATGACCGCGTACAACAAGGTTAACGGTTTCTGGTGCTCGGAGAACGTGTATCTCCAGAAGGCGATTTTGCGTGACCGCTGGGGGTTCAAGGGAATCATCGTGACCGACTGGGGCGGGCAGCACAGTTGCGTGCCGGGAGCGCTGGCGGGCGGCGATGTCGAGATGAACCGTGGCGACGGGATTGTCCATTACGTCAACCCCAAGAAAGGCACTTATCCGTTGGCGGAGGCGGTCAAAGAGGGCAAAGTTCCGTTGGAAACGGTTGACGAGATGGCGTTTCACGTGCTTTACGTGATGGCGAAAACCGGATTCCTTACCGGAGCCGACCGCGGCAAAGGTTCCCGCAACACCAAGGAACATCAGGACGTTGCCCGCCGCATTGGCGAAGAGTCCGTGATGTTGCTGAAGAACGATGCCGGAGTTTTGCCGCTCGATCCCGCCAAGACCCGCACGGTGCTGGTGATCGGAGGAAACGCTGATTCCAAGCAGTGCAGTAAAGGGTGCTCGGCCGAAGGCAATTCGCCATACGAGATTACGCCTTTCGCCGGCATCAAGGCGCGGCTTGACGCGGATGCCAAAGTGACGCTGATGCCGTTGCAGGTTGCCACCAAAGCGGCTGCCACCGACACCAAGGCCGCAGAAATCGCTGGCGGGCACGTGCAGAAGGATAAAGACAACGGCGCGGTTTCCGACGCGGGGGCATTGCGCGCCGCTGCCGAGGCTGCCGATGCGGTGGTGCTGTTCACCGGCACGGAGTTGGGGTATAAGGAGAACATGGAGTCCGAGTCCCGCGACCGGGTTTCCATGAATCTTCCGCCCGGACACGATGAGGCTATCCGCGACATTTTGAAATGGAACATTAAAAAGTTGGTGGTGGTGAGCCGTTCCGGCACTCCGGTGGGATACACTTGGACCGATGAGGCAAAGACGTTCGTGCAGATTTCCTACTTGGGCCAGGAGGCGGGTCACGCCTTGGCTGCGGTGCTGTTCGGCGATGTCAATCCCTCCGGGAAGCTGCCCTGCACCTGGCCGAAGCGGTATGAGGATACGGCGGTGTCCCAGATGGGTACCTATGGCAAAAAAAGCGTAATCTACAAAGAGCGGTTTTACGTTGGTTACCGTTGGCATGATTTCAAGAAGATCGAGCCGATGTTCCCGTTCGGTCACGGCTTGAGCTACACAACCTTCGGTTACGAGCTGTCGGTTCCGAAACGTTCGTTGTCGGCGGCGGACGATTCCGTGAGCGTATCGGTGAAGGTGAGCAACACCGGGCGTGTTGACGGCAAAGAAATCGTGCAATTGTACGTGAGCGCGCTTAACCCCAAGGTGGAGCGCTGCGTGAAGGATTTGAAGGGGTTCGCGAAAGTTGCGGTTCCGGCAGGAAAATCTGCCAACGTCGAACTCGCTGTCACTCCCCGTGATTTAGCTTATTACGATGTGCTGTCGCACCGTTTCCGTGCCGACAAAGGCGAATACGAAATACTGGTCGGCGCTTCATCGGCGGATATCCGGGGCAAAGCGGTGGTAAAACTGGAGTCGGATTTGGTTTTCGAGGATTAATGTTTCATCCGTTAAGCGGTTCTTGGGCAGGGGGAAAATTATGAAACTAAAGTTTTGGTATTGTTTGGCGGCGGCGTTGCTCGGTGTGAATTGGGCTTGGGCGCAATTGGGTACCGCCACGCCGGAATCGCAGGGAATCGCTTCGGAGGATATTCTGAAATGGATTAACGTGGCGGAGCGCGACATTCACGTGCTGCACAGTTTTGTGCTGGTGCGACACGGAAAAATCGTCGCTTCCGGCTGGTGGGACCCATACCGCGAAACCGCTCCGCACCGGCTGTTTTCGCACTCCAAAAGTTTCACCGCCACGGCGGTCGGCTTGGCGATTGACGAACGCAAGCTTGACCTTGACGAACAAGTGGCGGAGATTTTTGCGGATAAACTTCCCGCGACGGTTCCGGATAATCTCAAGCAGCTTCGCGTCCGCGATTTGCTGACCATGAACGCGGGAACCAAAAGCGACAGTTTCCGCAATGATCCCGCCGGCGATTGGGCCAAGGCGTTTTTGGCTAGCGACTTTGCGGTTCGTCCCGGCACGATGTTCCGTTACGACTCCTGCGCCACCTATATGCTGGCGGAGATTGTAGAAAAGAAAACCGGCCGCAAAATGATGGAATATCTGAAGGAAAAATTCTTCGACCCGTTGGGCATCACCGACGTGGAAACCACCTATTCGCCGTCCGGGGTGCCGTGCGGCGGCTGGGGGATGGCGATGAAGACTACAGACTTGGCGCGTTTTGGCCAGTGCTATCTTCAGGAAGGGGCTTGGAACGGCAAGCAGGTGCTTTCCCGCGAGTGGGTGCGGCTGGCAACTTCAAAGCACACCCGCAATTGCGGCAACGCCTCCGATTACGACAACAACGATTGGCATCGCGGTTACGGTTTCCAGTTCTGGCGCTGCCAGCACAACTGCTTCCGGGCCGACGGCGCGGGTGGGCAGTTCACGATTATGATGCCGGATCAAGACGCGGTATTTTGCGCCACCGCGCTGTTCGGCGATTTCCAAGGCGCGTTCAACACGGTTTGGGAACATTTGTTGCCGGCCATGAAGAACGCTCCGTTGCCGGAAAATCCCGAGGCGCTGGCAAAATTGCGCGAGAAGTGCGCGACGCTCCGGTTGGCCACTGTGGCCGGCGGACGGGAAGGCGCGGTTAAAGACGCCCAGTCATGGAAATTGAAGCCCAACAACGGCGGATTTGACGAGTTGCGGTTTGAGCCGGACGAGGAGGGTTGGAATATTGTGCTGTCGGGCGATAAGCGTAAAGTGGCCTTTAATGTCGGCCATCAGAAATGGCGCACGGGGGAAACTTCGCTTACCGACGCCACGGTCGATCCGCTCGGTACTTTTGGCTTGTTGGGAACGCTGAACACCGCAGCCAGCGGGGCGTGGGCGGAAAACGGGAAGTTCACCGCCCGAGTCTGGTACACTCACGAGGCGGCAAAATCAAAGCTTGAGCTTGACTTTACCGGTCCTAAGCCCAAGTGCCTGTTCCACACCGATGGCGCCTGCCTACCGTCAACCGACCTGAAACTGGAGGCCGAATAGTGATTGGGCACGGCAACGGCTTTTTCCCCAGCATAGCGTTGGTATTTTTATTGACTGCCGCAACTGCAATGGCCGCTGAGCCGCGTCCCCGCCCGGTATGGGCAGTGGAGGCGGCGGTGGAGCGGTTTTCGGTGGCCAAGGAAACGGACAATTATTTCATGGTGTCGATTCCGGATACCACGGATGGCAAGCCGGTGTCGGCGCTCAAGGCTTTCTACAAAGACGGCGAAGTGCAGCTTAAGGTATTGTGGAAGGCTGACGGAAAGTTGACCGTGCTGGTAAACGCCACCCCGTTAAAAAACACCCAAAACGTTCGGATTTACCCTTTGCCTGGGGAGAAGCCTGTGGAGGTCGGATTCGGTGATGCGGCCGACCCGTTGCCGGTCAACGGTTTGGCCGCCCGTACCGGCGGTATGGATTTCCCTGAAACCTTGGCGCAGCTGCGCGGCTTGGAGGGCCGTTTCGACCGGCCGCCGCGCAACTTTGCGGTGGCCAATTTCGATGGCGCCAGATTGACTTTTAAAGATTGGTTCCGCGGGGACTGGACTCGCAGAAACCACTGGGTGCGGATGCAGACCTGGCTGATGGTGCCGGAAAAGTGCGAGCTGGTTTTCGGGTTGGCCGGAATCTCCCCGGCGTGGTTGGTTCTCGACGGAAAAGAGTGGATGTCCCATCCGGCCGGCATGAACACCAAACAGTGGACAGAGGGTAAGAAGATAACGCTCTCGGCCGGTTTGCATTGTTTGCGGGTGATGACCGTGTGCCGTCAGGAGATTGATACCGGCGTGGCTTGGAAACACCCCGACGCGGAAACTTTGGCAAACGAGGTGGTGACGGTAACCGGCGGCGATTTCCGGTCCTACCGGTTGGAGCGGAAAGATTCATTAGTACACGCTTTCGCTGACGCGGATTACGGGAGGCCATACCGTTTCGCGGGAACCGATGAACTGTTTATCCCGTGCACGTTGCAGAACGCCGGGGTAAGTTGGGGAACCAATTCGGTTTGCCGCTGGATTATAGACGGGAAATTGGCGGGAAGCGGGGAAACTTTCAATATGGTTCTGCTGGGTAGCCGGATGCCGCAAAGAGTGGCGTCAGAGCTGTTGGGGGGCGGACAGAAATCGGTTTACGAATTCGATTTGTCTTGCGATAAACCGGCATTTTCCGAAGAGTGGATATCGTCGCGCATTGTTGACGTGCCGCCGATTTGTTCTGATGCCGACCGGTTTCGCCCGATGATCAGGATGCGCACCACCGCGCGTGACGGTCTGCGTTTCAACATCAACGCTTCGGTTTTTTACCGTGACGGTTCGGTGTCAAATATCACCGAGATGGTGACGACTGATCGCGGCTGGGCGCGGGTGTATCTTGGACAGTTGACCGCGCTTGATGTGGATTCTTTGGCTTGGACCGTAACCCATGCGCAGGTACAGTTGAGCCAAGGCCGGCTACGGTTGATGCATGAGCCGTACGATGTGCTGCCCGATACGGTTTCCGGCGAAACTTTAAGGGCTGGGGAGGATTTTATTTCGCTGGTGGTGCCGCGAGCCTCCAAAGGGATGCCCAAGGAAAAACAAAACGCCAAGGTCGTCGAATCCGACGCAGTTCCCGTGTTGGCCGACGAGGGACTTTTTATGGTGCTAGGGCAGATACCGGATGTTGCCCAATCGGTGTCGCTGGTAGATTTGTCGGATAATCCCGGCGAGGCGACGATGACCGGGATTGCGTGGTTGTGCCCATTCCTGCAATTAAAAAAGATTCCCAAGGGGCGTCCAATTTTTTACGCGCCGTTACCAAAGGTTGACGATTGGGCGGATTTGGCGCATTTCGAGCGGCGCGTAGCGGCTATGGCCGGTTTTATGTCCTCGCTCCCGATTGAATCGCCTTCGCTTGTTTTAGTGGTTCCGCCGCCGTTGGACGTGCTTTTGGATTGCGGTTGCGTTTCCGGCGAGCAACCTTGCGAACACGCGGCGGATTCACGTAAATTTGCCGAAGTGGTAATCCGCGTCGCCGATATGATGGGCGTTCCTACCGTTGACCTTTACACTCCTTTCTGCGCCAACCAGCAGGCCACTCACGGAGGGCGTTTGGACATTGACCAACTTAAGCAGTTGGCGCGGCAAGGTATGGTCGTCACTTCTCGCTAAATGCGGTAGACGTTAAGCGAACGGCAATCTTATTTGGGAACAGGTCGAAACGAGGAATAGTTTGATGAAACTATGCGTAATGGTCGGTTGTGCCATACTGACGGTTGCATTATGCTCTTCAACCGCAAGAGCGGCGGAGCGCGAAACGAGGGTAGCGGTATATCCGCAGAGTTTCGACGCGGGCGGCTGGGCGCTAGACGCGCAGTTTATGGATGTGGTCGGATCTCCCTACCTGATTGCGCACGGCTTGGGTGTGCGCGTGACTGACGCGAAAGCGCGGGTCACGTTCCCTAAATCTGGCGAGTACCGCGTTTGGGTTCGCACGAAGAACTGGGCTGACGGTGCTCCGGGGCGCTTCCGCGTGCTTGTTGACGGCAAACCGCTCGCCAAGGAGTTCGGAGCCGGTTCCCGCGATTGGTCGTGGGAGGATGGCGGTCTCGTGAAAGTTGCGGGGAAAGCGGCAATCGTCGCGCTTGAAGACTTGACCGGCTTTGACGGGCGTTGCGCCGGCATCGTGTTTGATCCGGAGGTGGGTAAAAACGTCCCGCCAGACGGACCGCTCAAGGTTGACGAAGCGAATGTCGCCGAGACGGTCAAGGCCGATTTCGTCGTGGTGGGTGGCGGGCTTCCCGGAACGTGCGCTGCGGTTGCGGCGGCCAGGCGCGGACTTAAGGTCGCGCTTGTGCAGGACCGTCCCGTACTGGGCGGTAACGCTTCTTCCGAAATCCGTGTGTGGAGCGGCGGTGAGGCGCGATACGACATCGTGCGGGAACTGCGCGGACGTTTCATGAACCGCGACGGGAATCTCGTTCTGGATGACGCACGGCGAATGCGCATTGTGTCCGATGAGAAGAATATCGCTCTCCGTGTCTCGACCCGCGCGTTCGGGGTCGAAAAGAAACCGGACGGCGCAATTGCCGCCGTCAAAGCGCTTGATCTCAAGTCCAACCGCGTAATACGTTTTGAGGCACCGTTCTTTTGCGACGCCACCGGTGACGGCTGGGTTGGCTTTTGGGCCGGAGCCGATTGGCGTATGGGGCGCGAGGCAAAATCGGAATTTGACGAGGATCGCGCCCCGGAAAAGTCGGACAACGACACTTTGGGCGCTTCGCTCATGTGGACCAGCGCCGTTGCCAACACGCCGGTGGAGTTTTCCGCGCCGTGGGCTGAACCCCATGCGCAGGGGCAGGTGGCGGTCAACGGCGAGTGGAATTGGGAATACGGCATCCATCGCGACATGATTGGCGAGGCGGAGGAGATCCGCGACCGTCTGTTTCTTGCGATTTACGGGGCTTTTTCGCTTGCTAAGAAGCGCCCTGAAAATGCCAACCGGGTGTTGGATTTCTGCCCTTATCTGCTTGGGAAACGGGAGTCTCGCCGTATCATGGGCGATTGGATATATTCCCAGAAGGACGTAACGGGCAATACGGAATTCGAGGATGCCATTGCCTCCGGTTCGTGGGGAATCGACCTTCACTACGACAACTGTAAACCTGGCGTTGATTTTCTCACGACTTGCCAAGGGCCGCAATACGGACGCTACTGGATTCCATACCGCAGCATCTATTCGCGCAACGTTCCCAATCTGTTTATGGCTGGACGATGCTTCAGTTGCACCCATGTTGGACTTGGCGGTCCGCGGGTGATAAACACGCTTTCCCAACTCGGTGTCGCCGCAGGCGAGGCGGTGGCGATGTGCCGCGAACTTGGCGAGACCCCGCGGGGCATATTCAAGAACGGCCATGTTCGCACACTTCAGGAACGCCTTGGCGGCGGATTCCCGGGTGTGCCGGAAAAGAAAACCGCAGGGTGGGTGATCGTCGATGACGAGAGCGAGGGCGTTAAGTTCGGCACCGGGTGGCGCCGCGGACGAAACTGTAACGGGGAGCAGGTCGGCGGTTTTGCGCACTTCCCGTCGCAAAAGGCGGAACCCGCGATTTACCCGTTGCCCGTTGGAAAGAGCGGACGTTATGCGATTATGGGGCGGGTCCCGTATAGTTGGAGCGCCAAACAAGGTTCAAAGACCGCTTTTGAGATCGTCTCGGATGGGAAGACCGTCGCTTTCACGGCGGATCAGGCACAAAATACCGGCCAGTGGGTAAAACTCGGTGAGTTTGACCTGGCCCCCGGCGCAACATTGCGCGTTATCCCGTCAAAGTCTTCGGGATATGTGGTGGCGGACGGTTTTGCGCTGGTGGAGATGTGATTTTTGTTCTTAATAGCCTCAGGGGAGTGTCGCATGAAAAGAAATGGGTTGTTTGTGCTTGTTTTGGTTGTTGCCAAACTGGCGGTCGGTGATGATTTTGTCTTTAACTTCAATTACGATGAGACGATGCGGGAGGCCACGGTTACGGGGCTTTCCGGTACGGTCCCGGAATCGCTCATATTGCCGTCATCAGTCGAAAAAGATGGTGTGACGTATAGCGTTACCGCGATCGGCAACAACGCATTTTCAGGTAAACCTGACATTAAGACCTTCCAAATACCCGACACGATCCGTAAGATCGGGAGTCGGGCGTTCGACAGTTGCCACGGGATTGGAGACATCCTCATTCCCGCCAGTGTCACGAACCTCGCCGACAACGTGTTCCATTCCGCCTCGGGTATTACGAACGCGGTGATCCTGGCGCAGGCGGATGTCATCGACCTCGGGATGTTCCCGACACAATCTGAAAACTTCCAGACGCTCGTCATATCCGGCAACGGCAACACCCGCCTCGCCCACTCCTACAGCAGCTATGCCCAGCGTCCGCGCCACATCCGCATCAG
>DBXY01000065.1 GCA_002309765.1 Verrucomicrobia bacterium UBA1200
TGTCTTTGATGGCGGCATTGTAGCATATTCCAGAAGAATCGTTGAAAGACAAGAATCATCCAAATCATCCAAATCAATCAGACCATCAGCGGGGGAACGTCGCGCCGCGCACGTAGGAACAGCATCCGCTGTATTTGCCGAACGCGCCCTTATCGAACCATTCCTGGACACAACGGGCGATTTCGCGTCCGTCCGCAAACGGATCGAACTCGATATGCGCGACATCCCCGTATGGAGAAAGCCCCGACTTTGAATTCGCGAACGAAACGACGCGTACGTCGCGCGGCACGGACACGCCCGCGTCGCGCAACGCCTTGAACGCCCCAAGGGCCAGATAGTCGTCGGTGAAGAAGAAGAGGTCGGGTAAAGCCCTGTCCCGCAAAAAACACTTCATCCTCGAATAGGCTGTGCGGACAATCGCGTCGAGGTTCGCAGGACCATCGACCAGCAGCTTGACTCGCTCGCACCGGATTCCCGCGCGTTCCAGCGCGGTTGATGCATCGAGATAGGGATGTCCGCCAAAGTCAAGCTGGACGACGCGCTTCAGCCTGGCGGTGCGACAGTCGGCGACGAACGCCGCTATCGCCGGTGCATAGTCGTAGTGAGCGACCCCAACGTGGCGGGCGTAGCGGGAACGCCTCGCCTCCATCCCGACGGTTACGAAACTGCATCCGCTTTCGGACACGAGCTGCATCGCGTTTTTCAGGCTGCTATAACAGGAGCGCAGAATCACAAGCCCGGGCTTTTCGGCAAGAGCATCCTTGAGCGGAAGCAGAAACGGACGGTCTCCGCCCCCGCCGAGCGGAAGCATGATCACCCTGTATCCTTCCGCGCGAAAGACCTTGCTGCACTGAAAAAGGCTGTTGGACGGGCCGAAAGAAGTCCAAGGATCGATGTTGACGTCAAGCACGGTCCTGTTCGGTGCGGCGAGTGCCTTCAGCACCAGGCATCCGATACGCTGGCGCGATGCGACGATTCCGTCTGCCGCGAGCGTACGCAGGGCGGAACGGACTACGCACTCGCTCACGTTCAGGCGCTTCGCAATCGCACCCCGTGCCGGAAGCGTATCGCCCGGCGCATAGCGCCCAGAGGCGATGAGCGAACGGATACCCTCCTCGACCTGACGCGTAAGCGTCTTGCCGGAACGAGGGTCTATGCTCACCTGAAAACGGTCATCCATACCTTTCCCAATTCATCACGGTGCGCGGTGTTTGGTACGAAAATCCATGAGATGCTCGGCGTAAGCCTTGGGACCACCGTTCCTGTAGCCCGTCGCGCCCACCTTTTGGCCGTCGCCGTCGAGGATGAGCGCGGTGGGGAAACCTTCGATCCCGTATTTTTTCACGAGCTTCGGGTTCTCCTTCTTCGCACGTTCGGAGAGAACACCCTTGTTTTCGGGCGAATCAATGAAAACAAGCACGTAGTCCTTCTGGACGGCAGGAACGAACTCCGGCTTCGCAAACACTTCGCGCTCCAGTTTCTTGCACCATCCGCACCAATCGCTTCCCGAAAAACACACATAGACTAGTTTCCCCTCTGCCTTGGCCTTCGCAAGCGCCTCGTCAAGGTTGTCCGTGAACCCCGGCGGCGTGGACGACTTCGGTTTCGCGGTTTTGTCGAACGGCACCACGCCCAATTTGGGGTCGGGCATGGGTGCGGGCTTTGGTGGCAAGACTACCGCGTTCTTGCCGTCGCTGTCGGCCTTATTGGCGAACAGGACGTTGACCGGCGCATCGCAGATGAAGAACGAGTTGTTGCGCGGCGCGCCCTCCTTCGCCTCCAGCTCGCCGCTGATTCTGACCGACTTAAGCAGCAAATCCTTCTTGTATGGCTCGTTGCCGCCCGCGCCGAGTATGACGATCTTCGTGGTCTTCCCCTTGCCGGATATAAGCCCGGAGGCACTTGTGCCGAAGGGATCCTCGCCAAGAACGCTCTCGTCGAAGTTGGCACCCAGGTAGATCCTTGACTTGAGATCCGTCGGGAAATTGTATTCAAGATAGAAGGCCGCAAGGTTACCTGGCGGCACGACGATGCGCGTCTGGGGCGGAAGGACCTTCGGGCTCACCGCGTCATCATCGTTGGCGGACATAACGGAGACACCGGTCAGTCTCACCTTGAAGTCCTCCACCTTCGGCGCGTCAGCAAACGCCGCCACGCCCGCACCCATCGCGAACACGACAAGGAGAGCGCTTAGAGTTCTACTCCTGCGGATTCCTGTAACTTTCTTCTTCATTGTTGTTTCTCCCATCGGTTTTGTTCCTTATTTCTAGAAATCTAGAATTCAGGATTCTAGTAGCCTAGAAATCTGGCCTCTTTATTCCAGGGTTTTGAGCCTGGCTTTTAGGGCTGCGTTCTCTGCCTCAAGGGCGGCGACCCGCGCCTTGAGGGTGGCGATTTCCTCGTTCTGGGTCTGCCGGCGCCCAAGGCGTGTCGCAGTCATACGTTCGCGGATGCCGCCGTTTTCGACAAAGTCTTTCTCCTTCTTTTCCAGAGTCGTGGTCATCATTTTGTCAACCATGTGACAGAGCGTGATAGCGCAATTGGCAAGTTCCTCATCGTTCCACTTCTCAAAGTACGGCTCATAGTCGGGAAGGTCGTTGTGCGTGCGGCAGAATCTGAGCAGATCATTGTACCGATGGTGTTTTGAGTTCCAGTGTGCAAGCGAATGTGCGGTGATGTAGTCGAGATAATCCTCTTTCAATTCCTTGATGCTCGAACGCGCGACATTCAGGAGTTTCAATTCCATTTCCATCGATGTCACGCCATCGGCCAGCCTCGACAATATTCTGCTTACCGTTCCGCGCCGCCTGAACCATCTGATCGACCGTGCGATCACCGTACTTTGGCAGGGAACGGCGGCAAAAGGCAATGGTCATCTGGTACAGCACAAGGCTCTTGCGATAGTAGTAGAGGTCCTTCCATTTGGTCTGATTCTTCAGGATCGCCATCGAAGTTGCTTCTTTTTATGGTTGCTCTTTCTAGAAATCTAAGATTCTAGAATTCTAGATTTTCGGACTTATGACAACCCGTTGGAAAGCTGAGCGGACAATTCAGCGACCTGGCGCTTTAAATCGGCAAGCTGCTGTTTCATCTTTTCCACTTGACGCGGAACCAGTAGCTGCTGAGCGAACTCTTTCTTTGGGCAAGCCGGGGCCCCGATGTAATATTCGCCTTCCGGGACATCTTTGGTAACGCCGGCGGCCGGACCGACCTGGGCGCGGTCGTGGATTTTGATGTGGCCGGAAATCCCGGCCTGAGCCCAAATCAAACACCCGTCGCCAATGATGGTGCTGCCCGCCACTCCAGCTTGAGCAATAATGCCGCTGTAGTTGCCGACCTGAACGTTGTGTCCGATTTGGACCAAATTGTCAATCTTGGAACTGTATCCGACCCGGGTACGGCCGAAACGGGCACGGTCAATGGTGGTGTTGCTGCCGATTTCCACATCGTCGCAAAGCTCCACAATGCCCAACTGCGGTATTTTGTCCACACGAATGGTGCCGTTGGGCAGGAACACCGGATTGTAGCCGTAACCGTCGCCGCCGATGCGCACCCCGCAATGCAAAATCACGTGCTTGCCCAACACGCAACCCTCGCGCACCGTTACCTGCGGGTAAAGATGCGATCCCTCGCCGATCTTAACCCGCTGGCCGATGAAAACCTGCGCCTCGATAACCGCGTCATCGCCGATTTCCGCGCCGTCTTCAATCACCGTCCACGGACCGATATGCACCCGTGCGCCAATCTTGGCCGTTTCCGCCACCACCGCGGTGGGATGGATACCGGGTTCGCGCACCACTTCCGGCGGGGCGAACCAAACCGCCGCGGTTCCAAACGCGG
This sequence comes from Verrucomicrobia bacterium UBA1200, assembly GCA_002309765.1. Classification (GTDB taxonomy): domain Bacteria; phylum Verrucomicrobiota; class Kiritimatiellia; order RFP12; family UBA1067; genus UBA1200. The sequence goes on from DBXY01000065.1 coordinate 3,841, forward strand.
CGTTCGGGTCGGAAACGCGAATCACCGCCTTGGCGGAGGTTTCGCCCGCCCAAGAGTTTTCCACCAAAATCGCCGTCGCTTTGGTGGCGGTCAGTTGCTTGGCGTACTTGCGGTCCTTATAGAAGGACAAGTCACCGTCGCGCGCCTCGGCAAGCGATGCCAGAGCGGTGACCTCCAAAGCTCCGTCACCCGTCAACGTACCGTTCAAACGCGCAGCAACTTCAGATAGCAACATGGCGGAAAACTCCTTTGGGGGTAAAGCGAGGATTACTTTTTGTCGGCGTCCTCGGCGGCGGCCTTCTCTTTATCCTTGGCCTTGGCTTCGTGACGAACCTTCGGGTCAACGTTCATCCGTTTAAGAATCTCATCGGTAACGTCCATCGCCGGATCAAAATACGCCAAGGTGGTGGAATCCATCACCATCGACAGCTTCTTCTCGGCGGCGTACTTGTGGACGACCTCGCGGATGTCGCCGGTAACCTGGCGGAGCAAACGGCTGTCCAGCTCGGACAACTCGCGCTGCAGTTTCTGCATCTCGGCGCGAAGGTCCTTGTCCGCCTCGGCCAGCACATCGCGGTGCTTCATCATCTTGGCCTCCGCCTCCTGGCGGGCGGCTTCGTTCAACGCCGGATTACGGGCTTCCTTGACCGCGTTCTCGTAGTCGGCGCGCAACTGTTCAAAACGGTCGCGCTGTTTGTCCAGCTTCGCCTGGTAATCCTTTTCGGTGTCCTGCATCAGTTTGCGATCGCGCTCGCGGCTGGGATGGAAACGGACCAGATCGACCATGTTCACGACCACGGTCTTTTCCTGCGCGAAACCGGCGGTGGCAGCCGCCAAAACCGACATCAAAACAAAACCCATCAGCTTCATTTTAGAATCCTTTCTTTATGCAAACCAAACCAGACTTATTCAAAACCGATCAAGAAGGAGAAGATCTCCTCATCCGTGTAGTCGTCATCGTCATGAACCGGCTTCGCGAAATCGAGACGAATCGGGAAACCGGGAATGTCAATCCGCAACCCGACACCAACCGAGGCCGAATACTTGGAGAAATCGGCGTCAAACTCGTCCTCGCCCAACGAACCGATATCAAAGAAGGTCGCGAAACGCACCGCCTTGAACACGGGAATGGTGTATTCAAACGACGCCATCGCCAACGTCTGTCCGCCGATGGCGGCGTGACGGTGGCCGCTCTCGCGATGCACCTTCGGGCCAATGTCGCGATACTCGACACCGCGGATCGAGCGCGGGCCGCCCAAGAACAACCGCTCGTAAACCGGCAGATCGCCATTATAAGCGTCAACCGTTTCGATACGGCCACGGACGCTGAACACATGCTTATACCAAGGCAACTCGAACCAGTGCTTGTAGTTGGCGCCAACCTTGTAAAACTCGTTGTCGCCGACACCGCCCTCGGACGCATCGCCGAAGATAGTGGCCTGATAGCCGCGGGTCGGGAAGAACGGATGGTTACGCTTGTCCTCAGACCAGTAGAGCCGGAAAATACTGTTCAGGTTATCGCCGTATTTATCCTCCTGCCAGCGGAAGTAACCCTTATCCGCATCCCAGCGGTCATCATCGCCGAATTCGAGTTCGTCGCCATCGGCATCGTAGCCCCACCCCTTCTCAACATCGTCCATCTGGACCTGCTCAAGGGTGTAACGCATTCCGACGCGTCCGGCCAGTTTATAACCGAAGATATCAATTTCCTGCATCGGGTACGAAAGCCCGACCGCTCCGCCGGTGCGGATCTCGTCGTATTCGTCGTACCAGCGCATCCTGCGGTACAGATCGACATCCAAGCGCAGCGGCTTGTCAAACAGCCACGGCTCCGACCACTGCACCTCCACCGTCTGGCGGCGGGAACCGACTTCCACGCCGAGGCGGGCCTTCTGGCCGCCGCCGGTGAAATTCGGCCAATTCAAAATGTCGAAATTGTTTTGGGAAATTTCAAGGAAACCCACCACGTTATCGACGCTGGAGAGACCGACACCCACCATGAAGTTTCCGGTGCGTTGTTCGTCGACCTCGTAAACCAGATCGCGGGCGCCTTTTTCATCCTCGTTCTCGGTGTAGTGGCGGACATCCGAGAAGTAACCCATGTTTTTCAGGCGGCGCTCGTTCTGCTCGATGCGGACGGTGTCCATCTTGGAACCGGGGCTCATCATCACCTCGCGGCGGATGACCTTGGACTTGGTCTTGTCGTTGCCGCGAATGATAATGTCGCGGACATAAACCACCGGCCCTTCTTCAACATTGTAAGTAATCGCCATGCGGCCCGGTTTGCCGGCGATAGTGATTGGCTTGGTGTCCACCACGCAATCGGCATAACCGCGGGAACCGTAGAAATCGCGAATACCCTTGGCGGAAGCCTCGATGTCCGCAGCCCCGGCCACGTCATCGGCCTTAATTTTCGCCGCCGCCCGGACCTGACTCTCCGGGAATTTGGTGATGCCCTTAACATCGACGGACTCTACCGTGTAAAGGTCGCCTTCTGAGACGTTGAACACAATGTTGACCTTTTCATCGCCCAATGCCTCGCGAACCGGCGGCGCCACGCGGGCGTCAAGATATCCGCGGTTGTGGTAAACCTCTTCGGCGGCGCGACGGGCCTCCTCCAAATCCTGCGCGGAAATGGGGGTGTCGGTGAACCAACCGCGAGGATCGTACCAAGGATATTTGCCGAACGAGGTGCGAAGATCCTTTTCCTCGATGGAAAGATTATTCCTGAAGACATAGTCTTTGATCTTCGCCCGTTCGCCTTCTTTGATGGTAAAGGAAACGTTCGCGTAGGCGGGCTTGCCTTCCAGCGGAATGATCTCCGTCACGATGCTCACGTCCGGGAAGTATTCTTTGATATACTTTTTGCGGATATTGGCGGCGCGCTCGACCAAAATCGGCTCATCGATAAAATCGCCGTCCTTAAGCTCGGACAGCTTGGCGATCTTGGAGCTTTTCAAGTGCTCGTTACCCTTGACAATCAGCGGACCGGCAAAACGGTGACGGCGGCGGATGACGTAATTGATCCGCTTCCCGCCCTCGTTGTCAAGGTCAATAATCTCCGCCCCCACGTAAGCGTAACGCTTGGTGTCCAGTAACGTCTTCACGTCCTTGGCGATCACCTGGCTCAAGTCCATCTGGGACATCTGGTCGCCCACCGAAAGTGAACTGTGCGACAACACGTCGTTATCGTCACCACCTATCTGGTTCAAAGACCTAACCTTCACCTCTTTAATCTTGATATCAGCCGCATTGGCCGCAAAAGCCGCAAACAATACGGCGATTACCGCAAAAAGACGTGCAAACATTCGCATCGCGACACTCCTTGTTACAATAACAACCTATGGGAAGAACCCAAACGGGCACACCCGTCCTTGAAAAGATTATTAAACCGTAAAACCGACGGAAAAGCAAGCCGAAACCTTACTCGCGGCAAAGATTTTCTAAAAGAAAAACGCGCCGGGGATAAACCGCCAGGCGCGTTCAAAATGGTGGCAGGGATCGGGATCGAACCGATGACACACGAATTTTCAGTCCGTTGCTCTACCAACTGAGCTACCCCGCCATTTCGTCTGCGCCATTGCGGCGCAAAAACGTGTGATAAATTATCAAATCGGCGCGCATAAGTCAACAGCAAAAACAAAAAAAATGAATTTTCACGCCTTTAATCGGCCGAAAAGCCGGATTTGCCGCAATGCGGGTTGACTTTGTGGCGGTTTTAGCATAAGATTTTCAAGTGCTACGGCAAATCGGGGGACGTGATGAAAATAACGCTTTCTACTTTGTTTATCGGACTGATTGCGGTGGCGGCGGCGCTCTGTTGGCGGCTGCCGCGACTGGACGCCAAACCCATGCACGGGGACGAAGCCAACCAAGCCGTGCGAGCCGGCATTCTGATGGACGAGGGCGAGTACCATTACGACCCCACCGACCACCACGGCCCGGCGCTTTACTTTGCCGCCCTGCCCTTCTGCCGCGCCACCGCCAAGACCTTCGCCGAAACCACCGAATGGAATTTCCGTCTGGTTCCGGTAACGTTCTCCGTCATCACCCTGCTATTGATGCTGGGTCTGCAAAACCGGCGGGAGGGTCCGCTCTTCCTGAACCCGGTCGGACTGCTGGCCGCGCTACTTTTCACCGCCTGCTCACCGGCCATGGTCTACTATTCGCGTTTCTTCATCCAAGAGACAATGCTGGTAACGTTTCTCACCGGGATGCTGCTGTGCGGACTCCGCTGGTCGGAAAGCGAAAACGCCAAATCCCGATACGGATGGGCGGCAGGGCTGGGCGCGTTCGCCGGGCTGGCCGCCGCGTCGAAAGAGACCGTGGTGCTCTCGTTCGCCGCCGCCGCGTTGGCGGGGCTGGCCGCCTTCGGCTGGCGCCGGATCCGGGAACACCTGGGCTGGCGCGATCTGGCGTGGGTGGCGGCAGCCGCCGCGCTGACCGGAATACTGCTGTTCTCGTCTTTCGGCACCCATTTCCGGGGCGTTTACGACGCGCTCTTCAGCACCGTTTCGGCGTACCTCCACCGCGCCACCGCCGTGCCGGAACACCAGCACCCCTGGCACTTTTATCTGACCACCTTGTTCTATTTCCGTTACGGGCGCGGCCCGGTATGGGGCGAATGGTTCTTCATCGCCCCCGCGCTCTGCGCGTTCGCGTTAAGTTTCTGGCGCGGCAGCGGGTTCCCCGAGCGCTGGCTGCTGACGGTGCGCTTCATCGGATTCTACACCATCGCGCTAACCGTAATCTACAGCTGCATACCGTACAAAACCCCGTGGTGCGGGCTGTCGTTCCTGCACGGGTACCTTATGCTGGCGGCGGTGACGGTCGGACTCTTCGCCCGCGCGGCGGCGCGGATATTCTGTCACGGTCGACGAACCTGGGGTACCGCGATAATGTTGTTCACCGTCGGCTGGGCCGCGCATTGGGTTTACAGCCAATGCCGCCAATCCTACCGCGCCTGTTTCCAATACGCCGCCGACCCGCGCAACCCGTATGTCTATGCCCACACCGGAACCGACGCGATGAATCTGGTAGCAGCGATCGAGACAGCCGCCAAACGTGCTCAAGGAGCGGATACGCCGATTGCCGTCGCCGCCCCGCCGTCCGATATCTGGCCGTTGCCGTGGTATCTGCGGGCCTACCGCAACGTTGGCTACTGGAACCGCATTGAAGAGGTCCCGGCGGAGTTCAATCCGGTAGTGGTGGTTGCCGCCGCCGACCAAGGCGACCTTGCCGAGTCCCGTTTCGGCAAAGGCAAGCAATGCAACTTTTACGGCATACGTCCCGGCACATTGTTAAACCTGTTCATTCCGGAGTGACACCATGGAAAAAAGCAACTACCGCTTCAATCGTTCCGATTTCCGACTGCCCGACTTCCAACTCATCCATGTGGAGGCTAAACTGGAGTTTTACGAAGACCGCGTGGACGGTTCGGAAACCCTAACCCTCGCCCCGCGCCAAGCCGCGGACCTGCTGATGCTCGACGCCAAAGCGCTCACTATTTTCGAGGTGGCCGACCCCGACAGCGGCACTCCGCTCCAATATGAGGAAGACACCCGCAACCATAAACTGAAGATCCATCTGCCCCGCGAATTCGCCGCCGGCGAGGCGGTGAAGGTCTTCATCCGTTGCCGCTGCGTGCCGTCCGACACCATTCTGGAGGGCATCTATCGCGACACTACCCCGCCGGGCTGTCCCCAGCAATACATGTCGCAATGCCAGCAAATCGGTTTCCAGCGGATACTGCCGATCATCGACGACTGCACCGCCAAATGCACCTTCCGCACAACGCTGGAAGGCGATTCGCGCTACACCCACCTTATCTCCAACGGCGACCCCGACCCCGCCACCAATCCCGACGGCGTTCCAGTGCCAGTGCCCGGCAACCCTGCTCGCCAGACCATTACCTACGAAAACCGGGTGCCGATGGCCCCCTACCTTTTCATCGCCTGCGCGGGAACTTGGGAATCGCTATCCGACACCGTGAGCTATCCCGACGGCGGCAAGACGGTAAAACTGGAATACCTGGTGCCGCCCGGACATCTGGCCGGCGCAAAAATCCCGATGCAAATCCTGAAAGACTCGGTGTTGTTCCAGCACCAGCTAACCGGCTTTGTGTACCCTTACCAGACCTACCGCACCATCTGTATGGAAAAATCGCTATACGGCGGCATGGAGAACACCGGCAACACCACGATTATCACCGAAGCCGCGCTGATTGACGACACCATCGCTGACCAACGGATGATTTACGCCTACGGAGTGATCCCGCACGAGTACGAGCACAGCCACTGCGGCAGCGGGGTTACCATGGAAACGCTGTTCGACATGTGGCTCAACGAAGCCTACACCGTAAATGTCGAACGGGCGTTCCTGGCCAAAACTTTCGGAAGCGCGTTCATGCGGTCGCAGGAGATCGAATCGCTCCGGACTAACGGCGGGGCGTTCGCCGAGGAAGAGGGCGGCACGTCCGGCAGCGTGGTTCGAGAGGGCGTGAACGACCCCGACGAGGTGGTCGACGCCATCACCTACGACAAAGCCCCCGAAGTGCTGAACACGCTGAAAAACCTGATCGGCGAGGAAAAATACCACGCCGCGTGGATGGAATACTTCCGGCGTTTCAGCGGCGGCAACGCCAATACCGACGACTTCCTTAAAGTGTTCACGGAAGTGTCGGGACGCGATATCGGCCAGTTAATGCGCCCGTGGCTGTTTAACGCCGGGCACCCTACCGTCCGCGCCGCGTGGGAATGGGAGAACGGCGAACTGTCCATCACCCTCGAACGCGACGGCGACTACACCGTGCCGGTACCTTACGCGTTAGTAAAAGACGGACGGGACGTGGCCAGCGGCACGTTTGTGCTGGACGGGGCGAAGCAGCGTTTTACCACCCGCTGCCCCAAGCCGGATTTCATCTCTTGGAACCGCGGGTGCGGGTTTTACGGGGTGTTGACGGTGGACGCTACCGAGGAACAGCTGATACTTCAGGCCCGAACCGACCCTAACGCCTTCAACCGCGCCGAAGCGATGAAAATGCTGCGGGATATGGGCGCGTCTGAAGTTTGGCTGCATATCTACCGCGAGGTCTTTTTCGATGCAAAAATGGATCTTGGGGACAAAGCTCTGATGCTGGCGATCCCGTCCGATTCGCTGGACCGCCGCCGTCGGGCCATGGTACGGGAAAACGTGCGGGAAATGCACGCGCTTCGCCAGGCCGCCGCCCGCAAAATCGGCATCGAGGCATTGATAGCCGCCATCGCGAACTCCGCCACGGGTGGACAGGACGCGGCCGCGATCATCCGCCGATCCTATGAAAACCGGGTACTGCAACTACTATCGGAAATCGACCAGCCCGAGGTTTGGGACGCCATCATCGCATACCTTGACCGGGCCCAAAACATCACCGCCCGGATTAACGCCCTGAACGCTTTGGTGGCGGGGAATTGTCCGCGCCGCTATGAAGTGCTGGCCGCAGAAGGCGAAAAAATGCGGCAATCTATCAACGGCTACAGCAGCTATCTCCGGCTGGTGGCCAGCGATCCGCACGACACCGTGTTTGGAGCCATCGCGGCCGAAGAACAACGTCCCGGCTGGAGCATTTCGCACCCCGCGTTCAGCCGCGCCCTGTATTGCGGTTTCGCCGCGAACGCCGACCGGCTTTGGACGCAAAATGGTCTGGAGTGGATCGAAGCGACGATCATCAAGTACGCCAAGGTCAGCGAATACAACGCCCTGCGTCTTCTGGTCCCGTTCCTGAACTGGCGGTGGTTTGAACCGGAGTTGCGCGAGACCGTGCGTCTGCTGCTGACCCGCATCGCGGCGGCACTGCCGCAGGAACAGTTTGCGTTTATCGGCGGCCGTCTGGAGGCGATGCTGAAATAGGTCCCAAAACGCAAAAAAGTTTTTGTGCAGCTTTTTGCATTTAGCAATTGACTTTGGAACCGATTTTGGGATAAAATAACAACTTACTTTTTTCGAGAGCTTTTAAGGAGCATTGTTTCATGGCGAACATTAAGAGTGCAATTAAGCGTACCAAACAGGCCAAGGCCGCGAATCTGCGCAACCGCGCAACCAAGCGTCTTGTCCTCACGAAGCGGAAGACCGCTCTGGCGGCGATTGAGGCCAGCAACAAGGAAGATGCCGCCACGGCGTTCCGGGTGTACACTTCCGCGCTTGACCGTGCGGTCAAGAAGGGCGTGATCACGAAGAACAACGCCGCCCGCAAAAAGTCCCGCATGGCGCTCGCTATCAAGAAGATGGCGTAACCGGCAGCCGAAATTGGGCCAATTGAACCGGCCATCCGCCTCTTTTGGGCTGGGTGGCCGGGTTTTTGTGTTTATAGCTATGGGCATCCTTGAGATTCGGGAACTTCCTGGATTGGTGCCGTATTCTGACGCGCTGGCGCTGCAGGAGCGGCTTCACGAGCAACGGCGGGCGGGAGAAATACCCGACACGCTGTTGCTTTTGGAACACCGTCCGGTGTACACGCTGGGTTGTTCCGCCGACGTTTCGCACATCCTGCTGGACGGCGGACAACTCGCGGCGGCCGGCATCGAACGGGTGCAGACCAACCGCGGCGGGGATGTCACCTACCACGGGCCGGGACAGCTTGTGGGTTATCCGATCATCCATCTCGGCGAACGGGGAATAAAGGTGGTTGAATACGTAACCGCCATCGAAGAGACTATTATCCGCGCCGTCTCCGAATTCGGGATTGCCGCCAACCGCGACGAACGCAACCGCGGGGTGTGGGTCGGCAACAGCAAACTCTGCGCCCTAGGAATCCGGGTTTCGCGTCAAGTTGCCATGCACGGTTTTGCCTTGAACGTAAATACCCGGCTGGAAGATTTCGGCGGCATTATCCCGTGCGGGATTTCAAACGCGGGAGTAACCTCGATGGCCAAGCTGTTGGGCACCCCGCCTCCGATGGCGGCAGTGAAACAAGCGGTAATCCGGCAATTCAAAGCCGTCCTAAACTATAACCACTAACCCACTAACCACTAATCACTAACCACTAACCACTAACATATAACTTACCGTTCAGCCACAAGACTTCGGACTTCAGACTTCCGGACTCCGCTTCTCAACCATCAACGCTAAACCCTCAACTGCCCCACCCCACGTTACCCTCATTTACATTCCCGTGCGAAGCGCGGGCGGCGGGCTAACCACTAATCACTAACCACTAACCCCTAACCACTAATCACTATTTTTCACATTTGCCTGTTGACATTGCCAGACAAAAGGAGTAATATCCCGCACCAATTCCTTCTGGGAAAGTTTTTTTAATCAATAATTCAAACAGTCGGGGTGAATTTATGGCAAAGAAACAACTTTCTGCTTTCGTTTTCGATTTTTCTTTTATGGGCGCATTCAAAAACTGCGTCACGGTGGCGGAGCGTCTTGACAACGCTCAAACTGCTAACGGGAAACTTTCCGCCGCTGGGCTGCTTTAATAGCCCGTAAAAAACCTTTTCCCTCTTTTCAAGGCGATCGGGCCTGCCTGACCGCCAATCCTTTGTGCCGTCTTGCACTCCGGTCAATGCCGCGACGTAATGTCGTTGTGTCCCGCTACTGCAGACCATAATGGGATTTTGTGTCTTTTGACAACGCTTCCAACGATTTCGTTCAAGGGAAAACCATGGACTCTGACAATGACGACACCAATCTTTTTGACCAACTTGATGAAGACCTTTACGATATGATTATGTCGCCGGCCAGCATTATGGCGCGCTCGCGCCGCAGCGACTGGCTCGAATACTTCAAAAGGGCGGAAATCGAGATGGTTATGCGTATTTACGGCTTTTCTCAAGAAAAAGCCAAAGCATTAATCGCCAAACGTTTGGCAAAAAAGGAGAAAAACCATGAGTGAATTTCAACCCGTGGCTACCACATTTTTACTTCGCAATATGGCCCGGTTCTGGATGAATCTGGTCAGATACCACAAGCAAGACATCACCAACCAGAACTTCTTCAATCTGGTTCATTACCAGTTTGACCGCGATTTGGCCATCGAACTGATCGAAGTGGCGTTCAGCGAGCAGGAGCTGGACGAAATGAAAAACGAACGCTACCGTTTTACCCAACTGCGGATGGACGATCCCATCAATTGCATATACCAGGCCATTTGGAACCACGAACGGTATCGCGAAAGGGCTAGAGTCATGCTTGAAACCGTCGGCAAATGCATTTTGGCCAACTTGGGGACATCAAGCCACGAAGAGCAGATGGAAAAGCGGTTCGAAGAGTTGAAGCGCAGCATGAAACTCAATGACCACGAATACGCGGCAATGATACTGGCCTATATGTTGGAACACACCTACTTCGATTGGCCATGCGGTTTGGATATCACGGACAAACCGATGTTCTACGCGATGGCACTGAACATCTCGCTTTCCGAAATGTCAAACAACGTGATGGTGGCTGACGGACGGTTACGCAAATTCAATCTGCTGGACAAGGGATGGGATTGGAACCACAATGTTTACGACTCGTATATCAACGGTACTGGCAATGATGCGGTGGACCGGCGTTTCTACCGGGTCGCCGATCTTTCGCAAACCTTGCCGTGGGAATATTTCGGTTCGCTCGCCGAGTTGGACGGTGAACTGCTGCGCCGGGTCATCACCCCCGGTATCGGCAAAAAACACATTCTGCTTTACGGCGTCCCCGGCACCGGGAAAACCAGCTTCGCCCGCGCGCTTGCCAAACAGTTGGGGTTCACCGCCTATGAAATCAAACTGGGCGACCGGCAAAATATGTCCAATGAATTCCGCCTCACCGGAATTCGGGTCTGCAACGAATGCGAGAACGATACCAAAGCCTTGATGATCATCGACGAAGCCGACGAACTGTTGCGGAGCGGCGTCGGCATGGCATCGGGACGGTTTGATATCCGCAACACCACCGAAAAGGGACTCACCAACAACATTTTGGACGAAAGCCGGATACCGACCATCTGGATCTGCAACTCCTCGCCGGATGAGATCGACGAGAGCGTGCGGCGGCGGTTCGACTACTCGATCCATTTCGACAAACTCTCCAGCGAGCAGCGCGAATTCATTTGGCGCAACACCGTGACCTCTCTTGGGATGCGGGACATTGTTAACGATTCGAAAATCAAGCTTTACGCTGATAAATACCCCACCTCCCCCGGCGGAATTTCCATGGTGCTTACCAACGTCAAGCAAATCGGCGCCACCGCCGAGGACATCGACGAGCTGATTGACCGGTTCATGAAACCGCACTGCCTCCTGATGGGGTTGCCGGAAAACAACAGCAAAACCGCGCCCGCCAAAGAGTACTCGCTGGAAGGCTTGAACATCAAGGGCAAAGTGCCGTTGGCCAATCTGGTGCGGGCCGTCAGAAACTACCTAGACGAGGATTTCAACCGTGACAGCGACGACCGGCCAAGGATGAACATCCTGCTTTGGGGACCGCCCGGCACGGGGAAAACCGAATTTGTAAAGTTTCTCGGCGAACAGCTTGACCGAAACGTGCTGGTAAAGTTCGGCAGCGACTTGTTCTGCAAATGGGTCGGCGGCACCGAAGAAAACATCGCCGGCGCCTTCCGTCAGGCGGAAATCGAACACTCGATCCTCTTTTTCGATGAGATCGACGGGATTGTCCAAGACCGCACCCACGCGCACCAAAACTGGGAGATTTCGCAGGTCAACGAACTGCTGCAGCAGATGGAGAATTTCAACGGGGTGATGGTGGCAGCCACCAACTTCAGCAACAATCTGGACTCCGCCATCATTCGCCGCTTCACCTTCAAGCTGGAGTTCGATTATCTTGACGAAACCGGGAAACGGATCTTTTTCGAACGGATGTTCAAGACCCAACTCTCCGACGACGAGGCCAAAGCGCTCAACGCCGTGAAGAACCTGACGCCGGGCGATTTTCGCACCGTGCGGCAGAGCCTGTTTTATCTGGCGAACCAGTTGACCAACTACGACCGCATCGCCGCACTGCGCGAGGAAACCTTGGCCAAAAAGGACATCCCGTCCGCAAGAACGATGACTATCGGTTTCGCCGGCAACCCGTCCGCCGCGTAACGGGGAGGAATTGGGCAGGATTGGAAATCAAATTTAGCTTATTTTACCCTTGCGCTACGCAAGTTGATGTGATATGCTTGCTACAGTTTTTAGTTAAGTGGATTACGGTCGGGTGGCCGCAAACTTTTCCCGGAATGCGGCGGCGCGTCCAAGCAGATTGCGCCGCAATGCCGGGAAAATTCCATTTATGGTGTCAATCTGTAGCGGAGTACTGTTTTATGTCTAAAACGGCGTTTTTTCCCACGGCGGCAGCTTGCCTAACGGCGGCGGGAATCAGCTTTAACCTTCTGATCGGCGCAACTGGGTGCGCTACGGCCGGAAAGTGTACAACCTGCCCTTGTGGGCGAAAGGAGATCAGGCAAATGGCGAATGATGCGTTCTACAAAGACGGAAAATTCGATACGGCGGCAGCGAAGCAGGCCTATTTCGACATGTTCAAACGGTTCGGTTATCCAATCTTCCCCTCGTTCCTGAAGGATGACGACTATTTCTGGGTTCTGGATTTCAAACAGAACGATTTCACCAGAATCGGCATGGCCGGCGTAATCTTCGTAAACGAGAAGGATGAGGGTTACTTCGTGCATGACATCTTCCTGCTGCCAAACCAGGCGATCGCGGAGCACCGTCATCTGGCCACGAAGGATGCAGACGGCAAACCGATCCGCTGCAAGATGGAGTCTTGGGTGGTCCGCAACGGTTATGTTTACGGCTTCTCTGAGATCGGCGAGCCGAATCTGGACAAATTCCCGGAAGCGAAGGCGTTGCTCTCCGCCAAGCAGCTCCCCTACCTGAAATCAGTCCACGTTGAGAAGTGGGTTCCGGACGGCATTGCCCACAAGCTTCCGAAGGACGAAACCTGGCACTTTATGCTGGCGGGCCCCGAGGGCGCGATCGTCACCGAGGCGGCAACCTATCATGACGGCGCGGGACTGCGTTTCTCGATCCCCAGCGCACAATTCTAACCCCAACGCGGCGGACGCCTAGCCGTCCGCCGCACACGAATCGAAAGGAAAAACATCATGACCTACAATCACACTGGCATCCCGGTTTACGAAAAGGCCGATAACATGGTTTTCATCGAGTCGCTTAAGGTGTGGATCACCGATGCGGCTTCCCATCCCTACAAAATCGAATACCTCTATTTCGAGCCGGACAGCCCTATGGCCGCCGCCATTCAGGATGAAACCCACGTTGCCTACGTGGTGGACGACATCGAGGCCGCCGTCGTCGGCAAGAGTATCCTTTGGCCGATTTGCCAGCCCGCGCCGACGATGAAGATTGCCTTCATCTATGACGAGGGGCTGCCGGTTGAACTGATCCAGCTCATCTAACGGGAGACGCAATCATGGCAATGAAAAAATTCCTGAACGATCCCGCCAACCTGACCACCGAATTGCTGGAAGGTCTGGCCGCTTGTTACAAGGACAAGGTGAAGCTGGTCAACGAGCGTATCGTTGTCCGCGCCCAGCCTAAATGCTCCTGCAAAGTGGCGGTTATCACCCTCGGCGGTTCGGGACACGAACCGGCGCTTTCCGGCTTCGTCGGAGAGGGAATGCTCGACGCCAGTGTGGTCGGCGACATCTTCGCGGCCCCGGGCGCCCAGAAACTTTTCGAGGCGTTCGAGATGTTCCAGCGTCCGGCCGGCATCCTGCTGATCACGCTGAACCACAACGGCGACCGCATGAGCGCGAACAAAGCGTTGCGCATGGCGCAGAAAGCCGGTATCCTCGTCAAGGAAATCGTGGTCCACGAGGATATCGCCCAGGGTATCGACACCCCGATCGAGGATAAGCGCGGTCTCGGCGGTTGCATTCCGCTGATTAAGGTAGTCGGAGCGGCGGCGGAAGCCGGACAGTCCCTCGACCAGATTTGGGCATTGGGCAGCCGGTTTAACGACAACGTCGCGACGCTGTCCGTCGCGCTGCGCACTGCGACCCATCCGCAGAACGGCGGGGAGATCGGCCATCTCGCCGATGACGAGATGGAGATCGGCATGGGTCAGCACGGCGAAGGCGGCGGCGGCATTATGCCCGTCAAGAGCGCCAACGAGACGGCTGAAATCATGCTGGATCGCCTCATGCAGGCGACGAAGCTCGCATCCGGCGACCGGGCGTTCCTGATCATCAACGGATCGGGTGCGACCACCGGCATGGAGCAGCTGATCGTCTATCGCCGCGCCGCGCAAGTCATGGCGGACAAAGGTATCACCGTGATTCCCGGCATTGTGGACGAGATTCTGACTGTGCAGGAGATGGCGGGATTCCAGATGATCCTCGCCAAGGTGGATACGGAAATCATCTGCGCCCTGCGCGCAAAGTCCAACGCCCCCTACTGGGTTTGCAACGGCTAAAGAAAGGGCCGGGGCCGCCACGGCGGCCCCGGCAATACGCGATCATGACGATCCAAGCATTCAAACAGGCGTGGGCTGCTGCACAGCAGGCGGTTGCCGCCAACGAGAAACACTTTTCCGAACTCGACGCCGCAACTGGTGGCGACGGCGACCATGGCACGGCTATTGTCGCGGCTATGAATGCCATCGTTAAGGCGGACGGCGACGATTACAAAACCTTGATCGCCAACATGGCGGAACAGATGGAATCCGAGGTAAGCGGTTCCACCAGCACCCTCTACGGCTCGTGGCTGGAAGGCATGGCGGAAGCCGCACCGGCGACCGGCGAAATCGACGCCGCAACGCTGGCGGCAATGTTCGAAGCGGGATTAGAGGAAATCGAGTTCGCGACCAATGCCCGCGTAGGCGGGAAGACCATGATGGACGCGTTAATCCCGGCAACCGAAGCCCTCGCGTCCGCCCAAGCGGACGGAATTCCGGCAATGTTCGCCGCCGCCGCGGAAGCGGCACGGAAAGGGGCGGACGCGACCTGCGGGATGCGGGCAACGTTCGGGCGCGCCAAGAATCTGGGTGACCGTTCCATCGGCCCGATGGATGCCGGGGCCGCCTCAATGGCATGCATCTTCACGGCTTTTGCGAGTGCGGTTTAAGACAATTCAGGACAACCGATAATAGCGGGGCCGACGGCTCCGCTGCGAAAGGACAGCAAATGGCAGACAAAAGCTTTTTCTTGAAAGGTTCCAACCATCTCGATTGGGGTATGCAGAGCCGGTTGAGCCGGATTTTCAACCCCGAAACCGGACGCAGCGTGATGCTGGCGTTCGACCACGGTTTTATCATGGGCCCGACAACCGGCGTGGAACGGATTGACCAAAGCATCGTTCCGTTAATTCCGTATGCGGACTGCCTAATGTGTACTCGCGGCATCCTGCGGTCCATGATTCCTCCCAGTTGCAACAAGCCGGTCTGTATGCGTTCCGATGCCGGTTCGTCGATTCTGACCAAGCTGAACAACAATGTGGTCATCGACATCGAGGATGCGGTGCGGTTGAACGTTTCGGCGATGGCGGTCATGGTGGCGGTCGGCGATCCCGATTTCGAGGCGCAAACCGTAGCCAACCTAACGGAAGCGGTAGACGCCGGGCAAGCTGCCGGCATTCCCATCATGGGCGTGACTGCGGTCGGTAAAGATATGGTTCGCGACGCGCGTTATTTCGGGCTGGCTTCCCGTATCTGCGCTGAGAACGGCGCTAATATCGTGAAAACCTACTACACCGAGGGTTTTGAAAAGGTCGTCTCCTGCTGCCCTGTTCCGATCGTGATCGCGGGCGGGAAGAAGCTGCCCGAAAAAGAGGCGCTGGAACTCGCCTACAACGCCATCCAATGCGGCGCGTCCGGGGTTGATATGGGACGTAACGTATTCCAGTCCGAAGCCCCCACCGCCATGATCCAGGCGGTCTCGGCGGTAGTCCATAAAGGCATGAATCCGAACGACGCTTTCCAGCTGTACAACGACCTTAAAGCGTCTCGTTCATAACCACGCGGAAAAGCGAAACCGAAGCGTTCCGCAGACGACACAAGACCGCCCCTCCCACCATCATAACACGGTGCGGGAGGGGCGAGTTTTTTTACTACCGTACAATGCCGCTGACAAATACTAGGCGCTGAAAAACGCCCGGTAAGCGCGGTACGTCATGTAGGTGTCGAGCTTGGATGCCGCTTCCCACGGCGCGTGCATATTCAGCAGCGGCGTACCCATGTCCAGCACGTCCATACCGTAATAGGCCATGAATTTCGCGATCGTGCCGCCGCCGCCTTTTTCAACCTGCCCCAGCTCGCCGATCTGCCACACCACGCCGTCATCATCAAACACCTTGCGCAGCCGCCCGATAAACTCGGCACGGGCATCGCTGGCGCCGCTCTTGCCGCCCGCGCCGGTGTATTTGATCATTGACGGCCCGGCGTTGAATTTCGCCATGTTGTTGGGCGAATCCGCAGTCGGGAAATTGGGGTCGGATGCAGCGCAAACATCCGCCGACAGCATGCAGGAAGCCTCCAGCGCACGGCGGACCGCAATATCCCCCGCCCCAGGTTGCTGACGCACCACCAACTCCGCGATGGAATTTTCAAAGAAGGTCGAGTTCATTCCCGACGCGCCGACCGAACCGATCTCCTCCTTGTCGCAAAGCAGCACCACGCCGGTGCGTTCAGGAATCTGCTTCAAATCCATCAATGCCTTAAGCCCGGCAAACGCGCAAATCCGGTCGTCATGGCCGTAACCGACGATCATACTCCGGTCCAACCCCAAATCGCGCGGGCCGCCGGCCGGCACAATCTCCAACTCGGCACTGGTCAGGTCTTCCTCGCTGATGCCGTATTTGGATTCCAGCAGCTTGACAATGTTTTGCTTAACCTTGTCTTTTTCGGCTTCGGGATCCGGAACCGAACCGATCAGCAAATCCAACGACTCCCCGGGAAACGCCTCGCTGACCTTTTTAGCCGCCTGATCTTTGCCAAAATGCGGCAGCACGTCAGAAATCATGAACACCGGGTCGTCAGGTTCGTCGCCAATCGCGATCTCGACCACCTTACCATCGGCTTTCACCACCACGCCATAAAGCGCCAGCGGATGCGCCACCCAATGGAATTTTTTTACCCCGCCGTAATAATGGGTGTCAAAATAGGCAAAGCCGCCTTTCTCCGTCAGCGGCACCGGCTTTAAGTCGATGCGCGGCGCATCGGTGTGACCGCCAACCACCCGAACGCCATCCGCCACCGGCTGGTTGCCGATTACCGCCGCAAACAGCGTCTTGCCATGATAACCGCGATAAACTTTGTCGCCGGGTTTCAGAACCTCGCACTCCGCTAACGGGCGGAATCCGGCGGCAGTCAACAACCGCACCGCCTCGGCATAAGCCCGGCGTTCGGTTTTGGCTATCCCCAAAAACCTTTTGTAAGTGTCGCAATACTCGCCCATTTCGACACGCTCCGCATCACTCAACAGCGCGGTAGCGTCTTCCCGATTTAAGTTCCTCATCGCATTTCTCCTGAAAAAATGAAAACGGCGCAATGATACCGCAACGGGTATTTTTTTGCAAGCCAGTAAAGTCTGGCCGCGTCAAGGATTGGCCGCCGATACCAATCCCAAAGCGACTCCCAGTTTGCAGGAAACCGCGAACTGATCGTCACCGGTTCTCAACAGCGCGACACCCTCCCTAGTCGCCGAATCGAGCATATCGTCCGGCACGGGACGGCCATGTACCAGCACCACCGCCGGCGAACCGACCAAGGTGCATACCGCGATGGAGTTCTTATGGTTTTGCACCGTCACCAAAACCGATCCCTCCTGGCAGTGGGCCATAACGTCGCTCAACAAATCCGAGGTGTACACCCCGGTGACCTCCGTTTCGGGATCGGGTGCCAGCACAATCTCCAATCCGCACAATTCAGCCAATTCAGCCAATTTCATTGTCCGCCTACCTCCGATTCCCGCACCTTGCGCGACAGGTACGAATCCAATTTTCTGAAAACCTCTTCCATCAGCTCCAGCCGGTCACGGTGAACCAGTTTGAACGGCAATTCCATTGAATACGCCTGCAAAAGGCCGATCATCCGGCCGCCGCCAGCCTCAATCACGGAAGGATATCCGCCCATCATCTCGAACAGCGAAATGAACGCGGTGGAGATGTCGGCCCAAAGATGCTCGATCCCTTTAACGGCGGAAAGCGGCCCGGCATGGTAAATGTCGTTACCGTTTTTATCCGCCGCCACCAGCAGGTATCCGGTGGAAGGACGACGGAAATCGGCCAGCTCGACCTGCGGCTTGCCCAACGATTCCAGACTCGGCATGGCCGACATCACCCGCACATCCATCTGCACGGCAATCGGCAGCCGTTTCAGACGGCGCAACCGCGTACGCTGATCGGCGGTGAGTTCAAAGTTTAGTTTCAGCGGCGGCAACGGAATGACCGGCACCAGCGAATCCGCCCAACGCCCGCACTCATTCTGGCGCAACACCAATGCGTAATCCCTTGGGATCCGCCGCCTCCACCCCGGGTCGTTCTCCAACCGCAACGCCATGCCGTAGGTCTGGTACAACAGGATGTCGATCCATTTCCGTTCGTCAGGATCCGGAATCCACGGCTGGTATCCCACCGACACCGACCGGAAAGCCGGTACCAAGGCGGTGCCGTCTTCGCCCATCAGTTGGCTAAGCAGCTGTTCCACAGGAAAGAGCATCTGCTTCGGCAGATAGCACAACTCGAACATCGGAATTTCCAGCAACCAAGAGTTGATGGGCTTGACATTGCTGGAGGCGTTGGCAAGAAAATCCCGCAACGCATACCAACCGTAAAGGTACCGCACGATATGGGCACCCACACCGAACCCTTCGAAAAAACAGACGAAATACGGCTCTTCGACATCCATCGGCTGGATACCGAAAACATCGCCCGGTTTTATCCACCCCCACGGCTGCAGCCGCTCAATCGACCTCGCCAAATCGTAGAGCCGACGATACTCCTTACGTTCGTCGTCGGTAACCGTCAATTCAACCGGCATCGCCCACCCCGTTGATTAAAGCCGCTCAAACGCGGCGGCGGCGCGGAACAGCACCTCCTCGCGGAACGGGGCTCCCAGCATCTGCACGCCAACCGGCAAACCGCCCGAAGTATTTCCGCACGGCAGCGAGAATCCGCAGAGTCCGGCCAAATTGGCGGTTACGGTGAAGATGTCGCCGAGATACATTTTAAGCGGGTCGTCCGCCGCCTCGCCGATTTTATACGCCGGGGTCGGTGCCACCGGAGTCATCAGCAAGTCGCACTGATTAAAGGCTTCGGAGAAATCTTTCCGGATCAAAGTGCGCACCTTCTGCGCTCGCCCATAATAAGCGTCATAGTAACCGCTGCTCAACACGTATGTACCCAAAATTATGCGGCGTTTAACCTCGCGCCCGAAACCTTCCGCCCGGCTCCGGGCGTACAGGTCGAACACCCCTTCGGGATCGGCCGCCCGGTGACCGTAACGCACTCCGTCAAACCGGGCCAGGTTGGCCGAGGCTTCGGCGGTGGCAATGATGTAGTACACCGAAATCGCGTATTCGGTATGCGGCAGGGAAACCTCCACCAACTCCGCGCCGGCGGCGGAACAACGCTCAACCGCCGCTTTCACCAGCCTCATAACTTCAGGATCGGCGCCATCTACGTAGTACTCTTTGGGCAGACCGATCTTCAGGCCCTTCATGCCGCCTTCCATCGCAGCGAGGTAATCCGGCACCGGCAACCGCTGAGTGGTGCCGTCGTGCGGATCGTGTCCCGCCAACACCTGCATCAGCATCGCGGCATCACGCACGGTTTTAGTCATCGGACCTACCTGGTCCAGCGAAGACGCATACGCCGTTACTCCGTAACGGGAAACCCGCCCGTATGAGGGTTTGAAACCGACGCACCCGCAGAACGACGCGGGTTGCCGGATCGACCCGCCGGTATCTGTTCCCAGCGCGGCGATCGCCTCGCCGCCCGCCACCGCCGCGGCGGATCCGCCGCTCGAACCGCCCGGCACCCGAATGGGGTCGTGGGGGTTTCTGGTGACTTGGTAGGCGGAGCCTTCGGTGGAAGACCCCATCGCGAATTCGTCCATATTGGTGCGTCCGCAGAAAACCGCTCCGGCGG
Organism: Verrucomicrobia bacterium UBA1200; assembly: GCA_002309765.1. Lineage (GTDB taxonomy): Bacteria > Verrucomicrobiota > Kiritimatiellia > RFP12 > UBA1067 > UBA1200. The sequence continues at coordinate 23,922 of DBXY01000065.1, forward strand.
TGCGCAGTTTGGCGGTAACCGTGGCGTCATAAGGGGAAACGTAGCCCTGCAGGATTTTTGAGGCGCAAGTGCAGGGCTGCCCCTTGACGTTAATCAAATCCTTTACCGCCAGCGGCACCCCAAGCAACGGCGCGTCCGCTCCGGCGGCGCGAGCTTGGTCGGCAACCGCCGCCTGATTCAGCGCCCCCTCCGCATCAACGGTAAGATAAGCGTGAATCGCGCCATCCTTCTCGGCGATGGTGTCCAGCACCGCTTGGGTAAGCTCAACCGACGAAAACTCTTTCGCTTTGAGTCCTTCTACGGCCACGGCCAATGTCAAATCGTCTATTCTCATCTCAGATCTCTCTTCCACGCGCAGAATCAATGCGGTACACTATTCCAACCCCGCAAAAAACAGTGTTATCATACCGTTTTCACGCCAAAGAAACAAGCCGAAAAAGCCATCCGCGGAAACATTGCCTACGATGGCATTATTCATCAGCCTGTACCGTGACCGCTGCGCGGGCGGCGGGCAAACAGGATTCCGCGGTGGCACGGTCTCGCGCCAAAAGCCGCATCAGCGGCTGACCCGCCTCGACCTGCTCTCCAACCTGAACCAGACGGTCAACCCCGGCGGCGGGATCGATGGTGTCGGTGACCTGCTGGCGTCCGCCGCCTAACCGTAACACTACGCGTCCAATGGCCTCGGCGTCCACATCGGTAACTTTACCGCCGTTCTCTGCCGACACCTCCACCGCCGCGCCGGGCTGAGGCAAACATTCGGAATGGTCGATAAACGCCGGATCTCCCCCCTGCGCCACCACCATGCGACGAAACACTTCCAACGCCGACCCGTCGTCTAATTTGGCGTAAAGCGCTACCTTCGCCTGTTCTAAATCCGGATACGTCCCGGCGGTTACCGCCATTCTCGCCGTCAGCTCCACCGTCAGATCGCGGGTATCCTGCGGGCCGGCTCCGCGTAGCGTCTCCACCGCTTCGCGCACCTCCACGGCGTTGCCGGCAGTCCGACCGAGCGGACGGTTCATGTCAGTAATCAGAGCGTCGGTCTTGCGTCCCAACGCCCGTCCGACCCGGCACAGCGAATCCGCCAACTTCCGCGCGTCTTCCGGGGTGCGCATAAAGGCGGCCCGGCCGCATTTAACATCAAACACCAGCGTTTGCGCCCCTTCGGCGAGTTTCTTGGACATAATGCTGGCGGTAATCAACGGGACGCTGGGCACAGTGCCGGTCACATCGCGCAGCGCGTACAGTTTCTTGTCCGCCGGGGCAAGCCGGTCGGTCTGACCGATGATGGAACATCCCACCTCGGAAACCACCCGCTTAAAGGCATCAACGTCAAGCCGTGTGTTGTATCCCGAAATGGACTCCAGTTTGTCCAGCGTTCCGCCGGTGATGCCCAGACCGCGCCCGGAAATCATCGGCACCGCCAATCCGGCGGTTACCGCCAACGGCGCAAGCATCAGCGAAATTTTGTCGCCGATACCGCCGGTGGAGTGCTTGTCCGCCGTGGGGCAAGGCCAGTTTTCAAACGAAAGCAGATCGCCGGAACGCATCATCGCGTCAGTCAGTACCGCCGTTTCCTCGTCGGTCATTCCACGAAAGTAAATCGCCATCGCCAGCGCGGACATTTGGTATTCGGGGATATCCCCGACAGTAAAACCGTGAATAAACGACCGGATTTCCGATTCGTCCAAAACCCCGCCGTCGCGTTTCTTCTCGATAACCCATTGCGGTACCATAGTAACCTCCGTTGTTCGCGTCACGCTTCCGGCAACAACCGGTTTTTGCGCCGCAGCGATACCAATTCGCGCCATGCCGCGCCGCCGCCAAGCGTCACCACCACAAAATCGTCAATCGCCCCCACTACCGGCAACGCGTCTGGGAACAGGTCGATAGGCGTAAGCCACCACAACAGCGCTATCACGCCCACCACCACGCTGCGAGGCACCAGCGCCACCTCCAGCCAACTCCGGTCGCAAAGGTACAATCCCGGAGCGGGCGAGAGCGTTCCCGCCCCCTGCGCGTAAGAAACGGCCAGCAGCTCATGCTCGGAAACCAGCCGGTTGAGAATCGCCGGTGCGATGATGTTGTGCACGGTTTCGGAATCTACCCCGAACTGCTCCACGTAACAGCGGCGGATGATTTCATAGGCGGTTTTGGGCGCGATCTTCCCGTCGGCGCACACTTTCTTCAAGATGCGGATGGAGCAACGACGCTCCGCCTCGTCGGTCACATTGCGCAACCGCAGCGCGATGTTGCGGTCGATAATCTCCGGGGTGACGTCGCGAAATTGCATGGCAATCCCAGTAATCATCAGCAGAACCCCGGCCACGAAAGTCAGCGATGGCGGGCAAACCGCATCGGACAGCGTGAACGCAATCAGGAACACCAGCGTGGTAACCACCAGACCGACCTTGAGCATTTTGTTTTTGGCGGCGGTGAGCGACATGCATATCAGCGCAAACAGCAGCGCGGCTTTGGGCGAAGCGAACAATTCCTTTATGGGGTTGGGGATCAAATCCAGCAGCCCCACCAGATTCGCCCCGGATTTGAATGCCGACTTAACATGCCCCAACAGCGAACCGCCGCTTACCACCATCCGTTCCGACGGTGCGCCGATCAACCGGCCCAACATCATCGCCATCGGAAGGATCAGCAGAAACTGCAGGACAAGATTGCCACCGCGGCTGTGGCCGAGGTAACACCAGTCAAAACTGATTGTCGTGACCAAAACGAAACTGATCAGAATCACAAACCCGCCCTGCGCATAGGTGAAAAGGTCCTGTCCGTACCACGGGTCTTGCGCCATCAGCACCGCCGCAAACAGATACAGCAGCGCCACGACAAACCACTTCGGGGTGCAAAAACTCTCAACCCCGGCGTCTGGGAACCGGCGTTGCCGGGAAAAGAACTCGTCAACGGCTTCCAACAATTTGCTCATTGCGGATTCCTCCCGTTAGTCAGTTTGGCTTCCAAACGGGCAATGCGCAATTCAACCCATTTGCGATCCACCGCCTTGCCGTCCACCCGTTTGCGGAACCACTCCCACGAATGCCACACCTGAAGCACGTTCAGCAACTCTTTCCACAGTTTCAATTCCTGGCGTATCTGCGCGTCCGATTCCGGGACCTGATTCACCTCGCGGACGGCATCGGAAAATATCTCCAGCGAATCGTCGTCTAGTTTTCGTCCCATGCAAATCCAGCGTTTCAGCAACGTGTCGCAAAGCAGCAAACGGAATCTCCACTCGCGCTCTCCCAACTCGTCCGCGTCCTTGCCGCCGGAAAGCCGCGCCTGCGCCATCACGCGCAACCGAGTCTCGCACTCGCGCTGAATGGCGGCCAGCGATTCCAGGGTATTGCGCCGAACCTCGGCCGACGGACTGCCGCTGCGGGAAAGTTGGGTCGCCACCCGGTCCAACCGCGACCGGGCGCGATAATAAACCGCCACCTCGGAATCCGGGTCGATGGTCAACAACCGCTGGCACTGCTTGGTCAATTCCTGCGGCTGCCGCAACAGATAAAGCGCGTCCAGATACACCGCCCAAACCCGAATCCATTTACGGTTGGTCTCACGGTCGCCCCCCAACCCGTTGAGGGTGGTAGCGCAAAAATCCACCAGTTCGTTGAAACGGCGTTCGCGCCTAAAACCCTCGATTTCCAGCAGCGCCCGCTGTACCGGCGACGGCTGTTTGAGCTTGGCCGCCGCCTTAACCTCGTCTCCGCTCAACACCCCGACGAACACATCCGGCACCGCCGGCACGGGGCGACGGAAGAAACGGCCCCAAGGTAAAAAACGATAACAAACCGCAACGCTGATTGCCGCAAAAATCAATACCGGCAACAGCTCGTAGAAAGAACGGCTGCGCTTTTGGCTTTCCAATGTCCCGATGCTGTTGGTCAGCCCCTCTTCGGCATCAACCCGAGACAAATCGGCCGGACCCAGTTGGCGGGTGACCGGCAAAGGCAATCCCCGGGAATCACCGTACCCGGTCAATTCCCGTTCCAACGTGCCGCGCGCCACCATCAAATCGCCATTTTGCCCATCAGACTGCATCATCTCCACCTCGTTTCATACCTTACCATTAACGGTCAGGAAATTCAAGGTAGATTTTCCAAATTCTACATGGTCTGCATGTTCTGCACGGCTTCTTGTCTCCACACCTCATTCTTTTTTGGCCGCAAAGGGCGCATAGGGCGCAAAGAAGAGTCGCTGGGGGCTGTTTAATTAAAGTTGGCCTGTATGCGTTTTGAACCGTGTAGAACGGGTAGAAACCAGAGGAGAGAATGAAGAGATTGGGAATGAAAAATGAAGAGATAAGAGTGAAGAGTTGAGGTAATAATTTTTCACTCTTAATTCTGTTTTTCATTTCCCTACTTGTCCTCCGCAGCCTCGGCGGAGGAGGAACCACCGCACCACCTAACCACCGCACTATTTAACCTCAGACTTACACGACCCGCCACTCTTTGCGAACTTAGCGCTATTTGCGGCTAAACATAAAATGGCGACTGACGAACATGGGGGTAAAAGGGGTAGTTTTCACCGTACAACAAGATTTTACCCCTTCATCCTTTGATGTGGGACACGCTTTCCGATATGCTATGGCCATGCCTGTTTTGATCTTCTGTGCAAACGCACAAAAGTTCCAAGCCAACCTTGACTTGGTCAAGTGAAAGTGGTACTATACCCGCGCTTTGAACTTCCGTGCAAACGCACGTAACTTCAAAGCAGGAGAATTCCGATGATCATCAAGCGAAACATCCTTCTGAACAAGCTTATCCAAGCAAAAAGTCACCATCTCATCAAAATTCTGGTTGGCATGAGACGTTGCGGCAAAAGCTTTCTCCTCTTCAATCTCTTCAAGCAACATCTGCTTGAGAGTGGCATTCCGCCAGACCATATCGTCGAAATCGACCTTGAATCCGACGACCTTCTTTTCTGCCGCGATGCAATCACCCTCGGCAAGGAGATTCGCGCTCGACTTCCCGCTGACGATGCCCCTTGTTTCGTGCTTATCGATGAAATCCAGCATGCCGAACCAATACTGCCGGAAGGCACTGATCTCTCGCGCCTGCGCCCCGATGATCGCCAAAAAGCCTACATAACCTTCTACCATGTCCTCAACGGGCTTCTCAAGCGCAAAAACATCTCCACATACGTCACCGGTTCCAACGCCGACCTTCTCTCGAAGGATGTAGCCACCGAGTTCCGAGGACGCGGCGAAACCATCATGGTGACCCCGCTTTCGCTCGCAGAGTTCGCCGAAACGATGCCGCAGGCTCGGGATTTCTTCCAAATCCGTGACGCCTACCTCACTTTCGGCGGACTCCCTGAATGTGCACTTCTTGATACCGAATCCGAAAAACGGAGGTACCTTGACAACCTCAATGCGACCATCTACCTCCGGGACATCATCCAGCGATACAACCTCAAGAACGACGCCCTGCTTGAAATCGTGGCTGACACGGCCATGAGTAACATCGGTTGCCTTTCCAATCCCACAAAGCTCAGCAACGCAATCAACTCCACCGGCAAGCTTGTCTGCAATGAAACGACCGTTCGCAAATACCTCGGATACCTTGAATCGGCTTTCCTCATCCAGAATGCGCGGCTCTTCAATTTGCGCGGGAACCGCTATCTTGACTATCCATCCAAATACTATGCAGTCGATACCGGCATCCGCAATTCGCGGCTCAACTTCCGGCAGGATGAAAACACGCATCTCATGGAGAACGCCATCTACAACGAACTCGTCAGACGTGACTACGCGGTGGATGTCGGCGCCGTGGAGATGTTCGCGACCGTCAACGGCAAGCGCTGCCGCAAGCGGTACGAAGTAGATTTTGTCGTCAACAAAGGCGACATGCGCTTTTACATCCAGTCCGCTTGGGACATCCCCGACAACGAAAAGCGCGAACAGGAAACCTTTTCTCTCCGCCACATCGGGGACAATTTCCGTAAGGTTATTGTGACTGGTAATCCATACGAAAAGCCATGGACCGACCGCAACGGCATCACCTTCATTGGCATTGTGCCGTTCCTTCTTGATCCCAAATCGCTGGAAACACTTTGATGAACCGGGAGTTACGAGTGACGAACTACGAGTGACGAGATTGGGAATGAAGAGATAAGAATGAAGAGTTGATGCAATAATTTTTCACTCTTAATTCTTAGTTTTTCATTTCCCTACTTGTCCTCCGCAGCCTCGGCGAAGGAGGAACCGTCCAACTGTCAAACGATATTCTGCACGGTTTCTTGTCTCAACACCTCATTCTTTTTTGGCCGCAAAGGGCGCATAGGGCGCAAAGAAGAGTCGTTAGCAGCTAGTTACAACCGCCAAACTGTCAAACCGTCAAACTGTCAAACGGCCTCGGCTTTAGGTTTCGGAATGGCCGGGTTTTTCAACTTTCGGCAAAACGCAGTTCACCACCCGTTTTTCCGTTATTACCGTGCCGACCCTTATGTCGTGAGTCTCCGATGGCAAACTGAAGTTCATCAGCTGCCAATCGTATGCCACCCCGAAACGCAACACGCTGGGGCGCATATCCTTGAACATCCGGTCGTAATACCCGCCGCCATAGCCCAACCGTCCGCCGTAGGTGTCAAACGCCAAGCCGGGAGTAATTACCGCGTCTATGCTCCACGCCGGCACTTCAATGATCTCCGCCGGTTCGCGTACGCCGAATTTCCCCGTGCGCAACGGCATTCTCGGCGACAGCAACGCGAAACGATAACGCTTGTCTTCTTCTTTCCAAGAGGGTACGCAAACGGTTTTGCCCAGCGACCAGGCCGCACGGATCAAATACCGCATCGGCAACTCGTGGCCGATACTGAGGTAAACGCTCACGGTCTGGGTCCGGGTGAACAGACCGACCGGCAACTGCACCAGATTGCCCGTCACCGCCCGGGCCGCGTCACGGCGCTCTCTTTCACTGAACAGGCGGCGGTAGGCTCTGACCGCGTTCCTGATCTCATCTTTCCCGGCGTTTGCCAGCGCCGAGCTGTCAAACGGTTCACGTTTCTTCTCTTTTTTCTTATCGCGAATCTCAACCATCCCCACTACCCCCGACAAAATCCCGGCAGCCGCTTCATCTGGACAAATACTCCGCTAAAGCCGCCTCGTACGGAACCCGCGTGTTCATTGGCACATAGTCAATGGACAAGTTGCCGCAAACAGCCCTGATGTTTTCGCTGAATGCTTTAACCTGCTCCAGATATGCGGTGCGCAAGGCTTTGGGTTCCACCGGCAACTCATTGCCGGGCGACTCCAAATCCCGGAACACCGTGAATTCGTCAAAGGGGAAGGTTAGCTCCTCGTCCGCCATGATATGCATCAGCGTGACCTCGTGCTTGCGGAAACGGAAGTGGTGCAGCGCGGAGACCAAATTCTCCGGATCGTCAAAAAGGTCACTCAGAATCACCACCCTGCCCCGCCGGGGGATCCGTTCGGCAATTTCGTGGAACACCCCGCCCAAACCGGTTTCCCCGCCGGTTTCGCTGCGTTCGATAATCTCCAGCAAATGCCGGATCTGGCTGGTCTGGGCGCGGGCGGGAAGATATTCCCGCACAGCAGTATCGAATATGACCAACCCGGCGGCGTCCTGCTGCCCCACCGCGATGTATCCCAGCGCCGCCGCAAGATAACGGGCGTAATCGAATTTCGAACAGGGCTTGCCGCCTCGCCGCGCCGCCGCTGCGCCGGCATAAGCCATCGACCCGGAAGCGTCCAGCAGCAGCGTGACCCGCATATTGGTCTCTTCAATATACTGCTTGATATAGTAGCGGTCTTTCCGGGCCAGTACCCGCCAATCCAGATTGCGCAAATCGTCGCCGGGCGCATACTGGCGGTGTTCGGCGAATTCAACCGAAAATCCTTTATAAGGGCTTTTGTGCCGGCCGGTGATGAATCCCGCCATCACCCCGCGCGACTTCAGCTCCAGCCCTCCCAGTCTGGAAAGGGCGTCTTCCGGCAGAAAACGCATATATGATGGAGCCTGGACCGACATCGCCTCTCCCGTTCGGTTTAAACGTCAAGCTCTTCCGCCGGGCGCAACAGTTTGAGCAGCCGGTCAATCACTTCGTCGCTCTTCACCCCCGCCGCCTCGGCGTTGAAGGTGGTCAGCACCCGGTGGCGCAACACCGGATGCGCCACCGCCGCGACATCGGCGGTGGTGGCGTGGTAACGACCGCGCAGCACCGCCCGCGCCTTGGCGGCGGTGATTAACGAGATGCCAGCTCTTGGGCCTGCGCCCCACGCGACCAACTGTTTCACAAAATCCGGGGCTTCCGGTTGGTTCGGACGGGTCGCCCGCACCAGATCGCGGGCGAAATCGACCACATGGTCGGCCGCCGGAACCCGGCAGATCAGCTCCTGCGCCGCCAGCACCTGTCCCGCGTCCAGCACCCGCTCCAACTCCTCTTCCGCCGGAGAGGTCACACGACGGATGACCGCGCTTTCCTCGTCTTTGCTGGGATAGTCCACCACGATATTAAACAGGAACCGGTCCAATTGCGCTTCCGGCAACGGATAAGTTCCCTCCTGCTCNNGGATAACGTGTTGCAAACACAATATCTACAATGTATTTCTGAATTTTCTCATCGATGTAAACCTGCTTTACAACCTCGCGGGCATCAATTACCTCACTTACACTCATCAAAGGCTTGATATTGGTCTTAAATCCTGCCAGATGACTGGAAACAATCTGCTTCTCCTCTTCGAGTTTTGGATAATCGATCTTCACCTTGAGCATGAATCGGTCACACTGAGCTTCTGGCAACGGATAAGTTCCCTCCTGCTCGATCGGGTTCTGGGTGGCCAGCACAAAGAACGGCTCCGGCAACGCGTAATCCGTGCCGCCAACCGTCACCCGGTGCTCCTGCATCGCCTCCAACAGCGCGGCCTGGGTTTTCGGCGGGGTACGGTTAATTTCGTCCGCCAGCACCATGTTGGCGAAGACCGGCCCCTTGACGAAACGGAATGCCCGTTTGCCGGTGGTGCGGTCTTCCTCCAGCACGTCCGAACCGGTTATGTCGCTCGGCATCAGGTCGGGGGTGAACTGAATCCGTTTGAAAGAAAGCTCCATCACCCTGCTTACCGTCCGAACCAGCAAGGTCTTCGCGACCCCCGGCACCCCGACCAGCAGTGCGTGACCGCGACTGAATATCGCAATCAGCAACTCCTCAACCACCGAATCCTGTCCGACTATAACCTTGGCCAGCTGGTTGCGCAGTTTCTCATACGCACCGTGCAGCGCGTCCACCAGTGCGGCATCACCGTTGCGTTGTTCCATTTAACCCCCTTTAGGCAGATATCCCAAAACAAACGAAAGTTTACCACAGAATCCGCCCGCAACACAAGCGCATTTACAATAACCAGAGTAGCAAAAAAAATGATTAGGGACAGGGTGGACAAACCAGGCTAAAACCGGATTCCGCATCGATTCGCCAAAATATCGACAATCCGTTTTTACGGCTTGATTGCCGCAAAGCAAAAATGATATCATACCAACCATGAAAATTTTAGTCATTGGTAGTGGCGGACGCGAGCACGCCCTGATTTGGAGACTCGCCCAGGATTCAATGAACCACACGCTGTTCTGCGCTCCCGGCAATGCCGGCACGGCGGAATTGGCGCAAAATGTCGGCATCGCCGCCGACGACATTGCCGGTTTGGTAAGCTGGGCAAAGGAAAACCGCCCCGATTTGACGGTCGTGGGGCCGGAAGTACCGCTTTGTCTCGGCGTGGCGGACGCTTTCGCCGCCGAGGGATTGCGGGTTTTCGGTCCGTGCAAAGCCGCCGCCCAAATGGAGGGCAGCAAGAGTTTCTCAAAATCGGTGATGACCGCCGCCGGCGTTCCGACGGCGCGCGCCGAAATCTACACCAAATCGGACGAGGCCATCCGCGCCTTGGACAACTTCTCGCTGCCGGTCGTGATAAAGGCTGACGGTTTGGCCGCCGGCAAGGGGGTAATCATCGCCCAAACCCGCGAAGAGGCCGAATCCGCCATCCGTTCGATGCTGGACGGCGGGATTTTCGGCGCGGCGGGCGCCGAGGTGCTGATCGAAACTTTCCTCGACGGCGAAGAGGCCTCCATACTGGCGCTAATTGACGGCGAGCACGCTGTGCTGTTGCCCGCGTCCCAAGACCACAAACGGGTGTTTGACGGCGACCAGGGGCCGAACACCGGCGGAATGGGAGCCTACTCCCCCGCCCCGGTGGTTACCGAGTCAATGCTGCCGGTAATCAAAGAAACCGTGATCCTTCCCGTGGTTAACGAACTCAAAAAGCGCGGCATCACTTACCGGGGCGTGCTATACGCCGGGCTGATGATCGGGCGCGACGGGTCAATCAACGTGCTGGAGTTCAATGTCCGCTTCGGCGATCCGGAAACCCAAGTGGTGCTGCCGCGCATTGCGGGGGATTTGGCGCCGATTTTCGAAGCCTGCATCGACGGAAACCTTACCGAAGAAATGGTCAAAATCCGTCCGGAGGCGGCAGCCACCGTGGTGGTAGCCGCCGGCGGTTATCCGGGTTCATACCGCAAGGGAATACCGATTACCGGTCTTGACGCCGCCGCCCAAATGGCGGACACGATTGTGTTCCATGCCGGAACCAAGATGTCCGACGGCGGGGTGGTCAGTTCCGGCGGACGCATTCTCGCCGTGAGCGCGCTGGGAAGCGACCTTCGAACCGCGGTTAACCGCGCTTACGAGGCGGTGGGTAAAATCGGCATCGAAGGTTCCCACTACCGCAAGGACATTGCGCACCGGGCGTTTGAGCGTTGAACGGATTTTTTAAGGAGAGCAAAAATGCGGACGATTGAAGCTGCTGACCGCCATGCATACCGTAGAATGACCACCGGGGAATTGCGCGAAAACTTCGTGGTTGAGGGTCTGTTCGTTCCCGGAAGCATTCAGCTTGTTTACACCAACGTTGACCGAGCGGTAGTGGGGGGCATTGTCCCCACCGGCACGGCGTTGGAGTTGACCGGCGGCGAGGAAATGGCATGCGGATTTTTCTGCGAACGCCGGGAAGCCGGCATCATCAACCTCGGGGCGGCGGGCGTAATCACGGTGGACGGCACCGACTACCCGGTCGGGAACCGCGAGGTGCTGTACATCGGCCGAGGCAGCGAGAAAGTTTCTTTCCGCAGTGACAATCCCGCCGCGCCCGCGCAGTTTTATCTGGTTTCCTACCCGGCCCACACCGCGTACCCCACCACCAAGATGGCTTTGTCGCAGGCGAACAACCGCGAGCTTGGTTCGCTGGCCGAATCCAACCGGCGCACCATCCACCAGTTCATCCGACCGGGATTCACCGCCAGCTGCCAGCTGGTGATGGGATTTACCGAACTTCAAGAGGGAAGCGTGTGGAACTCATTCCCGCCGCATACCCACAATCGGCGCACCGAGGTTTACTGTTACTTCGACCTGCCTAAAAACGGGATGGTGATGCATCTGTTGGGCGAACCCGATGAAACCCGCCACGTGATGCTGCGGGAAAAACAGGTGGTACTCTCCCCGCCATGGTCTATACACTGCGGCGCAGGAACCGGCGCGTACGCATTCGTATGGGCAATGGGCGGAGAGAACCAAGAGTTTGACGACATGGACAATTGCGACATGGAAAAATTCATGTGACCGTCACCGGCGGCCAACAGGCAATTTTAAGGCGAATCAGCGGTGAAAGCGAAAACGGCGGAATTAACAGAGACTGCGGTATTTTGTTTAGCGGCGGCGGCGGTTTCCGTTTGTCTAGCGGCGGCATATTCGCCGATTGTCTGGAAATTCGCGCAACAAACGCTGTTCTTCGCCGATCTCGCCGGTTTGATGGAACTCATGAGCCGCTACGGCGCCCCCGGCGGTTTGCTGGACTGGCTGGCCCGCGGCATCTCGGTAACCGGGCTGGGGCCGCTGTTCTGGCTCCCCTACCCGATTGCCGCCATAATTACCGTATGGATGTGGCGACAGTCGTTTCCAAGACTCAACCGCGGGCTGTGGCCGGCGCTCGTTTTCCCGGCGGCGCTGATCGCGCTTTACCCGATTCTCTTGTCGAGCACCGGGGTTTGGCTGGCCAACGATTACGCCGCCGCCTGGCGCAACACCTTGGGATTGTGGTGCGCGTTCGGCGCTTGGCTGATTACCTCGAAATCCAAACCCTGGGTAAGCATCCCGGTGACGGTACTGCTGGTACCGCCGCTGGGGATCTACCCGCTGCTGGGCGCGATTGCCGCCAATCTTTGGATGTTTCCGCTGCTGGCGGTTCCATGGCTTTACTCCGCGCTGTTCTATTATGACCTCGCGCCGCAGTACGCCTATCTTAAATGCGGCTCGATACTGAATTTCTTCCGCTTAACCCCGCTGAATGTCTGGAACGTTTTGGGGTTCGCCTCGTTCATCGCCGCCGCCGTATTGTCGCGCCGGCTCCCCGCGCCCCGCGAGCGGCGGATGCCGCAGTTCGCACGCTGGGCCGCGCTGACGCTAATGGCGGTGTTGACCGTCACCGCGCTGGCCATGTGCATCAGAAAACCCGATATGCGCAGCCAGTTCCAACGCGAACGCGCCATTGTTGAAGGCCGCTACGCCGATGCCCTGAAGGTGCCGCTCTCCAACGGCAGAGCGTTGCGGATGGAGAGCGCCTATCGTATTCTGGCCCTGCACAAAACCGGCCAGTTGCCGGACCGGCTGTTCGAAGAACCCATCTGGTCAACCCAGAAATCCACCGATGCCGAGGAAAACCTTATGGACGGCCACGAGCTGCTGTTCGCCTACGGACTGTTGCTCCCGGCCAGAAGGTATCTCTACGAAACGATGTCCACCAAAGGATGGATGCCCCGGCATTTTTTGATTCTAGGCGACATCGCCACCCTTTACGGCGAATTAAATCTGGCCGAGCGGAATTACCTACAACTCTCCCGCTGCCCGTACTACCGCAGTTTGGCCAAGAAACGGTTGGACATGATCCATGCCGACCCGGTTAATCTGCCGGAGGATCTTCAGTCCATCGGCAAGGCCGCCAAAACCCTCTTTATGATGTTGGACACCATGAAAAACGCCGATTTCTTTGATTTGAACCAAAACCCCGAACAGTTGATTTACAACCATTTTTCCTGCATAAAGAACGGCGACACCGCCGAGGCGAAACTCTGCATCGCCTGCGCAATGCTCAACAAAGACGAAAAGCTGCTTCACAACAATCAGGGAATGCTCCAATCTTTGTTCGGGGGCAAAGGAATACCCGATTGCGTCTATGAGGCCATGTTGACCGCGCCGGACAAACCGGCGCCGGCAATAGTCCCGGACCGCATAAAAAAGAAATTTGCCGAGTTTCAAAACTCCGCACGGCAAACCGACGATAATTCGAGGGACGCTTTCATAAACCGCTGGGCAAACAGTTATTTCTTCTACTATGAATACGTCAAATAGAATTTCACTGATCGCAGCGCCGCTCTTGGTTTGGCTGTGCTTTCTGGCTACTCCGCGGACCGCAGGCGGGGTAACCGTAACGCCGGATTACACCGGCATTGAAATCCCGCCCAACATCGCGCCGTTGAATTTCGACATCTCCGGCACTGCCGCCGGTGCCAAGGTAACTTTTTCCTACCGGTCGGACAACGGCTCGCATATCGACTCCTCCGGCAACAAAATCCGTTTCGGGGAACGCGCCTGGCGAGAGTTCATTTCCGCTAACGCCGGCCGGGAAATTATCGGCATATTGACCGTGGACGGGGCCACCGCCGTATTCACCAACCGCGTTTCCGCCTTTGCAATTGATTCGCATCTGACCTACCGGTTGATCCCGCCGAGCTATTCCGGATTCTCCGAGGTCGGAATCTATCAGCGCGACCTAGCCAGTTTCAAAGAACGGCCGTTATACCGCAACTCGCAATCCGACCGGCTGCAGTGCGTTAACTGCCACACCTACAACGCCGCTGACCCGCAACAGTATCTTTTCCACTCCCGGGCCTACAATCCGGGCACTATCGTGGTCAGCGCCAAATACGGCAAAAAGAAAATCGCGCCGCAAATCCCCAACGGTTACAAGGGCGGGGTTTATCCGGCATGGCACCCCAGCGGCGACTTCATCGCCTTTTCGTGCAACGAAACCAGTCAAATCTTTTACGAGCGGAACCCGGACAAAATCGAAGTGATGGATTCGCAGAGCGACCTGTTCCTCTACTCTTTGCAGGACGACAAAGTGACCATGGTGGAAACCGACCCGCTGCTGTTCGAATGTTTCCCGACCTGGAGCCCGGACGGAAAATTTCTGGTAACCTCCAGAGCCCGTTCACCGTTCACCGAGATTCCCGCCGACAAAAACAAACGCGAAAACCAGATGCAGAAGCAGTACGCCGAAATTTGGTATGATCTGGTAGTGCGGACGTTTAATCAGAATGACCGCACTTTCTCCGAACCTCGCATTCTAATCGACGCCATAAAGTCGAAGAAGAGCTTTACGCTACCGAGGATCTCCCCGGACGGGCGTTGGCTGGTCTTTGTCAACGGGCCGTACGGATGTTTCCACATTTGGCACAAATCCGCCGACCTTTGGATGCTGGATCTGAAGGAAAACCGCCCACGCGCGTTGACCGAGCTGAACAGTACCGACACCGAAAGTTACCATTGTTTCTCTAAAGACGGCAGATGGATGGTCTTCTCCTCCCGCAGGGACGATGGCGCTTACACCCGCCCGTACATCGCCGCATTCAATCCCGAAACCGGAAAATTCTCCAAGCCGTTCATTCTGCCGGTCAAAGACCCGGCAGAGCACCGCCGCCGGATGCTTTCATACAACATTCCTGAGTTCAGTTCAGGACCGGTTAAAGAATCGCCAGTCGAGCTTCGCGGCCTTACCGAAACCGCCGCGCGCCCCTCGCGTTAAACTTAAAGGAGACCGAAATGGGCAAATCCACGCTTTTATGTCTTGCGCTGTCTATGGCTATAACATCGTTTGCGGGACGTTCCGCCCCGTGGACCCAAGAGCAGGCATGGGAATGGTACAACCGCCAGCCTTGGATACGCGGCTGCAATTATATGCCCGCCAGCGCGGCGAACCGTATGGACATGTGGCAGGAATACGGCAGCAAAGAGCGTTTTGAGGAGATGGACCGCGAACTGGCGCTCGCCCATTCCATCGGCTTCAACGCCGTGCGGGTGCTGTTGGAAGAAAACGGTTTCGGCGCGTGGTTTTACGAACACGACGACTTTATGAAGAACTTCGAGAATTTCCTCGCCCTGTGCGCGAAACACGAAATCCGTGCCATAGTCTGCCTCGGTAACGACTGCTCGCGCCCGAAAGAACTGTGGTCAATCCCGAAACCCGGCCCGCAACCTTGCGACTGGGGCTACCACGGCGGACGCAAGCAGAGTCAGCACGGTAGCTTCCCGGGCGCGATCGGTTACATCAGTGCCGACGATCCGGAACTGAAACCGAAATTCTTCAAAATGTGCGAAGAGGTAATGACGAAATACCGCGAGGACGAACGCATCATCTTTTGGAACATCTGGAACGAACCCGGCAACAACGGGCGCAGCAAAGTATCCGCACCGCTCGTGCGCGAAATGTTTGAGTTGGCTTGGAAAATCGATGTAAAACAACCTTGCGCGGCGGACGTATGGAACGGGCGGATGGAACCCAACATGGATACCGCCGAAGGGGTGGCGGCAGCGCTGAGCGACATCATCAGTTACCACAGTTACAGTCCGCTCGCCGACCAGGTTAAGCTAGCCCGAAAACTCAAAGGCAAGTTCAACCGCCCGTTAATCAACACCGAGTGGCTGGCCAGAATCCGGGGCTGCGACGTGCAGGATTGTTATCCTTTCTTCGCGCAAGAGAAAATCGGCTGTACCTGCTGGGGGTTCGTCGCCGGCAAATACCAGACATACGAACCATGGGAAAGCATGTGGCGGCAGATTGATCAAGGCGGCGGCAAGCAATACCGAATGACCAAGTGGTTCCACGACCTATTCCGCCCGTCGCTGCGCCCCTACGATCCCGAAGAGATCGACATCATAAAACACGTGAACGCGCAAATGGACGCGGAACGCGATGGCGGGACTATCCGCAAAAAAATCGCCAAGTCGCACCAGATTACGGCCGAGGATATGTGGTACGGTTACCGCCGGACCAAATTTAAATTCAACGGGCGCACCGCGTGGGTGGTGGAACCGGGCGTAACGCCGGCGGCAGGCACACCATGGACATGGACCATGCAATGGGCCGAGGCTTTTGTGGACCGCACCGGGGTGTTGGATCTGCTTAAACGCGGATACCACCATGTCACGCTGGAAGCGTTTGACACCCGCGCGAATGAAGAGGGGGTCACCCAGTTCGCGGAGTTCCAAAAATTCCTGGTCAACGAATTGGGCTTTGCGCAGCAGGCGAATCTGGTGGGAATGAGCTGGGGAGGATTTTTCTCGATCCGCTACGCCGCCGCCCATCCCGCCAACGTGCGCCGAATCTATCTGGACGGCCCGTTGCTTAACTTTGACGGATTCGGGCCGTCCGACGCCAACCGGATCGGGCCGTGGGCGAATACCCTGCCCGACGGAGGCAAGTGGACTCCGGATCCGAGAATGCCGGTCAACCTGTACGAGCCGATCGCCAAGGCCGGCATCCCGATTCTGCTGCTCTACGGCGGACAAGACCAAACCGTTCCTCCGGCGTTGAACTGCGAACTGTTCGTAAAAAACTTCCGGTCGGCTGGCGGAAAGATATCCGTAAACAACCGCGGCGGATTCGGCCACCACCCTCACGGGGTTGATCCGGACAAAACCCAAGCTATCACCAATTTCTTCCAATAACCGATCCGAACCAAGGTTTGGCCCGCACGGGCAAATTCCTTTGCGGATGGGTATGGGGCGATGGGAAACGGTGATCTGTCCCATTTTTTTACAAGTTTACTATTGAGGTTTTTACGTTGGGTATGGTAGAATTGCCGCGTTTTTTAAACGCATAGTGCCGGAATATGGCATTGGGGGGATTATTTTTATGGGAGACGATAACATTTGTTTGATCGGAATTCATTTTGAGGAACAATGGATGAAGAAACTCCTTTCGGAGGGGGTTAGGATTGTGCGAACCGTTGAAAAATGGATAACCTCCGAAGAGTTGGGGAAATTACAGCGGGGCAACTCGACCTCGTTGGAATTTGCTATCCAACGGTCGTCATTAAACGATTTCGCCGGCAGTTTCTCCAAAAAATGGAACGAATTGTTCAACGGTGAGGCGATGGACGGCAAAGTGTGGTTTACCGGTGACCTCGCCGGCATCGACCTGCCGGTACAGCAGCCGGAACCGCCTCAAAAACCAAAGGAAGCTCCGCCAAAAACGGATAGTCCTGCCGAACCGCAACCAGCCGCCACGGCTACGGAAGAAGAAGCCGCTTCCCCGAATGCGGTAGTGGAAAAGATCTGTTCCAGCGTACCGATAAAGTACGATTCCGAATTCATCGACTATTTCCGCAAGACCAAAGAAGTCATTCCGATGTTGCAAAAGATGGGCACCATGAGCGCCTTCTGGCACCAGAGCCTGCTGGTGTCGATCGATGCCGGTTGGGGGCTGACATCTTTTCTTAAATGTCTGGCGAAAATGTTCACTTCATTCAACCTGCTGCGGACAAACCCTAAAAACGGCGGATTTCAGGAAATCGTCATCGGGAAACCGGATAACGAACACGAAAAATATGACGGTTGGAAGACAGCGGTGGCGGCGGCAGAGGAAATGCACCAGCGCAACGAAGGACCGCGAGACCAGCGGCCCTGCACGATACTGTCGCTGGACATCAGCGAATGGCACTCCAATTTGAACGAACCCGCGATTAAGGCTTTCCTGCGCGAAATCAACGATCTGACCACCAACTTCCTTTGCGTGTTCCGGGTGCCGTTTCTGGAGTCCCACGTGCTTCAGGGCGTGGCCGAGTCGCTTTCCGACATCTTAAACGTCGACGTGCTGGTGGCACCGCCCAACGGTATCGACGACATGGTTGACTACGTGCGGGAAAAACTTGCCCGCAAAGGGTTTGAACTGGACAGCGACGGCATCGCCCGTCTGGAACAGTGGATTCTTAAGGAAAAGAGCGACGACAGTTTCTTTGGCTACAAGTCGCTGGACAAAATCGTGCAAAGGACGATTTACGAAAAGGCCGTCAACAACTGCAAAACGGGCAACGTGTCCAAATTGATCGGCAAAGACGACCTGATCCCGTTCGTAAACATCGTCGAGTCGGTAAATGACCCCGAAGATGAACTCAAATCGCTGATTGGGATGGGTAACGTTAAGCAAAAGCTTAATGAACTTATTGTTCAGATCCATACCCAAAAGACCATTAAAGCGCGAGGAAGGGGAAAACGGCTGGTGCGCCCCACGATGCACATGCTGTTTACCGGCAACCCCGGAACCGGGAAAACCACGGTGGCGCGAATCGCTGCCCAAATCATGAAAAAACACGGAATCTTGCGCAAAGGCCATCTGGTTGAGGTTCGCGGACGTGACCTTTGCGGACGCTATGTCGGCGAAACCGCGCCCAAAACCAGCGCCTTCTGCCGCGACGCTTACGGATCGGTGCTGTTCATCGACGAAGCCTACTCGCTTTTCCGTTCGGAAGAGGACAGCAGCCGCGATTTCGGACGCGAGGCCCTCGACACGCTGGTGGCGGAAATGGAAAACCACCGCGAGGATTTTTGCGTGATTTTCGCGGGTTACCGTGACGAAATGCACAATATGCTCAAGGGGAATATCGGAATGCGCAGCCGCATTCCCTACGAGCTGGATTTCCCGAACTACAGCCGCGAGGAGCTTGAGGAAATCTTCTTCTCGATGGTTTCCGATGACTTTGAGTATGATCGCAACTTCCGCAACGCCGTGCACGAGTTCTTCCAAAGCATACCGGACGATGCGTTGAATATGCGGGAGTTCAGCAACGCCCGTCTGGTGAGAAACCTCTACGAGCGGGTATGGGGCAAAGCCGCTTACCGGCGCAGCATGAGCGGCGAAGCGACTTTCAAGCTTTTGGATTCCGATCTTGCGAGTGCCAGACAGGAAGACGAATTCCGCCAGTTGTTGGAAAAAACCAACAACCGGAAAAGCATTGGTTTTTGATTGTCAGATAACGAGAAAGGTTTACCCATCATGGAAAAACAGGCAATAATTGACGCAATTCGAGATTGTTTGGACAATAACGACTGGAATTATGAGTATGATGCCGAACACAGCGTCATCCATTTCGGGATACGCATCCGATCGAAAATCAAGAATGTAAAAATTATCATCGATGTCAGTGACAATTTTTATGTGGTTTACACTTATTCGCCCATCAATGCCGATCCAAACGACCTCAACGAAATCTTGCGGTATTTGACGCAAGCCAACTACGGTCTGCGCAACGGCAATTTTGAACTGGACGTTAACGACGGCGAAATCCGTTATAAGGTTTTTGTGAACTGCAATAACCTTGAAACGCTTCCCGAACGGGTGATTCTGGACAGCGTTTGCATACCGTGCCACATGTTCGACCGCTACGGCAACGGCTTTGCCGCGTTGGCTATGGGATTTTCGGACGCAAAAACCGAAATCGAAAAGGCCGAAAAGGATACCGAACCGACCAATCCGCCGCAAGCCGACCCCGAAGAAGACTAAGGACAAACAACATGAACAGAGTGATTTACACGGCGGCTGCCGCCTTGTTGGCGGCGTCATTTGCTTTGGCAGACTGGACAATCGCGAAACGCGGGCAAGCCGCGGACTGTTCCATTATAATTCCCGAAACGGCATCGCCGTCGCAACGTTATGCCGCTGAAGAGTTACAGTCCTTTACCGAGCAAATGACCGGTGTGAAACTGGCAATCGCGACCGATGCCACGCCGCTGCCCAAACGAGCCGTGATAATCGGTGAAACCCGGGCGTCCGCGCAGGCGTTGGGGGAAAAAATCGACCTCGCAAAATTGGGTGAAGATGGGTTCCGGTTGGTAGCACGGCCCAATCGGTTGCTGGTCCTGGGGTCAAGCCAGCGCGGATGCCTCTACGGCGTTTACGAACTGCTGGAACGTTTTGGCGGTTGCCGGTGGTACGCCTCATGGCACAGCGTCATTCCGCGGCTCGACACCTTTGCCGTTCCCGACAATCTGGACGATGCCCAAGTCCCCGCTTTTGAAATGCGGGTTCCCTATTGGTTCGACGTAATGGAACATCCCGAATTCGCCGCCCGGCTTCGGGTCAACTCGCGTCCTTGGCGCGACTCCGAGGCGAAATTCGGCGGCGACTCGTTCCGTTTTGGCGGCGGGCTGGCAAGTTGCCACACTTTCGAAACCCTGATGCCCGTGGAGGAGTTTTTCGACACCCATCCGGAATATTTCAGCGAAATAAACGGCAAACGGACCGGAGGTCGCACCCAGTTGTGTCTGACCAACCCCGACGTTTTGCGGATCGTGACAGAACGGGTTCTGCAGCGAATCCGAAAGGACCCCGGCGCGAAGTTCTACGGAGTCAGCCAGAACGACTGGCACAACTTCTGCACCTGCCCCAAATGCAAGGCGATTGACGACGAAGAGGAATCCAACGCCGGAACGATGGTGCGTTTTGTAAATGCCATCGCCGAAGCGGTCGAAAAGGAATTCCCCAACGCGATCATCGAGACTCTCGCCTACCAGTACACCCGTAAACCGCCCAAAAAGACCCGGCTACGCCACAATGTGGTTCCCTGCCTCTGTTCAATCGAGTGCGACTTCGCGCGGCCGATTCCCGAAAGCCCATACAAGGAAAACCGTTCTTTTATGGACGACATCAAGGGGTGGGGCGCGATGACCGACCAGCTCTACGTATGGGACTATACCACTAACTTCCGCCACTATACACTGCCGTTCCCCAATGTTTACGCCCTTCAGGGTAACATCCGTTTCTTCCGCGACAACAACGTTAAAGAGTTGTTTGAGCAGGGCGCATATCAGGGACGGCACGCTGACTTCGCCGAATTGAAATCATGGTTGCTGGCTAAATGGATGTGGGATCCGGAATTGCCGATGGGCAAGTTACTGGACGAGTTCTTCTCCGGCTACTACGGTAAGGCCGCGCCTTATGTTCGCGACTGGTTCGAAGCTATCCATCACCTCCAGCGCATCTACTCGGTCGCGCCCGACAAACCGTTGAAGATTTTTGACGATATCGACAATCCCGCCATTCCCGACGACATCAACGTCTTCGCGACGGAATGCTGGAAACAGGCAATCGCGGCAGTCAAGGACGATCCGGCGACCTCCTACAACGTACGCATGGCGGCGTTCTCTTTCGATTACATGCGGGTTGAACGTGACGACAGCGGCAGCAAGATTCTCAATCTAACCAGAACCAAACCGGACGGGACCGCGTTTTTACAGAACCGGGATCTGGCGCAATCGTTGCTGGACCGGATGGATGAAGCCAAAGACATCCGGCTTAGCGAAGACGGAGGGCGCTGCAACAGCCTCGTAAACCTTTGGCGGACAATCGCCAAGCGGGAAAAGCTACCCGAATGGCATCCCGCCGATACGGGCGAGGTAGAGGAAAGCGACATCTTCATCGTCCAGCCCGGCACCTACGGAATTGTCACTGACGATCCGAAAGCCGGCAACGGGAAAGCGTTAAAACTGTTCAACACTCATTATGAATGGTGCGCCAATTTCTCGTTACGCAATGTGGAGTTCGAACCAAACGCCGCCTATCGGCTGCGGGTACGGGCGAGGGTCGAAAAGGACCCCGACATCAAGGGCGAGGCATTCTGGGCCGGAGTTTACGATTGGAAAGCCGGGAAAGGCATCTGCGAGCAAGATCCCAGATGCGAACAGATTACCACCGACGATTACGCTTGGTACGAAATCGGCGTCTTCAAGCCCAAACCATCTTATGGTTTTTGGATGGGCCCAGGGCGTTTTACCAATGGGAAATCCACCGTCAAGGCGGTATATATCGATAAAATCGAATTATCCCGCGCTGACTGATTGTGGTGAATGTTTGTTCTTTCAAGTCATTCGTTTTGAACGTTCCAGGAGAATAAGTTATGCAGATTAAACCGTTTTGCGCTTTGCGGCCCACCATCAATAAGGCGGCTGTCGTGGCTGCCGTGCCTTATGACGTGGTAGATACCGCTGAAGCCCGTGTGTTGGCCGCCGGGAATCCGGACAGTTTTCTTCACGTATCCCGGCCGGAAATCGATCTACCCGATGACATCGGTATTTACGACGACCGCGTTTACGCGCAAGGGGTAAAGGCGTTTCAAGCGTTGCAAGACCGCGGAGTACTGGTAAAGGATACTTTGCCGCGTCTCTACGCCTACCGACAAATCATGGGGAAACACGCGCAAACCGGCATTGTGGCCTGCTGCCACATCGACGATTACGCGAACAACGTTATCCGCCGCCACGAAAAAACCCGTAAGGATAAGGAAGATGACCGCACCCGTTATGTTCTGGATTTAAACGCCAACACCGGGCCGGTCTTTCTGACTTACCGCGACCGTCCGGAGATCGATGCCAAAGTTGCCGCAGTGCAGCAAACCGATCCGCTTTACGATTTTACCGCGTCCGACGGAGTGCGGCATACCGTGTGGAGCATTGACGGCGATGCGAATCCGTGGGTGGCGGATTTTGCCAAGGTTCCGCTCTGTTACATCGCTGACGGCCATCATCGTGCCGCGTCAGCCTACCGTTCGGGTTGCCAACGCCGGGCGGAAAATCCCAAGCATAACGGTTCTGAAGAGTACAATTGGTTTCTGGCGGTGCTCTTCCCGGCCAGCCAGTTGGCAATTTTGCCATACAACCGCTGCGTGGCCGATTTGAACGGACTTAACCCCGATGAATTTCTTGCCAAAGTTGGCGGCATCTTCAAGACCGCTGAAGTAAAATCAGCCGACCCGACCGGCGCCCGCGAAGTCAGGATGTACCTGCGTGGGAAATGGTACTCTTTGCAATGGGACGCATTCGACGCCGACCCGGTTGGCAGATTGGACGTAAGTGTGCTGCAAGACCGTCTGCTCGCCCCGGTGTTAGGCATCGATGACCCGCGCACCAATCAGCGGATCTCTTTTATCGGCGGCATACGCGGTACCGGAGAGCTTGTCAAACGTGTGGACAAGGGACGCGACGCGGTGGCGTTTTCGATGTATCCGGTAACCGTGGCGCAAATGATGGACATCGCGGACGCCGGGCAAATCATGCCGCCCAAAAGCACTTGGTTTGAACCGAAACTGCGTTCCGGTCTGCTGGTGCACAGTATTTTAGGATAACGTTAACAAAAAAAAGGGGCCGGCGCATTGCGCCG
>DBXY01000008.1 GCA_002309765.1 Verrucomicrobia bacterium UBA1200
TGCTGGCGGGAGCAGATGTTGCCCGCCCGGTGGACCGACTCCAACGTACCGTTCACGAATTTCCATTTCGTCGGGCCGCCCTTGTCGTTGCACCAGTTCTTCTCGAAGCTCTCCTGCGTGCCGTCGAACAGGACAATCGCGTCCGAAGGGGGAACGCCAGGCTCGGCCGAAATCTTCTTGGGATTCGGACGGTTCATGTCGTGCACGGCCCAAGCGTGCTTATCGGTTGGGGTATCGCCGTACAATCCGGCCATAACCGAGGTGGCGCACACCGCGCCAGCAAAAAACGTCATCAGTTTTTTCATAGTCAAATCCACCTTTTTAAACTTCCTTCTTTTCAGTATGGGGTTGGAACAGTACCGCCATCAGCACCATCAAGACGGCGGAAATGCCCAGCGCGATCAGGTACGGCTGCGTCCAGTTGTGGACCTTCACCGTCTCCGCCACGTTCTGCGCGTTGGTGATTGTCTTTTCCACGAGGTTAGCGTCCAGAATCTTCTGGAAGACCCAGTTGGAGAGGAGGGTGCCGCCGCCGAACATGATGAGTCCGATGAGTCCCTGCGCCTGTCCGCGCAGTTCGGCGGGTGCCGCCGCGTCAACGTACATCTGGCTACCGACAATCAACAGACCGAAGATCAAGCCGTGGATCAAGATACCGCCGAAGTCCATCGCGTCACAGCAGGTCGAACCCAGATAGAACGAACCGTAACGGAAGACCAATGCGCCAAGACCGATAACCATTGCCCACTTGTAGCCGGCTTTCTTGAGGATTAACGGGATCATCAGCATGAAGATCAGCTCGAAGACCTGACCGAGGTTCATCGTCATGGTGATGAACTTGAATCCTTTCTCATCCAGATAGGCGCCGTTGTAGACGTTGTACCACTGGAAAGGCACCATCGCCAAGAGAATGAGAATCGCGAAAACCGCAAAATCCAGCCGTTTGAAAAGAACCAGCGCCTTGAGCCCGAGCGCGTCCGCGATCGACATCGGCGTACCCTTTGCCTTGGGCGGGGTGGCCGGCAGGAAGAACGCCAACACGCCGCCTAAAATGGAGGCAATCGCACCGCCCAAGAAGATGTTGGAAGTAAGGTCGAAATTCTCAATGCCGAAGCACTTCGTACCGATAATGGAGAAGATTGCGGAAGCAACCCAGCCGAGCGAACCGAAAACGCGGATTTGCGGGAATGCCTCGGTCGTAGAGTTAGCCATCGCGATAGTCGCGGTAATCGACCACGTCGGCATATAGAACAGCATCACCAGCAACAGGCAGATAAAGAGCATCTTGGGATCGGTAATCTTCCACGCCCACAGCAGCAAAGCCGCGCCGGCGAAGTTGCACAACGCCAACACCTTTTCAGAATTCATGAAACGGTCGGAGAACATTCCGAACAGCGGAGAAGTGATGGTACCGAAGGCCATAATCATGCCGCACCAGAAGGCCCATTGCCCACCTCCTGGCATCTTCCCGACATAGGCGAACATCGGAATGAACCAAACCGGCAGCATCATGAACTGAAGGAACATCATAGCGCTCAATTTGACGCGCATACCAATCGACATTGATCCGGGCATAACTCCCTCTCCTATCAGGTTAAAAACAACAACAGACTCTTGGATTTAGGCAACACGCCTTAACCACTGTTTGCTGATATTATCCCAATTTTTGTGTTGAATTGTCAATCAAAAGAAGCTAATATTGTGGCATGAAAATTTTAATAACCGCCGGGCCAACCCGGGAATTTTTGGATCCGGTCCGATTTTTGAGCAACCGGTCAACCGGAAAAATGGGGTTTGCCGTCGCAACCGCAGCCGCCGAAGCCGGACACAGCGTCACGCTGGTCGCCGGTCCGGTGCAACTTGACACGCCGAATGGCGTGTGCCGGCTTGATGTGGTGAGCGCGCTGGAAATGCTTGACACCGTGCAGCGGGAACTCCCCGCCTACGACGCGCTGGTGATGACCGCCGCCGTGGCGGATTGGCGACCAAAGCGCACGGCGGCGGAAAAACTCAAAAAACGCGATATGTCCGCCGTGCTGGAGCTGGAGCCGAACCCCGATATCCTTAAAACCTTGCTTCCGCAAAAAGGCGACCGGATTTTCGTCGGTTTTGCCGCCGAGACCGGCGACCCGTTGGCCGAGGCGTCGCGCAAGCTCGCCGCCAAGGGGTTGGACCTGATGGTGGCGAACGACGTTTCGCGGCCGGACGCAGGATTCGAGGTCGATACCAATCTGGTTACGTTGCTCATGCCCGACAATTCCCCGGTGCCCCTGCCCTTGCTGAACAAACTGGAGGTCGGGAGGATTATCGTGGATTGGCTGGAGCGAAAGAAAGGCCGAACTGATAAGGCCTGATTTATCAATCGCGGAGTTTTTCAGCAAGCACTGTCGCGCTTTGCACTCCCGCGTCAAATCCGGGCTGACCGCCGCCGACAAACACCGTTGACTCGCCAGCCGGCAAGAACGGTTTCCCGTCCTCGCCAAACACCTCAAACCTGCTCGCGGGCAGTGCAACGCTGACCGTTTTAGCCTCACCTGGCTGCAGCGCGACGCGGGCAAACGCCGCGAGATGGTGGAGTCTGCGGTCATGGGCGGATTCCGGGGCCCGCACATAGAGCTGCACCACCTCTTCACCCGCGCACTTACCGGTGTTGATGACCGTAACCTCCGCCACCGCTTTGCCCTTTTCAGCCGAAAGTTTCAACCTCGAATAGGCAAAGGTGGTGTAGGACAGCCCGTAACCGAAGGGATACGCCGCCTTTTCGCCGTAGATGTAGGTGCGTCCAGTCAGCGCGTACGACTTGAAATCCGGGATGTCCGCATACGATGTCGGATAGGTAATTGGGAGCCGTCCCGAAAAATTCGCCTTGCCGAAAATCAACCGTCCAAGCGCGCGTCCGCCCTGTTCGCCGGGATACCAGGCCACCACCACCGCATCGCAAAACTCCGCCAGCGATTTTAGGTCAAACGGGCTGCATCCGAACACAACGGCTATCAGCTTTTGACCATTTCCGCGAAGACGGTTGCGGAGATCCTTCAGCAATTTAACCTGGCGTTCCGGGATACCGTACGATTTGCGGTCGCCGCCGCTGTCGCCTTCCTCGCCTTCATCTTCGGCGGTAATGCCGACGCAAGCGACGATTGCATCGCATCCATCCAGCCCCATGTGCGATATTTTCACCCCGGGACCGGCCTCGGCGGCAATTCCGGTCAAGCAGGTTACGGGCTGGGCGGAATAGCCGTTGTAATTGCCGTACAGCGCGACTTCGTCCAGGGCACGGAGACCGGTAACCCCCAAGAAACGGATTTTATCTGCATTTAACGGCAACGCGCCGTTGTTATGCACTAGCACCATCGATTTTTCGGCGGATTCAAGCGCCAACGCGCGGTGCGCGTCATTGGCGACGGATTCGGCACCCAACCCGTCCCACGGCGTGGAACCGGGCGGATCAAACTGGCCGAGTTTCGCCCGCGTCCGGTAAAGCCGCGCCAGCGGCGCCGCAAGTTCGTCCGCCGTGACCCTGCCGTCCTTAAGCGCAGCGCGCAAACAGCCGTAGGTGCCCTCCGAGCAGAGATCCAGCCCGGCGGCAATGGCGGATTTGGAGGCCTCTACCGTGTCCTTAACGTAATGGTGGCCGCGTAAGACATCGTTAACCGCGCCGACGTCGCTGACCACATGTCCGGCGAATCCCCACTCGCCGCGCAAAAGATCGGTAAGCAGCCATTTGTTGGCGCAGCACGGCACTCCGTTCACCGCGCTGTACGCCCCCATCACGCTCTCGACTTTTCCCTCGACCACCAATGCCTTAAAGGCGGGTAGATAATATTCCGCGAGATCCCGGGGGGAAACTTTCGCGTCAAAACCGTGCCGCAATGCTTCCGGTCCGGAATGAACGGCGAAATGTTTAGCGCAAGCCGCCACTTTGAGATACTTGGGATCGTTACCCTGCATCCCTTTCACAAACGCCGTACCCATCGCTCCGGAAAGATACGGATCTTCGCCAAACGTTTCCTGCCCACGCCCCCAACGCGGGTCGCGGAAAAGATTGACGTTTGGACTCCAAAAAGTCAACCCCTCGTAAATGCCGCGTTCGCCGCGTTTTACGAAGAGGTTGTGTTTGGCTCGGGCTTCGGTTGAAATCGCGTCCGCCACCCGGTATTCAAGGTCGGCGTCGAAAGTCGCGGCCATCGCCATCGACTGCGGAAATACGGTGGCCAACCCGGCGCGGGCCACACCATGCAACGCTTCGTTCCACCAGTGGTAAGCCGGGATACCAAGGCGCGGCACCGCCGGCGAGTCCATCATCAGCTGGCCCACCCGCTCTTCTCCGGTGAGCTGCGCGACCAGTTCTTCCGGGGTCGCCGCATTTGCACACCCAACCAACGCAAAAACCGCTGCCGTCATCGCAACTTTTTTCATTGCCACAGTCCTTTCATTATTACTGCTCGTCCCTAACCATCCAAAGCCCGAATATTCCGCCGGCGGTGTTGCCGGGTTTCGGGACAAAACGCACTTCGACACTCTTTTTGCCGGCGGTAAGCTCTTCGGGTACGGGCATTTCGCGGAAGATAAAACCAGGCTTTTGATTATCAACCAGATTCTCCGTGAAAATAACCTTGCCGTCCACCAGCACGTCAAACGAGCGTCCGCCGCGTTCGCGCGCCAGATATTTGCCGACAAGCCTACGCGCACCCGGCTGCTCGCCCACGGCGAGCCGGTACGCAAAAAATCCGTCGCTCACGGCATGACGCCAACGGTGCTCATGGTGCTCGCCGTAAAGCCCGGTGCCGGAATCGGTCTTTTCGCCCGTGAGGCCGTGCGCCTTCTCGCTCGTGGTGTCGCCGATCGCCACGAAGTCAACCATTCGCTTTGCAAGTTCCCCCTCCCTCGCGCGAGCCTCGACAAACGCCCTCTCCTCCTCCGGATCGGCAAGCCGCCAATACATCGTGTAGCGGCTGAAGTGAAGATCGTACATTGGCTTGAGGAGAATGTCACTCCCCTTCAGACGGAACGCAATCGCACCGCCCGTTGTGCGCCCAAGGCAGCTTGCGGGATCGGTCGCGGCCGATGCGGGAACTATCGGCATCGCAAGCGGCTTGCCAAGCTTCCAGCTTGATGTGCTGGATGCCGGCGGATGGGCAATGTAGTCGCTCTGCTTCAGCCCTTCGCTTCCAAGGTCGCCTACGAGCAGCGTGGGGCCATAGAAGAAGGCGACGTATTTCTTCGAACCGGGCAGGAACTCGGCACGGAGCGTCATCGGGAACTCAATATCAATCCTATCCCCCACCTTCCATTCGCGCTCAATGCAAACATCGGCGCTGCCATCTGGAATCATGTGCCAGATTACGCGCGCGCCGTTCACGTACACCGCAAAATCTTCACCCGACCAAAATGGATGGCGCACCTTCACCGTGAACTTCGGATCCTTGCCGACGGCCTCCACCTTTACGCACGACGTCTCACCGTAGGGAAACGCAGTCTCCTGGCGGAGCCTCACGCCGCGAGCCTTCCAGTCGAGCGTCGCCGGCGCGAAGAGCTGAACAGTCACCGCACTCTCGTCCGGCGCGTGGGTGAACACCATCTGGCCGTATTTGCCGGGTGCCTCGAACCCGGTGCCGGTGCAGCACCACATGGAGTCAAACTCGTCCGAATACGTGCGCGACGCGCCGGGCTTCGGCGGCGTGTAGTAGATCGTGCGGCCAAGGATCGGGTCGTGCGTGGAGAGCAGATGATCGAAAAGGACCCGTTCGTAGAAGTCGATTACCCCAGACGACGGACTCGTCTCGAACAGCGCCTCCGCCTGGCGCAGCATGTTCACGGAGTTGCACGACTCGGGCCCGCCGTCCATGAAGAGTTTCTTCTCGAATTCGGCCTTCGGAAAGAGATGTTCGCGGTGGGAGTTTCCGCCGTTAGCCCAGGCATGGTCGCAGGTGAACGCATTCCAGGCATGGATGATCGAGTTGTGCAGTTTCTCCTCGCCCGTGATGCGATAGACGCGCTCGAACCCGGTGAACTTGGGAATCTCGTTGTTCGCGTGGTGGAAACACAGGTGGTCCACATTGCCGTCCGCGAGCGGCGCGAGCATCCGCTCGTGGCACAGGCGACGCGCCCAGCGGCGGTATTTCCCGTCGCCCGTCATCTGGAATGCATAGACGAACGTCTCCGGTAACGAACCGTGTTCGCAGTCGAGCACCTTCTGCAATTGCACGTCGTCCAGTTTCTCGATGATGGTGTTGCCGAACCAGTCGGAGAGGCGCAGAAACACGCGCTTCGCCTTTTCGCTGTCCGTCGCGAGGTAGATGCGCCAGAGGCCGAGGAGGATTTTGTTCATCGTGTAGATCGGCTCGAAGCGTCCGTTTATGAACGCGCCGTACTCGGTCTTCGGATTGATCTTGACGTCAATCTTTCCCGAAGCGATTTCATCGAACACCTTGCGCCCGTCTTTTACGGCAAGCGCGTAACCGTCTCCGTGCGCGTTCTGCACCTCCTCCAGTTCATCGACAATGTAGAGCAGCCGGCGTTTCAGTTCCTCGTCGCCAGTCGCCTCTACGGTCATCGCCGCCCCGGCCATGTAGAAGCCGAGGATGTGTCCGGCGAGGTCGAGCCCGTTTTTCGGCGATTCCCATCCGTTGTACGACTCCGCCTTCGGCTTGAGGCCGGCCTCCAAGCGGAAACGGCTCAGCAGGCGGTCCGGCTCCAGTTTCAGCAAATACCTGCGGTTCTGCTCCTGCTGCGCTTGCAGCGGACCGCCGGTCAACCGCATACAGCTAAGCGGGAAAACGCACTCCTTCGGTTGCGGCAAATTACTTTCCGCCAACAACGCGGGCGGCGTTACAACCGACAAACCGATAAACACGAATCTGGCAAATACCGCAGATAAAGATTTCATCGTTTTTCCCACAGCTCACATACGTTCTACGGTTTTTCAATCGACGCAGGCGCATCCCCAGCCTTCACCGGGGATGCGCCTAAAGTCATTACGATATGGATTTATCCCAAAAGCATTATTGGAGAATGATTGTCGTGGCCTGATGCAAAGTCCATTTCCAAGTAATGCGTACCGGCGTATCGCCCTTGGTGTGGGTGTAGCTGTTCCCTATCACCCGCACCGGGGTTCCCCAACCCGCACCATCCCAAGTCTCCAAGGTGTAACGCGGTTTGTAGGTCCTACCATTCACGACGACCTCGTCGGCGGTGAACGTCCACTGGTCGGTAACCTCGTATTCGCCGTCGGGAACCGAGCTTTCCACCGTCGCGCCTTCAACCGGCTGTTCGTTGACCACCACCACATCGCGATAGCTCGCAAAGTTGCCGCGATGGCGGATCTCGTCCACCTTCAGATTCTGCGCCAACTCTGCTTCGGTGAGCGGACGGTTATAGTAGCGCTGCGAGAAGAAATCACCTGTCAAGGCACGTTTGGCGATTTCCTTTGGATCTTCATAACATGAACCGCCCACCGACCACGAACGGTTGTCGATTGGTCCCTTACCTTTGTTTTTCACCGAATAATTAAGCGATGACCCCTGTACAAGATAAACCTTGCTGGAAGTGACAATGCCGTTGATGTATTTGCCTTGCCAGGCGGAGAGTTTTGGACGCGGGTAGGAATTGTTGTTATCAACGCACCAGTCATCGCATTTCCATTCAAGGACGTCACCAGCCCAGCGCGTAAACATTCCCGCGTCATTTGACGTGCCGAAATACGTGGGGAAGTTCACGGTCTGCGATGCCGGGGTCGTGTCCATGACCGACTGGAACGAGCACTCCCTGCCGAGGTTGATTGTCTCGGTCATACGCATATTGCTGGCACCGGCGGAGGTGAAACGGTAAGCGTTTTCCGTCCACGAAGCATAGCAAGTGTTTGACGCCGCGATCATCGGATTGTCGCGGTAGGAGAGATCGAGCCAGTACATGCCCTTCAAGGCGTGCACATTTGACGCGCCGCGATTACGGATCGCGTCGTAATGGGCGACCAAACCCTGTTGCACATAGTCATAGACATCATAATCAGCGGCGGAACGGATGCCTTTGGTCAATGTCCAGAGCCATGTAATGCGCCGATTGGCCGCACCGGTGGTTCCCGCAATGGCACAAGAGGTAGCACCAGAGGTTACCACGGGATTGATCCATTGCCGGGAAGCCGCATCCCACGTTTCGGTACGGTAACCCGCGCAGGAATAGGTACAGAAACCATAGTTCGCGGTCGCCGGAGCAGTGAACGTCTTGGACCCCGTGCCGCGCACTAGCCATCCGCCAGCCTCATCCAGTTCAATACCCGGCACTTCGGAACGGACCTCAACCAAATCTGTCTCGGTGGAACGGCCGGCGGTGCCGTAGAAGCGGCAGTAATCCACCTCTGAATTATGCTTCAATTCCGCTTCGCTCAACATGCGGTCGTACAAGCGTACCGTGTGAATAACACCAGTGAAAGCGCGGGCTTTTCGATTGGCAACGCTGCTCTGCGCGGAACCGATGCCATACTTATACGTCCCAATGTCGGCCACGTATTTGCCGGCGGACCACACGTAGGAGGGTTTGCTGGAATGGCTCGAACGGTCATAGTCGAGGATATCGTGCCCGAAACGCCCATCCCACGGTTGCAACCCGATCGACTTGTTGTTGACGTTGTTGGAATTGAACTGCAGGCAGTCTCCGCGTCTTGAATCCCCGCTGCCGGAGTTAGGGGTGTAGGTGTAGAAGTTAAACCTATCAGTATCTATGTTAGCCGGACCAAAAATACTGGGCCACTTAACCGTCTGAACCGTCTCGATGTATTCGACGGCGAATTGCACCGTGGCCTGACGGGACAATGTCACTTCGCGATCAGTAACGAAACAGTCGCCGGCGTTGAAATCGTATCCGGTTGCCGCCCACTTGCCGGGTTTGGCCGCGTCGAACGTCGCGAGTGTCGCGTCGGCGGATATGGAACCGAGGTTCTTCCACGTAGTGGCCGTGAGATCGTGAGCCTGGTCAAGACCAGCGTTGCGGATGCCGTCGAAGTTCAGGACCAAACCCGCCTGAACATAGTCGTCCGCATCGTACTTCTTCACACCGTTTTTCAGCTTCCAGTTCCAAGTGATACGCATACCGGCAATGGACGCGCATCTCGTGAATTCGCACTGGGTACCTTCATATTCCCCATCGATATTCCAAGCGCCTTTCGAGGTGTCCCAATATTCCAGCTTGTATCCAACGCAAGAATACTCGTTTCCGTCAACCGTTGCGCTTTCCGGCGCGGTGAACGTATGGCTGCCGTTAACGAAGTAAGCTCCGTTGGCTTCGTTTCCTTCAAGCCCCAACCGGTTGGACGCGACCACAACGCAACCGTTCGTCATCACGCCACGGAAACGGACATCATCAAGTATGCGGTTCCACACCAACTCCCCTTCCGTAAGATTACGGTTGTACATACGCACGGAATAGTACGTTCCTTTCAACATACGTTTGGTGTCGTACGGCACGCCACCCCAGGAGAACCGCATCGAGCCCATGGCGTTTGTTTTGTTACGATTAGTCCCGGACCCGGGTTCGGTCCCGTAAAAGAGATAGTTTTTACCGTTACCCAACATAACCGTAGCATACTTAAACTGGTCAGGCAATACCAATGTGGGACGCGGCGAAGTGTTGTTATTGCTGTCGGCATATTTGTCGGCCTTTAGTGTCAAAGTATGGGCCAACTCAGAAGAGTTCCCTTGGGTGTGGTTGAAAAAGAGCGAAGGATCGTCAGTATTGGTCCCCTCGTGGAAAACGCATTTATAACAGCCGCTGCCGGAGGTCTGTCCAGGGATGTTGATGTCAACGGCCACTTGGACGGTCGGGTAAGTGCCAAGCGTAATGCCGCTGTCCAAACGTGCGCAAACATTATCGGGGAAATAGAAACCGGTTCCCGCGCTGTTCCAATAACCGTTCTGCGTGACCGCGTTGTTGTAATAGAATGCCGCGTCAGGTGCGCCGGACACCAGATTCTTCCAGGTTCGGGCGGTAGGATCGTGCGGTTGGTCAAGCCCGGCATTGCGGATGCCGTCAAAATGCCCCACCAAACCATTCTGAGCATACGCGCCAGCGTCAAC
>DBXY01000046.1:0-701 GCA_002309765.1 Verrucomicrobia bacterium UBA1200
TATGATTGAAAACAACACAAACAACTGCGAGGACAACATTTGGAAGGTATGCGGGCGAACTCGCCCACATTAGATTTTGTCCAATGGAACACGGGCGAGTTAGCCCGTGCGCCATTGATATGTTGTGCAGTTGTTCAGGTTGTTTTTATTACAAAGGAGGGGCGGTGAAAAAGAGAGATTCGCCCTAAAGATTAAGATCACATATTTGTTCCTTGCATCATTTTGACGGTTTTGATAAAATAATCTTATGTTTTTTAATGTGGATGGTATGCCCATTTGAGCGGTGCAAAACATCAGGCAAGGACTGTGTGGAACATGGCAAACATCAATAGTGTCAATCCCTCTTCGCTGAAGATTACAGACATGCGCTTCGCCGATATCGACGGGGCTCCAAAACGCTGTACTCTTTTGAAACTCTACACCAACCAAGGGCTGGTCGGATACGGCGAAGTGCGCGACGCGTCAAGCCGCACCTACGCCGCAATGCTGAAGAGCCGAATACTGGGCGAGAACCCGTGCAACGTTGAAAAGATTTTCCGGCGGATCAAGCAGTTCGGCGGCGATTCGCGTCAGGCGGGAGGAGTCTGCGCGATTGAACTCGCCTGCTGGGACATTTGCGGCAAGGCTTGGGGCATCCCCGTATGGCAACTGCTCGGCGGCAAGTGGCGTGACGAAATCCGCTGCTACTGCGACACCGACTC
>DBXY01000046.1:757-23302 GCA_002309765.1 Verrucomicrobia bacterium UBA1200
GATCTCGGCATCGAGCTGCTGATGAATGTTCCGGGAACGCTTATCGCCCCGCTTGGCTATCTCGACTACATGAAAAAGATGAAGCACGTCGTGCAGACGCCCCACGGATCCATCGATCCGCGATCCATGCGCGGCGAGGCATACGACCTCTTCAACACCGCCCACGGCTTTACCGGCATCCATATAACGGAAAAGGGACTCGACCACCTTGAAAAATACATGGCCGATGTCCGCGAAGTCGTTGGCTGGGAAGTGCCGATCGCCATCGACCACTTGGGGCACATTCCATACGAAGATGCGGTACAACTGCTGCGGCGATTGGAAAAATACCACCTTTCGTGGGCGGAAGACGTCCTTCCATGGCGCAACACGGAACAGTGGAAGCAGCTCCACTCCGCGACGACTACGCCGCTCGGCACCGGCGAGGACATTTATCTAAAGGAAGATTTCAAGCCGCTGCTCGAATCGCACGCGCTGGCGGTTGTGCACCCGGATCTTCTAACCTG
This sequence comes from Verrucomicrobia bacterium UBA1200, assembly GCA_002309765.1. Classification (GTDB taxonomy): domain Bacteria; phylum Verrucomicrobiota; class Kiritimatiellia; order RFP12; family UBA1067; genus UBA1200. The sequence continues at coordinate 1,264 of DBXY01000046.1, forward strand.
CGGCGGCATACTGGAGACGAAGAAGGTCGGAGACATGGCGGAGGACTACGGAGTGCAGATGAATATCCACATGGCCGAATCGCCCGTAACCTGTCTCGCGGCGGCGCATGTGGCGGCGGCAACGCGCAACTTCATGGCGCTTGAGTTGCACTCGGTGGATGTGCCATGGTGGAGCGATCTGGTCAAGCCGTCCCTCTCATACGAGGGCGGATTCATCAAGGTGCCGGATCAGCCCGGCCTAGGCATCGACGAACTGAACGAGAAGCTGATCAAAGAACACGCCTGCCCCGATTTCCCCGAACCGTGGAATTCCACGGAAGAATGGAACAAAGAGTGGGCCAACGACAGGAGGTGGTCATAATGCTAAAGGAAAAATTCGACCTTACCGGAAAAACCGCGCTCGTCACCGGATCGACTCGCGGGATAGGCAAGGCAATCGGCGACGCGTTTGAGGAATACGGCGCGAAGGTGATCCGCCACAACACGAAAGTGTGCGAACTTTCCGACCCGGCGGCGATAGACGCCTGGTTCGCAAAGCTCGAGACCGAGGGGTTAATCCCCGACATCCTTGTGGCGAACGCCTCGATACAGGCAAAGATCCCCTGGGACAAGTTCCCGATGGACGAGGCGCGGAAGGAGATGCAGGTCAACTTCTTCGCGACCTTGCGGATGTTCCAGCTCTGCCACGCGAAGATGAAAGCGCAAAAGTGGGGTCGCCTGATTGCAGTCGGCTCCGTCAATGAGCGGCGCCCGCATCCCGACATGTGCGTCTATGCGGCAACGAAATCCGCGCAGGAAAACCTCGTGCGCGGCATCGCGCGCCAAGTCGCGGCGGAAGGCATTACCGTAAACAACATCTGCCCCGGAGTGTTCTACACCGACCGCAACAAAGAGTGCCTCGCCGACCCGGTGTACGGGCCGAAGGTGACGGCGGCAATACCGATACATGACTATGCAATGCCGGAAGACGCGGCCGGAGCCGCCCTTCTCCTTGCGTCTGACGCCGGACGCTACATCACCGGCGCGACAATCATGATTGACGGCGGATTGAGCATACCTGGATAAGTTGTGGAGAAAAGACTATGATACGGAATTGTTTTTTGCCGGCTGCGGCACTAATGATCGGTTGCGCATTTGGGGCGGACGACGCCATGTTCCCCTTCGTACCGTCGTACGACGCGCCGATGAACGTGGTTAACATGAGCCATCTGCTGGACGCGCCCGCCGGCAGCCATGGGCGCATCCGTGTTAAAGACGGACACTTCGTGAACGACCAGGGCCGGGTCAGACTGCACGCGACGAATCTTACGGGACCGGCGAACTTTCCGTCGCACGAAGAGGCGGAGCGCCTTGCGGCGCGTCTGGCCCGTTTCGGCATCAACTGCGTCCGACTGCACTATTTCGACAGTTCCTACGGCACGTTCATGCTTCCGGCCGAGCAGGGTATCTTTACGGATAAAACCGGAGAACTCCGACGTCTCGATCCCAAGCAGCGCGACCGGCAGGACTATCTGATCGCCCAGTTCAAGAAACGCGGCATTTATGTGGATATCAACCTGCACGTCGCCCGTACCCTGGACGCAAGCGACGGTTTCGAGCCGGGAACCCCATGGGCCAACAAGGGCGTGGACCAGTTTGACCCGCGGGTGATCGCGGCAGAAAAAGCGTATGCCCGCGAATTGCTTTCGCACGTCAATCCCTATACCGGACTCAGTTACCTGAAAGACCCCGTTGTCGCCATCGTGGAACTCAACAACGAGGATGCGCTGTGGAATCAATACCTTAGGGGCGGGATTGACCAGCTTGGAAAACCGTACGCGAAAGAATTCCAACGCCAATGGAACGATTGGCTGCGTAAAAAATACGGCAACGACGAACGAATGCGCGCGGCTTGGCGGGTAAAGACGCAGCCGCTGGGCGACGAAATGATTCAGGAGGGTTCGTTTGAAGAGAACGTGGTGCCGGACGGATCGCGGTGGATTCTCGACCTTGAGCGTACGAAAGCGTCTGCCGCTTCCCAAAACGGCTCGCTCCGCATCACGGTCGAAAAGAAGTCCTCCGACCGTTTTTTCCCCAAGCTCTACCGCCGCGTATCCGTAAAAAAGAATGTCCCATACACGGTGTCGTTCCGAATCCGCCAAGCGGAGGGAGAGCCTGGCGAAGTGGGTTTCGCCGTGGCCGACCGCGGCAAGGGCTGGGAATCGCTGGGCATCCACACCGTCCTTAAGCCTACCAAAAACTGGACGAAACGGAAGTTCACGTTTTATGCCGCAAAGGATTGCCAGCAAGCGGAAATCCAGTTCACGCGCTTCGAGGTTGGCGCTTACGAGATTGACGACCTTTCGTTCCGAACCGGCAACGAACCGGAAAATCTTTCCACCCTTTCCGCCGAAAAGGGCGAGGTGGCAATCGTGAAGACGAAAGACTCCGTAGTGCCGGAGATGAAACGCGACTTCTACCGGTTTGTAATGGATACGGAACACGCCTATTGGACGGGTATGCGCGATTATCTGCAAAAAGAGCTCGGACTGGAAGCACCAGTCTCCGCCACCCAGCTCGACTATTCGCCGCCGCATCTGCAGGCGGAGATGGACTTCGTGGACAACCACGCCTACTGGTGCCACCCGAGCGTGCGGAAAGACTGGTCGATCCGCAACAAGGCGATGGTAAACGCGCGCGGCGGGTGCATTCTCGGCCTCGCGGGGCAACGTGTGGCGGGCAAACCCTACACGGTAAGCGAGTACAACCACCCCTACCCGATTTACTACGGCGCGGAGGGGCAACCTATGCTACGCGCCTACGGGGCGTTGCAGGGATGGGACGGCGTATTCGAATATTCCTACAACAACCGGCAGAACGCCGAGCCGGACCACAACGAGTATTTCTTCAGCATGGCGGCACGGACCGACGTGCTGGCGCATTTCCCGGCATGCGCGGCGATGTATCTGCGGGGCGATGTCAAAGAGAGCGCAACGCGTATCGTCGCGAATCTTCCGCTTGAGGAATATTTCGAACGGTTGGTGAAAGCCAACAAGGTAAGCCAAGGCATCACCACGGCAACCGACGGGAAACTGTCCGCCGAACTGGGATTGGTTCACAGCGTGGCCGTGGATGTGACGGGGCAAACCCCGCGCACAACGGATAATATTCCGCCGCCCGGCAAGATAATCGCTAGCGACACGGGGGAAATCGTTTGGAACAACGATATCGACGGCGCGGGCGTTTGGACGGTGGACACGCCAAACACGAAAATCTTCTCCGGTTTCCCGAAGGGGCGCGTGTTCAATCTAAGCGGAGTAAAACTGGCGGTTGGAGAGACTAAACTCGGTTGGGCGACGGTGTCGCTGACCTCGCACGACGCGACCGGGTTTGGCGGGGACGGAAAGCCCGCGCGTATTCTGCTTACGGCGACCGGACTTTCTCACAACGGCGGAGCAAAGTTCGTCGCAAAGGGAAAAGAGGCGATTTTTGCTTCCGAGTGGGGCAACGGTAAAACGGTGAACGAAGGTATTCCCGCGACAGTCACCCTACCCGCGCCGACGGCAAAGACCAGCTGCTGGGCACTTGACGAACGCGGTGAACGGAAAGCGAAAGTACCCGTGACGGCCGACGCCGACGGTCATGCCGTCATCGCGATCGGCCCAACCTGGCAAACGGTGTGGTACGAAATCAACGTTGAGGGATGAATCCGATGAACAAAAGTAACGGAAACTACAAGTGGTTGGCGCTCGCGCTTCTTTGGGTGGCGTTCTTTCTCCAACAAGGGACGCGGCAAGTGTTCAGCGCCACACTGAGTTCGATTCAGGGTTCGCTGGGCGTGAATCCGGCGCAAATCGGGCTTGTCGCTACCGTGTTCACCTTCGCCTACGGGTTGAGCGTGCCGTTCGCGGGCGTGGCGGCGGACCTGTTGAACCGCAAATGGATGGTCGTTTCGGGCGTGTTCGTATTTTGCCTCGGCATCTACGCTTCAGGGTTCGTCGCGGCGCTTGGAATCCTGATTGTGACATACGGACTCCTCAACGGTTTCGGGCAGTCGTTTTACTACCCGTCGGCCACCTCGATTATCGGACAGCTCCACAAGGAAACGCGCGCGACCGCGCTCTCGATCCTGCAAATGGGTCTGTACGCCGGCATCATCGGGTGCAGCGCGGCGGCGGGCTTTCTGGCAGAGTCGGGAGATGACGGCTGGCGAACGGCGTTCCGCGTGTTCGGCGGCATCGGCATCCTGTGGGCAGGGGCGCTGGCGTTCTTGCTCAAAGACACAAAACCCGGCGAGAACGGGCAAGCCGCCGGTACTGCCAGTGATGCCAGTCCTGCCAGCGGAAAGCCGTCGCTAAAAGAGGCGTTTGCGGTATTCATCGCCAATCCCTCGGCGGTGATGCTAGCAGTTGGGCTGGGAATGATGATCTACGTGGACGTGGGTTTCAAGACGTGGATGCCGAACCATCTGCAGGAGACGTTCGGGATGGCGAAAGGCACGGCGGCGCTGAACGCGGTACTTTGGCACTACTTGGGCGCGTTCGTTGGCGTGACGCTGGGAGGACGCTTCTCGGACCGCCTCGCAGCGAAACGACCGTCCGTGCGAATGGAGACAAACATCGTGGGGCTCGCGTGCGCCGTGCCGTTCATCGTGTGGATGGCCTTCGCACCGTCGCTGACGGCGTGCTGCGTGGCGATGGCGCTCTTCGGCGTGTTCCGGGGAGTGTACGACTCCAACCTGATGGCGTCGCTGTTCGACCTAATCCCGTCGCGTTACCATGCCTCTGGCGCCGGCATCATGCTCTGCTTCGGGTTCGTGTTCGGCTCAACCTCGCCAGTCGTGCTGGGGCTTCTGAAGGAACGCTTCTCATCCGCGACCGGACTTGCCACGCTCGCGGCATTCTATCTGGTCGGCGCGGCGGTAATCGCGACCGCGAGGCGCAAGAGTTACGGAGATGTGGTACGGTAGTCAGGAGACGTGGCAAATCGTCTCGCATTCATAAACTGCAATCCCGAACAAAGACAAAGGAGAACCAAAAATGCCATCACTTGCTGATATGAGAACAAAGGCCAAAGAAGCCGGACTGATGAAGCTCGACAAGCTGATCGCGAAACGGCAGTCGATTCCGTCGAACGATTTCCCGATTTCCGTGAAGGAACTGTGCGAACGTTACGAACGGCTCTACACTGGCTGCATCAACGACGTCATGCGCGAACTGACGCTCCTCGACCAAAATCTTCCAAACGACATCATGCCGCTTCGCGACGAAATGACCGTCTGCGGCGAGGCATTCACCGTAAAGAGCGCGCCAAACGTGATGATCGAAGGCGAGATGACGTTTCGCGCCCAGATGCTGGACGACTTCAAGCCGAACGGCGTTGTAGTGTGGGACACGTCTTCGGACGTTGAGGCGAGCCTGTGGGGCGGTGTTATGACGGCTACCGCCAAGACGAAGGGCATCCGGGGCGCGGTGATCGCCGGCGGCATCCGCGACACGAAACAGATTCTGGAACAGGACTTCCCCGTATTTTACCGCTACCGCACGTCGAACGGATCGCTCGGACGCTGCATGATCACGCACTACCAGGTGCCGATCAAGGTGGGCAAAGTTACAGTACGCCCCGGCGACATCATCTTCGGCGACATCGACGGGGTACTCTGCATCCCGCGTGAAATCGCCTACGACGTACTTCTCCGCGCCGAGGGTATCGAACGCAACGAAGTGGATATCTTCTCGTGGGTGCGCCAAGGCGACACCATCTCGGAAATTATTGACAAGGGCGGCTATTTCTGATAGTGGTTCGACAGGAGGAAAAGCGTGAACCGGTTTAAGGGCAAGGTGGTTTTGGTGACGGGCGGGAACCGCAACACGGGGCTTTACATTGTGGAAAAATTCGTGCGCGAGGGCGCGACCGTCTATATGTGCGGGTCGAGCGCGGATTCGACCGCTAAAGGCGCGGAGATCCTTAAGGCGCGGGGAGTAGACGGTGTCATTTCCCAACCGTGCGACATCTCCGACCTCTCGCAAGTCACCGCGCTCTTTGACACGATTGAAAAAAGATCAGGGCGGCTCGACATCCTTGTCAACAATGCGGCCAACCAGGGGCTTGGCCACGGCGGGCCGCTTGAGATGGATCCGGCGAAATTCCACGAAGTCTTCAACGTGAACGTGATCGGCGGATTCCAAGTGACGCAGACCGCGTGCAACCGTTTCTTCATGAAGCAGGAATCGCGCGGCGTCGTGGTGTTCCTTTCTTCGAACACCGCGATGCGGGCGATACGCAACCGCACCGCATATTGCGCCTCCAAGGGCGCGATAAACTCCATGGTCCGCGCACTCGCATTGGATTTGGCGCCGCTGGGCATCCGCGTTAACGCCTGCGCGCCAGGTTACATCTATACGGAGCGGTGGGATGTGCTAGACCCGGCAAAGGCGGCGCGGCGGCGGCTCAACTGCCCGTTGCGCAAAGAGGCCCAAGGTAGCGACATCGCCAACGTGGTTGCGTTCCTAGCATCCGACGACTCCGCAAACATGACAGGAGAAATTATCACCTGCGACGCGGGCTGCTCCTGCCAGCACATGCCGGAGGATGTGGATGTATAAATGGATTCTCATAACTTTGCTGAGTTGCGCGTTCTTCTTCCATCAGGCGGATAGGGCTCTCTTCGGGCTGTTGACAATCCCGATACAAAACGACTTGAAGCTGACGGATGTGCAGATCGGCTGGATCAACACGACGCTCTCATGGACGCTTGCGGCAATGACAGTGGTGGCGGGCTTTCTCGGCGACCGTTTTTCACGCAAGTGGATAATCACCTGCTCGCTGATCGCTTGGTCGCTGATGACGGTCTGCATGGGTTTCATCGGGGGTTTCGCGGGCGCGTTATTCTTCCGCTCAATCGCAACGGGCGTGGGCGAGAGTTTCTACGCGCCGAGCGCCTACGCACTCATCGCCGTACACCATAAGGGGACGCGCTCGGTCGCGCTCTCCATCCATCAGGCCGCGCTTTACATCGGGCTGATGGTGTCCGGGCTTGTCGTCGCATGGATGCTCGGATATCTCGGCACATGGCGTAACGTCTTTATTACCTTTGGTGCCGCGGGCTGCGCTCTCGGTATTGCCTTTATTTGGGCGCTCAAAGACGGAACGGCAGAGACATCCGGAACGGCAAGATCGAAGGGTGCGCAGCCCAAGGATTCCTCAATCGCGCAGTCTCTCCGAGCATACTTCTGCAACCCCTCGGCGCTTTGCGCGACCGCCGGGTTCGTGGCCATCGTTTTCGTAAACAACGCCTACCTCTTTTGGGCGCCGAAATTCGCCGCCGAAAAATTCTCCGTCGGTGTTGGCGAAGCCGGAAAGGGCGTGATGCTCTGGCACCACCTCTTCGCGTTCGCCGCGATTCTGCTGGGCGGCGTGGTAACGGACAAGTTTGTGAAAAAGATGCCGCGCTTCCGGTTAGGCTTCCAGTCGATTGCGCTTCTCTGCGGCGCACCGATGTTGCTCTGGATCGGACTCGCTCCCTCCTTCGCCGCACTGCTCGTCGCGGCAAGCGCCTACGGCGTATTTCGCGGCCTCTTTGAAGTCAACACCCACGCCTCGCTGTTTGACGTGATCGCGCCGGAACACCGTTCCACCGCAGTAGGTCTCCTAAACATGATAGCCTTCTTCTTTGGCGGACTCTCCGGCGTGGTGATGGGAGCGCTTTCGCAACGGTGGGGCGTGCGCGGGTTCGAAATCGGTTTCGGCGCGATGGCCGCCTTCTACGCAATCGGAGCGGCACTCATGGCCTTCAGTTTCTTCTTCACCTTCAATAAAGACAAGGTAACCGAATGAAAATCACCGGCATAAAAACATTCGCCATCGACTGTTACCGCACAAACTGGATGTTCGTGAAGGTGCTGACGGACGAAGGTATTTCAGGTCTCGGCGAAGGCACGCTCGAATACAAGGAAAACGCGCTGCTCGGCGCGATTGCCGACCTTGAACACGCGCTTGTCGACAAAGATCCGTTCGACACCGAATGGATATTCCACGAGAACTACCGCGATGCTTACTGGCGCGGCGGGGCGGTGCTGATGTCCGCGCTCTCCGCCATTGACATGGCGCTATGGGATATTAAGGGCAAAGCTCTCAAGCAACCGGTGTGGAAGCTCATCGGGGGCAAGTGCCGCGATGGTGTGCCGTGTTACGCCAATTGCTGGTTCGCGGGCGCGAAAGAACCGGAGGAATTCGCGGCAAAAGCGGCGGCGGCGGTCGAGGCGGGATTCAAGGGGCTTAAATGGGATCCCTTCGGCAAAAACTACCGACAACTGCCGCCGGAGGATTTCAAGAAAGCGATGCAATGCGTCGCGGCAGTGAAGTCCGCGACCGAGGGCCGGGCCGAAATTCTCGTTGAGTGCCACGGACGCTTCGACGTTCCCACCGCGCTCAGGGTCTGCAACGCGCTGGAGGAGTTTTCCCCTTATTGGGTTGAGGAACCGGTCATCCCCGACACGATGCGGGCTTTGGCCGATGTTCGGTCGCGCACGAAAGTTCCGATCGCCTGCGGTGAGCGGCTTTATACGACGCAGCAGATTATCGACGCCATCGAACTTCGCGCCTGCGACTACCTCCAGCCAGATTCGTCCCACTCCGGCGGCATTACGGGAATGAAGCAAATCGCGGCAATCTGCGATGCCCACCATATCCCCTTCTGCGCCCACAACCCTTCCGGACCGGTCGCCAACGCCGTCACGCTCGCGTTGGGTGTGTCCACACCCGGTTACTGCATCCACGAGACACTGTTCGACGACGTGCCGTGGCGTAAAGATGTTATCGATGAGGACGTGCGTTTCGCTGACGGTCTCATGTATCCGTCTGACCGCCCCGGACTCGGAATCGAACTGAACGAAGAAGCCGCCAAGGCTCACCCCAAGGCCGACCACTGGCTCCGCCACTACGTCGGAACGTTAACCAATGTTCGTCCACTTGACAGCGTAAAATACTACCACCCATGATTATCTACCTCGGCTCATATACTGACGGCACCCATCCCAACGGATTGAAGGTGCTTAACCTCGATGAAGCGACCGGCAAAATGTCCGTTATTGCCGAGTATCCGGTTTCCAACGCGCTTTACCAGGACCTTTCGCCGGACGGCAGGACGCTCTTTTCCTGTACCGGAGAGGGGTTGGCGGCTTTCCGAGTAAACGGTGACCGGCTTTTGAAAATCGATGAAATTAAAGTCGGCTCGTGCGTCTGCCATATCGCGGTGATGCCGAAAGCAAGGCGCGTGGTCTTCGCCGATTACCTTGGCGGATTTGCCGGCGACGCCTCCATTGATGACGAGGGCCGTTTCGGCGTGGTGGTGTGCCACCAGCACACCGGCACCGGTCCCAACCTGCCGCGGCAGGACAAGGCCCACTGCCATCAGGCAATGCCGGCTCCGGACGGAAAATCCTACTGCGTCGTTGATTTGGGTACGGATGAAATCGTCACCTACCCCGAAGGCCGCAAATTCAAAACCCTTCCTCCGGGAGCGGGGCCTCGCCACCTCCTCTTCCACCCGAACGGACGACTCGCCTTTCTCGTCTATGAACTCGGCAATCTCGTCTCGTCGCTGCGCTGGGTCGCGAAAGAAGGTTTTAGCATAATCGACACCTTACCCACGCTTGCCGTGCCGGCAAAAAAAGAATCGCCCAGCCTGGCCGCCGCGATTCGGTTCACGCCGGACATGAAGCGGATCGTCGTCTCAAACCGCGGCGAAAACTCCCTTGCCGCCTACGATTACGACGAGAAATCGGGCAAGATTTCCTTTAAGGCGCGGACGCTCCTTACCGGCAGCTGGCCACGCGATTTCATCTTTGTAACGGACACATTGGCGCTCGTCGCAATGGAACGTACCGGGGAAGTCCACGCGCTCCGTTACAATCCGGAATCCGGCGAATTCACCGCCGTGTCCACGCTTAACGCTCTTTTCCGTCCGGTGGCGCTTACAAAATTCCAAACCGCGAAGAAGTTTTTTAAGTGAGATATTACCAATGTCCAATGCGGAGAGGTTAGCGATATGATACGGGTGTTGGTCTTTCTGGCGTTGCTTTGGATCGCGCTGAACATTTTCGTGTGGTTCGCGATTGACTCCTTGATGTTCCACCCGCATCGGGCGGCATACGGGCTGGAGGATCCGGGAATATTGTTGGTCGAGGACAGCGGCGGGCCGGTTGGCATGATGTGGCGACCGGTGGCGGGTGCCACCAAAACCGTGTTGTTCAGCCATGGAAACGGTCAAGATCTAGGCAACCTGACGCAGATCGCGGAGATTATCAATGCGTTGGGTTATTCGTTCCTCAGTTACGACTACCCCGGCTATGGCGTCACCCCGGACCACCCGACAGAAAAGGGCGTGTACCGCACCGCCGAAGCCGCCTACCGCTACCTGACGGTAGACCGTAAAATCGCGCCGGAGAACATCGTGCTCATGGGATACTCAATCGGCAGCGGACCGTCCTGCTACCTTGCCGAAAAATTCCCGGTAGCCGGGCTGATCTTCCAATGCGGGTTCACCAGCGTCGGTCGCTGCTACAACAAATACCGGCTGACGTTCTGTGACCCGTTCCCAAATGTCCGACGACTGAAACGCATCCGCTGCCCCAAATTATTTTTACACGGGCATCTGGACCAAGTCGTGCCGTTCAACCGCGGGCGAGAAGCTTTCGCCGCCGCCGCCGAGCCGAAACGATGCGTGTGGGTAAAGGACGCCGACCACTACAACATTTGGCTGGCAATGCGGCCGGGCGAATACCAAAAGGAACTGCGAGAGTTTATCGGAACGTCATCCGAAAACCTCAAAAAAGAACCCGAGGCTACTCCTTAACGTTCACCCGGACCCGGAGTACCCCATTGGTGAGCAGACTGGACACCGACAGCGTCTTATTAGGCTCGCACGGGATAAAAATCCGGCGCCGGCGCAATACGCCGCCCGGCGCGTCGGGCATCTCAATGTTCAACAAATTATCCGCCGCGCGAATCTTTATGTCATCGGACGTAATGCCGTGCGGCACGGAGATCGCCACCTCGCAATGACGGCCGTCGCCGCGGATGTCCATGGCCTGGGAACAGGAAACCCGCTCCCAATCATCGGAAAAAGAACGGGCCAGCCGCCGTACCGGGGTACGGGTGGAGCTTACCCGAAAAGGGTCGACCGCACGCTGCCGCGCAACTTCAACTGGCGTGGCAATGAGGGGTGTAGTTTCCGGTTCCGTGTGGGAATAGGGAGTCGCGTTTTTAGCGATGGCGCCGGAGGAGGGAGCCGGCGTGTTGTCGCGGAAACCGGACAAATGCCACGCCAACAACAGGAATACTGCTGTCAGCAGCGTACGGTCGAAAGTTCTCCAAACTGTTTCAATTCTCGTGTTCATGACAAATCCCGCTGATTATAAGCATTCCGCGTGCCATAAACAAAAGCGCATTTTTGCGACATATTGTCGCATTTTTCGCGAACAGGTGGGTCGGCTCGTCACAGCTGCCGATAGATGCGGTGCGCATTTTGCGATTGTCAACCGCGTTTCAAGAATTCCCGCATCCGTTGCATCGCCTCTTTGAGCTGATCCATGCCGGTCGCGTATGAACAACGCAAAAATCCCTCGCCGCAACTGCCGAAAGCCCCGCCGGGAACGCACGCCACGGCATAATCGTTGAGCAACCGCACCGCGAAATCTCGCGAAGTCATGCCAGTGCTTTGGATGGACGGGAAAACGTAAAACGCGCCGTTGGGCATGAAACAGTCCAACCCCATCTCGTTCAGCGAGGCGACGATGAAATTGCGGCGGCGGCGGTAAGACTCGCGCATCTCGACAATGTCGTTGTCGCCGTACCGCACCGCCTCCAGACCAGCATGCTGGCTGATCGTCGGGGCGCTCATCATGCAGTACTGGTGGATCTTCATCATGGCGTCGGTGATGCCCGCCGGTGCGCAGGTGTAACCCAACCGAAAACCGGTCATCGACCACGCTTTGGAAAATCCGTTCAGAAAAATCAACCGGTCGCGAAGCCGCTCCACCATCGCCATCGAGTTTCGCCCGCCCTCGTAGGTCAACTCGGAATACACCTCGTCCGAGATAACCACCAGATTATGGCGGATCGCGAAATCAGCCAGCTCCTCGGTGTCCTGTTTTGTTAGAGTCGCTCCGGTGGGGTTGTTCGGGAAATTCAACAGCATCGCCTTGGTTCGCGGCGTGACGTGGCGTTCCAACTCCTCCACCGTTACCCGGAAATTGTCTTTACGGAAAGTCCGCACCGGTACCGGAACCCCGTGCGCCAGCCGAACCAACGGGGCGTAAGCGACAAAACACGGCTCATGGTAGAGCACTTCGTCGCCGGGCGACAGTACCGCCCGCAACGCCACGTCGAACGCCTCGCTCACCCCCACCGTGACCAAAATCTCGTTGCGCCAGTCGTACTTGGCGTGGAACGAGCGTTCCGTGTATTCCGCGATGGCCTGACGCAGCGAAGGCATTCCGAGGTTGGCGGTGTAACGGGTAGCACCCTGCTCCAACGCGACGATCGCCTGTTCGCGGATGTGCCACGGGGTGCGGAAATCCGGTTCACCGATACCAAGCGATATCACGTCCTTACGGCCGGACACGATATCAAAAAACTCACGGATTCCGGATTTTGGCAACTCCGCAACATGCGGCGCGACAAATGAATCAGGGGCTGACTTGCAGTCGGTCGTCATCTGCATCTCCCTCCATCAAGACACCTTGGTCTTTGTAGGTTTTCAGCATAAAATGGGTGGCCGTGGAAATCACGCCGTCCAAAGGGGCCAGCCGGGCGCTGACGAAACTCGCCACCTCTTGCAGGCTCTTGCCCTTTACGAACAGCAGCAGGTCATAGCCGCCAGACATCAGAAACAGCGACTCCACCTGCTCGAAGCGGCTGATCCGCGTGGCGAGCCGATCAAAACCGCCCTCGCGCTCAGGGCGGATTTTAAGCTCAATCACGGCGTGGACATCGGTCGATTCCACCATATTGGTGTTAAGAATGGCCTGAAAAGCCCGGATTACGCCGTCTTTTTGGTAGGCGGAAATTCGCTCCGCGATTTCCTGCTCGCTGACGCCCAACTCTTTAGCCAACACCGCATCGGATTCCCGAGCGTTTTTTTTCAGCAGATCCAGTAACGGGTCCATAGTTTCTCCCTTTCTTTGAGCCATCATTCGCCGACCTCGACTTTCCCGGCGGCGGTACGTCCATAGAAGGATGGATTGTACATATCCGACGCCTGAATGGCCGGCACCGCAAACTTTCCGGCGGAAACCACCCGCGCCATGTAATGGTAACTGACGGGTTCGGTCTTGATGTCCTTGGACTTGGCGAACTTGCCGAACAGCAACAGCCGGTCATCACGCGCTTCGCGGTGTACCACCCATTCGTTTTCATCCTCTTTGATCCATGAAAGCGTTTGGGCTCTGCAAAGGTCGGTCTTCTCAATCTCCAGGCAGGCGGGCAGCAAATCCTCCACCACCAGATCGGAAATGTCATCAACGGCACTGACCGTGATTTGAACCACCACCTGATCCCCGCGGCGCAATTTCGCGGGGTTGATTTTCTCACCGTTGATATCGAGCCAAGTGCGCGAAACGGTGATCCCGGAACTCTTGGCGGGCAGGGCATCCGCCTTTGGCACGTAATTGAGCCGCCGCGACACGCACAAATCGGAATTGCCGGTGTTGCGCACCCGCAACGGGGCTGCCACTATTTCGGTTGACGCCCATTCCCAATAGTTGGTGCCGGAACCTTGGGCCGACACCGTATCGCCGGCGGACAACTCGAGCGCGAACCGCTGATTTCCAACTGACGGGCAGCGGCGGTCATACGCCGCCAACGCATAAATCGCCAAAGCGTTGTCCTGAGTGGTTCCCCAATGATCCATGCCCGGCCGACGGAAATCATCGATGTACCGCTTGAACCGCATCACCATCGGCGACTGCGGATCCAGCTCCAACCACGAGACCAACCCGAAACAGGCGGCGCGGAAATCACGGGGACGCTCAATACCGGCGAGCAGCTTGCGCCCCTCGCCCACCTCTCCATACAGGATCCACGCCCGGGCGAGATGGATGATTGACTCCTGATCCAGCATTTCGCTGTTTTCGGTGAGCCGGGCCATCAGGTTCTCGTCCGGATGTTTCATCAAAGCCAGAATGTGGCACAAATAGGCCTGGAAGGACTTCAATCCCTCGTCGATTTCCGACTGTTCCCGTCTTAACGTCTCAATCGCGGAAGAAATAGTGTCCGGATCAAGTTCCGCGCCCTGCCGATTGGCGAGTGCCAGGAACATTCCCGCCCACAGTGAAGCGTTTGGATCGATGTAACTGCTGTTCGGCCACAACGAAAAACCGTGCCAACTCGTGGAGGCGATAATCCGGTCAACGGTCTCCCCGATCGTTGCGGCGATATCGTCGGATTCGACCACCTTCGCCGCCCAACGCTCCCGCTGTCCGGCGTCAAGCGCCAACAGCGGAATGGCGGCGGAAACCGTCTGCTCCAAGCAACTGTAGGGATAACGGTGAAGGTACCCTACCGCCTCGGTGAGATCCACCACGCCAGGCAGCATGGCCCTAATAGCCGGTTTGGCGGTAGCCGCCAACGCGTTTTCAGGCAAGGCAAACACATACTCGGCTCCGGGCTTTACGATTTCGGAATCGCAAACCGTCTGCCAAGGCGTGGCAGGCCGCACCGCCAGCTCGATGGAGTCGTCATACGCCTCGCCGCATCCGCTCACCCGCAACCGCATGTGGGCCGTACCGACCGTATCCTCCGCCCGGACGGGGATGGACAGCACCTTCGATTCGCCGCGCTTCAGCGCTACGGCGGAGGACGGGGTTTCACACTTCAGCGGTCCGTCAGTGCCGAAAGCGATGAGCATATTCTGGTCCGCGCCGCTTTCGTTGTGCAGCGCGACAGTCAGACTGGTGGCATCGCCGGGCGCAAGCATCCGCGGCAGATCGGGCTGCACCACCACCGGGCGCCGCACTTTCACCGGAAGGTCGACAGCGCCGGTGGCGTTAACCGTCCAAGCTACCGCCATCACCCGGAGTTCGCCGGAAAACTCCGGCACCGCCAGCGGAACCAACGCCTCGCCGTTGACATCGAGCGAAACCTGCCCCTGCCACAGCGCGACCGGACGGAACCGGCGGGCGGCAATCGGATTGAGCCGCGCGCCGATATCGACGTCGCCGCCGCCGCCGACGTGCGAGGCGGTGCCGGCCAAAAATTCCGCCTCCTCGATTATCGGCATCAACCGGCGGTAAATGTCGTAGAATTCGAAACTACCGCTACGGGCGGCGAACAGGAAATCGTTCGGACGGGGCACTTTGTAATCAGCGAGCATGCAGATGCCCTCGTCCACCGCCATCACCGTAACCGCCGCCTGATCGGGAACGCGGTCCTGACTGTCGCGGACCTTCACGCGCACCGGCATTTCGCGAGCCGGGATTACGGGCGACGCGGGCGGCTCGATCTCGACCTTGAGGCTGTGGACTGCGGGTTGCACGGCCAGCATGGCGTTGCCGGAAGCCCGGTGGGCGCTCCAGACATTCTCGGCTTTGGCGGGACGCACCACGCTCACCGCGATTTCCACGTTCGGCGCGAAAGCCTCCGACAATTTCACCTCCAGTTCGCCAATATGATCCTTAACCGGGATGACCCAGCTTTCCAAAGCCAGCCGCTGGTGCATCATTACCCAGGCCACGCCGTCAAACGGCGCGCGCAGCCGGATTTTCGCGGTTTCGCCGGGTTGGTAAACCGGCTTGTCCATGGTAATCTCAACCACGTCGGGCTTGGAGCGGTCGATGCTCAAGGAAGTGGCGGACCCGCCGGAGGCGTTGAAGCTCCAGCTAACGGACGCGCCGCTGGCGGGGTCGGACACGGTGGCGATGTACGCACCGGGAGCGGGCACCTCAAAGGTGGCGCTGGCGTCACCGCGCCCGCCCGCGCTGATTTTGCAGGAGGAAACCTCGTGTTTAATCCGCTCGCTCTTCCAGATGTAACGGTCACCGTCGCGCACCAGCGCGTTGTTCCAATAAACCTGCTCCAGTTTGGTCTCAAGCCGTTCCGTCTTCTCCCAGCGTTTGCCGTCCGGTGCGACCAACGCCACCGGCAGAGTCAGCTGCCCAAGGTTGACGAAGCCGCTCTCCGGCGTTTTTATGCCGGGATAAAAGGGGTACGCGTCATAATCCAGCTTAGCGTGAACGGCCACCGGACGCCCGCTGGTTTCCAGCACCTTGCCGTCCAACCCCAACTTCAATCTGGCCGGCGGGCGGAGGTCGCTCTTCAGCTCGACATCAAACTTGGCCAAGCCTTTTTCATCCGTCGTCTGATCCAGCTTGTCCCAGGTAGAAGCCCACTTTTTCTCGCTGTCGCCAAAACTGTAGCCGTCCCATCCTTCGGGCTTGAAATCGACCGCATAGTACTGGCATTTCAACTCCGCGCCCAATCCGGCGGCGGGCTTGCCAAACAGATGCTCCGCAAACAGTGCGGCAGAGAACTTCTTCTGACCATAGTCGATCCGCTGGGGCAGATTACGGAAAGCCACGCGGGTTTGCGGCGGAACGAAAGAATCAACGGTAATCCGGCGCGAACCTAGCTCCGCGCCGTCATCGCCGGGCAGCGACAGAATGATCTCGTAACGCCCGGAGGGGTAGTAATCCTTGATTTCCACCTCTTGGGTGGCGGCGCCGAGCGCGTCGGGCATCAGCGCGAACTCGCGCAACATGGTGGCGCTGCCAGACCGGTAGAGCCGCAACCGCACCGGGAACGGTTTGGGAGCGGAAAACTTCCGGTCGCGCAGCAACGCCTGAACAAACACCGTGTCGCCGGGACGGTACAAATCGCGGTCGGTCATCAGGAACGCCTCGTAGCCGTCGGCTTTCAGGAATTCCCGCCCGCTGCTGTCCACCTCAACCTGGTGGCGGTCGGTGAGCGGCATATAAGTGCTGTCGCCGTCGCATTCCGCCACCAACACCACGGCGTCCTCGCAATCTTTGAGGGAAACAAGGCCGTTGGCGTTGCTGGAACCGCTGGCCAGCATTTTGTGGTTAACCGCGTAAGCCGACACCTTTACGTTCGCCAGCGGCTGACCGTGACGAAGCGACGTCACCCAAACCTCCAACCGGCCCTGCCGGTCGCTGCGGGTGCTGAGGCCGATGTCGCTAACGCTCGCCACGATGGTGTCATCCGCAGCGCCGCAACGCGCTTTTACCAGAAAAGTCCCGGTTTCTCCGGCGGCAAGCGCCTCCGCCAAAGAGAACGTCAGACGGGTGTTGACATTGGACTTCGCGTTGGACTGCACCACGCATTCCTTTACCGGCTCAACCAACCCTTCAAAATTACCGTTGCCATACCAACTCCGATAAAGATAGTTTTCCCGCATCACCAACGCGTGGATGTTCTCGGCGCGGACACGGGAAACCTCGCAGGTTATGGCGGAGCAGTTGATGGTCAACATCGGCAGCAACAGTTTTCCTTCCGGGGCCAGATAGCGGCCTTTGCCCAAAAACATTACCGCTGGCTCGCGCGAAGGAACCGTGACCCGGCGGCGGTAGTCGCGGTTCAGCTGGTGACCGGGCTGGGAATTCAGCGAGGACGCGATATTGACGGTATAGCGCTGTCCGGGGACAAACTTACCGTTTATGCGTAAGTTCGAGTTCCAACCGTAAGTGGTGAACGACAAGTCTTCGACCGGCGGGTCAACGGAGACCGCCTTTTGGGCCGCATCGACGTTCACCTGCTGATTGAACTCGCACACCAGATAGGGCGAATCAAACCCCGTTGTGTAAGCCCTGATGTCTTCAAGCCGGAACGCGGGCCTCACCTTGAAAATCTTGCGGTAGGGGTTCACCCACGCGGCCTCCCCCGCCTCCACCGAATCGGGGACTTTTAAGTCGAGCACCACCTCGTCCGTCGGCAGCGGCTCGGTGGTGGTAATGGCGATATCGGTGCCGAACAGGGCGTTGGAGCTCTTTTGATCCATCTCCCACGGGATGTTGCGAGAATTCTCGGCGATAATTTTAAAGTTGTCCGGCAGCAGCCGCACGCTTACCGGGCGGTTGAACTTCAGAATCAGCTCAAGCCGCCGGTCGGGCGAAAAGGAAGACTGCTGCACGTTGTACAATTCCAACGGCGGCAACGGTTTCGGCGCGTCGGCCTTTTCCTCGGCGGCGGGCTGCGGAGCGGCAACGGACGGTTCCGCGATCTGTTGCGGGTTGCCGCCATCCGGCGACGGCGCGGCGGGATGCCGGTTGGCCATCCAGAGCCATCCGGCGGCGTTAACGGTGAGAAAAGCAATGGCGAACCACGACCAACGGGACAAATTTTTCATGGGAAACCCCCTAATTTTTATGATTTTTCAACGTGTTGAAGAAACGTGGGAAATTTATCAGTTAACCCGCAAAAATACAAGCCCGAAAATGAAGAAAACCCCTTAAATTTTTACGTAGCTATTGTTTTGACATTAACTGCAGATTATGGTATTTATTAATCAGTTTTAAAACAGTTTGTTGATACTCTTGAAAAGAAACGATTATGAATAAAATTCGGATATGGTTTGCGTTATTTGCTTTGGCTCTGGCCAGTGCGGTCACGCCGTTTTTCGTTGCTGGCGATTCATCGGATCCGGAAGAAACGGATTCCGATGGTGACGGGCTTTCCGATTTATACGAAACCCAGATTGGCACCGATCCGTTAATGACGGACACTGACGGAGACGGGGTCAGCGACTTTACCGAGTTGGCAAACGGGCTTGATCCATTGGACCACGACACCGACGGAGACGGGATCCCGGATGGGGAGGAGTTCTACGCTTACGGGGCGTGGATCATACCGCTTTCATTGGATTCTACACAAGCGTATTGCGCCAAAGCCGATCCGATTGGCTTCGCCCAAAACGTTCCGGCAAAGAAAATCTGCGCTTCGAGTTTTGGCTGCACCATACTGTTCGCGGACGGCACCGCCGAACACCGGCGCAGATACGGGGATTCGCTTGCGCTGTCCAACGTGTGCGATGTCGTTGCCGGGGACCGACAAACGCTCTTTATGGACAGCGACGGCGGGTATCTCGCGCTTTGGTGCGACGAGTCCGGGGCAAACAATTACGCTTACGACGGGAGTTTCGGCGGGATGCCTTGTGAGGTACAGGGCGACAACGGCCACGCGATCGCCCGGTTTTCCGACGGACGGGTGGTTCTGGCCGGCGGCCTGCTGGCCGTGCAGCGCGGCGGCGCATGGCACTTCCCGCTCTACGGCGGCGGCGGAAACATCACCGCGTACATTGACGAATCCGGCAACGTTGCCGCCACCTACGCCTACGGCCCCTACGGCGAAACCGTATCCCACACCGGTCAGGACTTCGATTACCGGTTCTCCACCAAGCCTTACAACGAGGTGCTTAACACCTACCGTTTCGCGTACCGCGAATACGCCCCGGATACGGGCCGCTGGCTGTCGCAGGACCCGATCTTCGAGCGCGGCGGCCACAACCTCTACGCCTACTGCGGCAACGACCCGGTGAACGGGTACGACCCGCTTGGGTTATTTATCGTTCGTCCCGTGTCTGACAGCCCTAGAGTTAAAACAAATAAATTTGGCGGACTTAAAGATTTGTGGGCGAGTTTTGCAATTTTTTCTGACGATACTAATGATGATTTCCATGGTTACATACTGCATAAAAAGTATGTGGATATAAGATTGTTAAGTTGTAAAGATAATACCCCGGTCTTGGTCAGGAAAGAGATGCTATTCAAAAGAATTCGTATTGGCGCTTTTAGGATGGGTTCTGTTTACAATGAATTTATTCCTGAACAACCTAAAAATGTTTATGTTAATCTAATATCGTTGTACAATCTTCCTGAATGTGTACATGGAAGGATAGAATTGAGGGCGACATTCCAACATTATGCGAGCTCTCCCTTGGTGTTTGGCGAGGCTGTTAATGATAGCTTATCAGGCAGTGTTGATTACAAACACAACAATTCAGCATTTCAGTCCTATTCGGGCTGGCCCAAGTCGCCGAAAGGCTCTAAGGATTTTTCGTCCGTTGCCATAACGGTAAAAGTCGGTTGTGAATCATTTGATGACTATGCTGCAGGCCGCAATCTTGATTCTGGCTATTCAGTTAACCGGTACGAGAGGGATGAAGACAAAAACGGGAGCAGTGGGTACAATTGGTATGAGAACGAGTAATGCTTTATTTGGCGCAGCTATGATATTTTGGTCAACGGTTGCCGGATGCGCGTATTTGCACAATGGCAAATCCGACAGGCCAATTGTGGCGGTGCTTGCCGGTTACGAGAGCGAGCGTGTGTTGCCGTCGGGACACACTTACCGGGTCTTTACGGAAAACATCGACGAAGAAGACCATACAAATTATGTGGCGATGATTTTCTATGTAGTCCGCCCCCATGAGTTGTCCGGACGGATATTCCGCTTGCATAATTGCCTGTACTATCATTTGGACGACCTTCCTAGAAGATATTACATAGGCAAAACTTACGCTTTCAATTATAACGAGAAACCGGCCACAAAAGTTGTCATGCCGGGTGGGCGAGTAGGGCCAACATCTATCTGGCATCCCGCGCCTATTTCGTCTAAAGACTTGATTGATGTTGGGTGGGGCGAGGTTAAAATGCCTGTGTGTGGTACTGTGCACCATTGGACAAAAGCGGAGATATCAGATGGCATAAACGACCTTATGCAAAACTCCAAGTTGCTTGAAAGCGTGATACGTAAGGCAGAAAAGGCATGTGACATGCCAGGGGGAGGCGATGTGTCTTTTCCTAACTTGCCTTTTATCGGCGATTGGGGAGAACTTAACCCAGCAATTGTGTTTGATGCTATACAGGAAAACTTTCTCCCTAAAAATGAGCAGGAACAACAACGGTTAAACCATTTTTTAACCACAATGGATGAAAATTGAAAGGGATGCGGTAGATGCTAAAAACAAAATTACTCCTCCCTTTCGTGGTGCTTATATCGTTTTTAGGGTGTTATCACCTAGATTCCGGGCGGGAGTGCAACTTTTTGGTTGCGGCGGTTGCCGGATATGAGAAAGAGTGTGTGTTGCCTTCCGGCGATGTTTACCATTGTTATACCGAGTACCCTAGTGATGGGGGAACAAATCTCGCGGCTGTGCTTTTTTATGTGGTACATCCCCAGAAATTGGCCAACCACATTTTTAGGGTTAGATACTGCCACGGGGAGAACCAAGGTGCGCCGATAAAATACATGCCCGGAACGGCGTATGAGTTTAAATATGCCGAAAAGCCAAAAAACGCAAAAAACCGGTTGACTGCAGAACGCCTTTCCGGTAAATCGATAACAAAGGGCGACCTAATGCCTGTCGAATGGAGTGATAATAAAAAAATGTCGGTTTATGGTAAAGTCGGGTTGCGTGAATATTTGTCGAAGGTGGAAGTGGAAGAAGATTTGGTCAAGCTGGAACTTGAACACCAAATGCTAGTAGGAACAATGCGACAAGCAGAAAGCAACATGGCGTCAGGTGTTAAATTGGCGATTCCAGATGAGGACAAAGGTAGGCATAAACTTCCACCAAAACGCGTGTATTTGTACATTAAGCGAGTTAGGCTTCCGAAAAACGAGAGAAAGCAGCAGAATTTGGCGGAAATCCTGCGTACTCTAGCTGCAAACGAGTCGGATGATACTGGAGATGTCCCATGACAATTTATCATTCGCCTAACCATATCGTCATAGAAAAGCTATCAATCAATGCCGCCGGGCAGCCGTCAACCCGCAACGGCTATTGGCTGTGGTGGGGTGTTGACGGCAATGTAATGTATGCCGACAACGTGGGCGGCGAGGCGTATTTCTGGTATCGGGACCTGTTCGGCCGGGTGGTCTGGAGCGGCGATGCCGGCTATATTTTCCGTCACAGGATCTATGACGGCCGCAACGAGGTCGTTAGCCAACTGTTGGAGTGGGACTTCGGGTCCGGGACCTACGTGAAGCTTCCCGGCCGCACCGTGAACGTGTGGGGGCGCGACCTCTCCGGCACCCTCGGCGGCGC